>JANRMO010000008.1:0-131920 GCA_040981105.1 Nitrospiraceae bacterium
CAACTTGAGCAAGGGACGCGGCGTCGGGTTCTTCGAGGCCGGCAACTTCCACCCGGATTTCATTGTCTGGCAGCTCGCCGCCACGAGCCAGCGCGTGGCCTTCGTGGATCCCAAAGGCATACGGAGCGTGGGCCTGCAGGACCCGAAGATCAGCTTCTACAAAACTGTGAAAGAGATCGAGCAACGACTGGACGATCCCTCCATCGTCCTCGAGTCCTTCATCGTCTCGAACACGCCCTCGCATGTGATGCGGAAGCAGTGGGGCATCGAGAAGGTCGAGATGACCAGGCAGCATATCGTGTTCCAGGACGAGGACAAGGATACGTACATAGGGGTCATGCTGCGGACGAGCACAGGTGGCGGTGCGTGACCCGCCGTACTAAGCACCTGACAGCCGCACGAGAAGGACGGCGCTGGGCGCCGTCGCCGATGTTGGCCTTATGCGTCATGGCGAGAGCGATAGGGATTACTGCGACCATTGATATCGCATTCGCTGGTTACACGGCATTCGGATCCGGCCATGAGCGGACTCCAGCAGCGTTCATGAATAATGCGGGCTAGATCGGTGCGTTGCCCGGCTTCCATTTGATGCTGCAGCCGATGCTGGGTTGCTGGTTGGCCTCGACGGGTCGGCCCGCGAGCACCGAACCGATTGCCGCGCGCAGATCACGGCCGGTGACGGGCTTGTTGTTGCCGGGTCGGCTATCGTCAAGCTGTCCTCGGTAGACCAACCGCCGCTGCCCGTCAAATAGGTAAAAGTCCGGTGTGCAGGCGGCCCTGTAGGCCTTGGCGACCTCCTGACTCTCGTCGAAACAGAACGGAAACCGCCAAGCGAGGCGTTCCGCCAATTCCTTAAGCTGAGCCGGCGCGTCGTCGGGATAGGCCGCGGGATCGTTGCTGCTGATGCCGACCATGCCCAGGCCGGTCTCCGCATAGTCCCGTCCAAGCCTGCCGAGTTCCTCCTGAACATGCTGCACGTAGGGGCAATGCCGGCAGAGGAACATCACCAACAACGCCTCTTTTTTGCCGAACGAGTCGAGCGAATACGTTCGACCGCTCACGACATCCCGCAATGCGAACGGGGGAGCGATGGTTCCGAGGGGGAGCATCACCGACGCGACTGCCATAGACACCTCTTCCGGTTTGACTACCTATATCCGTGATGAATGATCGTCCGACTCTAGCAGCGGGCTTCGGTACGACTCAAGCCCCGACCCTTTTGACCATTTTGTGCGGAACCGGTACAATGCCCTCGATTCCTCATTATTCCTAGCCCTGTCCTAATCCATGCCGCACCGCGGGAGTCGCTCTGATTAGGGAACAAGTCCCTGCCATCGGCCGCGAAGCGTATGGCTTCGACGGTCAGACGGTCCCGGTCTCGCGGAAGGCCTGGCATGCCAACTCGACTGCAAACCCATTCATGAATCGCCAACAGGCTGGCTTTCACTTGACGATCCTGATCCTGCTCGGCGGGATCTTCTTTCTTGATATGCGGATGGGCCTGGGGTTTACGCCTTGGCTCCTCTATATGATTCCTATCGGGGTCACCTATTGGACGGCCTATCTCTATGCCCCGTTGGTCGTGGCCGGCCTGTCCACCCTATTGGTCCTGCTCGGCTACATCCTGTCCCCTCCGTTGTCGTCCGAGTCCGTCGCTCTGACGAATCGGATGTTCGGCACGATCACGTTCTGGGCGATGAGCCTCCTCATCGTCGCCTACAAGGCCCTGGCCGCACGCCTGTCCTCGCTCACCGATCGATTAGCCATTGAACTCAAGGAGCGGACGGAGGATCTGGGCCGGGTTGTGCGCGCCTTCAAGGCCGAGCAGCAGCAAGACCAGCCGGAAGGGGGCCGGCCGACAGTCGGCGAGGAGTTCAAGCGCGAGGTCACCCAGGTGTTGGCGGCCGAAAGCCGGCGTCTCCAGGAGAAGGTCGAAGATCTCCAGCAGGGAGAGCCGCCCGTAGAAAACGGAGAAGAGAGCCTCGAAAGAACCCGCAGCGAATTGGAACGGCTCGGCAAGCAGTTGGAGCAGTTGCAGCGCGATTTATTGCGCCCATGAGCGTGGTTGCTCACTCGAAGCGATCGGCGCCGACACTGCCTCAGTGTGATCTCCGACCTCTGGACAAGCCATCCTTCCGGCGTTTTGACCCGATAAAAAACCGCGTGCTATAGTCCGGCCGATTCATGACTTTGGCTGGTGATTCAGCCCTCGTCCATTCATCCACGCGATCCGACAGCTCGACAGCAGAGGTCACGACCCATGGTTGAAGTACCCGTCAAGATGTATCTCTCCACGCTCCTCAAGAAAGCGCGCGAATCCGTCACGCCCATGGCTCTGCTCTCGGGACCGGTGAAGGAAGCCACCCTTCGGACCGTGGCCGGACTGATCGCCGATCGAACCGAAGACCTCTTGGCCGCCAACCGGGCAGATGTCTTGGCCGTCGGCAAGAGCCTCGAAGGCGAGAAGGATAAGGACCGGGTCAAGGCGGCGGTGAATCGCGTCAGGCTCACGGAGGATGACCTGAAGCTGATGGCCGACCGGATGCAGCGGGTGGCGGACCTCGACGATCCGGTGGGTCAGGTGGTCGAACAGACGGAGCGGCCAAACGGCATGCAGGTCCGGCGAGTCCGAGTCCCCATCGGGGTGCTCGGGATCATCTCGGAGTTGAACCCCAATACCACTATGGAGATCCTGGCGCTCTGCTTCAAGGCCGGCAACGTGTCGATGTTTCGCGGCGCGCCCGAGTGGGCCGCCACCCACAAGGCGTTGGCGGCCCTGTTGCGGGAAGCAGGGGAGAAGCACCGGATTCCGGCGGCGGCCCTCACCCTGATCGATCGACCCGAAAAGGACGTGGCCCTGGAACTGATGCGCGCCACCCGGCAACAGATCGATGCGCTGATCGTGCGCGGGGGAGCGGGACTCCGCAAGGCCGTGGCCGAGACGTCCCGACTTCCGATTCTCTGCCATGACGGGGCGGTCAATCATCTGTACATCGACGGCGACGTGGACATTCCGATGGCGCAGAACCTCATCGTCAACGCGAAGGCCCAGCAGCCTTCGGAGCCCAGTTCTGTCGATACGGTCCTGGTCCAGCAAAACATCGCGCGTCAGTTCCTCCCGGCTCTGATCCGTCGGCTGTTGGATGAATTCCACGTGGACGTCCTCGGATGTCCCAAGACGGTCGCCATGATCGGGGCTCAACAACTGCCGCAATACCGGAACCTGGTCCCTGCTGCGGAGGGGGATTGGGGCAGGCAATTTGTTTCGCCGACCCTCGCGGTCAAGATGGTGAAGGATCTGGACGAAGCCCTGGCACATATCGCGCAGTACGGAACCGGCCATACCGTTGCGATCGCGACGCGCGACTATGCTCATGCCATGCGGTTCATCCGCGAGGTGGACGCGGCAGCGGTGCTGGTCAACGCCTCGTCGCGATTGCACGGCGGCGAAGAGTTCGGATTGGGCGGCGATGTCGGGCTCAGCTCGTCACGGTTGCATGCCAGGGGCCCCATCGGTCTTGAGGGCTTAACCACTCTCAAATACGTCGTGCTCGGCAGCGGCCAATTACGACAGCCGCATCCGGTTCCGACGGCCTACGAAGATGCCATCATGTTGAAGCGCTTTTGATTTCGCTTCCGTGCGATCTGAGACGAAAGATCGGCCCGCCCATGCAGATTTTGAGTGCTCACATCCGACCGTTCACGAGTAGTGTGTCCGTTTTCGCGCTTGACGAATGACGTTTGACGATTCATGCCACTGTGACCGGCACAGAGCTGCAGGAAGTCATTGCGGACCATCTGTTCTGGTGGGACCTCCGTCCGTTCGTATCCGACCGCGACTATGAACGCTGGCAGCGTGAACGCCTCCAACCCGCGGATCTACATCAACTGAACCTGCTCGCCGAAGTCCGCCGCCGAAATCCCTGCAAGGCGGAGCCGGACCTGGCCTTCTATGAGTTTGCGGCGCAGCCCCGCATCTACCCCGTGCTCTATAGTCAGCGCTTCGACTATTATCTGACCATCGGCGCCGCCATGTTGCCGTATTTCGAACGGTCGCAGCACGTGTTGGACTTCGGCTGCGGTCTGGGCATCCTGACGACGCTCTACGCCAGGCGGCATCCTTCGGTGCTGTTCGTTGGATTGGACCGATCGCCCGGTTCCATTGCCGTGGCCCGCGAACGAACCGCCGCCCTGGGCCTGAAAAATCTGACCTTCCGTTTACTCGACCCGGACCGGGAGCCACCCACCGGCTCGTACGACACGATCGTCTCCAGCCACTCGCTGTTTCAGTCTGAACAGGACCCAGGCCTGCCAAGCCGGTCGTGGGATACCTTCGCACGGAAGGTTGACCCGGCGATGCAACAGACGTTCGAAACCAGAACCGGGTTGGGCCCCCGGTTGAACTGGCTTGCCTCCATCCTGGATCAGTCTGGCCGGTTGTTGCTGTTTGAAAAGGCCCGCCACCTTGGCCGGCGTATCGTCTTGCAACGCGCCCTGGCCGCCCGCGGGTTCGCCTTAGAGCAACCGCCGCTCCCGCTCCAATACCTGTCGGTCGAAGAACCGACAGAAGATGGGCCGCTGTTTGTCTTGAGTCGGCATGCCGATGATGCGAGGTGCCACCCCTGGGACGAAGGACCCGAGCGAACCGACGGCGATCATCATTTCATCTGCCGGAGCGCGGCAGCCGAATCCGTCTGGTCTCGCCTTCCTCATCGTCGTGCTACAGGATCCCGCTCGTTGAATCTGCCCGAGATCTCGTCCGGCCACCTCGAATGGGGACGATCCGACCTGCTTCGCTACCTTTACTTCACTCGTGCGAGCGGCACCAGCGGGCTGTGGGTGGGATTGCCGGGACCGGACGACGATCTGCACGGCTCCTTACCCCACGCCCTGACCTCGGCCGATTCGATCACACCCGACCACCTGGAACGGCTTGAAGCATCCTTGGCCAGTCGCGGATTGGAGGATGACCCCTCCCTGGTGCCCCTCTACGAGAACCACACGGCCGCCGCCCAGTTGCTGTGGAACGAACTGGCTGAAAAGCTCCGGATCAAGGAGTATGATTCGCCGCTCCCTGACGGACGCCATCTCCACATCGAGCTGGGACGGAGCGGGGCTCTGTCTTATCTATACTGCGCCAATACCTTCGACCAGCGGCAGCTCGTTCTGGTGGAATCCGACCGGCAGGCTCTTCTAGAGCAGTATTTCGAGGAACTTATCTCGAGACCGGCCCCTCCGGCTCCTGCTCCAGGCAAGCCCACGCGGTGATCTCGGTCGCTCAACCCGACTCTTTGAGGGAAACCCCTTCACATGGATCGCCCCGAAGTTCCGGCCTTGACCCCTAAAAACACGCCAGCTTACAATGCGACAGACCTCATGATCTCATCCTTCATTTTGGATACGCCTGCCACCGCCGCAAGGCAGCGGGCATGATATGCGTGTTGAGTATTCCAAGGGCGATCGTGCCTCCAAGGAGCTGATCCAGCTCCATCGCCGGACCTCCCTCCAGGCCAACGGTCGGAAGATGAAGGTCATGTTGATCTTCCCTCCCGACTGGTTTCCCTCCGAACCGTACCTGAGCCTTCCCTCCCTCACCTCCGTCCTCCGCCAAGCCGGCCACACCGTCGTCCAAAAAGACGTCAACCTCGAGATGTGGGACTGGTATTTCAGCGAAAGCTTCCTGAAGAAGGTCCTCCGCCGGGTGCCCCAACAGTTGGACCGGTTTCGCAAGCTCTCCAGAAAACGCGAGTTGGCCGAGTGGGAGACGGATGTCCAGGTGGCGCTGTGCGATGTGACTCGGCAGCGGATCGACGAGCTGATCAAGAAGGCCGAGCAGGCCAAGCGCATCGTGAGAGAGGAAGATAACTTCTACGATATCGATAAGTTGGAATCGGCCATTCAAGTTTTCCGTGAAGTCACGCAGGTCATCTCGCTGGTCTATTCGCCGGCCCGAATTTGCATGCCGCCGATGGAGACGGATCTCTCCTACAAGCCCTATGTCTCGACCGAAATCATGGACGCGGTGGAGGACGAACAGGTCAACATCTACCGCGACGTGTTCGAGCATCTCGTCAAGCCGGCAATCGAGGAGCATCAGCCTGACGTGGTCGGTATCTCCATCGTGCTCCAGCAGCAAATCTTCTCCTCGATGACGTTCTGCGCCCTGATCAAGAAACAGTTCCCTCAGATTCATGTGACGATCGGCGGCAACACGGTCACGCGCCTCCGGGACGTGCTGCCCGAGTCGCCGCTGTTCCAATATTTCGACAGCGTGGTGGTGTATGAAGGGGAGACGGCGTTCGTACAACTGGTCGAAGCGGTGGGTGCCAAGAGAGATCTTTCCGACGTCCCCAATACCATCTACAAGGACGACCAGGGTGTGCATGTCTCGACCACCAGCTATGCCGAAGACATGGCCGCGCTGCCGCCTCCCGATTTCGACGGGTTGCCACTAGAGACATATTTCACGCCGACCAAGATATTGCCGTACCTCGCGACGCGCGGCTGTTACTGGGGCCGCTGTGAGTTCTGCGACCACGGCGAAGGGTACACGGCCGGCTACCGGTCGAAGAAAATCCAGGACGTGCTGGCGGACATCCAGCACCTCAAAGACAAATACGGCGCCCGACATTTCCACTTTACCGACGAATCCTATCCGCCGGCCCTTTTCCGCAAGCTCGCGCGCGGCCTCATCGAGAACAAGATGGACATCTTCTGGACGACCCATATGCGGTTCGAGAAGAGTCTCTTGGAGGAGGGCGTCTGGGAAGACGCGAAGAACTCCGGCTGCCGCTATCTCCACTTCGGGTACGAGTCGGGCAACGAGCGGGTGCTCAAGCTGATGGACAAGGCCACGACGACGGAAGTGATGGCCAGGCATCTCAAGTACACGGCGGAGGCGGGCATCTGGAACCACTGTATGGGTTTCTTCGGCTTTCCGGGAGAAACGAGAGAGGAAGCCTGGCAGTCAGTGCAGTTCCTGGAGCAGAACAAGGACCATGTCCATTCGCTGGGTTTCGGCACGTTCGATCTCGGCCGACACAACCCCGTGGCCAAGCATCCGGAACGATGGGGCGTGACGCCCTACAAGAATCCGGATTGGGATCTGGCGCTCGACTATTACTTCACCGTGAAGGAAGGGTTGAGCATCGAAGAGGCGGAACGGGTGTTCCAGGAATTCGAACGAAATCATTACGCTGGATGGGACCTGCGCCTCTATGTCCGGGAGTATATTTTCCTTTATATTTGCCGGTTCGGGCTGAAGAAGTTGCCGCATCTGCAATACCAGGCGGCGAAGACTCTGGGCCATACGCCGACGCTGGCGGGGAAGATGTGATCTCGCAACGTGCTGGGTGCTGAGTGCAGGGCATGTTTCACGGATGACGATTGACGTTGGACGGATGACGAGATGAGCACAGGCGGCTTCATTCAAATCGACGGCCTCGCCCCATTGGCCAAGGAGGCACGGAAGCAGTCGAAGGTCATGCTGCTGTTTCCTCCCGAGTGGGTGCCGACCGCGCCCTACCTCGCGCTGCCGAGCCTGACCGCCGTGCTTCGCCAAGCCGGCCACACCGTCGTCCAGCGGGACATCAATATCGAGATGTACGATCACTTCTTTACGACCGAGTTCATGGTCTGGGTCCGAGCCCGACAGACCATGCAGTTCAAGGCTCTGCAGATGAAAGCGAAGCGGGGAGAACTGACGGACCAGGAGGCCGGCCAGCTATCCGTGCTGGAACAACTCATGGCGATCGACGTCTTCGATCTTGCGGCACGCGCCGAGGAGGCGAAGCACGTTGTCCGCAGCGAGCTCTTTTACGAGGCCGACGGGCTCGAACGGGCGCTCAACACGTTCCGCGAGGTGATGCAGTACATCTCCGCCGCCTATTTCCCCGCCTCGTTGGTGTTCTATCCAATGGAAAGCAATCTGGGCTACAGGCCGGGCGTTTCGAAAGAAGTCTTCGCGTGTTTGGACGACGAGCAAGTGAATGTCTACCGCGATATCTGTCATCAGCTCGTGCTGCCGTCGGTGAGCAAGGAGAAGCCCGACGTGGTCGGCGTGTCGATCGGGACGCAGATGCAATTGATTGCGGGACTGACGTTCTGCAAGATGATCAAGGAGACATTCCCGCACGTGCACGTGGTGGTCGGCGGCAACGTCATCACCAGGCTCCAGGAAGAGTTGCCGAAACATACGAGGCTGTTCACGGACGTCTTTGATTCGGCCATCCTCTATGAAGGGGAACATGCCCTGCTTTGGCTCATCGAAGCGTTGAACGGCCAGCGTGACCTTGCGACGGTACCCAATCTGATGTACCGGACCGTGGCGGGCATTCACCAGAATCGGGAAATCTACACCGAGAAGACGACGGCGTTGCCGATTCCGGACTTCGACGGCCTCCCGCTCGACCTCTATTTCGTACCGGAGCGGATCATTCCCTATCTCGCGACGCGCGGCTGCTATTGGGGTCGCTGTACGTTCTGCGACCACGGCCAGGGCTATTTCGATCAGTACCGAGGGATGACGGCTGCACTCGTCGTGGAGCAGGTGAAGGCGCTGCGCGACAAATATCGGTGCCGGCACTTCCTGTTCGCCGATGAGTCTTATCCGCCCGCGTTGTTCAAGAAGGTATCGCAGTTGCTCGTGGATCAGGATGTGGGAATCAGATGGACGACCTTGATCCGCTTTGAGGAGACGCTCCAGGACCAGGCGATCTGGGACCTTGCCGCGAAGGCCGGATGCTGCACGCTCTATTACGGCATGGAGTCGGCGAATGAACGTGTCCTGAACCTCATGGACAAGCATGCCAAGAAGAGCGTCATCGAGAGGAATCTGCATCTGGCGGCGAAGGCGGGCATCTGGAACCATGTCATGGCCTTCTACGGCTTCCCCGGTGAGACGCGCGAAGAGGCGCTGGAGACCAGGCAGTTCGTGCTCGACAACCAGCCGGTGATCCATTCAGTCGAGCTGTTCTACTTTGTGGCCTACCGGCACACGGCGATGGTGCGCAATCCCGAGAAGTTCGGTATCACGATCCACAAGCAGGAGGAATACGACCTTCCGCTGGACTATTACTACACGCTGAACGAACCGGTGGGAATTTCGTGCCTCGATGCGATGCAGCTCTGCGAGGAATTCTATCGAAACGATTTCCAGCCCTGGGCCGTGCGCGTGAACGCGCGCGAGCATGTGTTCCTCTACATCTCCAAGTTCGGCACAAACAAACTGCCGCAGATTTATGCGCAGCGGCAGACGGTGGGGGCATCCGATCGCGTATCGGGATTGGTGACTTGGCCGGTTTCGGTCGGTGAGAACGAGGAGGGGAAGGAAACGCTGAGCCGAGTGATGAGCCACGGCGCGGGAGAATAAGCGCCGGCAGGTCGGCTACTGCGGATCGAATCGGCTTGATAAGAGCTGATAGGCCGCTTCAATCTGTTTGGTCATTTCCTCCGCCTGCTTGTACATCTGCATGTACTTCCTTGGGCTGTTGGTGAGATTGGCGTAACGCGCCGGATACCACAAATGGAGCAGCTCCCGGCGTTTGTAGGTGAGCTGCTTGGCCGTCAGCGGCGGGGCGAGCCCGAAGAGTTCGAGAGCCCGTGCGAGATCATCGTCGGGGTCATCGGTCACCATGAGTCAGTCTGTCAAAGGGATGTTCACCCTGTCAATCCGCTGATCTTTGCCATGCCAACCGAACTGCCGATTCTGCAGGCTCCTCCCATCTTCAGGAACAAGGACTACCGCGAGGTCCTGATTCGGGAATTGGAGGGAGGGAAGATTCCCATCAGCCTCGGCAAGGCCTGTCCGGTCAAATGCGAGTTCTGCTATGAGATCGACCACTCCTACCGCGAAACGCTTGATCCGCCCAAGACGACGGACGCGGACTGGAAGTTCATCATCGATTACCTCAACAAGCAACCGACCGACCCGATGCAGTTTTGGTGTCTCGGCGGCAACGAATACATGGAATGGACCGATCTGTTTCTCCATCCCAAGGCGATGGAATGGGTCGAGGACTTTCTCACCTCCACGGACAAGAACATCTCGTTCTTTACGGTGGGTTATGTAAAGGTGCCGAAACTACATCAGCTGGCGGCGCGGTATCCGGGACGGATCAACTTCGAGCTGTCGGTCATCACGTTGAGCGAGTACCGGCAACGCCTGATGCCCCACGCACCTTCGATCAAGCACCTGATGAAGGTGCTGGATGGGCCCGCGGTCTCGTCGGCCAATTTCTACTCCTTTGATCACCGTACGATGTCCGAGGATGCCCGCCACATCTCGGCGGTGAATCGCTCTTGCGTGCTCTGGATGGGGTGCCTCACCCCCGTCAAAGGCGTCAAGCCGGACACCTGCGCGCTCATGCGACAGGGTCGGGACAGGCTACCCGATGAAGCCCGCCGCATTTATGACATGGGCCTCCCGAATTCGACCACGATCCACACTGAGGCCTATATCACGGCGTTTCTCAACCGCCGACGCATCGTGAGCATGTTCGATGCCCTGGAACTGGAGAAGAAGGACACCGTCGTCGTCGCCAAGAGCGTGCATCGGATTCTCTCGATGTACCGCAAGAACCGCGCGCGTTTCCTCTATGTGCCGAATGCCACCCTCGGAGGCGACTCCGACTGTACCGTGCTGCTGACCTTCGACGACATCGCCCGCCGAATCACGGCGGAAAAGGTGCTCCACATTCCGAAGTGCGTGATGCAATCCGGGCGAGGGGACGACACGGATATCACCGGAGTGACGCTCGGACAATTCATGCAGAAAACCGGCGTGCGGGTGAAGGTCTTGCATAAGATCAACACTCAGTTCGCGAATCGGCTCCTCTATCGGAACGGATTGCTCAAGACCTATGTGGAAGACTATCTGAACAATCCCATGACGCAGCAGTACGAGACGCTTCCGATTCCAGCCTGATCCGGCCGTGTTCGCCTTTCCGCGTTGACAAGACCGCGTCCGGAACCTACAGTACAGACACGCATGCCCGGCGAGCCAAGATCTCTCAAGTTCTATCAAGCCGACGTCTTTTCCGACCGTCCGTTCGGCGGCAATCCGGTAGCGGTCGTGCCCGATGCCGTCGGTCTGGATGATCGCGTCTTGCAGCGGATCGCGCGAGAGATGAATCTGTCGGAAACCGTGTTTGTCTTTCCGCCCACCGATCCGGCGGCGGTCGCCAAACTGCGTATCTTCACGCCGACGCAGGAGATCCCCTTTGCCGGGCATCCCGTCGTCGGAACTTTCCATCTCCTGGCGTTGCTCAAGCGTATTCCTCTGAAGGAACCCTGCACGCGTGTGCTGCAGGAATGTAATTTGGGTCTCTTTCAGGTCGAGATCTATTCCGCAGACGATGAGATTCTCCGCGTCATCATGTCTCAACCGCAGCCTCAGTTTTTGGGACGTGTCAAGGAGGTGCGGGATCAGTTCGAGATCGCGCAGGCCTTGGGCGTCGCCAAATCGGCGATCGCCGCAACCAAGTTTCCAATCGAGATCGTGTCCACCGGCCTTCCGACGCTGATCGTGCCGATGCGGACGCTCACGGCCGTCGATTCGATCACCCCTCATCCGCAGGCCATCGCGGAGCTGTGCGATCGGTTCGGCGCCAACGCCATGCTGGTCTTCACGACGGTGACGGTCGAGCCGCGCTCCACCGTACACACCCGCGTCTTTGCTCCGACCATCGGCATCGTGGAGGATCCCGCCACAGGGAGCGCCAGCGGAGCGCTCGGCGCCTACCTGGTTCAAAACGGGGTGGTGCAGGTCAATCCGACGACCGACATCATTGCGGAGCAGGGTTACGAAATGGAGCGACCGTCGCGTATTCTGATCCGCGTGGAATCGGACGACGATATGATCAAGGACATCAAAGTCGGCGGAAGCGCCGTGATGGTCGTGGAAGGCACGCTGAATTTCTAGTCCGGCTTTTCTCGATGACTTCTCCTGCCGCCGCCGTGCGACCCGTTGCCGTCCAAGAGCACCGGGTACCTCGGCTACGACAAGGTTGGTTGAGCTTGAAGGGCAGCCGCAACTCGATATCGAGTCCGATTAGGTGACATCTCAGGAACACAACCGGACGTACTTGCATCATAAACAAGGAGGAAGCAATGTCCACAGTCGGTCAGCTCATGAATTCCAAACCAGTCGCCGTCGGGTCCTCTACATCCGTGAAGGGTGCGGCAAAACGCATGAAGGAGGATCACATCAGCTCGCTCTTGGTGAAAAAGGGCGGCAGGATCGTCGGCATTATCACCGACAGCGACATCGTGAGGCGCGGCATCGCCGGAACCAAGGATCTCAACAAGCTGACCGTCCAAGACATTATGACGGCACCGGTGGCAACGATTGAGACCGTCCGCACCGCTCAGGACGCGCACGACATGATGGGCGATCTCGGCGTACGGCATCTGGGCGTCACACGCGGAGGCGACATCATCGGTATCATCTCGGTCCGGGATCTGCTGATGTTTTATAAGCGGGTGTCGGAACCGAAGATCACCCAAGACTAACGGAGGAGGACCGGTCATTCGTCAACAGTCATTCGTCATTCATGAGAAGAACAAGCCACCCTCCGATGCAGGAGCTGATCACAGCTCCACGAGCGACGCTTGACGGATGATGTCGATTGATGATCCGCACACAATGGAAGGGTACCTCTCGCCGAGGCCGGCGACAGCCAACCGGATAGGAGATTACTTAGTCAGTTCGCGGACGAGATGGCCGAGTTCGGGAAGGATGAGTTTCTCCATCGCCAACCGGACGGCATGTTCCGAGCCCGGCGTCGAGAAGAGCACGCGCCCCTTCACAATGCCAGCCGTGGCGCGGCTGATGATCGCCGGCGAGCCGATCTCCTGGTAAGTGAGAAAACGGAAGATTTCCCCGAAGCCGTCCAGCCGTTTCTCCAACATCCCGTCCACGGCCTCGAACGTGGAATCCCGCCTGGCGATGCCGGTGCCGCCGTTGATCACGATGGCCTGCACCTGCTGATTCGCACAGGCCTCCTCGATCTTGGATCGGATCTGTGCCGGTTCATCCTTGATCAGATGATAGGCCAGCACCTCGTGTCCCTGATCCTTGAGCAGGCGCATGATCAGTTGGCCGCTGGTATCGGTCTCGGGCGTGCGGCTGTCGCTGCACGTAACGACCATGCAGGCGATGCGTGTCGGCGCATGCTGTTTATGCTCATGATGAGTCGAGGGAGTCATCAGAAGAAAGACCGGCCCGCTGATCCGGCTGATGGAGGACGGGGCGGTTGATTCAGATCAACCAGTCGCGGGCGTCGCCTAGCTCCACACCGAATCTGGCCGAAGTTTTTCTACCGGCTGACCCTTGACGATATGCTCATCGAGAATGGTCGTCACGTCCGCTTCCGTGACCTTGGCATACCAGGTGCCGGTCGGGTAGACGACGACCGTCGGACCCTGTTCGCAGGGTCCAAGACATCCTGTTCCCGTCACCAACACCTCGCCTGGTTGAATGCCTCGTTGCATGAGCCCCATATTGAAGGCCATGAGCAATTGTTGTGATCCGGCCGAGCCACAGGAAGGCTTTGGATGCCCAGGCGGCCTGGTGTTGGCGCAGACGAGAATGTGATATCGAGGCTTCGGCATATCTTATCCTTTCTCTGCGGGATGCTTGAAAATTTTCCGTTGGGCGGGCCCGGGCTAAGGATTATCTGGGGGAGTAAGCCTTCCAGATGTCCTCGGTCTCCTCGCCCAATTTCCAATGCTTGATGCCCTTCATCACCCAATCCAGATAGTGTTCTTTCGGCTTGAACTTGCCGATCGGAGGCGCCGAATGGGTGGTGACCAATTGCTTCTCCTCCTGCTCATCGATCACGGTGACCGAAAGATGCCGGTAGGCACCCTCTGGCACATCCCCCTCGAACTGATCCATACTTTTTAAGTCTTCTTCCGTCATCTCCACGATCATGCCCCAGACCCGCTCACCCGGCGACGGCACGACGCTCGCCAACCCACAGCGCCATTGGGAGGACCAGCGACAAAATTGAATCGTATGGTCGGGAAGATAGGCCTTGCCGACCGGTTGGTATTCCGGAGCCCGGCGCTTCAGTTGCGATGGGTTGAGGTTGTCCGCATACACAAAGACTTTCATGACATCTTCGTCCTCATGACCAGCCATCGCGCACAATTCGGCTGGCCGCTGTCACTCGAAACATGGAACTGCTGCCCGGGAGATGGCGCACGGCGAACGTGAAACGGCCCATCAAAACCACAAGTTTGTAACACAGTCCCCTGTAGGATTACCAGCGGGCGCGCCCCCGAAATCCTTTCGGTATCCGTTGCTCAATTTGACTTGCATCGCGACGATCCCTATTCTCCACGGAAAACGATCTGCATGACCACGCTGCGAACACGCATGGACAGTTCTGCCTCGTCGAGCCAGCCAAGCACATCGGGTCCATCATCCGGCGCATCGGCCGCTGCTCCGCATACAGCATCGCCACGCTTGTCACGCAGTGCCCTGTGGCATGGTGTTGCGCTGGCGGTGCTGCTGTTCGGCGGGGCGATCTACTGGTTTGTGAAACCACCCAACCTGAACCTGCTCGCCGATCCGACCTTCGCCGAGGCGTTGGCGTTGGTGCAGACCCACCGGGCGAAGCAGGCGCCGACCATCTTGCAGGGGGTCAACGAGCTTGCACGGCTACGCGAGGAGCGCGGTGTGAAAACCAGACTCGGCCAATGGATGGTCGAGAAGGAGGGGGAGAATCTCTACATCGTCAAGGTGATGTTTCGGGAGCAGGGCAGCCGGAACTGGGTTGAACGGGAATATACCTGGCATGTGGATCTCAAGGGAAGGAAGGTCAACGCGCTCTCGATGCCGGCGATTGACCTGATGCCGGAGGAAGATTTGGCCCCGTTGAACCCGGCGATGCCGCTCCCGGTCAGATAGCCTACGCAGCGAGCATCCTGCCGTTTTATGGAGCAGGGACCGTAAGCCAACGGCTACCCGGGACGGTCGAGCGGAATCTCCACCATAATCAGACCGTCCTCCACCGTCACGTCAAAACAGGCCACACGGAAATCCGGATTGTCCACACGCTGTCCGGTCTTCACGTTAAACCGCCACCCATGCCACGGGCACACGACGCAATCGTCCTTCATCTCGCCCTCGCCCAGCGGTCCTCCTGCGTGGGGGCACACATCATCGGTGGCATAAATCCGCCCCTGCACATTGTAAAGCGCCACCCATCCGGATTCCGTCTCGACCGATCGACAGGTTCCCGGAGGCAGTTCTTCCAGGCGAACAAGGGGGAAACGCTTAGCGTTCATCTGGTAATCGTCAAGATAGGGTTACGGGGACGGCGAGCGCGGAGGAGGACCGGCTCCTTGCTTGATTTCAACCGGTGAGTATGGCATAGACCTGGATGCTATACTCTCACTTATGAGAGGGAAAAGGGACTCTGTATGGAACTGACCCTGTTGCTCAACGCGACGTATGAACCGTTGCGAGTGGTGCATTGGCAGAAGGCGATTTCGCTCCTCTGGCAAGGGAAGGTCGAGGTGCTCGAGTTCTATGATCGGGACGTGCGCGGCGTCTCGATCACCTTCAAGTTGCCGTCGGTCATGCGGCTGCTCAAGATGGTCAAGCTCAAGGACAGCCACCGTGCCGTCAAGTTTTCGCGCATCAACATCTTCACCCGCGACGGTTACACCTGCCAGTACTGCTGCGTGAAATTTCGGACGGAGGAGTTGACCTTCGATCATGTCGTACCCATCGCCAAAGGCGGCAAGAAGACCTGGGAAAACATCGTGACGGCCTGCTGGCGCTGCAACAACCGCAAAAGCGGCCGGACGCCCGAGGAAGCCGGTATGAAACTCGTCAAGAGACCCGTCAAGCCTCGGTGGAGCCCCGTGGTCACGATCACCATCGGGATCCGCAATGCCCCGCAAAGCTGGCGTGATTACCTCTATTGGAATATGGCGCTGGACGAGGACACCGCCGACACCTAGTCAGGATGTTGAAACAGCCAGCCAGCTCTGTTCTCACCTCGCTGGACGGCCTTTTGAACCTTCTGTGGTCTTTCTTCTTTTCAGCGTACAGTGCTCAAGGTAATATCCACCTGGTCACCGCCGACCATGGTGGGATTCTTCTCGAACTCACCTTCGATATCGCCCGGCTGGGCCGGTCCGGCTTGGCCATCCCGGTCCAGCCGCGCCACCACATCGACTACGCCTCGCAACTCGGTGCCCTGCATCATGACATCGGCATTGGTAACCTCGTAGACCACCGGAAACTGAGGGTTGTCGAACCGCTTGGCCGCCAATGGACGCTTGGCCTGCGGCCTCCTCACGATCACGAACAGAACGTCCGTCGCCTTCACCTGACCGGCCAATTCGGGAAGGATCGTCACTCGGCCCGCAATGCGGCTCACGCCGGGCTTCTCGCACCCGTGCGCCAGACCGAAATAAGCGGCGATTGCAGCCAGAGCGATGATGCCACCTGCCATCCCGAACGTGCCCATGGTATGCTTCGCCACAACTTCTCCTTTTCTCCTTGTCGCCAACCCGCATGTGGCTCCCTGCGACGCTTCCCGCGCGCTTACAAGATGGATATTATACCGATCGGCCTCGCAAAAAGGGAGGTCTCTTTTGTGCGCTGCGAGTCCTGTTGTATGATACGCGACCGTCCGCCGTTGGAAGACTCGGAGACGCCAGCCAGAAGGGAGAAGACTTGTGAACCCAGGATTTCCACTATCACTCGACGTCAAGGGGTGGCCCTGTCTCGTTCTTGGAGGAGACGAGGAAGCCGCCGACAAGGCGATCCGTTTGCTCGATGCCGGCGCCAAAGTCACCGTCATCAATCCCACGCTCAACGATACGCTCAAGAAACTTACGGCCAGCGCCAAGGTCATTCATCGCGGGCGGCTGTTCCGCGCTACGGACACGCCGGGCGTCGTTCTGGTCCTCAATTGTCTCAGGGACAACCGCGAATTTTCAGAATCGCTGTTGGACCTGGCCCGCAAAGACAGATTTCAGGTCTGGTCCGTGGACCAGCCGGAACACTCTACGGTCATGATGCCGGCCGTCGTCAGTCGCGGACACCTGCGGATCGCAGTGAGCACGAGCGGGGCCTCGCCGGCGCTCGCCTCCAGGATTCGTCAAGATCTGGAAGCGATTTTCGGCTCGGAGGCGGCGGAATTTCTTTCATGGCTGGCTGAACTCCGCGACGAGACCAAGGCCGCGAAAGCCGACTACGCGCAGCGCAAGGACACCCTTCGTCGCGCGGTCCAGGAATTCAAGCTCACCGGCCAGGTGCAGTACCCTTCCGCGTGGCTCCGAGAGCGTACGGCTAAACCTGAAACCAATCCCTCACAGTAGGAGACAGGCCTATGGTGTTGCTCGAAGTCAGCATGTCGCCGTTGGGCAAAGGCGAAAGCGTGGGCAAGTACGTCGCCCGATCGCTGGAGATCATCGACAAGAGCGGAGTGGATTACCGGCTAAACCCGATGGGGACGGTGCTGGAAGGGGAGTGGGACGAGGTGATGGCGGTCGTGAAGCAATGTTACGAACGGATGCGCAAGGACTGTAACCGTATCTCCTGCTCCATCAAGATCGACTATCGCAAGGGCGCGACAGGCAGGCTCAAGAGCAAGGTGGCCAGCGTCCAAAAACGGCTCAAACGGACACTCAAAACCTCGTAGGAACCGCCGGCAGGACCCGCTGCCATTACCAGCGACGATCCCAATTGCGATAACGTGGCCCGAAGTATGGAGGTCTCCAGAGATACGGTCGATAGAACGAGGAGGGACCGTAAAGCCAGGGACGGCCGATGTAGAGACCGAATCCAATCGGCGGGATGACGGAGGCAGAGCCGTAGTAGATAGAACCGAACGGACCGTCGCCATAGGGACCGGGCACAACAACCGACGGCCGATGGTCCAACGACCGTTTGAGATCCGCCGTGGCCTTGGCCTGACGATCGACCTGGTCCGCTAGCCGGCCTAGGACACCTTGCTGGTCCCGTAACTGCTCTTCTAGCTCTGCTATTTTATCCCGCTGGACCTCGATATAGGCCTGAAGGCATCGCGTTTGAGCATCTCCTTCATAGCCGGTGCATTCCCACGGGATCGAGCCGTCGCCCGCGTCGGCTGGAAGCGCGCTGAACGCCAGCCATCCCACCATCACGCCGATGAGTCTCCATGGCATGAGCATGCCTACCTACCGATCTTCGACTCCGAAGGAAGTCGCCTGGCGCGTCTGATGTCGGACCATCGTCGCAGTTCCTCCTTCTTCTCCACTCTTACGCTATCACAGGAGGAGCACCCTTTTCAGGCTTGAGCCTCGGAAGTCTCCGTCGAGCGCGGGAGGGCTGGGCGGACCAGGCCGCCCAGCGCCCATTTTGTTGGATCGGCTTACTGCTTGACGATGTCCAACAGTTCGACCTCAAACACCAATGTGGCACCCGGCTTGATGTCCGGCGGCGCTCCACGATCGCCGTAGGCGAGGTTCGAGGGACAGACCAATCGGCTCTTTCCGCCGACCTTGATGTGTTGCAATCCTTCGGTCCAACACTTGATGACGTTGCCGAGCGGGAAGGTCGCCGGCTCCTTTCGTTGCACCGAGCTGTCGAACACCGTCCCGTCGATCAGGGTTCCATGATAATGCACCTTGACGGTGTCGGTGGCCTGAGGCGTGGCGCCCTTCCCCGGCGTTATGGCTTTGACGATGGCGCCCGATTCTGTTTTGGTCGCACCCGGTTCGGCCGCCGCCTTGGCTAGAAACGCCGCACCCGCCTTCTTCTCGGCCTCGGCAATCACCGAGGCCCGGGCCGTTTGCAGTTGCTTGACCTTCGGCCCGAACGCCTGAAAGTCCACCTTGGCGGGCTTCTTGAGTACACCGTCGGTGATGCCGCTCTTGACGAACTCGAGTTCGGCCTCGCTGAGCGCGAAGGTCCCGAGCGATTGGCTGATCGCCAGACCCAGGGCATAGAGTGTTTTTTGATCGTCGGTCGTCGGGTCGGCGGCACCAGCAGCGCCGCCGGTGAGTCCAAGACCGATGACCGCTGACATGATCAGAACGGAGCATCGCATGAGTGATCCTTTCTTGTAGGTGACGGAGGATGGAAGAAGCGCCCGGGTCGTAGACCCAGGGATATGGAACAGTCGCGTTACACCTTACCATAGCGGCTGGACTGCATCCCAGCTATTACGCGATCACGATCGGTGTCTGTCAGGAGACGAATCGGGCGTCTCTGGAGCGGCATGATTTCCTCAACAGCCCATAATCAGAGAAACGAGAGCGCCTCACCGATAGTCTCGCTGGGGACGAGATTTCGGGAGCAGGTCCGCCGGGGATCGCCGTATCACGGACCTTCGAAAGTCAGAACCACCCCGTTCGAAGCGTGAGACCGATGTGTGTTCGGATTGGAAGAGGCTGATCGGCGAATACCGTCCAGTAGAAAGTCTGGCAGTAAACACTCCTTCTCCGCCGAACTCCGCCCGCTCATTCCGCCTGCCAACGGCCAAGAACGACGGGAAGAAGTCGGCATCAGCGCCGGCGCCACACGATCATCGGGTACGCCGGAATTCAGCCTGACCAAACTGACCTGATGCACTTGGGCGCCTCGATTTTCGACGTCAAAGGTGTGCAGCCTCGACTTGATGGGCTCATGCACCGTTCCCTCATCGTCCAGGAGCAAGAGGTGGTAGTTCGCCGCAATCGAGGGCATCCGGCCTTCCCGTTCGATCACTGTGAGAGCCTTGCGCATACCGAGCACGACATAAGTCGTATGGTCCGAGGTGGGAATGGTGCAGAGCAGGGCGTACGCGCCTGCCCCCAAACAGACCGTCGCCTCGGCACACCCTCCCGAGCCGATGCCCTGGGGACCGCCCATGTGCCTCGCCCGGTGCGGCAGACATCCTTTCTCGGCTTGCCACGCCGCAACGAGGTGATTCACGTTCATCCCGTCGGTCAATTTGACAAGCTGGATGTGATGCGGTTGCTGTCCGTCATCGGGATCACGGCCGACCAGCTCATTGGTAGCGGCCGACGCTTATCAGGGAATGGCTGAATCGTGTGAGCCCGTGGGTCTTCCAAGTTCAGAGAAGGGTATTTCAACTACCTGTCCGAAACGCAGGCGTTACTCAACATACAAGCGACGTACCCGCGGACCGATCGAGCAGAGCACTTCGTAGGGGATCGTCCCTTGCCCTTGCGCCAAATCCAAGGCAGTGATCCGTTCGGCCC
Organism: Nitrospiraceae bacterium; assembly: GCA_040981105.1. GTDB lineage: Bacteria > Nitrospirota > Nitrospiria > Nitrospirales > Nitrospiraceae > Nitrospira_G. The sequence continues at coordinate 20,212 of JANRMO010000008.1, forward strand.
CCTCCGCACCGATCAATACCACGTCCGTGCCGACCTGCGCTTCCGGGATTTCTGTGATATCCACCATGGTCATATCCATACAGATTCGACCGACCACCGGCGCTCGCTTCCCCGCAACGAGCACCGTTCCTTTGTTCGAGAGCAGCCGATTGTACCCGTCGGCGTAGCCGAGTGGGAGGACGGCGATCCGAGTCTGACGCGAAGCTCGAAACGTGCGGTTGTAGCTGACGGATTCACCCGACTGCAGGCTCCGAACCTGGACAACCTGCGTAAGGAGCGATAACACCGGCCGCAATGCGACCTCCGCCTCCTGCCCCACGGGATAATGATACCCATAGAGGCCGATCCCGGGCCGGACCGCATCCAGGTGGGAGGCAGGAAAGCGAAGGATGCCTGCGGTGTTGGCCACATGCGCCAACGGCACATTCACGCCGGCGCGCCGGATTTGTTCCAGGAGGCCGGTGAACTGCGCAAGCTGGCCTTGTGTGTAGGATCGATCCTCACTGTCTGCATCGGCGAAGTGGCTCATCACCCCGTCTAATCGCAGAGGCCCCTTGAAGGCAGGAGACTGCAGGAGATCCAGCAGACGGTCGCGTCCCACTCCCAGCCGCCCCATCCCGGTGTCCACCTCGACGTGGACCGGGTAGGGGACTGCCTCATCCCGAAGCCGCATCACAAGGTCACGAGCAAACTCCTCGCTGTAAATAACCGGGGTCAGCCGATGCGAGACCAGGTCGTGAATTTCTCCCTGTACGAGCGGTCCCATCAGGATGATCCCGGCGTTGATCCGCGCCTCTCTGAGTTGGATGCCTTCCGCGAGCGTCGCCACGCCCAATAGCGTGACACCGGCTTGCACGAGGGTTCGCGAGACCTCCACCGCCCCATGTCCATAGGCATTGGCTTTGACAATACCGATCACCCGGCAGGATGGAGCCAACCGGCTGCGAAGCCACCGGAGGTTGTGGGTCAGGACCCCGAGATCAATAACGCATCGAGTTGGAGAGGCAGGATGAGTGGCCGGCACGCGACTGATATAGGAGGCGGCGGAGGTGGTCAAACTTCGAGAATTTCTTCCTCTTTCTTTTTTAGCACATGATCGACCTTTTCGATATATTGATCAGTCAGTTTCTGAATTTCGGCCTCGGAGCGGCGCAGGTCGTCCTCGCTCATCTTGCCGTCCTTCTGAAGTTTTTTCAGCTCTTCGTTGGCCTCGCGCCGGACGGTCCGGATGTGTACCTTGGTGTCCTCGCCGTGCTTTTTGCAGATCTTGATCAGTTCCCTCCGCCGCTCTTCAGTCAGCGGCGGAAGCGGCACCCGGATCAGCTTGCCGTCGTTCGACGGCGTCACGCCCAAATTGGAGGCGGCCAATGCCTTCTCTATTTCTTTGATGAGTTTCACATCCCACGGCTGGATCGTGATCAAGCGCGGCTCCGGCGTCGATAAGGTGCCGACCTGTTTCAGTGGTGTCACGGTACCGTAATAATCCACTTTGACGTTGTCGAGCAGCGCGATGGAAGCCCGCCCCGTGCGCATGGTACTCAATTCCCGCTTCAGATGTTCGAGGGTGCGTTCCATCCCCTCCGTCGTCTTTTGATGAACCGGATGTGCCATGGCCGTTGTCCTACGCCCCGATCATGAGATTCGGACCACTATTGCGGTCCCGCCGTCACTAACGTGCCCACGACCTCTCCCTGCATAATCCGCTTGAGATTCCCCCGCTGTTTGAGGTTGAACACGATCAGCGGCAGATTGTTGTCCATGCACAGCGTGACAGCCGTGGAATCCATCACCTTCAAGTTTTGATTGATGAGCGACAAGAATGGTAACCGGTCGAACCGCTTGGCCGTTGGGTTCGTCACCGGATCGGCTTCGTACACACCATCCACTTTTGTGCCCTTCATGATAACATCGGCGCCGATCTCCATGGCCCGCAGGGCCGCCGCCGTATCGGTCGAAAAATACGGATTTCCGGTGCCGCCCGCAAAGATCACCACCCGCTTCTTTTCCAGGTGTCGAATCGCCCGCCTGCGAATGTAGCCCTCGGCCAATTGTCGCATCTCGATGGCCGACTGCACACGAGTCATCACTCCGCGGCGCTCAAGGCTGTTCTGCAAGGCCAGGGCGTTCAGGACAGTCGCGAGCATTCCCATGTAATCGGCGGAGGCGCGTTCCATGCCCTTGGCGCTGGCGGCGATCCCCCTGAAAATATTGCCGCCGCCGATGACCAGTGCAATCTCCACATCCATCGCGACGACATCCGCAATCTCTCCCCCCAGCCCGTCCAACACGGAGGGTTGGATGCCGTACCCTTGGTCTCCCGCCAGCATCTCGCCGCTGACTTTCAGGAGAATGCGCCGGTACTTCGCCGCCGTCATGTCTGACCGAGTTCATAGCGGGTAAACCGCCGAATGACGATGTTCTCTCCGATCTTGGCGATCCGCTGAGTCAACAGATCCTTGATCGTAACGCTCGGGTCCTTGATGAACGCCTGCTCCAGCAAGCACATTTCCTGATAAAACTTCTCCAGCTTCCCTTCGATAATTTTCGACCAAGCCGCCTCGGGCTTTCCCATCTCCTTGCACTGGCCTTGATACACCGCCTTCTCGCGCTCAATGACCTCGGCGGGAATATCCTCTCGCGCGACATAGGCCGGACGCGCTGCGGCGATCTGCAACGAGACGTCCTTGACCAGGGCCTGAAATTCATCGTTGCGGGCGACGAAATCGGTCTCGCAGTTGACCTCCACCAACACGCCGATCCGGCTGCCCGGATGGATGTAGGCCGAAATCAGTCCCTCGTTCGCTTCGCGTCCCGCCCGCTTTTGCGCGGCGGCCAAACCTTTTTGACGAAGGTAGTCGATCGCCTTCTCGATGTCGTTGCTGTTTTCGGTGAGCGCCTTCTGACAATCCAGAATGCCCGCTCCGGTTTTTTCGCGTAATTCTTTCACCAACGTTGCAGAAGCCGCCATGGAATCGTCACCCTCGCAGTATCAAAAATGTGAATGGTGTTCGCACCTCACTCAACCGCACCGATCCTTACCGGGCGGCCAACCCGACCACATCGAGCGGAGCCGGCCCGCGCTTTTCCGCGCCCGCTACCAGCGCGGGAGTTTCCGCTTCCTCGCGTTGTGCGCGGAGATGAGCGCCTTCGAGACAGGCATCCGCCATGTGGGTCGTAATCAACTTGATGGAACGGATGGCGTCGTCGTTGCCGGGAATCGGATAGGTGATGAGGTCCGGCTCGCAATTGGTATCGACGATCGCCACAATCGGGATCCCCAGCCGGCTCGCCTCCAACACGGCGATGCGCTCGACCCGCGTGTCGAGCACGAACACGCACCCCGGCAGGGAGCGCATATTCTTGATGCCGCTGAGATACTTCTCAAGCTTGACGCGGTCCTTTTCCATCTGATTGAGTTCTTTCTTCGTGAGGCCTTGGCGCACCCCACCGTCGGCCAGCGTCGCTTCCATCTTCTTCAGCTTCTCGATACTCCGTCGAATGGTTTGGAAGTTGGTGAGCATGCCGCCCAGCCAACGCTGGTTGACGAAAAACATGTTGGCCCGCTTGGCTTCCTCTTCCAGCACGTCGGCCGCTTGTCGCTTGGTCCCGATGAACAGGACGGAGTCTCCGTTGGCCACCGTATCGCGGATGAAGGCATAGGCCTGTTCCAGCCGTTCCAAGGATTGCTGCAGGTCGATGATGTAGATCCCATTGCGCTCGCCAAAGATGAACCGCTTCATCTTCGGATTCCACCGGTTGGTCTGGTGTCCGAAATGCACACCGGCTTCCAGTAGATCCTTCAACGTGACTTCTCCCATACCCTCACCTCCTTCCCCGCCTGCGGAACGCCGATCTGGCCGACCGGCGAGGGATTCACGGTCCCTTGCTCCCAAGCGAGCGACGTGTCAGACGTCGATTTCAATTTGATTGTGGATACGACAGGACTATTCCTCTCGCATCATCTCGATTTCCCGTCATAATTTGTCAGAACGCGAGAGCCTAGCATGGCGGCTCCGGCTTTTCAAGCCAATGGCGCAACGGATGGGCGCACGCCATTTAGGATCGATAACTGGCATTGATTCGAACATACTCGTAGGACAAGTCGGTGGTCCACATCCGGCTCGATCCGCTCCCCAGTCCTACATCGACTTCGATGCGAATCTCCTTCCGCCGGAAGACCTTGGCCACGCGCCGCTCGGCCGCCTGACCCAGCCCTCTCCCATGACGGCAAATCGGCACGCCGCTGAAGGAGAGGCTGATCCGTTCCGGCTTGAGCACGGAGCCGGACCGTCCAATGGCCGCCATCACCCGTCCCCAGTTGGCATCCTCGCCAAACAGGGCGGTCTTGACCAGACAGGATGTGGCGATGGTCTGGGCAATCCTTCGCGCATCAGGCTCATGTTTCGCCCCCGTGACCACGATTTCGACGAACTTCGTCAATCCTTCACCGTCCCGGCAGACTTGGAGCGCGAGGTTCTCACAAGCAGCTCGCAACAGGCCCTCGAAGGCCCTGAACGCCGGGGAGCCCGCTCGAATGATTCGATTCTCGGCCATCCCGTTCGCCAGACACAACACGGTGTCGTTGGTGCTGGTATCGCCGTCCACTGAGATGCAATTAAACGACTCGTCCACCGCCCGCCTCAAGGCTCGCTGCAGGGCCGGCTGAGCGATGGCCGCATCGGTCGAAAAGTAGGCCAGCATCGTGGCCATGTTTGGGTGGATCATGCCGGACCCCTTGGCCATTCCACCAATCGTGATCGTGCCCCCTCCGATCCTTTGCCTGAACGCCACCTCTTTCATGCGGGTATCGGTTGTCATGATGGCTTTGGCTGCCTCCGCTCCGCCACGGCGACGCAACCGCGCGACTAGGCGGGGAAACCCGGCTCGAATCCGCTCGATCGGTAGTGGTGCGCCGATGACGCCGGTCGAACCAATGAAGACGTGGTGCGGAGGGATGTCGAACTGGTCCGCTGCCAGATGGACCATCTCTCGCGCTGCGCGCATCCCTTGAGCACCGGTGCAGACGTTCGCGCATCCGCTGTTGACGAGCAGCGCTCGGCCGACCTTGCCGACCAAATGCGCCCGATCGACCGTCACCGGGGCAGCCACCACCTGATTGTTCGTAAAGACCCCGGCGATGGGGCCGGATCGCTCAGACAGCACCAGCGCGAGGTCCAAATGCGGTGACTTCTTGATGCCGCAATGAATGCCGGCGGCAACCCAGCCGACCGGCGCGGTGATTCCCCCACGACTCAACTTCATGGTGGCCCCTTGTGTGAAGATGAAGATAAATGAACGGGGAGACAGAACTGGAAGAATCCGTCACGGAAACAGGCCGGCGGACAAGAGTCCGGTCTCTTCGGGATACCCCAGCATGACGTTCAGCGCCTGGATTGCTTGGCCTGCAGCCCCCTTCACCAGATTGTCCAGCGCGGCGACCGTTACGACCGAACCGGTCCGGCGATCGAGGTGGACGGAGAGGTCGCAGAAATTGGAGCCGCGGACATGCCGCGGGTTGGCCGTCGTGTCACCCTCCTGAAGCCGTACAAAGCGTTCACCTTTGTAAAAAGCGACGTACAACGCTCGCAGTGAAGCCTGATCGATATCGCGCCTGAGTTTTGCGTAACCCGTGCTGAGGATACCTCGATTCATCGGGACCAGGTGAGGCGTAAAGGTCACGACGACCGGTTCGGATGAGGCGGCTCCGCGCTTGGCTAGCAACCCCAGTTCCTGTTCGATCTCTGGAATATGCCGGTGTTGGCCAATTTTATAGGGCTCGAGCGATTCATGCGCCTCAGGGAAATGATAGGGCAGAGCCGGGCTCCGTCCGGCTCCGGATATCCCGGATTTTGCGTCGATGACCATCGATCGGAGATCGATCAACCCTTCCGCCACCAGCGGCGCGAATTGGAGAATGCCGGCCGTCGGATAGCATCCCGGCGAGGCTACCAGTGCCGTTTGCCGGATGGCGGCGCGATGGAGTTCCGGCAAACCATAGACCGCCCGGGCGAGCAAATCCGGATAGGGGTGTGTGGCCTGGTACCAGATCGGATAGCTTCCCGCCTCCTTCAACCGATAGTCGGCGCTAAGATCCACAACCTGCTTTCCGGCCTTGAGGCAGGTGGCCACGGCATCAAAGGACTTGGTGTGGGGGAGGGCCAGAAACATCACGTCGGCTCGATCGGGCAAGGCGTCGGGCGCGAGCGCTTCAAAGGTCAGATCTACGATCCCGGTCAGGTGAGGGAAAACCGACGACGCGCGTGAACCAGCCGATTTCTCTGAGGTTGCCACGGTCAGGTGAAGATACGGGTGTGCGGTGATCAACCGCAGGAGTTCACCTCCGGCATAACCGCTGGCTCCGGCCACTGCGACACGAACCTTCTTTGTCGTCGCTGAGGACATACGCATCTCTCCCGGCGCTTCGGTCGTCGCACACAAAAAAGGGAAGGCCGCCGGACCTTCCCTTTTCGTCACCGAATGTGGTCCAGGCGTCAGCGCTTAGAATATTGGAAGCGACGCCGCGCGCCCTTTTGTCCGTATTTCTTTCGTTCCTTGACGCGGGAATCTCTTGTGAGAAACCCTTCCTTCTTGACCGGCTCCCTGAGTCCGGTGTTCAAGGTCACAAGCGCCTTGGCAATGCCATGGCGCAACGCTCCCGCCTGCCCGGCATGCCCACCTCCCGCCACCGTGGCGCGGACCGAAAACTTGCCGGCCGTGTTGCTGACGACGAAGGGCAACTGCACCAGGTTTCGGAGTATCTCGCGACCGAAGTACTGCTCGAGCGAGCGATTGTTGACGACGATCTCGCCATTGCCGGGGGTCAGCCAGACCCGCGCGACAGCGGTTTTTCGTTTACCAGTGGCGTATTGAACTGCGGCAGCCATTCGGATTCGTCCTCCTTGCGAGTAGGGATGTGTTCAGCGGTCGGTTAGAGCGACAACGGCTGAGGTTGTTGTGCCTGGTGCGGATGGGTCGCACCGACATAGACCCTGAGTTTTTTCGCCATCTTTTTGCCCAGCGGCGTCTTGGGCAGCATGCCTTCAATCGCGGTGCGCAATAACCTGGTTGGATCCTTGGCGAACACTTGTTCGGCCGTCGCCGATTTCAATCCGCCGGGGTAGCCCGTGTGATAGGCATAGACCTTGGTCCTCATCTTATCGCCGGTTAACTTGACTTTCTCGGCGTTGATCACGACCACATGATCGCCCATGTCCACGTTCGGGGTGAATGTCACCCGGTGCTTACCCCTGAGATGGGAAGCGACGCGGGCCGCGAGACGTCCTAACGTCTTGCCATCCGCGTCTACGAGGTGCCATGTTTCCTGAATTTCCGTCGGCTTTGCCAAATACGTTCGCATTGTCGGTCTTCTCCGGTTTCCTGTTGCTAAGCGCGCATCGATACGCTGATACGCTCGTGAGGCACGAAGCAGTCCGGTCAGGCCTCGGCCGGATCCACCTTTTTCGACTGGAGCTTCTCCAGCCACACGTCCGCGTTCCCACCACCTCGACGGCTAAGAACGTCCTGGGTGACATAGATTGGGCATTTGACCCGCAAGGCCAAGGCAATTGCGTCGCTCGGACGGGCATCCAACGTTCGTGTGACTCCCTTGGAGATCAGGTAAAGCGTGGCATAGTAGGTCGTGTTTTTCACATCGGTGATAGCCACCCACTGCACCTGAATGTTGAGATGATCGGCCAGACTCTTGATCAGGTCATGCGTCATGGGGCGGGGCGTGACGATCGCTTCCTGCGCCAACCGGATGGCGTTGCCTTCCGCCAAACCGACCCATAACGGCAACACTTCACCTCCCTGATCATCCCGAAGGATCACGATCTGCGTGTCGGTGTTCTCATCGCGCACGACCCCGTGCACCCTGAACTCCACCCACTCACCCGCGTCTTGGCTCGGAGTTGACATGCTTAACTCGATGATCACGAATCCAATTTGCCGAAGTCCTCTGGCTTAAGATTCTCCAGCCACTGTTCGAGGTCTTCGGACGTTTGCTTTTTCATCACCGTCTCGTTCGCGAATACCGGTGCGTCGGCGCGTAACGCGATCGCAATCGCATCGCTTGGACGCGAGTCGATGGAAAACTCGGAGTCCTGATAGAGGAGGTGAATCTTGGCATAGTAGGTATTTTCTGACAGATCTGTGATGACCACGCTGATGACCTTCGCATCGAACAGATCCATAAACGATTTGAGGAGATCATGGGTCATCGGACGGGGAGCGACGATATTTTCCAATGCGAAACTGATGGCGCTTGCCTCGGCCTTCCCGACCCAGATCGGAAGCACGTCCCCATGCTCCTCGCCGCGCAGAATGATGATATAGGCGTTGTTGTAGGGGTCGAACATCAACCCCCGGACCTTCATCTGTGTGATCATGTTGACACCTGCCGATCGTCGGAACAAACCGCGAGGAGGCAGAACGCCGAACAATATCAAACGGTTGGCATTTCTGTCAATCAACCCGTTGAGAGTAACGGCTTTTCAAGAGAGAGCCCGTCAGGAGAAGCTAGATCCAGAAATTCCACCAGATCGCACGCGCACCATGATGACGGCTACTGGACCGCCGCGAGTCGCCGAGCATGGCCTTCGCCGCCGATGTGAGGAGTCTGGAAGGGATATCAGGTCTCTAACAACGAATGGGACCGAAAACGTGGCCGGGCCTCACGACCCTGCGGGACGGTAGTTCTCGGCGAGCTTGGCCGTATCGGTGCTTTCTCCGAGTTTGAGAAACGCCTTCATATGCTTCTTGAGCAGATCGCGTCCGCTCTCGTCGCCCAGATTGATGTGGTATTCATTAATCACCATCACCCGCATACCTTCCCATTTCTTCCAACAGGCGAGACAGACCTTCGCTTTGACTTCAGCCTCCAACCGTCCCAAAAAGATGGGGTCGGTGATGGAATCACCGGCTTGCCCACAACATTGACACTGCACCTGCGCCATAGGTTCCTCCGCATCAGGCCGACTGGTTCGTGGCTTTGATCTGCAATCTGTTGATACTAGCATCGTTCCGATTGCAAAGGGAAGAGTGCCCGGTTGACGCTCTGGGTCCATCGTGCTAGTAAAGACCCCTTCGCCGCAACCCGCTTCCCAAACCGCATGCAGGTTAGCCCGGATGGCGGAACTGGCAGACGCGCCGGACTCAAAATCCGGTTCTCGCAAGAGAGTGGGAGTTCGACCCTCCCTCCGGGCACCAATTGACAGGTTCTGCCTCGGTAAATCCGCAGTTGCCAGGCATACACCCTCCCGGTCACCATACTCCGCCGGAACCGCACCCTTCGGACCATTCGACCCGGTAGACCTTGGTTCGGCGGGTCTGAATTCCCCCTTGACATGATGAGCCTCCTAGCCTATAGTTCCGCCACATTCAAGGGTTGTACGCAATCGATATCGATGTTTCTTTTCGGCATTTGTCGTTCATCTCAACTTCATCATCTTCACTCACCTTCTAACTTACAAGGAGGCAGCACATGCGTAACGTGGTTGCACTAGGAGCGGCGGTTCTGCTCGTCGGCTCCTTCAGCGTTGCAAACGCCCAGGAGCGACTCCCTCAGGTCTCCACGGGACTCGGCGTAGGGAGCGGCGTCGGCGACGTTTCGGGGTCGGCGAACCGTGTCAACTCGTTTGATCGAAGCGCATTCTTGGACAGGCTGTCGCAAGCCGAGACTGTTTTCGGTCGTGTGCTGGCCATCGATATTCCGGCTCGCAAGATGCTCCTTGAAACGGGTGGCAGCTCCCACGATGAGGGGCGAGCGGGAACGGGAGCCATGAGTTCACTGACCGTCTACTTCGATGACAAGACGAACCTGGACCAGATGAAAACCATAAACGCTGGCGATGATGTCTCGGTCCAAGTATTCGAGGAAACCAGCCCAACTCATCCATTCGGAACAGGAAAGAAGCTGGTGCGGGACGTCACGGTGCTTCGCGGCAATGAGAAGCTTGCCGGCTTCGGCGGTCTCGGCCAGCGGCCAAATCCGACCACGGAGCGGGGCATCGTCACCAGCAGCAGCGGAGTTACCGGTGGAGCGGTCGGCGCCATTCTTCCGGGAGAGGTCAAGGATGGAGTCGTGACGACATCCGTCGGCGAGTTCACCGGCGCCGCTCCCTGCTGGAACTGCGAACCGCAACCGGGGTGGGGATACAATACTGTCGCTCCGGAGACCAAGATTCAAAACAAGTCCGACTATGGCACGGACAACGCCAAACCGAACCTCATGAAAGGGTATTCCGGCAAGTAAGTTCGTTTTCCAGACCGACCAGGTCGAAAAAGGGCAGCCTCTGCGAGAGGCTGCCCTTTTTGTTTTCCTAGCCAGTAACCTGGCACAATACGAATCGCGCGACGACCCAGCGAACTCTGACGTTACAAGGTTGCAACCATTCTCCTGAAGAAGGACTTGGAAGATGTCATCGAACCGGATTCCACAACCCATTGTCGTCGATAGCGAGATCGACCTACGCGGCGTCATCTGCCCCTATAATTTCGTGAAAACGAAGTTGAAACTTGAAACGATGGATCCCGGACAGATACTCAGCGTACTGCTTGACGACGGGGACCCCATTAAGAATGTGCCGCAGAGCGTCCGAAACGAAGGGCATCTTGTGCTGGTTGAAGAACCGTTCGGGTCATCCTTTCGCGTCATCATCCGGCGGCGCGACGGTTCGGTCGAGTAGCCCTTCGCCCGCGCTTGTCTCCCGGCCGCTTTCCGGCCTTCGGAGTGCTTACACGCGCCCGCCGCATCATACCGGCGAAAATCACGGTGACCAGTGCGGTAGTCATTACACCGGTCGCGGCACCGAGAAACCGTTTGGTCGTCGTGATGAGAATTTCCTCAGCCGCCGTCGTCAGATTTCGAAGGATGATCATCCGCCGGTTTCCCTCCCAGCTATGGACCTCCTGCACCAGACGAGACAGGTCTTGAGGGGCAAGCAACACCACATGCGTGTCCGCCAGAACACGGGCCTGCCTGAAGAGATTCCGACGCACCGCCCGCGAGGACGGAAGCCGCCCCATAAACAACACCCGCTCACCTTCGCAACCAGCCACAGAGAGCGCTGCGGTCAGGATCGACGGGCCGGGAACGGCCACGACCGGAATACGTGCCCTATGCGCCGCTCGGACCACATAGGCACCGGGATCGAAGACGGCCGGGGTACCGGCATCCGTAACCAAGGCCACGTCCAGCCCCTGAGCGAGTTGCTGCAACAGCACGGCCGTTTTCTCCCGATAGTTGCCGGCAAAATAGGTTGTCAGCGGGACGGTAATGCGGTATCGAGCGAGGAGCCGTCTCGTGACCCGAGGGTCTTCCGAGGCAATGAGTCCGACTCCCCGTAAGATGCGTCGCGCCCGGATAGTGAGATCACCGAGATGTCCAATCGGCACCGCAACGACAAAGAGCCGGCCGGCTCCGACCGGCATCGTGTCGATTGACTTGATCCGTCCACCGCGCACGGACGGCATGTTTGGATGGCTATCCCCCCTGATGGCGATGACCTTCGGCACTTTCATTTCTTGACTGCTCTTTTCGCGGGTCAGTATAATTTTCGGATTCTCTCACATCCGTAATTTCTTTCGCAAAGTCGAGGAGATAGGTTGATGCCGGTCTCGTTTGTGGTGACCACCATTTCGTTGTACTTGGCCGGAACCGTTTGCTTCCTCGTGTACCTCCTGCGCCGCTCTGAGGCGCTCTCAATGGTTTCCCTGTGGCTCACGGCTGCAGGATTCGTCACCCACAGTATCGCCCTGCTCCTCAGACTCTGGAGCGGGTCGGGGGCGCCTTTGGCCAGTTTTCAGGAAGCCCTATCGTTTTTCTCTTGGATGTTGGTGTTGGTTTTTTTGGCCGTAGAGTTTCGTCACCGCATTCACGTATTGGGCTCGTTTATCGTCCCCCTGGCGTTGGTGTCACTCGTTTCCGCCACCGCCTTGCCGGATCGTGTCCCCGCGATCGGCCCGTCGCTTCGGACGGTCTGGCTTCATGTGACGCTCAGCATGTTGGGCACCGTGGGCTTTGCAATCGCGTTCGTGGCCGGCTTGATGTATGTCATTCAAGACAGGCTGCTCAAGTCCAAACGGTTTAATGTGCTGTACAGCAAACTACCGCCGCTGGATTTCCTCGACAATCTCAATCAACGGTCGATCATCCTGGGATTTCCGTTGCTCACCCTGGGCATCATCACCGGAGCGATTTCAGGCGAGTTCTCGAAGGGCTCCTATTTGAACTGGAACCCGGAGCAAGTCTGGGCTCTCGTGACCTGGATGTTCTATCTTGTCGTCCTGCTCGGCCGTTTGACGGTGGGATGGCGGGCCAAGCGCGCCGCGTACCTGACGATTATCGGATTCGCCGGCGTGGTGCTGACACTGATCGGCGTGGTGCTCAAGAATTACGGGACCTATTCCTGATATGCACATCATCACGGTCGGTCTCAGCCACAAAACCGCTCCCGTCGAGATCCGCGAGCGGCTTGCCGTACCGGAAAGTCGTCTGGGCGAAGCCCTGACTCGGCTCTGCTCGTACCCCGGCATTAAAGAAGGCCTGCTGCTGTCCACCTGTAACCGAGTCGAAGTGTACGCGGTCGTCGAATCTGTGGATGCCGGCTTTCACCGTGTGCAAGAGTTTCTGGCCGACACGCATCTTTCTCTCTCCTCCGAACACCTGACCCCGCATCTCTATTCGCATACGGGCGCTCGGGCGATCGCCCATCTGTTCCGAGTTGCGTCGAGCCTCGACTCGATGATTGTTGGAGAGTCTCAGATTCTCGGCCAGATCAAGGATGCCTATGACGCGGCCTTGACTCATAAAGCCACCGGCGTCGTCTTGAACAAAGTGATCAAGAAGGCCATCTCCGTCGCCAAGCGGGTCCGCACCGAGACCAAGATCGCCGAAACGGCCGTCTCGATCAGTTACGCCGCCGTCGAACTGGCTAGAAAGATCTTCTCGGACCTCAGCCAACACACGGTCCTGCTCGTGGGAGCTGGTGAGATGGCCAAACTGGCCGCCAAGCATTTCGTGGCTCAGGGCATGCGGCACATCCGCGTCACCACACGCAATCCGGTTAATGCGATTGAATTGGCCAAGCGATTCAACGGGGTCCCTGTTCCGTTCGAGGATTTCCCGACCGAAATGATCGCGTCGGACATTTTGCTCTGCTCGACCGGCGCCTCTCACTACCTAATCACCCCCGAGCAGGTGCAGCATGCCGTCCGGCAACGGATGAACCGCCCGATTTTCCTGATCGACATTTCCGTACCCCGCAATATCGATCCGGCAGTTCGACACATCGACAACGCGTTTCTCTTTGATATCGACGATCTGAAGATGCGCGTCGAACAGAATCGGGAAGAGCGACTTCGCGAGGCGGAGAAAGCCGAGTCGATGGTGGCCGAAGAAGTCGGCGTGTTGCAGCAATGGATGAAATCGCTGGAGGTCACCCCGACGATCGTGGCGCTGCGCAGCAAGGCCGATGCGGTCAAGCGGGCCGAGATGGAACGTCTGCAAGCCCGCTTGACCCGGCTGTCTCCGCAAGATCAGGAAATGGTGGAGTCCCTCGCCTCCGCCATCGTCAACAAGCTCCTGCACGGTACAATGGTCACTTTGAAAGCAGAGGCGGATTCCTCCTCGGGCGCCCTGTTTGTCGAGGCGGCGCGTAGATTTTTCAACCTCGAAGAGGCGACCGGATCAGTCCGGGCCTCGGCTCGGAACAACCGTCCGGAGGCGGTTTCCAGTCAGGCGGAGGGTGACGACGCTGGTCGAAGAGACCACGACCGTGTCCACACCGACGAGCCGGTGCGCGTGCGGCAACCATCATGACGCTTCCATCGTGAAGTATGCCGGCCGGCTCGGACGGATGACCATGCCTCTCCGGTTTTCCCTTTATCTTTCACATCCGGTCGTATAGACCGATGCAGTCGGTTGTCACCGTGACGCTCGATCTTCTGTCCTCACACTCTGCTGAACAGGAACGTCCGATGAATCAGGAAATCCACCGGATCCTGGACCGATGTGCCCGACTTGCCTTCCGCCGACCGGTCGGATGCGTTGGCAAAAAGAGGAGACCGGAATGAGTCAGCAGCCCCGTCGGCCGCTCGTGCTCGGCACGCGGGCCAGCAAACTGGCCCTACAACAAAGTCATTGGGTGGCGGAGCAGATGATGCACCTGAACCCGGGCTTGCATGTGGAGCTGAGGGAAATTCGCACCTCCGGCGACAAGATCCTCGACGTGCCGCTGGCCAAGATCGGCGGCAAGGGTCTGTTTGTCAAGGAAATCGAGGATGCGCTGCTCACGCGAGACATCGACCTGGCCGTCCACAGCATGAAGGACGTGCCCACCCACTTGCCTAACGGCCTCGATATCGTCTGCGTACCGCGACGCGAAGATCCACGCGATGCCCTGATCGCTCGTGATGTCAAGCGGCTTGAGGATCTGCCCCGTGGGGCCAAGCTCGGAACGAGCAGCCTGAGACGGCAGGCGCAATTGCTTCACCGCCGACCGGACCTCGTCATCGAGATGTTGCGAGGCAATCTCGACACCCGCCTTCGCAAGCTCCGCGACGGCCTCTACGACGGAATTGTCCTCGCCGCAGCGGGGCTCAAGCGACTGGGTTGGCAAGACCACGTCACGCAGTATCTCCCGTTTGAGGTCAGCCTTCCGGCCATCGGCCAAGGAGCCTTGGGTATTGAGGCAAGGAAGGACGATGCATGGGTCGCCTCCGTCTTGGCAGGGCTGGAAGATGCCAGCGCACGGGCGGCCGTCACTGCCGAACGGGCCCTGCTCCATCGTCTGGAAGGAGGGTGCCAGGTCCCCATTGCCGCCCATGCATCGATCCAGGGAGACCGGCTCCAGCTCATGGCTCTGGTCGGTCGAGTCGATGGTTCACGGTTGGTTCAAGATCAATCCGAAGGTCCACCGTCTTCTGCGTCCAGGATCGGAACCGATCTCGCCGAACGCCTGTTGCGCCATGGCGCACGAGAGATTCTGGATGAAATATATGGAAGAACCTGAGCGGTATGAGTACAAGTCTTGGAAAAATCTATCTGGTCGGTGCAGGTCCGGGAGATCCCGGTCTCCTGACGCTGAAGGGGAAATGTTGCCTTGAACAAGCGGACGCGGTTTTCTACGACTATTTGGCCAATCCGTCATTGCTCGACTACGTGCGACCGGACTCCGAGCGGATCTATGTCGGCCGCCGAGGGCGCGGAACCTATCTGGATCAACAAGAAATCACTCGGCAGATCATCGCCAAGGCAGGGGAAGGAAAGATTGTCGTACGCCTGAAGGGCGGTGATCCCTTTGTATTCGGCCGAGGCGGCGAAGAGGCGGAGGCCGTGGCGGCAGCCGGTTTGCCGTTCGAAATCGTTCCGGGCGTTAGCTCTGCCACCGCAGTCCCGGCCTACGCCGGCATCCCCGTCACCCACCGAACGCTGGCCTCGACCGTCGCCTTCGTCACCGGCCATGAGGACCCGCGCAAGGAAGCGGAACTGTTGGAATGGTCCAAGCTCGCCACCGCAGAAGGAACCCTGGTCTTCTTGATGGGCATGAAAAACCTGCCGCGGATCGTTGATCGATTGGTCAAGGAAGGCCGATCCCCCAAAACCCCCGTCGCCTTGATTCAATGGGGTTCCTGGCCCAAACAGCGGACCGTGACCGGAACCCTCCAGGACATTGTCGAGAAGAGCCAGGCTGCCGGGCTCGAACCCCCAACGACGGTCGTCATTGGCAAGGTCGTCGGACTACGCGACCACTTGAATTGGTTCGAGCGACAGCCCCTATTCGGCAAACGTATTCTCGTCACCCGGGCGAAGGAACAGGCCGGAGAATTTTCCCGCTTGATCGCGGCTCAGGGAGGGGAGCCCGTGGAATGTCCGACGATCGAGATCGTCCCTCCTCAAACCTGGGAAGCGCTCGACCGGGCGATCACCCACCTCGCGTCCGTGGATTGGCTGGTCTTCACCAGCATGAATGGGATTGCACCTTTTATGAATCGGTTGTACAACCACGGGCGAGATGTCCGGGCTCTGGCGTCCGTGAAGATCTGCTGCATCGGCCCCCGTACCGCCCAGGAGCTGACGCAATATGGTCTGAGAGCAGACCTTGTCCCGGACGAGTATCAAGCCGAAGGCGTCATCGAGTCGTTTCGTCGGATCGGCGTCGCCGGAAGGCGAATTCTGATCCCCCGTGCCGAGGTAGCGCGCGAAGTGCTTCCCGCCGACCTGACGACCATGGGGGCAACGGTCACGGTGGTGTCGGTGTACCGGACGGTGAAGCCTGAAGCAGCCACAGCACGGTTGGTGCAGCGGTTGACCGACAAGACAATCGATATGCTTACCTTTACCAGCTCGTCCACCGTGCGCAATTTTGCGAGCTTCTTCGAGTCGCCGGGGGCGCTGGCTCGACTCACCCAGGGTGTCCCGGTTGCCTGCATCGGTCCGATCACGGCGGAAACGGCTCGGGAGCTGGGCTTAACGGTAACGATTCAGGCCAGGGAAAACACGATTTCGGCGCTGGCCGAGGCCATTGTGGAATACTATGGTCGCGCTTCGCCGGACAGGAAAAAGGGGTGAAGCAGCGGCTGTTGACGTGAACGGATTTCCTAACAGACCAAGGAGGGGGACAGTATGGTTCCAGTGAAGTCGTTTATGATTCCGAGCGAGAAGTTTGCGACTGTCGGGCGCGACACGGACGTCAAGACGGCGGCCGTGATGATGCGCGACCGCAACATCGGCAGCCTCATGGTCACCAGAGGCGGCGATTCCAAAGATGTCATCGGCATCGTGACCGACACCGACATGGTGCGCCGCGTCCTGGCAACCGCCGCCGATACTGCCAAGACGACTGTAGAGATGATTATGTCGGCTCCGATCCTGATGATCGACGAGAACAAGACGCTCCTCGATGCGAATGACATGATGGCCCAGTCTCACCTCCGTCATTTGGGCGTCTCCAGAGGGGGAAAGCTGATCGGCATGATCTCGGTCAGGGATCTTGTGGTGTTTCTCACCAATTTGCCGAGAAAATAGTCCTTATGCCATTTCCTTCCGAACGCCTCCGCCGCCTTAGGCTGACCGAGCCGGTCAGGCGGATGGTGAGGGAAACCAGCCTGAACCCGAGCGATCTGGTCTACCCGCTGTTCGTCCGCAGCGGGCAGGGCAAAAGGGAGCCCATCGGCTCGATGCCGGGTCAGTATCGCTGGTCTATCGACCTCCTGATCAAGGAGGCAGCGGAGGCCATACAACTGGGCATCCCCGCCGTCATTTTATTCGGGATCCCCGACAGCAAGGACGAGCGCGGGACGTCCGCGTTGGACCCCAATGGGATCGTCCCGCAGGCGGTCCGGGCCTTAAAGGATCACGTACCAGGGCTGCTGGTGATCACCGACGTCTGCATCGACGAATACACCTCCCACGGACATTGTGGGATCGTCCGCGAGGGGAACATTCTCAATGACGAGACGCTCGATTGCCTGCGGTCGATGGCCCTAGCCCATGCCCAGGCCGGGGCGGATATGGTGGCCCCCTCCGACATGATGGACGGGCGTGTCGGGGCCATCCGTCAGGCGCTGGATCGAGCTGGGCATGAAAATCTGCCGATCATGGCCTATTCGGCCAAATATGCCTCCTGCCTCTACGCTCCGTTCCGGGAGGCGGCAGACTCCAGCCCTTCGTTTGGCGACCGCCAGTCCTATCAAATGGACCCGGCGAATCGCCGGGAAGCCATGCGAGAGATCCAATTGGACGTGGCGGAAGGGGCGGATATTCTCATGGTCAAGCCGGCCCTCCCGTATTTGGATATCATTGCCGCCGCCCGTGCGACCCACCCCCATCCGATCGCAGCGTATCAGGTCAGCGGCGAGTACAGTATGATCAAGGCCGCCGCCCAGGCGGGATGGCTGGACGAGGCACGGACGATGATGGAATCGTTGGTCAGTATTAAGCGAGCGGGAGCCGACCTCATCCTGACCTATTTTGCGAAGGATGCCGCACGTCGTTTGCTCGCCGGATGACCATGCGCGTCATCCGAGACCTCACGGGATATCACCCGTCGCCCTATCCGGTCGCTACGATCGGCAACTTCGATGGGCAACACCGGGGACACCAGGCTCTGCTGTGCACCGTGGTCGAGCGGGCCCGGGCAGCCGGCGGTCACGCCGTGGTCATCACCTTTGATCCTCATCCGGTCCGCATCTTGGCTCCTGACGGCCCCTTAAAATTCTTGACCTCTCCGGAGGAGAAACTATCGGCCTTTGTCTCGACCGGGATCGACGAGGTCATCTTTTTGAAATTCTCACCGGCTCTAGCTGAGCTGACGCCGGAAGCCTTTGTTCGGAACATCTTGGTCGACAAACTTTCTCTGCGGGAACTGTTCGTCGGGGAACATTTCGCGTTCGGCAAGGGGCGGACCGGCAGGATTGCCGACCTTCAACGGCTCGGCGACCGGTACGGATTTTCCGTCCATCCGATGAAGCCGGTGCTCCGTGAAGGGGGCATCATCAGTTCCACCAAAGTACGTTCGGCAATCCTCGCGGGACAGATGGAACTGGCCACAGAGTACCTTGGCCGCCTCTATGCGCTGGAGGGTCTGGTCGTCCGGGGAGAGCAGCGAGGCCGAACTCTCGGTTGGCCGACCGCCAACATCGCCCTACCACCCGACCGCGTGGTTCCTCCGGACGGGGTGTACGGGGCGTTGACGGTTCATGGAAGCCAAGTCTTCGACTCGGTCGCCTACATCGGGACGCGACCGACGTTCGAAACGAAGGGTAAGAGGATGTTGGAAGTCTACTTGCTCAATGAGCAGCGGACATTGTACGGTGAGCGCATTACGGTCGAATTCGTTTCCCATCTCCGTGGGGATATGGCATTTCCGAATCCGGACGAACTCTCCCGGCAGATCCAGCTCGATGTCCAGCAGGCCGAGGCTTGCTTGAGAGCGTTGCGGCCAGAACTCCGAACGAGGGCGGAGAAACCGGCATGAGCCCATCCATCTGTACGACTCACCGGTCGCCCTTCGTTCGCCACGCGCTCCAGACGATTCGTGCTCGTCGCCTGCTTGATCCCGGCATGTCGGTACTGGTCGCATTATCCGGCGGACCTGACTCTGTAGCCTTGATGGCCTGCCTCCATCAATTGGCCCCGAAGTGGCATCTCCAACTGACGGCGGTGCATTGCAATTACGGGCTCCGCGGCCACGAATCCGACGAGGACGAAGCGTTCGTAACCACCTTCTGTCGACGCCGAAACATTCCTTTGTTGGTCGAACAGCTCCGGCTCGCGCGGCAGGCTCCCAGAGGGCGCCGCTCGGTGCAGGAAGAAGCCCGCGAGTTGCGTTATCGACTCCTCAACGAATTGGCACGGCGTCATGGCTTTGATCGTATTGCGCTCGGCCACACGGCTGATGATCAAGCCGAAACCGTCCTCCTGTGGATGCTGCGAGGCGCCGGAACGACCGGGCTCGGCGGGATGCGCCATGATCGGCCGGGCTTGCATGCCCATTTCATCCGTCCGCTGCTGGACTGTTCACGAGAGGCCGTGCTCAGGTATCTCAAATCGGAAGGGCTGGCGTACCGAGAGGATTCCAGCAATCAATCAAGAGCCTACCGGCGCAATCGCATCAGGCACGATGTCCTACCCCTCTTGAAGGAATTCAACCCAGCCATTGTTCCTACGCTTTGCCGGCAGGCCGATCTCTTGGCTGAAGACGAGAAGGTGCTGCAAGGGGAGAGCGATCGCTCTCTTGCGCGCCTGTTGATCAAACAGGAACCGGATGTCCTCGCCGTCCAACGCGACGGCCTGCTTGCCTTGCCGACAAGTATCCAGCGTCGAATCGTTCGACGGATCCTGCGAACGCTTCATATCGCAGGCAAAGCGCCTTCGCTGCGACGAGTCTCCGTACTATTGAACGAGATCGAACGGGCCAGGAACGGCCCCTCATTTCAAATCGGGGGGTGCAGGGTCACGAGGCAAGGTGATGTCGTGTGCTTCAAATCGACACCGCTTCACGAGAATCCTCGTCCACCTCAAGCGAGAATCCATCCACAGGGACCAAGTCAGGGAATCACGTTGCCCCTGACCGTTCCCTCGACAGTCGTCTGGCCACCGACGGGGCAACGGATCACCCTGCGATGGGAGCCCTGGCAGCAGGGGCAAGACGCTTCGATCGGGAAGGGGCGATCTCTTTCCATGGCATTCGACGCCAGCCGTGTCTCTCCGACCCTCTCCCTTCGTTCTTGGCAACCGGGGGACCGCTTCTGTCCAGCCGGCATGGGTGGTCGTCAAAAGAAACTTCAGGACCTCTTCACCGACTTGAAGATTCCACGCGCGGATCGCGACCGGTTGCCCGTTCTTGTCTCCCCGGAGGGGATTCTTTGGGTCGTCGGTTGCCGGGCAGACCACCGGTTCGCGCCCAGCATCACCACGAAGCAGGTGTTCATGGTCGAAGTCGAACCCAGCATCACAGCCCGTTGAGCAGACGGCTCGGCGCCCTGGCTACGCCAGGCGGTTGAAGTCACGAAGGCGGGAGCAGAACCATTGCCGAATGTTCAAACGGGCGCCATCTCGCCCGCCACATCCAGGCGCGCCGAGGCGCACCTTTTCGCGGGCACGGCTGTGTCGATACGGAGGCGAAGAGGTACATCCTCCACATCCTGTGGACCGATCGCCGCCTGAGGTGGTGGTTGGCAAAAGGAGCAACTTCTTTGGAGGTGCGCCTCTTCGCATTGGACCCATTGCAAGGTGAGCGATGGGTGCTCCGAAACAAATTGGTGAAACTCACTCAGCATTCTGCCAGGGAGGGGAAATGGAGCGGATGTTCGGGCGGCCGGTGGTCACGCAGGAGCAGATGCGGGCCAGGATTAAGGAGCTTGGCAAGCAAATATCGGAGGACTATGTGGGCAAGGATCTTGTCTTGGTCGGGGTCCTCAAGGGAGCCTATGCCTTCTATGCCGATTTGGCTCGGGCGATCAGGTTGCCGATGCGGGTCGATTTCATCGTGGTCCGCAGTTACGGCGCCAGGTCGAAAACCACCGGCAAGGTCAAGCTGGTATCCGACCTGACAGATGAGATCAAAGACCGAGACGTGTTGTTGGTGGAGGATATTGTGGATTCGGGCCTGACGGCCTCGTATCTCCTCAGGACATTGTCCAAACGTAAGCCTCGTTCACTCCGCATCTGTACCTTGCTCAGCAAACCGGATCGCCGTCAAGTGCATCCGCCCGTCGATTACGTCGGATTCAACATTCCGAACCAGTATGTGGTGGGGTACGGTCTCGACTACCAGCAGAAATACCGAAATCTTCCTTACTTGGTCGCGCTTGATCAGGTGACGGAACTCGATCAGGAGTTATGAGGACGGTTGTCAGCCTCGGCTGCTCTATGTTAGCATTTCGCAGCGGTAGCTCCGCGCTCGTCGCAGATTCGTATCGTGGTGTGAGGAGGGATTGAATGAATTCACGTGTGAAGAACGTGCTGTTTTGGGTCGTGGTGGCGCTCTTCATGATTCTCTTATTCAACCTCTTCAGCGTTCCGACGCACGCCCCCGAAGAAGAGGTGATTTTCAGCGACTTTATGACTCAGTTGGAGAAGGGGGAGGTGACCAAGGTCACCATTAAAGGCAGCCATATCAGTGCGATTCTTAAGGACGGCTCCCGAATCAAGACCTACACGGCCGACTATCCCGAGTTCGTAAAGATCCTGCGCGAGCGCAACGTACAAATCGAAGCCAAACCCCCGGAGGACAGCCCTTGGTATATTACGTTCCTCGTGACCTGGGGACCGTTTATTCTCTTCCTGGGGCTCTGGTTCTTCCTGATGCGGCAGATGCAAATTGGGGGAAACAAAGCCCTGTCCTTCGGCAAGAGCCGAGCGCGGATGTTGACGGAAGAGAGGAAAAAGGTCACCTTCTCCGACGTGGCCGGTATCGATGAGGCCAAAGAAGAGGTCGTGGAGATCATTGAATTTCTGAAGGATCCTCGCAAATTCCAAAAACTCGGCGGCCGCATCCCCAAAGGGGTGTTGATCGTCGGGCCGCCTGGAACGGGCAAAACCCTTCTTGCCAAGGCAATCGCGGGAGAGGCCGGCGTTCCGTTTTTTAGTATCAGCGGATCGGATTTTGTTGAGATGTTTGTCGGGGTGGGCGCTTCGCGGGTTCGTGACCTCTTCGAGCAGGGAAAGAAACACGCGCCCTGTATCATCTTCATCGATGAAATCGACGCCGTGGGCCGTCTGCGAGGAGCCGGACTCGGTGGCGGACATGACGAGCGCGAGCAGACCTTGAATCAGTTGCTGGTTGAGATGGACGGATTCGACACGACCGAAGGCGTGATCCTGATTGCAGCGACCAATCGACCGGATGTGTTGGACCCGGCGCTGTTGCGTCCCGGACGGTTCGATCGCCAGATCGTGGTCAACCGGCCGGATCTGCGCGGCCGCTCCGAGATACTCAAGGTCCACACAAAGAAGGTGCCGCTGGCCGGCGATGTCGAGCTTGAAAAGATCGCCAGGGGAACGCCTGGATTTTCCGGAGCCGATTTGGAAAACCTCATCAACGAGGCTGCGTTGTGGGCCGCTCGGCAAAACAAGAAGGAAGTGGAGTATGCCGACTTCGAGATGGCCAAGGACAAGGTGCTCATGGGGGCCGAGCGCAAGAGCATGATCCTGAGCGACGAGGAAAAGCGCATCACGGCTTACCATGAAGCCGGTCATGCGCTCATGGCGAAATTGCTGCCCGGAACCGATCCTGTTCATAAAGTAACCATCATCCCGAGAGGTCGCGCGTTGGGTGTAACGATGCAGCTACCCACGGACGACCGGCACAACTATTCCAAGGATTTTCTGTACAACACGTTGGCGATTCTCCTCGGCGGGCGTGTCGCCGAGGAATTGGTTCTCAAACACATTACGACCGGAGCGGGCAACGACTTGGAGCGGGCCACCGACCTAGCCAGAAAGATGGTCTGCGAATGGGGCATGAGCGAAAAGCTCGGCCCGTTGACATTCGGCAAGAAGGACGAAGAGATCTTCCTGGGTCGTGAAATCGCCACGCGCCGAGACTTCAGCGAGCAAGTGGCGATTGAGATCGACCATGAGATCAGCCGCCTCGTCACGGAAAATTACGAGCGTGCCAAGCGCATGCTGACCGACCACATGAGCTCGCTTAAAGCCGTCGCCGAGGCGCTGCTGGAGAAGGAAGTCCTGGAAGGAACCGAGATCGACGACATCATTCAATCTTCCTCGCCGCAGCCTATTCCGGCCTAATCGAGTCACCCGGGGAAGGGGGCAGGGGTGAATCGCCCCCTTCCCCGGGTGACGGTGTGGTCGCATACCCGCTTCTTCATCGCTCAACCACCCCGGTCACAGCCTTCATGATGTTCCGGGCTCGCCCGCCAACCTATCGACTCCGTGCCGGAGAGTTCCTGATCACGCTCGACCGACCTGTCCTGGTCGGGATTCTCAATGTCACTCCCGATTCGTTCTCCGACGGCGGACGGTTTCATTCAAACGACGAGGCCGTCGCCCACGCCTTGCGGATGGTCGAAGCCGGAGCCGCCATGCTCGATATCGGAGCCGAATCGTCGCGTCCCGGAGCCGTCCCCGTCACCGAGGCAGAGGAAACCGGACGGCTCCTCCCGGTATTGGAACAGATCGTTCGACATTGCCGGGTACCGATCTCGGTCGATACCACCAAAGCCACCGTCGCCCGACGGGCGATCGAAGCAGGAGCCAGTCTTATCAACGATATCAGCGCCATGCGATTCGATCCCGCGATGGGGGAGTTGGCCGCCAAGACGGGGGTCGGCCTGATCTTGATGCACATGCCGGGCACCCCGCAAACCATGCAGCAGCAGGCTGTCTATGTGGATGTCGTCAGCGAGGTGGCGACCTACCTGGCCGAACGCAGAGCGGCGGCCGAAGCGATCGGCGTCAAGTCCGAGCAAATCGTGCTTGACCCAGGTTTCGGTTTTGGTAAGCTGGTGCCACACAATCTCGCTCTACTCGACCGATTATCCGAACTCTGCGATCTGGGGCGCCCACTGCTGGTGGGCCTCTCGCGAAAGTCGTTCATCGGGCAGGTGACGGGCCGACCGGTGACAGAACGGGAATTCGGCACGGCCGCGGCCGTCGCACTGGCGGTCGAGCGAGGGGCCAAGCTGCTTCGGGTTCACGACGTTGCGCACATGGCCGACACCGTGAAGTTCGCGGAGGCGATGATGCGCCAGCGTGTTCACTTAGGATAGGGACGAAATGGCTATGCGGAAACTCTTCGGTACGGACGGGGTGCGGGGCGTCGCCAACCTTGAACCCATGACCAGCGAGATCGCCATGCAACTCGGTCGGGCGGCGGCCCATATTTTCCAACGGCGGGCGGGCCGACACCAAATCGTGATCGGCAAGGACACACGCTTGTCCGGTTACATGCTGGAATCCGCACTGACGTCCGGGATCTGCTCCATGGGCGTCGACGTCCTGTTGGTGGGGCCGCTCCCGACTCCCGCCATCGCCTTTCTGACTCGCAGCCTTCGCGCGGATGCCGGTGTCGTTATTTCTGCCTCGCATAATCCGTATCAGGACAACGGAATCAAGTTCTTCTCGAGCAACGGCCTCAAACTACCCGACGAGTTGGAAGCTCGGATCGAATCGTTGATTGTTTCGGACGAAATCAAACACCTGCGACCCACAGCCGACGCCATCGGCAAGGCCTTTCGGATCGACGATGCCGAGGGACGGTATATCGAATTCGTGAAACGGAGTCTGCCCAAGGACCTAGACTTCCAGGGACTCCGCGTCGTCGTGGACTGCGCGCACGGGGCCGCCTACAAGGTGGCGCCGACCATCTTGCGCGAGTTGGGCGCCTCGGTGGAGACGGTCGGGGTCAAGCCGGACGGCATGAACATCAACGCCGCGTGCGGGGCCGTCCATCCAGAACAGTTGCAGGAGACCGTCCGCCGACACCATGCTCACATCGGAGTCGCACTCGACGGAGACGCCGATCGTGTGATTTTCGTCTCCGAACAGGGGAGCGTGGTGGACGGCGACCACATCATGGCCGCCCTAGCCTTCGACTTGCGCGAGCGGAATCAACTGGCACAACACACCGTCGTGGGAACGGTCATGAGCAATTTCGGTCTCGAAGTGGCGCTCGGCAAAGCCGGGGTGAAACTGGTCCGAACCCCGGTGGGAGACCGCTACATACTCGAACGGATGATCGCAGACGGCTACAATTTCGGCGGTGAGCAGTCGGGGCATATGATTTTCCTGGATCACAACACGACCGGCGACGGTTTGATTGCCGGCCTTCAGGTCCTGTCTCTGATGAAACGGACGGGAAAGCCGCTTTCCGAATTGGCCGATGCGATGACCCGGATTCCTCAGGTGCTGATCGGCGTCAAGGTCAGCAGCAAGCCGGATCTGTCGTCCATTCCCGCCATCCACGAAGCGATTCGCAACTCGGAGATCAGACTCAACAGCAACGGGCGCGTATTGGTCCGCTATTCCGGCACGGAGCCGCTGTTGCGCATCATGGTGGAGGGATCGGATGACGCTTTGATTCGAACCCTCGCCGAGGATCTGGCCGGCGTGGTTCGCCGTCACCTCTCATAGCCCACGCATCAGGACGTTCCGTCAAATGCTTTACTGCCTGACGGCCTGTTTCCTCACCGGGCTGCTCCTGGGCTCCTACCTGCCGTTCTTTCCGCTCACGGTGGCGTGTCTTCTGTTCACGATCAGTTTGGCCGTCACCTGGCTCGAATGGAAAGAGCGGGTCTCGGTCCGCGAAGGGGTCCTCTACTTCGGGGTCATCCTGGCTGGCGCCTGCTACTGGATGGCCCACGAACATCTCTTGGGCGTCAACAATCCAGTGCCTCTGTCCACGGAGGCACCCACTCGCATCGTCGGCCGTATCGTCGAGCCAGTCCGCCGGATCACAGACCAGCACATTCTGGTCGTCGAGGTCACAGAGTCAGAAACACCTTCCCTTGCGGCGCCGATCTCCGGTCGTGTCCGACTGACGTGGCGCCAACCGGATGTCTCGGTGCTGCAAGGCGATCTCATCGAATATCGCGGTCGTCTGCATCCCCCGCATGGCCTGAACAATCCAGGCGGATTCGACCTCGAAGCCCATCTCGCCGGGCGGGGAATCGTTGCCGTTTCGTCCATCACCGGTTCCGGCCGTGTCCACAAGCTGGAATCGGGCTTGGATGCGTGGCCATGGGCTCCCTGGGCGATCATCGATTCATGGCGTCTGCAGGTTCAACAGGCAGCGGAGACTTCGCTGGCTCAGCCGCTGCGAGGCCTGTTCCTAGGCCTCATTCTCGGCGAGCAGCGCGAATTGCCTGCGCGAATCCGCGAGGCGTTCATGACAACGGGAACGGTCCACATCCTGTCGATCTCCGGATCCCACCTCGGCTTGATCGCCTTCCTGACCTTTGCGATCGTCCGCCTGCTTTGCCGAATGATGCCGAACCGGGGAATATTATCGCTCAACCGATGGCGATTGACCGGAACCAGGCTGGCAATCCTGACAACCGTTCCCGTCGTGTCGGTCTATGCGCTGCTGGCCGGCGCAGAGGTTGCGACCAGACGCGCATTGGTCATGGTGTTGGCCTTCCTATTCGCCGCCTGGTCGGGTCGTGACAAACCGCTCCTTCCGATCCTTTCCATAACCGCACTGTTGATGCTACTGGTCAACCCCCATGTCCTGTTCGACGTATCGTTCCAATTGTCCTTCCTGTCCGTATTGGCCATCGCGCTCTGTCTTTCGCTCTTAAGCGAACGCACCGCTCCGGAAGCCTGTCCGCCCGACGGGACGAGTACGGAGGAAATTGCGACGCCGACCGTTCAACTCCCTTGGACCAAGGTGGGACGCTGGTTGCTGCACTCCTTACTATTGTCATTAGCTATTTCGCTGGTCACCCTGCCGCTGGTCGCCCGGTATTTCCATCAATTCGCCTGGATCAGCCCATTCGCCAACTTGGTGATTGTCCCCTTGGCCGGATTCTTGGTCGTCCCTGTCGGCCTCGGATCGGCCCTGTGGTTGCTGACATCCGGAGGCGAGAGTTTGCCGCTGGCGCAATTGAACGAGGCTGTCCTTCGTTTCTTGACGGAGATGACGACGCTCTGGGCGAGCATTCCGTATGTGGACCGACATATCGCCGCACCCTCGTTGTTGACGCTCGGCACATACTACGTACTCCTGGCGCTCGCCATCCTTCCGAACGTTCGACGGCACACCCGTGCCGCCGCGATCGCATCTCTCACCGCTGTGCTCCTCTGGTGGACCATCTCACCTCTCACCACTCTGCTCCCAAACCAGGTGCGGGTCACATTCCTGGATGTCGGACAGGGAGATGCCGCCGTTATTCACCTGGCCGGAGATCAGGACACACAGCCGGATCAGACCATCGTGATCGACGGAGGCGGCCGGTACGGGCCGTTCGATCTCGGCGCCGCGGTGGTCGGGCCATATCTCTGGAATCAAGGTATCCGACGGATTGATCACCTGATTGGCACCCACCCCCAACTCGATCATATCGGCGGCCTCCCC
Source organism: Nitrospiraceae bacterium (assembly GCA_040981105.1). Lineage (GTDB taxonomy): Bacteria > Nitrospirota > Nitrospiria > Nitrospirales > Nitrospiraceae > Nitrospira_G. Next base: position 47,751 of record JANRMO010000008.1, read on the forward strand.
TGGCTGATCCGTCACTTCGAGGTCGGGCGATACTGGGGGAACGGCGTTTCCCGCAGCGAAGCCTTCTATCAGGATCTCCGCCAGGCTCTGTCCGAACGGGGGTTAACGGAGTATGTTCCGAACGATGGCGATATCGTGGCAGCCGGGGCCGGTTGTACGTTGAGGATCCTGAGTCCCAGGCAACGGGAGTCCACACTGGCCCACTTAGAGCGGTCCACCCGGTCGGGTTCCATGTTGAACAATCTCTCCGTCGTCTCGCGGCTTGAATGCGGGTCGACATCCTACCTCTTTGCGGGGGACCTTGAGCGGCATGGTCTGGCTCGACTGCTCCACCAAACGCTCGACCCGCGCGCGCACGTCGTGAAGGTTCCCCATCATGGGGCAGCCAGCTCGCTCGATCTCTCCTGGGTTCAGTCGACGGCCCCACAGATCGCTGTCCTGTCCGTGGGCCGCTCCAATCCTTATCATCATCCCCATCCACAGGTTCTCGCCTCCTATCGGGCAATCGGCTCGCGCCTGTTCCGCACCGATCAGGATGGCGCGATCACCATCACCGGCTCGACCCGTTCGCCGCACCTCCTAATCGCTTCGGCATCCCAGCTGAAGTTCGAGCGGATCTCATTTGCCGATCCGATATGGGAACAGGAGGGACGAAACTATCGTCGAATCTGTTTCCGGCAATTCGGCTCGGCTTGCTGGCGATCAGAGTAACGGAAGGACGAACGACCCTATCCGTCCTCCCGTACTTCTTCGTATTCATCGATCCCTTCCTTTCCCTCTCCACAGCCGATGCCTTCGGCGGTGGCTTGCCATGACTCCAAAATTGTACGCAGGGTGGCAATGATTGGCACCCCTAGGTCCATTTGTCACGGACCTGGTCGACAAGTTGTTGAAAGACATCACTAATCACCAATGCTGACATTGGCACATCATATGCAGCGCTCTCGTCATCTAATGGTCATTCTTGGTCTATTGAGACGGGTCGACGATCAGAACGAGGTTGTATGGGAAAGTTAGTACGAGTCGTCATCCAATTGCCGATTGAGCTCAAGAATCAGCTGGACCTTCTGAAGCAACAGGGCTACACCGCCAGCGGTTTCATTCGCGCCGTCCTTGAGCGGGAATTCGCCAAAGTCGAGGAGGACAAGACGGACAAACCCAATCATGCCGTGCGATCGATCTCCCCTCGTTCCATCAGCGGATAACTTATGGCCCGTCTCACCGATCTCATTCGCCACACGGATCATGTCCCACCGCTGGCCGGTCCGTCGCTGACATCGTTGAGGCCGGATGGGCCACCGCCGGCCGCCGTGGAACCCGACGGCGAGGTGAGCGACCGTGAGTGGTATCAACGCGCGATCCTAGAGGTGTCTCGCATCGGCCGCGCCGTCGCGGAGCAGCGGGAATTTGATCTCAAGCCGTTGACCAAGCTGGCCGCCGCGCTGACCAGTTCCACGCGTGACCAGGACCATCTGCTGCGACAAGCCGTATCCGGAGCGCCGGTCCTCTCGCCCCTGGCTGCGAATTGCGTGAATGTGGCGATCATGGGGAACCGCTTGGCCCAAGGCCTGGGCTACTCACCGGCCGAACGCGAATGCGTCACGCTCGCCGGCTTGGTTCATGACGTGGGAATGTTCCTGGTCCCGGACTCACTGGTCGCCAAGCCTCAAGCTCTGACCAGCGGCGAGCGGGCGCTGGTCTATCACCACCCCCGCAACGGAGCCATGGCGTTGAGCCAGGTCGACGCGTCCTATCGATGGCTCGCCTCGATCGTGGAGCAGGAGCACGAACGATGGGACGGGCAAGGATATCCCCATCGACTGTCCGGTCCCAAGATCCATCGCTTTGCCCAGGTCATCGGGCTCGCGGACGTATTGGACGCTCTGGTGAATCCGCGTCCTTACCGCCAGACGCTCAGCGCCCACCAGGCGGTTCACCAGATTGTGACCGTTCAAAAGCATGTGTTTCCTGAGGACCTCTTGCGGTCGCTGTTGAATCGCATATCCCTCTATCCCCCGGGAACCAGAGTGAGGCTCAGCACGGGAGAGGCGGCTATGGTCGAACGGCTCAACCCTCGCACTCCTCTCAGGCCTGTCGTTCGTCTGGTCGATTCGCCCGCCTCGACCGAACAGGTGCTCGACCTGTCCCGCGTGCCCTCCGTCCATATCGTGGAGGTGGTGGCCCATTCGGCCTCCGGAGACACACGGACATGAACCCTCGGATCAGGCGCCTTGCCGAACGCACCATGACGTGGGTGCTGATCGTCGTGCTGGGGATAGGAACCCTGTCCTGCCGGAACCCGGCGCAATCGACTCTCTCTCCGTCGGACATGGCCCCGACTGGGGCGCCGTTTCCACCGCTCCCTAAAGGGGATGTCTATGCGGACGAATCCGTCGTGAGCTCGGATGTCAGAATCGACCCGGGCGATACGGTCGAGGTGTTGATTCATCGCGGGGCCGGAGAGGAAAAGTTTTCGACCACCGTGCGCGAGTCCGGTCATATCACGCTGTCGTTCGTCGACATCGAGGTGCGCGGACTGACGGTCTCCGAGGCAGAAGCGAGGATTACAGACGGCGTCCGGCCCTACATGCGGAACCCCAAGGTGCAGGTCTCGCTCAAGAAGCGCGGTGCCCGCGTGAAACGGATTTTTGTCTTCGGAGAGGTGCGCAAACCCGGCATGTATCCCATGTCGCGCAACATGACCGTGCTGCACGCCCTGTCCGCGGCGGACAACTATACGGAAACCGCGTTGGTCGATGAGATCCGGATCATCCGCGGAGACTTGAATCGACCGCAGATCTACACGGCCGATCTGGCTCGTTTGTGGACCTACGGCGACATGACGCGCAACCTGGCTCTGGAAGAAAACGACGTCGTGTACGTGCCGCGTGAGCACCTGGGCGACGCCTCGGAGACCGCCAAGAAGCTGATGCCGGTGATCCAGACGGCCGTCGCACCATTCTATCCGTTGTTCGCTATCCCGCTGTTCGTTCCCGCGGCACAGATCCGATAGAACGGCGCAGGAATGCTCTGAGGAACAGAGATGGCCCAGTACGAACTCGATGTCCTCGACTATTGGATGATTCTCAAGAAGCGGAGGTATCTGATTCTGCTGGCCACCCTGCTGGTCATCGGCTTCACATTCACCTTTACCCAGTTCATGAAGCCGACGCCCGTGTACGAGGCCACCTCGCGCGTGAAGTTCGACCGCAGCACGACGGTCGCTCAGCAACTGCTCGAATCCATCACCTTCGCCACCGCCAACGATCTCACGACGCAAACGGAGGTCATCAAAGGTTTTCCGGTCATGGAACGGGTCGCGCAGGCCTTGGCCGTGGTTGAAGCGGACCTTCCGCCCGACGCACGGCGATCGGCGGAATACCTCAACGCCGTCTACAATCTCGGTCAGCAGATCCAGACGTCCCGTGAATCGGATACGAACATCATCCGCATCACTGCGACCGCATCGGAACCGGAGCTGGCCGAGCAGATGGCCAACGAGGTTGCGCAGGCCTATCGCATCGAAAACATCGCCGCCCGCAACCGCATGGTGACCGAGTCACGCCGGTTCGTCGAAGACCAACTGGCGGCGTTGGAACGGAACCTTCAGGCCTCGGAAGAGGCGCTCCGCGTCTTCAAAGAACGGGAAGGGCAGGTCTTCCTGGACGACGAGGCCAAGGCGGCGCTCCAGACGTTCACCCAGCTCGAAGGTGAGTTGAACGGGATTGTCAGACAGGAGGAGGAAACCCAACGCCAGATCGAGGCGCTCGAAAGGCCCTCGTCGTCCATCGATACCAGGATCGGACGGATTTTCACCGAAGATCCCTACGCACTGTTGACCAAACTCAATAGCCGCCTGCTTGAATTGCTGCAGGATCGTTCAACTCTGTTGATCAACTACACACCGGAACATCCGCAGGTCAAGGAGACCGACAGTAAGATCGCCAATGTGAAGAACGAGATGATTCGGGAGCTGCGATCCAAGGCGGCGAGCCTCACGGACCGAGAGCACACGCTCGAACTCCAGATCGCACACTACCGAGAGCGGTACCTGGCCTTCCCCAAGGCCGCCATCGAGCTGACCCGGCTGGAACGCGAGGTGAAGGTCAACGCGGACCTGTACTCGACACTCAAGATCAAGCATCAGGAATTGCTCATCAAGAGCGCCGAGCAAATCGAAGAGGTCACCCTCATTGCGCCGGCGGTCAAACCTCCGAAACCGACTAACGAGCCCAACGTGCCCTTGAATATGGCCGTGGGCTCGATGATGGGACTCTTCCTGGGAGTGGTTCTGGCCTTCACGCGGGAGTCGCTGGATACCTCCATCGGCACCATCGAAGGCGTCGAGGACTTTCTCAAAGTTCCGGTGCTTGGCGTCATTCCCACCTTCGACGAACAGGAGCTCCAACAAGCGGCAAAGCAGGCTCTCCCATCCGATGCCGAAGAAGAGCTGGTGGAGGGAGTGTCCAAGCTGATCACGTTGCTCGATCCCAAGTCCTTGCTGTCGGAAAGCTTCCGTTCGCTTCGCACGAATATTCAGTTCGCCAGCATGGACCGCCGCATCAAGTCTCTCCTCTTCACGAGCGCCGGGCTGGGCGAGGGCAAGAGTACAACCGTCATCAATCTGGCCATCACGCTTGCACAGGAAGGCCAGCGCGTCCTGCTCGTGGACGCGGACCTTCGCCGTCCCATCGTCCACAAACGACTCGGTCTCCCGAGGGAGCCCGGACTCGTCGAAGCGCTCCAGGGGAGCGCCTCGTGGCAAGAGGCAGTGCGCACGGCGACGGATCTGATGATCGGATCGCTGGGCGTGGACCGAGTGCTCAGGAGCCCGGGGCTCGACAATCTGCATATTCTCAGCAGTGGCTCCGCCGTGCACAACCCCAGCGAGTGCATGAGCCTGGCAAAGTTGAAACCGCTGCTGGCCGAGATGCAGGAAGCCTACGACATCGTGCTGTTCGACACACCGCCGATCCTGCCCGTTACCGACGCGGTCGCCATGAGTTCGCGGATCGACGGCACCGTGTTGGTCTACCAAGTTGGTCGGATTGGGCGAAATGCGCTGAAGCGCGCCAAATTTTTGTTGGACCACGCGCAGGCCAATATCATGGGGGTGGTCTTGACGAACGTGAAGGCCGAGATCTCCACCGAGGCCACCTTCTACCGCTACGAATCCCGCTAGTCGGATGAGCAATGGTTTCCTTACCCGACATCCGGCCGCGGCCTGATTTCCTGTTGCCGGTCCTGCTGGCCGCGCCGGTCGCATGGCTCAGCGCCACGGCGGCACCGTCGGTGGTCCTGGCCGTCGTGGCCGCCGTCCTGCCGCTCGTCATCTCATTTCTCTCGCCGTTGAGTGGGCTCTACATCCTGGTCTTTTCCATGCTGCTGGGCCCCGAAATGCTGGTCGGCCAACTTGGCTCTGGCGCATTGCTGGGCAGAGGAGTCACGCTCCGATTCGACGACCTGCTCTTGCTGCTCGTCGCATTCGGCTGGCTGGGACGCATGGCCATTTCTCCCGGTCAGCGGATCATTTTGCGGACATCGTTGAATCGTCCCATCGTTTGGTATGTCATCGGTTGCGTCTTCGCCACGTTGGTCGGCGTCCTCGTTGGACGGGTGCGCCCCGCCAGCGGCTTTTTCTTTCTCCTCAAGTATTACGAATACTTCTTCATCTATTTCATGACCGTGAACATCGTCACCGACAAACGGGACATCCAGCGGCTCGTCACGGCGAGCCTCATCACCTGCGGACTCGTCTCGTTGTACGCGATTGCGCAGATTCCATCCGGCGTCCGGGTCTCGGCCCCCTTCGAGGGGCAGGAAGGAGAGCCCAACACGCTGGGCGGCTATTTGGTGTTCATGCTGGCCATCATCGGCTCGCTGGTCGTTGTCAGAGGCGCCGTAGGCCGCCGGTGGCCGTTGATCCTGTTGGCTTCGATCGCGGTCGTGGCCTTGCAGGCCACGCTGTCGCGTGCCTCGTTCTTGGCCATGGTCCCGGTCCTGTTGGGCTTTGCCTCCATCATCCGGCGACGCCATCCTCTTCTACTCGTGTGGGCCTTGATCGCTGCCGTCGGCCTCCTATGGCTGCTGCCTCGTCCGGTTGTCGACCGCCTCTCCTATACCTTCAACCAGCCGGCGGAGGAGGGCCAGATCAAGGTGGGAACCTTGCGAATCGATACGTCCACGTCCGATCGCCTCCGGTCGTGGAAGCAGGCCGGCGAGATCTGGCTGACCTCTCCCCTATGGGGCAAGGGCGTCACCGGCGGCCCCTTCATGGATGCCATGTATCCGCACGTGCTGACCGAAGCGGGACTGATCGGATTGGCGACCTTCGGCATCCTCCTGTGGAGCCTGTTCCGAGTCGGAATGACCGGGTATCACCTGTCTTCCGATCTCTATATGCAGGCGATCAGTCTGGGATTCCTGCTCGGATTTCTCGGACTGCTCGTGCACGCGGTCGGATCGAATACCTTCATCATCGTACGCATTATGGAACCGTTCTGGCTTTTCGCCGGACTGGTCGTGAGAGGCTACATGATGGCGAGTCCACCCCGGCCGGGGAGCGATCACCATAAGTCCGGAGCGCAGCCGAATGAACGCTCCGACGAACGCCAGTTCATTCCTGGTCTCGGACCGGTCATTCCTCGCTAGGCAATCTCGTGATGGAGCGCGTCTCCCCCATGCCTGTGCTTGAGCCGGTCAACCGCAGTATCCTTGTCTCAGAAACAAATCCCTCCGCGAAGGCTCCGTCCGCCAACGACAGGCTCTTGCCTTCCTTCAGCCGCGTCACGGGCCTGTTGCTGCTTAATCGACTGCTCGCGTACGGACTCACGATCGGCAATTCCGTTGTGCTGGCGAGGACGCTGGGGACCGAGCGTCTCGGCCAGTTCGCCTATGCCACGGGCCTCGCGGGACTGTTTGGTCTGCTGCCACACCTCGGCATCAGCACGGTCATCACAAGAACCGTGGCCGCTGATCCCGATTTCACGGCAGGCATCCTTTTCACCGCGAGAAAGATTCAGGGAGGCGCAGCGGCGATCGCCTGTGGCTTGGTGGTGCTGACGGGCTGGTGTCTGCCGGTTTCTGCGGCATCGATGATTGACATCGCCCTGGCCGCCATTCAGATGGCGCTGGCCTCGCTCAGTTGGCCCTACCTGGCCGTCCTCGCGGGACGAGCGCGCTACGATCTATTGGCCGGCGTGGAAACCACGATGGCGGCCGCCGGATCGCTGGCGCTGCTCGTTGCCGCTCTCGGCAGCGGCACCGTGCAGGCATTCCTGTGGTCCCAAGTCCTGGTGAGCATCCTCGCCGTGCTCGTCGCGCGCCGGGTCGCCGCGCAATTCATCACAACGGACAGTGGACGCGCTTGCCCCGCCAGCACCTTTCTCCGGACAGCCGCCCCGTTCGGGCTCACGGCCTTCGTACAGAGCGCGTACACCCGATGTGACTTTCTGCTGCTTGGCCAGTTCGTCCCCGGTTCGGTTCTCGGTCTCTACAGCGCCGCCTACAAGCCGATCACGATGCTGACCCATTTTGGCTCCTCAGCCGCAGGCACCCTGTTCCCATATCTGGTAGACGAACTACGCGCCGGAGCGTCCGGCACGTTCCACCGAGTGATGAAAGTCTTCGCCGTCACAGCACCGGCTGTCGCGCTGATCTTTAGCGGCCTGGCGACGTCGATCCTGTCCACCCTCTATGGAGAAGCCTTCGGCGATGCGGCCCCGATGTTGTCGATTCTGGCCTGGTCCGCCGCAGCCAACTGGCTCTATGTTCCGCTCTGCACAACCCTGCAAGCCAAGTACAGAGAGTATGCCTGGCTGCGAGGTCTCACCATTGCGCTGGTCGTGAATCTCATCCTGAACGCGGCTGTCATTCCTGCGTGGGGTGGGACAGGCGCCGCCTTCGCGACTCTGGTCTCGGAGATGCTCCTATTCATGATCGGAGCCTGGCTGGTGATGAAAGAATTGGGGCACAGACCTCCGGCAAGCATGGTTGTCGGCATTACGGTCGCAGCGGGGCTCGGCGCCGGGATTCTCTGGCAGTTGTCCGATTGGGGGCCGATTCCCTCAACGAGCTGCGCGCTGTTGATATATGTGGGCCTTCTCCTCGCCACCAGAACCATCTCCTGGGAAGACGGGGTGGCCGTGATGGCACGGCTTCGAGAGGCCGGACAGGGGAGACGTCGATCGTGAGCCACTTGTCTCTCCGACGGAACGACTGTGACGAGGACCATCGTATGACGATCGGAATCGATGCGGGCCCGATGGTCGGACGGGGAGGCATCAGCTCCTATGTCACGGCTCTGGTCGGAACTCTCGTGGCCGGTGCTGCCGAGACGCGATGGCGCCTGTTCTTGCGCCGTAGTTGGCGTGATCACCGAGATGACCAACGTCTCACGGACTTGGCACCCACGACCACCGTGTCCATCCCTGATCGGCTGCTGCGATTCGGATGGCGCTGGCTTCCTCCGTCCTCTGTCTCCCTTGGCCGGTTTCGACAGCCGCTCGACGGTTACCTCTCGACCTGCCTCATGACTCCGAAACTGAAGCACACCACCGTCATCAGCGTCATTTACGACCTCATCCCGCTGCGTCTGCCGCAACTCTTTCCGCGCCGTCGGAAATTTCTGGAGTTGATCCGCGACACGCTGGAGCGCTCGGACATGTTGGTCGCCATCTCCCATCGAACCAAAACGGACTTGGTCGAATTGTTAAGGGTGGAACCGGCCCGCATCCGGGTCGTGTATCCGGGACGTCACGAAGAGTGGTCGGCCATCTCTCAATCCGTGCTTTCGGCCATTCGTGCTCGCTATGGATTGCCTTCTCGGTATCTCCTCTATCTCGGATCTCTCGGCGCGCACAAAAATATCTCGACCGTGCTCCGCGCGTTTGCCTTGGCTCGCGATACAGGTCGATTGAATGTTCCCTTGGTCATCACGGGCGATGCCCGCTGGGGCGAACAGGCGCTCGAGGTGTTGAACGACCTGCAGCTCCGCCGACACGTCATCCTGACCGGGAGGGTGCCGGATTCCGACATTCCGGCGATGTACTCCGGCGCCATGGCGTTCGTCTTTCCATCCTTCTACGAAGGATTCGGGTTGCCCGTCCTGGACGCGATGACCTGCGGCGTGCCGGCGATCGTCTCGACTGGAGGCGCTTTGCCCGAGGTGGTAGGAAGGGCGGGGATCTGCTTGCCTCCCGACTCGATCGAAGCCTGGGCAGATACGCTCTGCCGCATTTCTCGCGATCAGGAACTGCGGGAGCAATTGGCGGCAGAGGCCCGTGCACGCGCCGCTCAATTTTCGTGGGCGCGAAGCGCAGCCGCAATCCGCCAACTGTTTGAGTCTGGACGAGAGGATCGGAACGCCGCATAGACTCATGAGCGCCCGGCTCTATGATCGCGACTACTTCGAAGGTCGGACCAGACAGAGTCCGCCCCACTCCAGGGAACTGATCTATCCATGGGCAGCCCGGACCAGTCGGTTCTTGTGCCATCGCGTGCCGGCCTCCCGTGCGCTGGATCTCGGCTGCGCCAAGGGGTATCTCGTGGAGGCCCAGACTGCCGCCGGCATCCCCCATTCGTTCGGCTTGGATGTCAGTCCCTATGCCGTCATGAACGCCGACCGCAGTCTTCGGGGACGCCTCCTGGTTGGAGACGCACAGGCGGGGCTTCCCTTCCGGGACGGCGCCTTGGACCTCGTCACTGCCCTGGACCTGTTCGAACACTTGGTCGATCCCTTGCCTCTGCTCCTCGACATCCGCCGGATCTTGGCATCCCATGGGCGAGCTTACCTCAAGATCTGTCACCCCAATCATCCGAACGCCACGCGCGACCCCACGCACGTCAATGTACAACCGCTGGCATATTGGAAGGGGAAGTTCAGGCAAGCCGGGTTCCGATTCAGACGCTGCTATGAAACCGAGTTGAGCGGAGACACGACGTTGATCGAGCGGGCGAAGAACCTGTTCCGATCGGTTCGGGAATGGGCCGCCCTCGGCACACCCGCCGACTACAAATTCCTACTGCGAAAAACATCATGAGTGCACCAAGCGCATCGGAACAGTGGGATCGCTATTGGACGCCGCAGACGCCCACTGTTCGATCGAAGACCATGAGCCTGGTGCTCGATCGAATCAAGATGGAATACCTGCGGTCCATGCTCCCTCCGTCCGGTATGAGCTTGGAGGTCGGAGCCGGCTCCGGCCGGCTTTCCTGTTGGATAGGGCGGTCGGGCTATCGCACGGTGTGCGTCGATTTTTCGGCACAGGCCCTTCAAGCAGCCCGAGCCAATTATGCGGAGGAAGAGATCGCCGGGTCGTTCGTCCGCGGAGACGGATTCACCTTGCCAATCCAGACCAACACCTGTGACGTGGTCCTGTCCACGGGACTGCTGGAACACTTTACCGATCCGTTTCCGATCGTGAAGGAGATGGTCCGGGTCCTCCGACCCGGCGGCCTCTTTTACTCGGATATCGTGCCCAGGAAATTCTCGCTCTTTCGATCGCTGGAGTGGTTGACTCGTTGGAGGCAATGCCTGACGGGGATTGCAGAAGAGACGCCACCTCTGTTCGAGCGACCCTTCTCCGCCGAGGAGATACGGCTCCTGCTGGAGCGCGCCCAATTGCGGCACATTCACGTGTTTCCCGCCGGGGTGGTACCTCCCTACCTTCCATTCCTGTCGCGATACGCCTGGGCGCGAACGCTCCAGGTTCGACTCGTCGAACTCACCGCGACGTTCTGGCAAACGTGGGACCGCACCAGGATCGCCGAATGGCTGGGATTCTATTACTTCGCCACGGGGCATAAGCCCTCATCGGTCCATCATCGCCCCGCTGAATAGGAAATCCAAGAGCCTCGCAATGGACGAAATCGAGCCGACCGGCACCTATCGACCGCAATACCGTTTTCGATTTCGGAGCGCGGTCCGTTGGCTGGACCCTCTCCCGCGAACCAAGGAATGGCTCGCCGACCTCGTGCGCCGCGGCCTGCGCCTCGTCTTCGAACCGGGCATGGTCACCACAGAACGGGTCGTCGAATATCCATTCGTCTTTGAGAACCTCAAGAACGTTCGGGGCCACGTCCTCGATGTAGGCTGCTGTCATAGCCGCCTCCCGATTGCGCTGGCCTCGCGTGGCCACCAGGTCGTCGGACTGGACTTTCAATCCTATGTGTTTCGGCATCCCTGTCTCCAGGCGATTCGAGGCGATCTGACGTCGCTCCCGTTCGCTCCGGCCTCATTCGACGCCGTCGTGGCTGTGTCGGTCATCGAGCATATCGGTATCGGCCACTACGGCGAGCCGGAAGCGGCGACCGGGGACCGGCACGCAGTGCGACAGCTCGCCCGGATCCTCAAGCGGAACGGCCGTCTGATCTTGACCGTGCCGTTCGGAGTCTCCCTCACGAATCACTGGATGCGGGTTTATGATTCGCCCCGGCTTACAACCCTCTGTGAACCGGTCGTGATCGAAACCATCGAGTTTGCCGTGGCGCGATCCGGCATTTGGAGGCCGGGCTCGCGCGAAGAAGCGCAAACGGTAGACTGGACAGGACCGGACCGCGCGATCGCCATGATCGTGGCCACCGCCGTTCCGTCAACAGAGATCGGCATATGAAGCGCCTGCTCTTTCTCGCCCCAAGCCTTCCATCCCCCACCTACGGCGGCGGCGCGAGCCGGATGTATCAGCTCGTCCGGTTTCTCGGGCAACGGTTCGATCTGGACCTGATCGCTCCGGAGACGCCGGGGACGGAGGAGAGTGAGGCGCAATTACGGTCTTGGTGCCGAGAGGTCGAAATCGTTCCTCCAACCCAGCAGCCCGCTTGGCGGAGAGGCAGCCGTCTAGGCCCCTATGAGAAGGATCCCGCCTTGGCCGAAACCATCCTGCACCGGCTCCGAGACAGGAGATACGGCGCCCTGCAGATCGAAAAACCGGCCATGATTCCCTATCTCCCTGCCGATCTGCACATCCCCTTGGTCTTGGATATCTGGGCCTACGGCCTTGCTGGTCCGATCCGCGCGATGAGGCAGGAGAAGGGGACGCTGGTCCGAGCGCGCAATGCCATTCGGGTGATGCGATTCGGCCTCTTCGATGCGTTCTGTTGGCCTCACACGGCCTGCGTACTGGTCGTCTCGAAGGAGGATCGTCGACGGTGTCTTCGCACCAGGCCGGAACGCCAGGTGTTGGTGGTTCCCAACGGTGTGGATTCCTCTAATGTCATGCCGCCGCTGTCCAACGAGTTCCCTCACGGCGTGATCCTGTTTACCGGAGACCTGACTTTCGGTCCCAATATCGACGCAGCGGAACTGCTGGCGTTGCATCTCCTCCCGAGGGTTCTGGCCAGCCACCCCGAGGCCGAATTACGTCTGGTTGGGCGCAACCCCGATCCACGCGTGCAACGGTTGGCCGGTCCACGCGTGCGCATCATTGCAAACGTGCCTGACATGAGACCCTATCTCCACGATGCCACGGTCTTTGCGGCACCGCATTTCACGGGCGCCGGAACCAGGACAAAGATTTTGGAGGCGATGGCGGCAGGCCTGCCCGTGGTGACGACGAGCATCGGAACACAGGGAATCGAGGCCGAAGCAGGCCGTGATCTCATCGTGGCGGATGATCTGCCGGCGCTCGGCGAAGCCCTGTGCGGGTTGTTGGCCGATCCCTGGATGAGGGCCGATTTGGGGCGAGCGGCAAGGCGCCTGATCGAAGATCGCTACGATTGGGACCGCTGCCTTGCGCCCCTGGAAGGCCTGTACCACACGTGGTTGAAGGATCGGGCGATCGCATGTTGACGAGTTCCATTGTAGTGCCCGTCTTGAATGCCGCTCGCACCCTCCCGGTTTGCCTACGCGCGCTGGACCGACTCTGTCCCGCTCCAGACGAAGTGATCCTCGTCGATAACGGATCGACCGACGGGAGTCTCCGCTTGGCTCAGACCTTTGCAGGAGAGCCCCATCCGTTTCAGGTTCGATTTCTTTCGTCTGCGCCGTACAGCGCCTCCATTGCCCGCAATGTCGGGTTCAAGGCCGCGACCGGAGACATCGTCGTATTTACAGATGCCGACTGTTCGCCCGAGCCGGACTGGCTCGGGCGTTTGCTCGAATGCTTTGACCATCACCGGATCGGCGCCGTGGCCGGCCGTGTAGTCGGCCATCCTGGGTCCACGTTGCCCGAGCTCTTCAGCACGCTCTACACGCTACGACTTCCCAAGGAGGCCTCGCTCCACGACCGATGGACCCCGATACAGGGAGGCTTCCCGACCGCCAACCTTGCGGTACGCCGTATCGTTCTGGAACGAATCCAGGGATTCGACGAACGAGTGGCCATTTATGGAGAGGATTACGATCTCTGCGTGAGACTTTATGCAGATGGCTGGCAACTCCGGTACCGGCCGGAGGCGAAGGTCATTCACCATCACCGGACAACATTGGCCGGGCTCCTCCGACAGGCGTTTGGGTTCGGATTGGGCCATGCCTATCTGATCCACACACATCTCCAGAGAGGGATACGCATTGATCTCCCGAGGGGCTCAGCCACCTGGAGCCGAGCTCCGATTCCCGGTTGGATCGACTGCGCCTCCGCCGATAAAAAATGCCTGGCGATCCTGGGCTGTTCGCTCATCGTCCCAGCCCTTGGATGGCTGGTCCCGGTCTATTGGTTGCTGCTGGCTCTACAGGCGCGCCAACGGGCCGTTGCCGAACAACTCGATGCCTCATGGATCGCCTCGGTCGGCCTGGGAGCCCTGCTGATCGCCAAATCCGGAGCGATGACAGCCGGACGGTGGGTCGGGTCGGTGAGGTACGGAGCGTTCTGCCTATGACGCCGTCCGTCTCGATCATTCTCTGTTCCAAGGATCGTCCCGACGACCTGACCCGGGCGATCGCCTCCATCCGGAGCTGCGATGAAGTCGGACGCCAGGCCGAACTGGTCGTGGTGGAGGAATGTTCTCAAGCACGCGCCATTCCCGGCGTTCGCTATGTTCACCTCCCGCCGTTGGGCCTCGGATTCGGCCATGCGCGCAATACCGGTTTGATGGCCGCCGGCGGCGACATTTTGCTCTTCATCGACGATGATTGCCGAGCCGTGCCGGGATGGGCTTCCGCTCTCGTCCGCCATTTCTCTTCAGATCCATCGGTCCTCGGTGTAGCGGGCGCCGTCCTGGTCAAGGACTGCGGCCTGATCGGTCATGCGGAACATATCCTGGGATTTCCGGGCGGGGGACTTCGCACCGTGCACGAGGCCAGGGGACGCGTGATTCCAACCCGCCACCTTTCCACATGCAACTGTGCCTACCGCCGCACGACCTTGGAACAGATCGGCGGCTTTCCGGAAGGGACGACATGGGGTGGGGAGGATGCGTTGGTCGCGGAGCGGATCTCCGCAATGGGTCCCTGCTTATTTGCACCGGATGCGCAGGTTTACCACCGGACCCGCGATGGGCTGGGCCAGATCTTCCTCTGGTTTGTCAGACGAGGACGCAGCGACGTGGCCACCATCCGGTACCGCACCGACCGTCGTCGCTACGTAACCGGTCTCCTGCGCCATTCCTGGGCGCTCAAAGCGATCCCGATCGCGGGATTCATGGCCGTCGTGCCAAACCCGATTTCCCTTCTGAGCCTCATGATCCTGATCTACTATGGGGTTCTACTTCGACGTTATCGCTTTGCCCGGCAATACCACACTCATCGGAAGGCCCTTTGGTTGGTGCCAATCGTGAAACTCGTCATGGATCTGGGCGCCGATGTGGGTCGGATGATGGCCTCGTTCGCGAAGGCCTCGACCGGAACTACACGATCCTCGGATCCCGAAACGACCACAAGCCCATGACAGATCATCCGGTTCCCGTGCTGTACGTCTCGCATCATGCCGATATCGCCGGCGGGGGAGAGATCAGCCTGCTTGCGCTACTGAAGGGCCTCGACCGTGAGAGCTGGGCTCCGGTTGTCGTCGTTCCCGGCGAGGGGCAGGTGGCCGAACATTGTCGCGCCATGACCGTTCCCGCTCATATCGTTCCCATGCCCTCGTGCCGATGGCCAAGCGCGGCCATGCGAGCCGGCGTCAGAACCTTGCGACAGCTCATCCAGGACTCAGGAGCGGAGTTGGTGCATGCCAACGGATCGCGAGCCATGGCCTATGCCGCCCTGGCTCGCCGAACGACAAGGGCGCGGCTTATCTGGCATGTTCGCGTGGCGGATTCGGACGGCGTGCTGGATCGACTACTGGCCGCATCCGCAGATCACATCATCGTCAATTCCCAGGCGGTCGGGAGTCGCTTCCTCTATGTCACGCAGAAGAAGCTGACCTGCATTCACAATGGGGTTGATCCGGCCGACTATGGCATGGTTCCAGCGGCGGATCGATCGGCGTTCCGCCGGAGTTACGGGATTCCCGCGGACGTTCCCGTCGTGGTCAGCGTCGGGCGATTTGTGCCCTACAAGGGCTATCGGTATCTGATTCAGGCGGCGAACCGTCTGGTAGGCCGCGTGCCCGAGGTCCATTGGCTGCTGGTCGGCGACGGCGAGGAGCGAAGCGGACTCGAACGGCTTTCCAAGGATCTGGGGCTCGAACGAATCGTACACTTTACCGGCTGGCTTTCGCGTCCGCAGTTCGCGCTTTCTGCGAGCGACCTCTTCGTGTTGCCCTCGCTCGGCGAACACTTTGGGCGGGTGCTTCTTGAAGCCATGGCCATGCGCAAGGCGGTGGTGGCGACCAATGCCGGAGGTGTTCGGGAGATCGTGAAAGCAGGCTTGACGGGCGTGCTCGTCCCGCCGTCCGATTCGCAGGCACTGGCCGAGGCGGTGCACGGACTGTTGGCCAACCGGTCGTTGGCTGACTATCTGGGCATCAACGGGAGAGAGAGAGTAGAAACCTATTTCACGCTCGATCGACATCTCCAGGCGGTGGGAAACCTGTATCGATCGTTGCTCTTCGGTCAACCATGACGGCTTGCAATCTCTGCGGAGGCACGGCCTGGACTGTTCTGAATGACCTGGCGCTCACCAGGGTGGTGCGTTGTTCCTGCGAGCTGGTCTTCGTCACACCCTTGCCGGACCGGCCGACCATCGAATCGACCTACGACGCTCACTACTACCAAGAATGGCAATCCCAGGCCGCCGAACGCCGGCGTATGTGGATCAACCGTATGCAACTGGTGGAGTCCCTGTGGCCTGGGGAGGGGACTCTCTTGGATATCGGCTGCGGCGAAGGCACATTCTTGCGGTTGACCAGAAGCCGTGGTTGGCATGGTGTCGGCACGGAGTTGTCCGGATTTGCCTCTCGGGCCTCGCCTGATCTGACGATTCATCACGGAGAGGTCTGGGAAGCCGGACTTCGCCCCGGCTCATTCGACGTCGTGACCTGCTGGCACGTCATAGAACACGTCAGAGATCCCTTGCGTCTCCTGTCCGAAGTCTTCCGGCTGCTTCGTCCAGGAGGTCTCTTGTTGCTGGCGACTCCCAACGGGCGTGATTACCTGTTCCGCCTGGCCTACCTGATCGCAAGAGGACGTTGGCCTCCGCTTTACGAACCAGATGAACGGGAGCTGCATCTCTATTTCTTCAACGCACCCACGCTACGGGCCTTGGCGGAGAAGGCCGGGTTTCGAGACCTGACGATCGGCTATGACGAGGGGGCCGCGGTGACACCGGCCAAACGGCTGGTAGACCGGCTGGGCTATTGGTGGTACCGCGCGACCGACTTGCATTGGGGCATGGGGCTCCAGCTCGTCGCGCGCAGGACGGGAGGATCGGGGACCTTTGCCAGCCCACGATCTTTAGGACCATTATGAAATTGGGCATCGACGGGCGGGAGCTGCAGAGAGGGATGCGGACGGGAATCGGCCGCTACTTGAGGGAAATCCTGCGGGAACTCGATCGCCATAAGTGGGATTGCATCGTCTACGGCGAGCGGTCCACCGCTCTGCCTCAAGACCTGGCCCACCTCCCGGTGAAGCGGTTGGCCGCGCCCTGGACATCCTGGTGGGATCAGATTACCCTCCCGGCGTCACTTCGTGCAGACGAGGTGACGGTGTTCTTTTCCCCCTATTACAAGTGCCCATTGCGGACGACCTGTCCCACCGTCATCACCATTCACGACCTGTTGTTCATCGGATATCCGGGCGCCCATCGCCCGCTCCAGGACCGTGTCATGACGCGTCTCGCAAAACTCTATGCCGGCCGAGCGACCGGCATCGTTGCCGATTCCGAATTCTCGAAGCAGTCGATCCTCGATCGTCTGGGTGTCGATGCCGCAAAGGTGACGGTCGTGCCGGTCGGTCTCGGACCGGAGTTCCGTCCGACTCCGGTTCAACCGGATCTCCTGGCCCGCTACGGCATCACCGATCGTTATGTGCTGACAATCGGCAATTTCATGCCTCACAAGAATCTCCGACGCTTGGTGCAGGCCTTTGCCAGACTATCGTCCGGACTCCGCAGTCGCTACCACCTCGTACTCGCGGGGCGGAGCTCCGGCGCTGCTTCTCTTCTGAAGCAGGAGGCGCACAGGTTGCAGATCGAAGATCGTTTGTGGTTTCCCGGTCCGATCCATGATGAGCATCTTCCCATGGTGTATAGCGGGGCCGACTTGTTCGTGCTGCCATCGTTGGCAGAGGGCTTCGGACTTCCAGCGCTGGAAGCGATGGCTTGCGGAACAGCGGTCGTGGCTTCGAATCACACGTCGCTCCCCGAGGTCGTCGGCACCGCAGGAGTCTTGTGCGATCCGACCGATCCAGGGTCGTTGGCCGCGACCTTGGAGCGGGTATTGGAGAACCGGAGCCTTCGGGAGGACCTTGGCCGAAGAGGGATCGAGCGCGCCCGCCGTTTCACTCCCGATCTCACGGCAGGGCAGGTGCTCCAGGTAATCGAACGGGCGGGAAAGTTAGCGGCATAACAGATGGCAAGGAGACGTTCATGATCCGGGCCGTGCCCTGCGCCTGTCGCGATAAGATGGCGGAGGTGATGAGAACGCCGTCCGGAATGCGATTGGCCCAGTGCCGAGCCTGCGGCCTCATCATCCGTCCGGACGCTCCCCCTCCGCACGCGCTGGAACGTTTCTATGACCGCGAGTACATCCGGTGCTTCGGTGCCGAACAGTCCGGTACGAGAGACAATCTCCAGGTCCATGCGCTCCGGCGCATCGAGTCGCGCGTCCGGAATCTTGATCGACAGCCGAACACCCACCCGGCTCCTCAGGGTCATCTTATTGATGTCGGCTGCGGAAGAGGCCGACTGCTCCACCTGGCGAGGCAAGCAGGATGGTCGGTCGTGGGATTCGATCCGTCCAGCGACAGAGAGATTCCCGGTGCTGCCGAAATTGAAATTCGCCGTGCTTCATGGCCTATCGTGAACATCGCCGACGACTCAGCGGATGCCATCGTCTTTCTCAATGTGTTGGACCACCTGCCCGACCCCCTCCTGGCCCTACAGGCGGCCTGGCGGGCGCTTCGTCCCGGCGGCGCAATCTACGTTCGAGTGCCCAACGGCCCGTTTCATCTCCGCCTATTGACCGGGCGTTGGGGGCGGACGCTGTCGGCCATGACCGTCTTCCACCTCTACGGATTCGGCCGACGTTCGCTCCAGCATTTTCTCGCCCGCACCGGGTTCGAACGGATCGATATCCGCACGGCTCCCTTGAGCGAGGGGGACGCCTATGCGAGTGGGACAACGCGACGGACGGCCCGGTCGGTGGCGAAGCATGCGTTGAAGGCGGGCTACAACTTGTCGGCCTGGGTTGGGCTCGACCGATGGCCCTGGGGTCCGTCGATTGAAGCCCTCGCGTCAAAACCGAACCGATCGCCGGATCTCATGGGGCGTGTCGGCTCCCGTTCTGAGACACAGGATCGCGCAGGATGAGAACCACCTTCACAAGTCGATGGAAGCAACAGCTCAAGTGGGGGGAGGCGACCGTCCTGCTGGCCCTGTTGACCGCGCTGTTGGTGCTCGCCCTCAGCTATTTCATCCGTACTTATTACCAGCATGACCTCACGGACTATCATCCCTTCGATTCGGATCGAGAGTTACAGCTGCAACAGGCCAAGCCAGAGAAACGGTGACCGGACCATGTGCGGAATTTGTGGCGTTATTGGTGCCAACCCGTCGGCAATGCTGGACCGGATGCTTCCGGCCCTGCGGCATCGCGGGCCTGACGAGGAAGGACGCTATGTATCGCATAACATGGGAATCGGCGCGCGCCGTCTGCAGGTCATCGATCCGCAGGGCGGCCATCAACCGATTTCCAATGAAACCGGAACGGTCTGGGTCGCGCTCAACGGGGAGATTTACAACTACCGGGAACTTCGAGACGAGTTACTGCGGAACGGACACCGCTTTGGCTCCCAGTGCGATACGGAAGTCCTGGCTCATCTCTACGAGGAGGAAGGGCTTGCCGGCATCGAGCGACTGCGAGGTATGTTTGCGTTCGTCCTCTGGGATAGAGACCGCGAGACACTCCTGCTGGCCCGCGACCGAATAGGCATCAAGCCCCTCTACTATTCGACAGACGCAGGGGAGGCGGGCAGCCGGTTCCAGCTCGCATTCGCCTCGGAACTCCCCGCGCTGGCCTCTGCGCTGGACCGATCGCAGCCGGAACCGGAAGCCCTCCTCGATTATCTGACATGGCTCTACGTGCCGAGCCCGCGGACCCTGTACCGCGGGATCCAACAGCTTCCTCCCGGACACCTGTTGCGGTATCGGCACGGACAGGTCGAGATCGTCCGGTACGCTGCGATCGACGATCCGGTCGTGCGGCCTCTCTGGTCATCGCCCGCCGAAGCCCGCGAACAGTTCATCGAGCTATTCCGCGAGACGGTGAAGGCCCATTTGATCAGCGATGCGCCACTCGGACTGTTTCTCTCCGGAGGTTTGGATAGTTCGGCCATTCTCGCCATGATGCGCCAGGTGATCAGCGGGACGATCCGCACCTTTTCCATCGGGTATGCAATCCCATCCGATCAGTCGTACAATGAGCTGGAACGGGCGCGGGCCGTCGCGGCGCATTTCGGCACCGCACATTCCGAATCGGTTCTCGACCCGGACATCACAATGCTCCTGCCGCGCATCGCGGCCGCCATGGGCGAGCCCTTTGCCGACTCCGCGGCGATCCCGACCTATTTGGTGTCTCAACTCGCCCATCAGTCCGTAACCGTCGCCCTCTCCGGCATCGGTGGGGACGAACTCTTCGGCGGCTATCCCCGCCACCTGGGCATGAGGGCGCTGCCCCTCTATCTCACCTTACCGAGATCGCTCCGGGCCGCTCTATCTGCCCTCGCGACGGGTCTCCTGCGGGAAGGGGTGGACGGACAGGATCAAACGGGACGGCTCAAGCGATTTCTCCGGTTCGGCAATGGGGAGCCCGTCGAACAATATCTCTCCTGGACGTCTTTCTTGCCGCCGGAATGGGGGGTTCGGGCCTTCGAACCGGAGTTTCTTGCACAGGTCTCCGGGTACGTCCCGTTGGCCCGATCGCGCGCCCTCTTCCAGAGCTGGCCCGGCAAGACCCTGGCCGACCAGGCGATGGGACTCGACATCCAAACCTATCTGCCGGACGATCTGCTCCGCATGGCGGATCGTCTGAGCATGACCCATTCACTGGAACTCCGTGTCCCCTTTTGCGACCACCGGCTACTGGAATTCGCCAAGGGTCTCTCCGTCTCGATGCGATTCGAGGGCTGGCGCCTCAAAGGATTCTTGAGAACCGCGCTCGAGCCGTGGCTCCCGGCCTCTGTGCTGGCGGGCCCGAAACTGGGTTTCCGCGTTCCGCTCGCCCGCTGGCTCCGAGAGGACCTTCGCGAGCTGCTGCAGGATCATCTCACGGCCTCCTCCGGCATCCTTCGGAGTATGCTGCGTCCCGCCTACATACAGTGGCTGCTGGATGAGCACCTCAGCGGACGGCGCAATTTCACCGATCAGCTCTATGCGTTGTTGATGCTTGAAGTCTGGATGGCACAAGGAATCGAGCGGTATGAATATACTGTTGCTCGCTGACGTCTCAGCCGCGCTGGTGATCGGCGGCGCCGAACGGATGTTACGGCAACAAGCACTCGGCTTGGCCGAGAGGGGCCACCAGATCCAGCTCGTGACCAGGGCTCCGGAAGGCGATCCTCGTCTTTTCGTACAAATCGGGCCGGTGCAGGAGCATCGGTTCGTCGTGTCGAGATCCAACGAACTGTCCTTCATCCTCTCCTCCATGCAACGGTCGGTCGAGTGCTTCGATCGAACGGTGCGGCTGGCCAGGCCGGACCTCGTGATCGTGTATCAATCAGCCGCTGGGATCGGACCTTTGCTGCGACGAGCGGACGTACCGCAATCCTGGATCTATGTATGTCTGTCCCTGGCCCATGAAGAATATGTCTCGCGGGCGCCGCAGGCCGACGGGCCGGCGCAACAATTCAGACGAACGGCCAACACCCACGCGCGTTTCCTGGTCGAGGACTACGTCATGCATCGCTGCAGGCGAGTCGTCGTCATGAGCGAGTTTATGAAGGAGCGCGTGATGCATGCGCATCGGATTTCGCCGGACACGATCAGTCTCATCCCCGGGGCGGCGGATCACGAACAATTTCGCCCCCCCGAGGATCGCATGCAGGTCCGCCGGTCCCTGGGGCTGCCGGAGGACCGAACGATCCTCTTCACTCTACGGAATCTCGTGCCCCGAATGGGACTGGAACAGCTCATTGACGCAATGTCGCTCCTGGGCGAGGAGGGGAGGGATCTGCTCTTGCTCATTGGCGGCGAAGGTCCCTTGCACCAAGCTCTGTACGATCGGGTCCTTCAACGAGGCCTCGCCGATCATGTGCGGCTCTTGGGGTTTGTCCCGGAAGACCGACTCTGCCGCTATTATCAATGCGCCGATCTGGTTGTCATGCCGACCCTCGAGCTTGAAGGCTTCGGCCTGGTCACGGTCGAAGCACTCGCGGCCGGCACCCCGGTTCTCGGCACCCCGGTTGGAGCGTTGCCGGAGGTCCTCAGGCGGATCGATCCGTACCTGATCACGGATGGACCGGCAGCCTCTGATCTGGCCGATGGGCTGGGCCGATTGCTACGTCGGTTCCGAGAGCTTCCAGGAGAACAGGAGCGCGTGGCGAGAAAAGGGCGCTGCCTCATCGAGCAGGAACTGAATTGGCCCAGACAGATCGACGCCCTCGCGTCGTTGCTTGCCGAACATGGACGAGGCGCCCGCGCAACCGACCGTCGCGCCGCTTGAGGAAAATCCGAATGGTTCCCTATTCCGTCATCCATGTGATTACCAGGCTGGACTACGGCGGTTCCGCCGAAAACACCATGCTGACCATGATGGGCGAGGACCGGACTCGTTTTCGGCCGATGCTCGTCACCGGTGATCCGAATCGTTGGTCCGCGCAAGGAGGGATGGAGGCGACCTGGCAACAGGGGCACCGACTCAATCAGGCGAGGGTACCCTGGATTATTCTCAAAGACCTCGTACGGCATCCAAGCCCGATCCGCGATCTCAAGACACTCTGGACTCTCTATTGTCTTTTTCGCCGCACAAGGCCGACCATCGTCCATACCCATACGTCCAAGGCCGGCGCGCTCGGCCGCATAGCTGCCTGGCTGGCGTCCGTGCCGGTGATCGTCCATACGCCCCACGGGCATGTATTCTATGGACACTTCAGCCGGCCCGTGTCCTGGTTGTTCCTGCAGATTGAACGAATCCTCGCCCTCCTCACCACGCATCTGATCGCCCTGACCACGGCCGAACGACAGGACCACATCATTCGTCGAGTCGGGCGGGCGGAGGACTGGACGGTCATCCCGAGCGGAATCGATCTCGCACGCTTTCGCTCGATTCATCCCAGAGCTGACCGACGGCCAGCCTTGTTGGATTGCCCCGTTGATTCCACCGTGGTGGGAACGGTCGGGTGGTTGACCGAAGTGAAGGGCCATCGCCGCCTCATCGAGGCCTTGGCCCGCCTTGCGCCGACCAGGCCTTCGTTGTACCTGGCGATTATCGGCACCGGTGAATTGTATGATTCCCTGGTGGCGTTGGCCAAGCACTTGGACATCGGCGATCGGGTCCGCTTTCTCGGCCACCGCCACGATGTCGCCGAATGCCTCGCTTCTTTGGATCTGTTTGTGTTTCCTTCTCAGAACGAAGGGATGGGCCGGGCTCTGATCGAAGCCATGGCCGCGGCACTCCCGGTGGTGGCGACCAGCGTCGGGGGGATCCCGGGCATCGTCGAACACGGCCGCACCGGCCTGTTGGTTCCGCCGGACGATAGCGCGGCGCTGGCCGCCGCGATGGCCGAGTTGCTGGATGACCGGGTACGGGCGAGAGCGATAGGCCAGGCCGCACGCGAGAGCGTCGGCGTGGAATTCAACGTCGCCAGCATGGTCAGGGCTATCGAGTCCGTGTACGTCCATTGCCTGCAACCGCCATCCTGGCCACGGACGGTCACCAGTCCGTGAGCATCGTGGTCATGATGGACGGATCGCTTGGACAAGATCGGACACGGACGAGAGTCTGGTCTCCCGTCCTGCTCGGTCTTGGCCTGGTCATGGCATTGAGTTGGTCTCCGAGCACCTCCGCTTTGGCCGAGGAGCCGGTTCAGCTCTCGGTCGCGGTCCATGTTCACAGCGAGGCCAGCACCGGTACGCTCTCGCTGGAGTCGATCGCACAGAGAGCCGAACAGCTTGGCCTCGACGCCGTCATCTTCACGGAGAACTTGGCCCTGCGATACGAGTATGGACTCCCGCCCTTTCGCAGTCTGCTTCGGTTTGTTCGAGAATTTCCTTCCCTGCTCGACTACGGCATCGCTCGTTACGTTGCCGAACTCAAGGATGTGCAATCGCGACACCCTGCGGTCATCCTCATCCCCGGCATCGAAGCCGCGCCCTATGCCTACTGGACCGGCTCCCTCTGGTCCGGCGACCTGACCCTGCACGATACCCAGAAAAATCTCTTGGTCTTCGGCCTGAAAGACCCAGCCCACTATC
This sequence comes from Nitrospiraceae bacterium, assembly GCA_040981105.1. Lineage (GTDB taxonomy): Bacteria > Nitrospirota > Nitrospiria > Nitrospirales > Nitrospiraceae > Nitrospira_G. Next base: position 71,695 of record JANRMO010000008.1, read on the forward strand.
GACAGCTTCCCGCAATCGGCAATCCGGCTGCCTATCATGTCACTGCGGAGACGGTGCTGGTGCTGGTGCTGCCGCCGCTGCTCATGACGCTGGCGACCGTGATGGGATTGAGGGACCGACGCGAGATCCGCGAGGGCCTCGTCGCTCGTCTGAGCCGCCCGAGGCTGCTGGCCATGTGCAGCTCCGCAGTGGTCGGCGCGACACTGCTCTGGGCCGCTTGGCCTATCGGCCGACCTCCCTATCCCATTTATGACAGCGGGCAGGGCTACCGCCCGTACCAACAGTTCATCGAGACGGCGCGCGACGCCGGAGGATTGACCTTTTGGTCGATGGTCGAAGCGCGGGATCGCGAGATCCATTCGTTCGGACCGTTGGGCGATGTGACTGTGACGACCGAACCCCATCCGGACGCGCTGATCCTGACCGACCGCTATACCGGGTTCGGCGGGCTCTACCAGGAAGCCCATCGTGCGATTCAGCCGGGACAGATCTGGGACCAGACCATCGAACTCTTTCTCCGCGGCGAACGACCGGCATCTCCCGTAATGCTCGGCGAAATCGCCTTTCATTCCCCGGACCATGCAGGCAAGGATCTCGATCAAGTCTTGTCGATCGTCTCAGTGCGGAGCCGGACGGCGGATGCGTTGTTGAATGCCGTGCGAGCGGGCACCCTCTATGCCGTCGAGCGCCGGAAGAAGGAGTTCGCTCTCCGTCTAGAGACCTTTCGGATAGAATGCGACGGGGGGCGCCGTCATGCCTCGATGGGGGAGATTCTTGATCCGGAAGGTCAGCGCGACGTGGTGATTCGAGCTTCGATTTCGGCAACGGATCGGCAAGCCCATCCCATTACCGTCACTCTCATCCGGTCAGGGGAAACCTTATCGCGACAGTCCGGCGCCACCCCGCTCGCGATCGAGTTCCCGGACAAGACCGCGCCGGCCGAACGGTGGCTGGCCTATCGCATTCTGGTCGAAGGGGAGGGAGAACTCGTCAGCAACCCCGTCTTCGTCGGACCCATGCCTTCGACACAGCTCGCCACGACCGTTTCCGGCGAGGCACGCCTGTGAAAGTCACCGTCCATCAGCCGCAATTCTTGCCCTGGCTGGGATATCTGGACAAGATCGCCCGCGCCGATCTGTTCGTCGTGCTGGACCAGGTTCAGTTCAAGAAGCAGGAGTGGCAGAACCGAAACCGAATCAGGACGGCCTGCGAATGGCAGTGGCTGACGGTGCCCGTGCTTCAGCGATTCGGTCAGCGCATCGAGGAGGTTCGTGTGAACCGGCAAGTCGATTGGCGACGCCAGCACCTGCGCGCCTTGACTATGCACTATGCGAAGGCTCCCTATCAGAACCATGTCTTGGCCGGGCTGCGGTCGCTCTATGAGGCCGATTGGGAGCGGCTGGTCGATCTCAACCTGGCCGTTCTCCGCTGGCTGATGGAGACGTTTCACATCGCGACACCGATCCGATTGGCGTCTTCGCTTTCCACGCGGAACCATCCGACCGATCGATTGATCGACATTTGCCGCGCGGTAGGAGCTTCCACGTACCTGGCCGGACCCGGTGCCGAACAGTATTTGGACCGCCCTCGCTTCGAGGCATCCGGCTTGGAACTTGAGCTGCAACGGTTCCGCCACCCGGTCTATGCCCAATGCTATCACCCATTCATTCCCGGCATGAGCGCCCTGGACCTCCTGATGATGGAGGGACGATCCGGGTTCCGCACACTCGTGGGTGAAGCACCGGTGCGCGGGGGTATGCAGTGTGCATAGCGGCATTGCACGATTCAGTCGTCATGAACGAGGAGAAGAACTTGCTTCCATGACTCCATCGGTGATCCTTCCACCCGGCAGCGGCCAAGCGAATGCCATGCGACTCCTGGCCATCGGTGCGCATCCGGACGACATCGAGGCCGGTTGCGGAGGCACCCTGATCAAGTACGCGAAGGACGGGCATCGCGTATTTCTCATGGTGATGACGGAAGGGGAGTTGGGCGCGTCGCGCGGTGTTCGCCGACGAGAGCAACAACGTGCGGCCAAGGCCCTACGCGCAGAGCATCTGTATTGGGGAGGCTACCGCGACACCCAGTTGCCGGGAGGCCGAAGCCTCATTCAGAAGATCGAGCGGATCGTCAAGACCGTCCAGCCCCATTTCATCTTCGTCCATTACTTCGACGACACGCATCAGGATCACCGGCACCTGGCCGAAAGCACGATCACCGCCACCCGCTACACCAAGAATGTGTTGTTCTACGAAGGCCCGACCACCCAAAATTTTTCTCCCACGGTCTTCGTGGACATCGACGAAGTCTTGGAAGACAAAATCGGATCGATCCGCACCCACGCATCACAAGTGGCCAAGACCAATATTGAAGGGTTGTCGATCGTCGATATCATCCGTTCGGCAGCGCACTTTCGCGGCATTCAAGGTCGCGTGCGCAACGCGGAGGGCTTCGTACCGCTTCGACTGTTCATCAATGTGTAGGAACCTCTGGGAGCAAGAATGATCCCTCACTCCAAACCCTCCCTTGAACCGGTCGACGAAGAGGCCGTGATGGACGTGCTGCGCTCCGGCCAGATCGCGCAGGGTCCGATGGTCGCCCGCTTCGAGCAGCAGATGGGGGAGTTTCTCGGTCTCCAGGGCGGCGTGGCGGTCAATTCCGGCACGATGGCGATCGAGCTGGCACTCCGTGCACTCCACATCGGCGAGCATGACGAGGTCATCGTGCCCAGCTATGTCTGCTCGGCCCCATGGCAAGCCATCACACGCGTTGGGGCCAGACCCGTCTTGGCGGACATTGATCCAGAGACCCTGAATATCGACCCGGCCTCCGCCCGGCTGGCGCTCACGACCAAGACACGGGCTATTCTCGTGCCGCATCTGTTCGGCCTGCCGGCCGATCTCGACGCCTTGCAACAGTTGGGCGTACCGCTCATCGAAGACTGCGCGCAGACGCTGGGATCAACGGTGGGAGGTCAACGGGTTGGATCGGTCGGGACGCTGACGGTTTGCTCATTTTATGCCACCAAGCTTCTCTGCGCCGGCGAAGGAGGCATGGTCTTGTCCAACGACACGACTTTGCTGGAACACATCCGCCAATTCCGCGAGTACGACGAGCGACCTGTGCTGACCTTGGGATCGTCCAATCTCAAGATGTCGGATCTCCATGCGGCGCTCGGGTGCGCGCAACTCCGGCGTCTTCCCGAGTTCATTTCCAGACGCCGCCGGATTGCGGAGGCCTATAATCGCGCCTTGCCCATCAACCCGGCCGGCCAGCGGCTGATCGGTCCTACCGTCCCGCCCAACCGTACGCATGTCTATTTTCGGTACGTCCTACGCGTAAAGTCCGATGCGCCCAGCGTTGAGGCGGCCGATCCGGCAGATGCGTGGGTGGCCCGGTTTCATGCCGCGGGTCTTCAGGCGCGTCGCCCAGTATTTCGTCCTCTGCATCACTACTTAGGACACAAGGGGTTCCCCGCAAGTGAGGACGCCTATCGAACCACCCTGTCGATCCCCATTTATCCCGCCATGACCGAGGAGACTCTGCGCCGTTGCCTTGCAATATTCCGAGAGGTCTGTGGTGAAATCGATCGAGATTGATCCAGCCCTCTCTCCTCCGACGACGACCTTCCATTGGACAGGCGCCGCGAGTCTCACCGGATTGGCGTTCGCCGCCCTCTTGCTGACACCAGCCGTCCAAGCCTGGTTTATCGGGCAGGGGGAACGATGGCTCTACATCCTGTTGCTGTCCTTTTGGTGCAGTTTCACCGTGACTCCCATCGCAGCCTGGGCCGGACATCGCTGGGGTTTGGTGGATATCCCGGCGGCCCGCAAAATTCACCGGCATGCCACTCCACGCACAGGCGGTGTCGCTGTATATCTGGCCCTGCTGCTCGCCCTGCTGATGAATTCGATCCTGGTCGGATGGATGGCGGCGATCCTGATCGCCGGCTCATTATTGTTCACCCTCGGCCTGCTCGACGATGCCCGCGAAGTGCCGGCGGGCGTCAAACTCCTCGTGCATATTCTGGCGACCGGTCTCGTCATGGGGTCGGGAACCGTGTTGACGCTCTTTCCTTCGTCCCCTCTGGGAGATGCCCTCAATCTGGCGCTTACCCTCCTGTGGATCGTGGGCATCACCAGCGCGTTTAATTTTTTCGACGGCATGGACGGCCTGGCCACCGGCCTCGCGGTGCTGATCGCCGGATTCATGGGATTCGTGGCCTTCGACACCGATCAGCCCGGATTGGGCTGGTTCGCCGTGGGCATCGTCGGAGCCTCCCTGGGATTTCTTCCATACAACTTCCGTCCCGGCCGTTCGGCACTGATTTTTCTCGGCGACTGCGGATCGACCTTCCTGGGCTTCACCCTGGCTTGCCTCGCGGTGAAAGGCAACTGGGCGGATCAGAATCCCATCGTTTCCTTCAGCAACCCGCTGTTGATCTTCGGTGTGTTGATCTACGACATGGTCCATATCACGATCGCGCGTATTGTTACGGGTAAGATCACCTCCCTGCGCTCGTGGTTGGAATACGTCGGAAAAGACCACCTTCACCATCGCCTGGAACGGGTGCTCGGAAGTCGAGTCGCCAGCGTGATGTTTATCTACGGCCTCACCATCTCCCTCGGTCTCGCCGCCATTGTCCTCCGAAAAGCCGACACGGTTGAAGCGCTGCTGCTGCTTGGACAGGCAACCATGATCATTCTCATGGTCACCGTGCTGGAGCAGCGCACTCGCGGATAAACAGGGGCCGAACTGTCATCCGTCATCGGTCATTGATCATTCATGACTGGCGACCAATGCCCCATGACGAGTCCTCCCCCGTCCTGTTACAATCGCCTCCATGGTTCCGACGGTGGAATGGAAAGACGGCGTCGTCCGCCTGCTGGATCAAACCAGGCTCCCGCTCCAGGTAAACTTCCTCGACTGCAAGGACTACTTTGCCGTCGCTCAAGCCATACGAGAACTCCGCGTGCGCGGAGCTCCCGCCATCGGCATCACCGCCGCGATGGGAGTGGCCCTTGGAGCTCAGGCCCTCCTAGCCTCCGGATTCGACCGCTTTCGGGGAGAACTCTGGACCATTTGCGACCATCTGGCTGCGACAAGGCCGACCGCCGTGAACCTCTTTTGGGCGATCGAGCGGATGAAGCGGGTAGTGGATCGACACCAGGGTCAACCTATCCCCGATATCAAACGGGCCTTGATCGAAGAATCTCAAGCGATCCTCGAAGAAGATATCCAAATGTGTAAAGACATTGGACATCACGGTTCTTCATTGATCGAAAGCGGTCAGACTATCCTGACCCATTGCAACGCCGGCGCACTGGCGACCGGGGGATATGGCACTGCGCTGGGAGTCGTCCGAGCAGCTTGGGAGCAGGGGAAGAAGATTCGCGTGATCGCCGACGAAACCAGGCCGGTGCTTCAGGGGGCCAGGCTCACGGCCTGGGAACTCATGCAGGACGGCATTCCCGTCACGTTGATCACCGACAACATGGCGGGCGCCTTGATGAGGCAAGGCAGGATTCACATCTGCGTGGTCGGCGCCGACCGCATCGCCGCGAACGGGGATGTCGCCAACAAGATCGGGACCTACTCCGTCGCGGTGCTGGCCAAAGCCCACAACATTCCATTCTATGTCGCAGCCCCGTCATCCACCATCGATTTGAACACCGCATCGGGCGACAAGATTCCGATCGAGGAGCGGAATACGGAGGAAGTGCGGACCGCGCTCGGCAGCACACACCTCGCGCCGCCGGAGGTCGAGGTCTACAATCCCGCCTTCGACGTCACCCCGGCCGACCTCATCACCGGCATCATCACCGAGCGGGGCGTCGTGGAGCCCTCACGACTCGCGCCGTAGCCGCGGGTGACTCGATAACTGGACTTTCTCTCCTTCCGAGGTATCTGCGGCTGTGACAGATGCTAAAGTCAAGACTTGACCCTTTCTACATGACCCTTTCTACTTTCTTTCTCTTTCTACTTTCTTATGTTGGTCTGTCGGCCCCAATCTAGCCCGAGGGATGGACGAAGCGGACGATCCTCTCACCCTCAGCGTGATCAGTAGGCGTTGTGCGGCACCTGTACCTGATACTCGTGAGCCAACTGATCGGCTTTCTGGGCCCGCAGCGCATAGGTTTTGGCCATCTCTTGACTCAGTCTTGCTGCCTCGGAATCCGAACCCATCGCTTGGGCTCGCATCTCCGCTTCACGGGCGTATCGGTCAGCCAAGGCGTTCAGTTCGGCAGCCTGCTGACGATAGTGAAACATCAGGTCCTGCATGCAGTGATGATCCGCTCCACAAGCCGCTCGCACAGCATCGGGGCCTTCAATAGAACAGGCGGATACGAGACCGACCAGGGAAAGCAGTGCAGCCGAGATCAAATCGCGGGATATCATCGTGCACCTCCTGATTCCGACCAGTGAAATCGCCAGCATCAAGACTCCTACCAGCGGGGTGCGCCGATAGGAGTCATCAGCCGGACAACCCGGCGTACTCAGGTGAACCCCATCACCTCTATTCTGCTCTAACTCAATTCAACAACTCTCATGGGCTTTATCCACCTTTCTCAAGAGGCCTTAGCTTTTCTGAAGAGCAATCCCTAGGCCGTGACCCATCCCAACAGAATCAATGCAGTGCTTTCAGCAGTTCGCGATCTGGAGCTATTTCGCACCGTTCCATCTGTGCGCAAGCGCTCCCATAGACATCGTCCTGATTCCAGCGAGGTATGAACAAGGGGAGTAATAGGGATGATGTCCTGATTTTGACAATGCATAGGCATTTCCCTCTGAGATAGTGTCAGGGGTTGAGAGGGGGGAGGGATATTCTCTTGTTCTGCTGGCCCATCCAGCCGCCTTTGCTCGCCTCACGGCCATGCCTCGCACGCCCGAACCTCAGTGCGTGGGCGCAACAGATCGCGCGTCGTCTGGGGTTTGCCACCATGACTCATGACGATTCGTTACGAGATTGCGAAGCCGCCATGCGAGCCGGTTGCCAGGGGGTCAGTTCGCTCTTGTGTTCGGGGTCGATTCGGATTACGTTGCGCATGAAATGGCCCATTGACGTCATGAATTTCATCGATCCTCGGGAGGATCTCGTATGGACACGGGCTTCGACTGGATCACGCGGCATGGCTGTGTCGGGATCTTCCTGCTCCTCATGCTCGGCATCGTCGGGCTGCCAGCACCCGACGAAACGCCGCTCACATTCGTTACCTACCTGAGATTAAAAAGTGATCTCGCCCTACTGCCGTCTATGGGGGCCGCCGCTCTTGACCGCTCGACCGGCATCAGTCTGAGCGATGGAATCGGACGGAGCGCCGGCTCGCATGTGGTGATGACGCTGAGTCCCAAGCTCCATCTCCGGCCTGAGCAGGTTGCCCAAGGACAGGCGTGGCTGTAGCGGTGGAGCAAGTAGGCCCTGAGCATCGCCTATTTCGTGCCGGGGGTGCGGATTTTGACCGCCTGGCTGGTCGGCGCATCGAACCTGCCGTTCGTCACCTTTGCCGCATTGGCCTCTTGCGGCGCAATCCTGTGGTCGGCCCCCTCCATTGCCCTGAGCCCCGTTCTCAGGGAAGAATGGCATCGACAGTCTTCCTTGGTGCCTCGCATCGGCGCCATTCTGGCTGCCGGCCTCGTGTTAGCGATTACCGTGAGATTGCTTATCAAGAGACGGCGCCTTCACTCAGATCCTTCGATCACGTGAGGAGAAGATAATGGGGAATGTCCCTGGCCGTACAGGCTCTCCCGAGCGCTACGGGGCCCCGCAGGGACGTGCAGGAGCCCATACTTGCTGAGGAGCCGGCCTATACAGTGGCTGGTTCTCGCGAGCATCGTCTGGACGCCGATTTCCACATCGGCCGATGAGGTGATCACGCGCAACGGTGATCGCCTCACCGGCGAGGTCCTGACGATGGAAGATAATGTTCTGAGTCTTCACACGGAATACGGCGAGATGAAAATCGATTGGGGAAAGGTCGTCCACGTGACGAGCACCAAACCGATGAAGGTCCGAGTGCTTGGAGAAAAGAAAGGTCCACTCTCCGATTTCTTCTTGGGCGGGCATGAATTTCGACATGTCACAGAGCTCAGGGAGGATGGCCCGATTCCCTTATCTGAGGTCAAAGGCATCAATATCGGGCACATCCGGCATGACGGCACGGTCACTGTCGGAGGCAACCATACGACCGGCAACACCAACACCAAGGCAGTCAACGCCGTGGGCCGAGTCACGATACAGGCTCATCGGCAGCGACTCTACCTGGAAGGCAAATATAATTATGGAGAGGCCAGTGGTGCAGTGACGGCCCGGAACTGGGCAGGCCAATTGAAATATGACTATTTTTTGACCGAGAAAATCTTTCTCAACACCTCCAACATGATTGAACATGACCGGTTTCAAAACCTGCAGCTCCGCACCACACTCGGCGCCGGCCCGGGATATCAATTTTTCAACACGGATCAGGTCTCTCTCTCCACCGCCGTCGGCCTGGCCTATGTCGACGAAGACTACACAACCATACCTCGGACCGAAACACCGTCTGCCCATTTGGGATGGCGGCTTGATTTCACACTATGGTCTCGATTCAAGTTCTTTCAACACTTCGATGGCTATTATGACTTGAGATACGGCAATGCCATCCGCATCACCTCGGCCCAAGGGGTCCGCGTCCCTATCTATCAGACGCTCTATGTCGCGCTCGAATACGACTACCGGCTGAATACGCAACCGGCGCCAGGTCGGGTGAAGGGAGATGATTCCTACATCTTCGGCATGGGATTTGAGTTCTAGCCGTCTGTTTGGGAAAAGCCCAACCGATACCGAGAGTCCTATTCCTCCACACACGCCGAATATCGACGCCACCATCATCGCCCAGCTCAAACGAGAAGCGGCCAAACAACACCGCACCATGTCCGAGTTGGTTGAGACCGCGTTGCGAATGCTCTTTCAGACACAGAAGCCCCGTCAGCCCCTCCCTCCGTTACCCTCCTTTAAGGGCGGCGGATTTCTGGTCGATATCGCCGACCGCGATGCGCTCTACCAAGCCATGGAAGGCCGGTAGTGTTCGTCGTCGATACCAACGTGCTGGTCTATGCCGCGGATGAGGATGCGCCGGTCGCACATATGAGGTCGGGTCTTGATATTGACAATTGACAGAGTTTCTCCTGTGGGACATTGTCAGGAGTTATAGCTTGCGATGCATCAGGCGGCCAGCAGGTTCGCCTTCTCCACTGTACCGAGAGTCTTTGCACTTCACACTTACCGGGTGTCTCAGGATGGCATGTGCGAGTAGGTCGGGGCTGGTGCGCCTCGGTTCGTGGCTTGCAGGACCATTTGTATCGGACTATAGTAGTCTTGTTATAAAGACCTTGGAGGTCATGACCATGAAGCGTGCGGCCGTGTCTACGATCAAGGCGACATTCAGTGCCTGTCTGGCAAAGGTCAAGGCCGGTGAAGAGTTTCTGGTCATGGAGCGCGGCAAGCCCGTCGCGAAGCTGGTACCGGTCCCTAAAGAGACAAGCCGAGAGGCGAGCACCATGCAGTTACGGGATTTATCCCGGGCGGGCCTTGTGCGGATGGGGACGGGGAAGTTGCCAGCAGGATTTTGGAAAATGTCCAGACCACGGGATAAGAAGAAACGAGCGCTGGCGGCTCTGTTGGCTGACCGCACCGAGGGACGGTGAGATTCTGGGATGCTTCCGCTCTGATTCCTCTCTGTCTGCATGAGCGGCACTCGTCTGGGCTCAAACGGCTTGTTCGAGAAGACGAGGCCTTGGTCGTCTGGTGGGGATCACCGGTGGAATGTCTGTCGGCGTTTGCCCGACTTCGGCGTGAGGCGGCGATTACTGAAATCGAGGAAGAGCAGATGCGCCAAATCTTGCGGACTCTTCACGAGACCTGGACGGAAGTGGAGCCGGCAAATGCGGTGCGTGAGCAGGCCGGTCGTATCCTACGACTGCATCCGTTGCGGGCAGCAGATGCGCTGCAACTGGCGGCGGCCTTGGTCTGGTGCCAGGGCGATCCGCTCCAACAGGAGTTCGTTTGCCTCGATCAACGGCTTCGCGTAGCGGCCCGGCGCGAGGGATTTACTGTCCTGCCAAGAATGTAAACTCAAGGCTAGGGGACTCCGGCTGTCCAACCATCCAATGCACCCGACCTACTGGGTCTCGTGCTGAGTGACCGGCCGAGGGCGGGATCCGATGGCCGTACAACGGAACTCAGGGCAGGGGATGCCGGACGCGAAGGCCGGGAAATCGGTGATAGTCGCGGTCCGTCGTGATCCACTCGCTGCCACTCTCAATGGCGAGCGCGGCAAGGAACGCATCCGGCACCAAGTTTCCTTTGACGTCGGCCACGGTGCACAGCCTGGAGAAGATTTCCCAATGGCGAGGCCCCGGAGCCATCACCGTACAGTTCGGCTGCTGACGGAGTTCTTGGGCGAAGGCGAGGGCCGCGCTCATCAGACTGGGCGGGTTGAAGACCTTCGGATGGGTCACGACCCGGAGAAACCCGCTGAGCACAAGATCGGCAAGGCCGTAGGTTTGATCGGAATTAATCAGATCCTCGAGCCACGTGAGGTAGTCGCCATGGTCCAGGGCGTCCTTACGGTGGGCATAGACGAGCACGTTGACATCAAGAAGCACCATCAGGTTCTTCCATGTAGGCCAGGAGGGACGCGGAGTCGTCGAGATCTACCCCAGGACGGAGGCCCTGCCCGGAGACCGTTGTGAGCGTGACTCGCGTACGCGGTGTCCTGGTGACACGGCGGGAGAGAAGATGGCGAAGCGCATCCTCGATGAGCTCTGTCAGGGAGCGCCCGGTGTCATGGGCAAACCGTTTCGCCGCCTTCAGCAATTGATCATCCAGCCGGATCGTCGTCCGCATGCACCAAAGCATAGTATCTGAGCATCAATATGTCAACGATGGAGTCTCTCGGTGACATTCGATGGCGGAATGGCTGTTTATCGAATTAGAGCGCCGTACCGTTCTTGCCATACTCCCAGCACTTTGGTATGGTTTGCCATACTATGAAGACAACCTTGAATATCGACGCCACCATCATCGCCCAGCTCAAACGAGAAGCGGCCAAACAACACCGCACCATGTCCGAGTTGGTTGAGACCGCGTTGCGAATGCTCTTTCAGACACAGAAGCCCCGTCAGCCCCTCCCTCCGTTACCTTCCTTTAAGGGCGGCGGATTTCTGGTCGATATCGCCGACCGCGATGCGCTCTACCAAGCCATGGAAGGCCGGTAGTGTTCGTCGTCGATACCAACGTGCTGGTCTATGCCGCGGATGAGGATGCGCCGGCGCATGCTCGTTGCCGGGAACTGTTGGAGCGGTGGCGTTCTCAGCGATCCGCCTGGTACACCACCTGGGGCGTGCTATACGAGTTCCTCCGGGTCGCTACACATCCGCGTGTATTGCGAACGCCTTGGACTGCAACCACGGCCTGGACCTTCATCCATGCGTTGCTCGGATCGCCTGCGCTGAGCCTCCTCGTGGAAACGGATCGCCATGCTGCCGTTGCCGAAGAGGTCCTCCGTGAAGTTCCGCAATTCAATGGCAATGTCGTTTACGACGCCCATACGGCGATCTTGATGCGGGAACACGGGATACGCCGCATCTATACGCGCGATACGGATTTTCACCGCTTTCCGTTCTTGGAGGTCATCGATCCATTGACGAGCTAAACCATCGCGATCGGCGCCGCCCCTGGCGGCATCCACGCGGTGACAACCACAGCCCCTGTTTTCATCACAACGACAAAGGAGAGCTCCACACATGAGCGAACGCACGCTGGCAATCATCAAACCCGACGCCGTGAAGAAGAATGCGATCGGAGACATCATCGCTCATTATGAGAAGGCCGGATTGCATCCGGTCGCGATCCGCATGATGCATTTCTCGAAAGCCATCGCTCAGGGCTTCTATGCCGTCCATAAGGCTCGGCCCTTCTTCGACAGCCTGACCACCTTCATGTCCTCCGGCCCCGTTGTGGTCTTGGTGCTCTCCGGAGAGAATGCCATCAAAAAGCATCGCGACCTGATGGGAGCGACCGATCCAGCCAAGGCCGACAAGGGGACATTGCGGGCCCTCTACGGCACCAACATCGAGTATAATGCTGTCCATGGTTCCGACGGACCCGACACGGCGCAGTTCGAAATCAGCTACTTCTTCCCCGGCATGGACCTCGTCGTCCGATAGCATTTCACCCACGCGCCGCATCACGCTCAGCAGAGATCGGCAGGGAGAGCCTCACCGTGCTCGCGGAGCGGCCCTTCTCAAACCGCACCATCATCGCAGGCCGCACCCGCCGAGAAGGCTTGTTCCCGTGGTTGCACCGTGTCTCCTGTTGCTGACCCTCTGCATGACCGGCTGTCCGGCTCAACGGTCGGCGCCCACGCCCGCGCCGGTTCCGGCTCCGGTTTCGCGAACGGTCCAGACCGAAGCGGAAGTCCGCGCGCTGGCCGAGGCTCGCGCGCACTTCGACGCGGGACGGTACGGAGTTGCAGTCCGGCTCCTTCGCCATTTCCTTGAGCTGCACACCCATTCACCGACCATCCCAGAAGCCCGCTGGCTGCTCGGCCGCTCCTACGAAGAACTCGGGGAGTGGCATGCGGCCTTGGCTCAATACCGGTTGGTGGCAGCGGAGGCCACGCGCCCGCCCGGTCTCTCTCCGGCCATGAACACGCAGGTGCGCGATCGGTTGAGCCTCCTCACCAGACGGCTTGGACGGGCGGCGCCGGGTACGGCCGGATCGGTCGCGGTTTGGTTGGACCCGTCTGCGATTCCGGAGCCGGGGTTGCGCGCACAGTGGCTGAGCACCTTCATCGCCGAAGGTGTGACCACGCTGGTCTTCGATGTCGGGCCTCTGGAACCGGGCGCCGCCCCCGGAACAAATCACGAGGGACCGGGCGCCCAATCCGCGCATGGTGTCTATTTTCGCACGACCTGGGCGTCCCTCAAGCGGGATCTGTTCGGAGAGATGCTGCCGTTAGCCCGCGATCTTGGCCTCACGATCTTCGCCTCGATGGACATTACCAATATTCCCTGGCTCGATCCGACGCTGGGCTGGACCACGTACGTCTATGACGACCAAACGCGTCAGATCGTGCCGAGCATGGCCTTCGATCCGTTGCACCCGGCCATCCAGGAATATCTGACGGGACTCTTGACCGACCTGGTCCGGCTGCAGATCGACGGGCTGTTCCTCCGCATCGGGGAGCGCACCGGCCCCCGTTATCACGTCAGCGGCAGAGGGCTCGACCAATTCGGCGCCCAACTGCCGGCCAATCTCGACCCGAAGGCCTTGCTGATCGTCGGCCGCAGTCTTCCGCAATCAACTCCCGGATCGTCTTCCGCATCACAGCCGATTCCCTCGGCTCCCTCGGACCAGGCGACGATTTTCTGGCGATGGGCCGGTTGGCAGGCACGCGAACGCCTGGCCATGCTGCTGGCTCTTCGTTCGTCGCTCCGCCGCTATCAGAGCGGACTCCAAGTCGTCTTGGCACTGCACGATACGGCGGTGACCAAACCGCTCGATGCGTTGATCGAGCACGGTGAAGATCTGTTGGAGACGACGACGCGCGGCTTCCCGGTGGCGATTCCCTTTCCACCGTCACGGACGATCTTGACTTCCGCCGATCCCGACGAAGGCTGGCGCCTCGAGTATCTCAGCCGTTTGGTCAATGTGATCGGCTCGCCGGAGCGGATTTGGATTCTCGTCCCGGTCACGGCGCCGGACCGCGCGAGCGTCGTTCGCGAACTGCACACCTCCGTCGTGGAGTTCGCTCGCACCAGAGGCTTGAACATCCTGTTCGTCCCGCAGCCCGTACGGGGCCGGTGATTTCTTGACAAACGGGGAGGGCTGCACTACGATCCCGCGTTCGCCCCGCACGTAATGCGCGTTGATCCACACCATAGCGAACCGGAAGGACGGACGTATGACCCCAGCAGATCTCCGCTACCATGAAGAACATGAATGGATACGTGTCGCCGGCAACCAAGCCACCTTGGGAATCAGTCATTTTGCACAGGACGCGCTGGGCGACATCGTATTCATCGACCTGCCAAAGGTCGGTTTACAGATGAAGGCCGGGCAGCAGATTGGAGAGGTCGAGTCCACCAAAACGACCTCCACCCTCTACACACCCGTCAGCGGCACGGTCACGAGCGTGAATCTCGACTTGAAAGATCATCCCGAGGTTGTGAACAGCGACCCCTATGGCAAGGGCTGGATGGTCGTGATCGACTTGAGCCACCCGGCTGAAGTCGAGACCTTAATGACGGCCGCTCAGTACGAGACCTTCCTCGCGTCCAAAAAATAACCTGCGTACGACATGTCCGTTCCGATACACATGGTCATCGTGGGCGCAGGCCCCGGTGGCTACGTGGCGGCGATCCGTGCCGCTCAGCTCGGCGTCAAGGTCACGGTTGTGGACCGCGAGGCTCTGGGTGGTGTCTGCCTCAATTGGGGCTGCATCCCCAGCAAGGCCCTGCTGTCCGTCGTAGACTTGGGGGACAAGGTCAAGAAAGCCTCCGACCTGGGGCTTACGTTCAGCAGTCCTCCCACTTACAACCTAGCCCGCATGGTGGCCCGGAAGAATACGGTCGTGGCCGGGCTCGTCAAGGGTATCGCCACTCTCTTCAAACATTGGCACATCGACTATGTGGAAGGAAGCGCACGGCTCCTCGATGCACGGACGGTGCAGGTGGCTTTGAACCGTGGAGGAGAGCAGCGGATCGCGGCAGATGCCATCATCCTCGCCACCGGCTCGTCCTGGCCCAACCTCCCACTATTCCCGATCGACGGAAAGCGCATCATCTCCAGCCGGGATGCCCTGGATCTCGTTGAGCCGCCCTCAAGCCTCCTGATCGTGGGCGCAGGAGTGGAAGGCTGCGAGTTCGCATCTCTGTTCAGCGGACTCGGCACGCAGGTCCTGATGGTGGAGTTGCTCCCTCGTGTCCTTCCGTTGGAAGACGAAGAAATCTCCACAGCCATGGATCGTGAGCTTCGCAAGCGGGGCGTTACGATTCACACCGGCACCCAGATCACCCAACTCCAGAGCCCTGACTCCTCCGTGACCGCCGTCCTCGCCGACGGCACACACCTCACTGCCGAGAAACTCCTGGTCTCGGTCGGACGGGGGTTCAATTCCCAGAACCTCGGACTCGAGCAGGTGGGCGTGGCGCTCGGGCGACGCGGAGAGATCCTCATCAATGAGAGGCTCGAAACCAACGTGCCCGGCATCTATGCCATCGGAGACGTGACCGGCAAGGCCATGTTGGCCCACGTGGCCTCCGCACAGGGCAAGGCGGCGGTTGAGAATGCCTTGGGGCGGAACCATCGGATCAACTACGACGTCATCCCTGCCGGCATTTTTACGTTGCCGGAGATCGGGCGGGTCGGGCTCACGGAAGGGCAGGCTCGTGAGCGGGCCCGGAGCCGCGGACAAAATCCCGATACGGCCGTCAAGGTCGGACGCTTCCGCTACGCAGGATTGGGGAAAGCCCAGGCGGCTGGAGACACGGTCGGATTCTATAAGATCATCAGCGAAGCGGAGAGCGGCGCCATTCTCGGCGCCCATATCATGGGGGCTCACGCCGCCGACCTCATCCATGAAGCCGCCTTAGCGATGGAGGTCGGAGCCTCGATCGATCAATTGGCCCGTATGATCCACGCCCATCCGACCTTGGCAGAAGGCCTCATGGAAGCGGCCGAGGACGTCGCGGGGCTGGCGATTCACCTGGCCCGCAAGAAGGTTTAACCTGTGATGGAGATCGATCAGCCACCCTCCTCGGTCGATCGCTCCATCACGATCGGCCGTTCACTGATGATCAAGCTGGTTCTGTTTGCCGGGGCAACGGGAGTGATCAGTTGGCTCTTGATCCACATGCCGGCTCCGCTTCCCTCATCGGAATCCGGCACTCGCTCTCCTGATCCGATCGTCGTGACGTTCCCCGAGGAGTCCGCTCTACCCACCGCCAACGTCACCGCTCAATCGGATACCGCACCACCTGCACCCGCATCACACATCACCCAGGGAGGCTCGCAGCCCCTAACTCGACGTGCCGCGGGCGTCAGGCCGTCCACACCGTCCGTGACCGCACGGATCGCACGGCGACTCGACCTCAATCGAGCAACACAGGCGGAGCTTGAACGGCTCCCGGGGATTGGTCCGGGATTGGCCAAACGCATCCTGGACTATAAACGGTCGCATGGACGGTACACCAGCGTGGAGGAATTGCGCGACGTGAAAGGAATCGGCGAAAAGCGATGGAGAAGGCTGGAACCGCTGCTGATGGTGACCGCTCCCACGCCCGCTCCAACGGCCTCGTCTCCGCTCGCCACCACGGTCCCGAAGCGCGAGGAGGCCATATGAACGAACTCTCACGCCAACTGGACTTGATGCTCCGGGGCTCCGTGGAAGTAATCCAGCGAGCGGACCTCGAAGCCAAGGTTGCCCGCTCGCTGAAGGAGGGTCGGCCCTTGCGAGTGAAAGCCGGCTTCGATCCGACGGCGCCGGACCTCCATCTCGGCCATACGGTGCTGATCCACAAACTGAAACACTTTCAGGATCTCGGCCATCAGGTCCTGTTCTTGATCGGAGACTTCACAGGACTGATCGGCGATCCGACCGGCGTCTCCGAGACGCGCAAGGCGCTAACCAGGGAGCAAGTCCTGGAGAACGCCAAGACCTATCAGCGGCAGATTTTCAAGATCCTCGATCCCGCCAAGACCTCCATCGTCTTTAACAGCGACTGGATGGGACGGATGACGGCGGAAGGGCTCATTCAACTCGCTGCCCATTATCGCGTGGCTCGGATGCTGGAGCGGGATGACTTTCACAAACGTTACCATGAGCAGAAGCCGATCAGTGTCCATGAATTTCTCTACCCGCTCGTACAGGGCTATGATTCGGTCGCGCTGAAGGCCGATGTGGAACTCGGTGGGACGGACCAAAAGTTCAACCTGCTGGTCGGACGCGAATTGCAGCGCGACTACGGACAGGACCCGCAGATCGTCCTGACCATGCCGCTCCTGGAAGGCACCGACGGCGTCAGAAAAATGAGCAAGAGCCTCGGTAACTACATCGCGTTGGAGGATGCGCCGGCCGACATGTTCGGCAAGCTCATGTCGATCAGCGACCCCCTGATGTGGCGTTATTACGAACTCCTCACGAACGAAGATCTCGCGCAGGTGCGTGTCCGCCATCCGATGGAGGCGAAACTCTGGATCGGCGAGCATATCGTGACCCGCTATCATGGCGCTGAAGCGGGGAGGCAGGCTCGTGAATCGTTTCAACAGAAATTCCGAGAGCGGGAATTCCCCGACGAACCCGACGTGCATTTGACCCTGACCTCCGCGGACGTGAAGGATCCCAGCGCACCCGCGATCGCCTTCACGGAGCTGATCGCGAAGACAGGGTTGGTGTCGTCCAAAAGCGAGGCGCGGCGGCTCTTGGCCCAGAGCGGTGTCGAGCTGGATGAGCGAAAACTGACGGACATCAACGGCGTGCTTGCGCTCCAATCAGGTCGACACTATCGACTCCGCGTCGGCAAGCGGAAATTTGCCCTGATCGAGTTCAACCCGTCACCGACGTGAATCGTCTTCTACAACTCCTCATCCTCCTGCCGGTCTTCGTCGCCTGCTCCATGCCGGACTGGGACATCCCCTCGGGGTTGGAATCGGAGCCGGCGGTCCGACAGCGCGTGCTGGCGCTTATTCCAGGTGGTACGCCGCTCATCGATGCAAAGCAACGAATGGAATCCAATGGGTTTGCTTGTGTCTTCCAGTGGCATGGCATATGGGCCGGGAGGCAGGATGCGTCCTATCTCTATTGTCATCGCGAGGAGGGTGGCCTGATACACGCGCGGCAGTGGCAAGTGGCCTTCCCCATCCATGCCGGAACCGTGATGGAGGCGTTGGTTGCCTCCGGCACGATCGCTCCCCAGCCTTTGCCTTGACTTGACCGGCAGGTGCAGCGTAGGATCGCCACACCACTTCTCAGACGAGCGGGCGTAGCTCAGTGGTAGAGTCCTAGCTTCCCAAGCTAGTTGTCGTGGGTTCAAATCCCATCGCCCGCTCCAATTTTTCAACCGGTTCCGTTACCCACTCTTCCCTCCCTTCAACCTCCGTTCCGGTTTCAGTCACGGTTCCATTTGAAATCGGTCGGGAAGGGGAGGGCTTCCCGAATCGACTCACCGATTCTGCTGCGGCCTTCAGATGCGCTTGGCTTAGATGGGCGTATCGCTTCACCAGGCTGGTCGATGAATGGCGCAGCATGGCCGCGATGGTGCCTTCATTGTGGCCTTCCATGGCCAACCGGCTTGCGAAGGTATGCCGGAGGTCGTGCCATCGCACATCGATCAATCCCGCCGCCTCGACCGCCGGGCAGAAGATCCGAGAGTACACGTTGCGTTGATCCATCGGACGAGCGGGATTCTCTGACGGAAAGACCCAGGCAGAGGCGCGCTTCGGATGGGCAATGGCCCGAGCTTCCGCAATGGCCTTCATGTTGGCAAGGATCTGCTGTGCTTCTTCGTTCAGGTGGACATACTGCACCCCGCCGGCCTTGGTTTCCAGTAAGGTGAGCAACCCAAGGTCAAGGTTCACATCCTGCCAGCGGAGCCGCATCTGTTCGCCAAGGCGAAGCCCGGTGATGATCGCGAGCCGAATCCAGGGCGCATGATCCGGCCCAGCCTTTTCGAGCAACTTGGCCTCTTCATCCGGCGTCAAGAAGCGCGTCCGGCTTGGTCGGACTCTCACAAGGTTGACCCGCTCAAAGGGGCTCCGGTCAAGCCGGCCATCTCGCTTTGCTTTATTCAGCACATGCCGAATGAACTTCATGTAATGCAGCACGGTTTGCGGGGCTCGCGTGACATGGGTGTCCTCGTGCTCAGGGTCAAGGTTTTCGGTCAAGAGGTCCCGTTGCGCGGATTCCAAGAGGGCAGGGGTGACGGCATTCACCCGAAGCCCCTTCAACCGCGCCTTCCACCATTCCCCATAGTGCTTCTCGGCCCATTGGTTCTTGACGGTCGAGGTCTCCACATGCGCGGTGATCAGATCCTTCATCAAGGAATACCCGCCGTGTTGATACCGCTCGGGGAAAAATCGGCCGGCCTTCTGTTCCTGCTTGGCCTTCTCGTAGAAATCCCGCGCGGCCGTCTTGGTTGAGAAGCTCCCGAATCGTCGCTCTCGGCCATCGTGATAGAGCCGCACATACCACATTGTCTTGCCCGCCGCATCCTGCTTTGACAGCAGGCCGCGATCTTTTCGTCCCGCTCGTGCCATCAGACCCTCCTTTCATTCCTCATTTGTTAGTCGCCTGAATTGTTTGAGGTTCGGGCGGATCATTTTGGTTTTGACCGGCATAAGGAACCTCCTCAGTCAATTGATATATTATAATATATATAGATACTCAAGTATATCCATATATATCTTGACAGGTCAAGATATGGCCGCTATGCTCAGGCCCCATGAAGGACAAAAGCGAACATCAGAAAACCGGGACATGGATCGTTCGCAAAATTCCGGCGGATCTCATGCGTCGGACGCGCATGGCGTCCCTTGCGGAACAGAAAACTGTGCGCCAGCTTCTAATTGATCTAGTAGAGAGGCACCTAGCGGAATTGGAGAAAAATGGACTCTTGCCGAAGGGAAAATAGGAGGAACAAATGCAGATGAAACGATGGGCTGCCCTCGCCTTATGGCTCCTCATTCCCGGTTCCGCGTCAGCCGAATTCGCACTGGATCTCTACGGCGGGGCGACTCGTGGCAACGTGGATCTCACCGTGAACGGGACGGCGATCAACGACCTCAGCACCTACACCCGCCCCACCGTCGGTGTCCGGCTCGGCTACTGGCTCCCGTCGGCGCACTGGTTCGGCATGGGCCTCGATGTGTTCTATATGGAGCCGGACATTGAGAATCAGACCGCATCAACGCCAATCGGCGGGCTGCCGATTGCGGCGATCGACATCAGTACCTTGGCCGTAGCGTTTGACGCGATCAAGCTCCGGGCTCCCTTGATCATCAGCGAGGACTTTCCGCATGGACGCTTTCAGCCGGCCTTGGCGCTTGGGCCGGCTCTGTTCTTTTCCGAAGTGAAGGACACAAACAACTTTAACCCGCCGAATCAATCGCAGCGGGATACGCGGCTCGGCTTCAAAGCGAACGCGGGCGCGACATTCATGCTAACTAGGACCATCGGGCTCTTCGGCGAATACCGCTTCACGTACTATCAAATTGACGCGCCGTTCACGACGACAGTTCCAGGGTTTGGCACAGCCAGCGGGACGGTCGAGCATGACATGATGGTTCATGCGCTGATCGGCGGACTCACGTTGCGGTTTGGGGAGTAGCGAGGGCGTGCTCGCCCGCTTTCATTGACCCTCTACCTCTCGTGCTTTCGTCAGTCGTTCCAGCAAGGCCGCTCGTTTTTCGTAGTGGTGAAATTCCACCGGCAACCCGTTGAGAACATCGACCAGGTTGACCGGATCATGAGCCGCCAGGGTGAGTGCTTCGGTCGTGACTTGCTCAAAGACGGCGTATACGTTTGCGAGGAGCCGAGACGGCGTATACGTTTGCGAGGAGCCGAAGGACGGCTTCCGGGGACAGCGTGGTCTGGCGGGCAATTACGAGCGCAAACGGTTCGGCCTCGTGGAACACAGCCCGGATATACGCGAGAGCGAGGTTACTGTACAGACGATCTATCTTCCCTGGATCTTCCCCTTCCGCGGTCCGTGGCGGGAGGATCACAGGAAGGGCGTCGGTTAACCGATAGTGGCGGCTCCCCCGGACTGTGCGGAGCGGACTCACGCGGGCCGCATCCAGTCGCTTCGCAATGGTCCGCCTATCGACCCCGAATTCAACGGCGAGTTGGTTGACCGTCCAATCGTGCTTATGCAGGCTCATGCATGGCTCTGTGGTGGCGGTACACCCCAAAAAACGCCTCTGACTAGCCCATCTATGAGCCGCGCGTCTACCCGCATGAGGGGCAGGGTAAGGACCCGCGGCTTACTTGAAAACATTCCTATCTTCCTCTGGTCGAGGGACGAGCAGGTCCTCCCTCACCAAAAACAGCCGGCTCCGATAAGAAAGGCAGAACCACACCCACTCACGGCCAGTCGAATCAGGCGCCAGGTGTAGGTGATCCAGGATAGCCGGCCCATTGATGGCCCCATTCATTGAGCGCCAGTAGATCCGCCGGCTATGGCGGATCGGGACGAAGGACACCCCCGGAGGCTGCTCTGGCTGGGTCTTCATCCGCCGGAGCATGTCGAGATATTTGCCCACGTCACACCGCCTCGCAGTACGAAAAAAACGAAATTAACGAAAGAAGCCCTTCCCATTGACCCCTTTTTTCGTTTCTTTCGTTTATTTCGTAACTAGTCTCCAGATTTTTCTTGGGCGCCCGGTTGTCTCAACCGTGATGCACTGGACGAGTCCTGACGCCAGCAGAACACTCTTCGCGTGCTCCAAACGAATCGCAGCGACATTCCGCCCGAACAAGTCCGAAATCTCCGAATCGGTCAGTTCCGTTGCGGTCCCCAAGGCACGCAGGATGGTATCGGCGACGGGATCGCCGAGCGTGTCGCCAAAGATCCGCCGGGTAGACTGTTCGGCGTGTTGCCACAGCGCCAGCCCCGCCTCTAGGTGCGGGGCGTCAATCTGGCCGCTTCCATCCAGCACACTGTACAATCCCGCGATGCGCATGACATGCGCCTCAGCCCGTGCCAACAGTGCACCGGCCATCCCTGGACGATCCGCCGAAAGGTCGTGATAGATCTCTCGCCAAGCCTCGCGAGCTGAAGGCGAGAGGGCCAACCGCCCGAGAGTCCGACCATCTCGAATCACGCGCCCGAGCTTTTCCGCCAGGGTCAGCAGATTGGCTTCGTCGGGAGCGGATGGGAACGGCAATTCCTTTGACCGTCGCACGGCAAACCAGACAAACCGATTGCCAAACCCATTTGAGCACTCGGTATCGGTCAAGTTCCTGAGCAGTTCATCCCGCGTCACGTGGCCCACGATGCCGATATGTGGGTCCGTGGCCCGAATCCGGTTCGCTTTGGTCATTGGAGCCAAGGTCAAGCCGTCCCACGCATCCCGCAGGACACCTGAGAGCGAGTTCCCCTCGCGAGCCATCACGCGCAACACGGCGCCAAATTCCGGCTGCGTCAGGAACAGCCGCTTATCTTCCACCCCGGCATCAACGCAGATCGTCACCGTCTCGCCCGTCAGTCGGCCCTTTTCCTTGACCGGCTCCTCTCGGTACTGGGCGTCTCTCACGGCATAGGCGAGACCTTCACCGCTCGAAAGCGTGCCCTTGTACTCGCCGCGAGACCACACCGGATCGGCGAGACTCAGCACCGCGTTGACGCGTTTCCCGGCCGTGCCCTTCCGGCTCTTACTGGATTGCCCGACTATGACCGGCCAGAACAGGAGCGGATGATAGGCCCCATCCAAGATCAGGTGAGAGGCTCGATTGAGCATCACACCCACCTCAGCGAGACACGAAACCAACAACGCCACAGGGTCGGCTTCGGTATGTGGCTCCAACAGCTTGACCACTTCACCGGCTAAACCATGCAGCGCCGCAGCATCAAGGGTTGGCCACTCATCTATGACAGGTGTGCTAGTCGGACTGCCCTCCTGTTCTGGATCAGGGGCGATCATGCCCATTGCCGCGTTGGCCCGTCGCAGCGAGTCGCGAAACTGCCCGCACGTAGCGTCAAAGCTTGGCAAGCCATTCATAGTAGTCTGCTCCTTGTCCGCTCAGGACCGCATGCGCCGCCGCGATCGTATCCATCGCCCGATCACGCTGCGCGTCGCTCCAGCGCGAAATGTCTAGATTGCGCGCCGTCACAATCACCCGTTCCGCGTCGCGAAGAGTGTCTGCCTGACAGTCGGCGGCCCGATCCATGCGCTCGCGCGCCTCACGGCGCCGCCGAGACTCCGCCAGGGCAACCGGATCGGGTTGACCGTCAAAAAACAATTCCTTGACCGAGATTCCGAGCGCTCCCGTGATTTCCTCTAGCGTGCACCCGGCCCAGCACTTCACGAGTAGTCCTCGCTCCCCCTCACAAATTGACAGCGAGGGGTTGCGGTCCGAATGATGCGGGCATCGTGCGGTCCAGCGGCCGGACCCGCGCGGACGCACGCATTCGAGGCCCGTGAGGAGATCAGCCGCGGTCATGGCTGCGCCTCGCATTGAGGCTGTTTCCTCTTCCGTTTCCGAGGCGGTCGGTCCGGCCGCGGTTGCTGAAGCGCGGCAAGAACGGCCGTCCGATTAAAGCGAACGCCGATTGCACCAATGCCGATACATGGAATTCGTCCACGTTTAGCCAATTGATAGACGGTGCTTTTGCCGCACTGGAGCAGGTGAGCCAGCTCATCGGCCCGGAGGAGTGGTTCTGATTGTGCTGAAGCGTCCATTACATAGCCTCCTGCGTTGTGTGATGCGCAGAAGTCTATGCTGTTTTACTAAAGAGGCGGGAGGACCAATAATTCCGGCTGAGCGGGGGAATTGTTGTATCAGTTTATATACTTACTTATTGAAGAGAGGGTCCGTACTAGCTGTGTGATCTGAGATTGGACGCGAACCCATTCGAGGAGATCTTGGTCTCCAGTGCTTGTAACAAGCGCTGTGAGTCTAGGATCAAGGGGAGCCCCAACATATCGAGAGTTCCAGCAATCCTTGTTACCCCAACGCTTCATGGATTGCAGAGCCTCCCGAACTTTTGGACGCATCACCTTGGGAGAGACGAGGTTCAAGCGGGAGTCTTCGGGCACCGCTCTCCAGATCAGCCAGGCCCTACAAAGGTCCTTGATGGTCTTATTGTGTGGCACAGCGATCTGGCCAGCAGGTGCGCGAAGCCATTCCTTCCGCGCCTCCATCATCTTCCTGACGGCTCTTGTGAGATACCCAAGGCTAAAGTCTGCCGTGCTCAGTTCTCGTACATAATCAGTTGTGAGCCGATCTGGCCGCGCAGGAAGAAGCGGATGGGGTTGGCCTGTGTTCCTGGCCTGCACATAATCGATGGTCGCCAAATAGCAGGCCAAGAAAACCATCTTTTCAGGCTTGCGTCCTCGTATCTGAGAATGACGTGCTTTTTTCTCAGCCAGAACGCGCTTTCGCATTTCATTCCAACTGGCATACAAGGGAAGGGTGATAGTGGGCTCTGAATCGATCTGGAAAGGCGGAGACGCATTGGTGAGGCTTGCTCCTTGATGGTTCGGAGCGCCGCTCCTCGGCCGTGCCTTTTTCGGTGGCATGGTCCCCCCTCCTCGTAGGGGAGGGAAGGGCCGCGACCGCGAGGACGATCGCGTCACGCCAGGGGATCAGCCCAGCGTCGAGCCCTTCCGAACTTAGTCACGGTTCCGTTCGTGCTCTACTGTCCATTGCGTCTATTACCTACCATATCCTGTACTCTCACGTCCATATAGTCCACTACGTATATGGGATAAACTACTTAGCATCGCTTCCCAAGCTAGTTGTCGTGGGTTCAAATCCCATCGCCCGCTCCATACCACACTTCGTGTGAACCGGCGGCTTTTCAGGCCCAGCCTCTCATCGTTGTCGCCGCCGGAGAAACACCTACAGCGATTAATAGACCGTTGCATCCTAGTGTGTCCCGCCGACTCTCCAGGCGTAGCTTTCCTGATTGATGCCGGCGGGGAATACCTCTAGAGATTCCGGTCTCCTGGTGTACACCGCCAACCTCCGGTTGAGCCGGGCGCTCTTCATCACAATTTCTCGATATGTCGCGTCCGGAGAGACACCTTCAATACCTCCCTATCCTCATAGCTACGCCTGATCCGATGGATATCTTGCGTCGTATCGTAACTGCCTCCACCGGAGAAATCCCTCAAGAGTTTCATCCATTCTCCGCAGTATGGCCCGCCGGCTCTACTTCGTCTGCTGATCCGTATTATCTACGAACCGTCATGAATCATGCGGGCTAAGACAGTTAGTCCGCTCCGGACAACTTGTCATACGATCCTATCCCGAAAAACCAACATGTTACATCGACCTGTTCTTCAATCCATACAATCGCGATAGTGAGTCATTCGGTGCCGGGCTCATCAACCGGCGACAAATCCATCGGTTATGGAATCAATCCCTGTTGGCAAAGGATTTGCTCCTTACCGGCACCAGCGATCGTTCCCGCAAAAGACGTCATCCAGTGAAACGGAATGGGCGACCGAGTGGATCATCAACTTCGAGGAGGTGACGCCATGAGCAAAGTCATAGTTGCAGTCGTCGCGACCGTTGCTTTCACCTTCACCGGTCTGGCTGTCGCGCCCGCAAATGCGACCACGACGTTTGTGCGAAGCACCGTCGAACACATCGATCTCGCGAAACAGACCATCACATTTCAAGCCCGTGATGGGCAGAGCTGGACACTCCGAGTCGAGAACCCGGAACTCCTCAGGAAGGACTCGTTGGCCAAAGGAGATCAGGTCACCATCGAAGTGAATTCCCGCGACGAGGTAAAGACCATTCTCAAGTTGTCGCAACCGAATGAGCCGGGTCGAACCGAGTAACGAGAACCGGATATCGAGATAGGATATCCGCGCGCAAAGGGAGGCTTCGTCCGGCTGTGAAGACACTCGTACCACCTCGTTCATCGCCATCACTTTACGGAGGCATTATGAACTGCCGATTCCCGCAACGAACGAACACACACTCTTCTCCGCTCCTACCCGTGCTGATCGCCGCCCTCTGCGCCGCTTTGGCATGGACACTCTGGTTTGAGCGGCCGGCCTTCGCGGCGGACGAGGCGACAATTCAGGAAGGCGCGACGGTTACCTTCTCGTACCGTTTTACGGTGCCTGGAACCGTTCCGACGACCTACAGCGACGTAGGGACGTTTGTTCAGGGTCAACACCAGATTCTTCCCGTTGTGGAGCGAGAGTTGGCGGGCTTGCACCCGGGAGATGAAAAATCAGTGGAGGTGACACCTGAGGAAGGGTTTGGACAATACGACGAGCAGAAAAAAGCGAACGTGCCTCGAACTTCCTTACCCGACGGGGTGAAGGAAGGTGATGTGGTGAAAGACCAAGACGGTCGTGTCGCCACTATCGCGTCGATCTCGGACAAAGATGCCGTGATGGATTACAATCACCCGCTAGCCGGCAAGCGATTCGTGATGCAGATCAAGGTCCTGAAAGTCGAGAGACGGTCGTAGCGTCTTCATTCGCGTCACCCGGCGCACTCCGCATGAGATGCGTGCGTTCGCATGCAGGGTGTGTCGTGTGCTCATTAGGTTGTGCCATCCTCCTGGCATTCGTCGCTACAACTGATCTTTCCGGTGTGCAGCGGCATTTCACCGTCGGTGAATGTCTCTGCCCATGCAGAGCGAAGCGAAACTGGGTCGCGAAAGAGCTGAGGCAGCCCATGCACGAACTCTTGACGTACCTCAAAGCGCGCATCGAATGGTGCCGCCGGCAAGGCAAAACCGCCGACGACGTGCAAGAGCAGCGCGGTTGGCGGGCAGAGGAGGCCGGACTTGTGGATGCCCTGCGCGGAAGGCTAAGCTCATCCTTTTCCCCTGATTCCTTCGGTGAACATCTGGCACGCTATCACCTCGGGCTAGAAGAAGGATCTGCCATCATGCGCCTGATCGAGCCGCATACGAAGCGGGAAACCGGCGACGGAGGTCATCACGAAGGACGCAGGAATGAGAAGGGTGAATCACGGAAGGGAGGGTCGAGGCCCGGTCAGCTCCCTCAACCCTCCAGATTGAGCTCCTCTTCTCCAGGCGAAATCGACGAAACGCCACATGATTCGCCTGGATAAACTATACTGCGTGACGGACAACTTGCTCCCGCCTAAGTGTCCGATTCCACGTTATTTTGTCTCTCTCGCGCCCCATCCCAACCAAGTCAGTCACGTTCGGTGAAACGCTACGATGAAATCTCTCCGGCGATCCACTGACAATTCCTTGTCCATACAACAGCTTACAAGAATCGATCGAAGGCTGAACGATTTGGCCCGCCGCTTGCTCTCTTTCCTTCCGCGAATGGCATTCATTTTGAGGAAGGAACGACATCCATGACGACCGAGAGGATCCACCGGAAAACCGATCGTCACCAGCAGCGTCAAGGGGAACAACGCCCTAGGCGAATGGATTCTCCACAGGAACGAAGTCGAGGCTGGCAACTCGTGACGACCAGGAACTTCGGCCTGCTCTGGTGGGGACAAGTGACATCTCAAATCGGGGAGGGGTTGAACAAGGTCGCATTGCTCTGGTTCGTATACGAACTGACCGGGTCGGTTCTCAAGATGACCATGGTCGGATTGCTGCAAACGGTTCCTCCGTTGGTGCTCGGGCCGCTCATCGGCGTATATCTCGATCGGCTGTCCAAGAAGCGCGTCATGATGTGGGTCGACGCGATTCGCTCGGTCTTAACATTGTTGATCCCGGCCCTGTATACCGCGGATCTGTTGACTCTCCCCGGCCTCTACGTGCTGATCTTCGCGACCTCCGTGGTATCCACTATCTTTGGACCGGCCCTGGTTTCCTCCGTCCCGTTTCTGGTCCGCAACGCGGAGCTCGTCTCGGCCAACGCGCTGATCCAGGGCACCACCAACATCGGCATGCTGATCGGGCCGGCCGTGAGCGGTCTGATGATCGCGTTGATCGGCGCGGACAATGTCCTCTACGTCAATTCCTTGACATTCTTGATTTCCACAATCTGCTTGGTCCCGATCCGGATGGACGAGCCGATCCGAAAGTCCGTAACCGACTCCGCTCCCTCCGTCACATTGCTCCAAGAGCTGATGACCGGGTTCCGATTCGTGTTCGGCCACCAGTCGACGATTTTCCCCCTCGCGGTGATCTCCGCCCTGTATAATCTGGGAACGAGCGCCTTCGTGTTTGTGCTGCCGGTTTACGCCAAGGAGCTCCTCCAGGTCGGACCGGTTCAGCTCGGGTGGATCTGGTCGGCATTGGGTAGCGGGATGCTTGTGGCCTCGACATGGCTGGCCTGGAAACGGCATGGCGATCCGCAACATCGAATGCGCATCGTGGTGCGGGGAATGACCCTTGGAGGCTTGGCGCTGTGTACACTTGGTCTCTTGGAAACACCGCTGATCGCCGGGCTACTCGTGCTGATCGTCGGCGGCAGCATGGCGGTTCTCAATCCGGTGGTGTGGGCCCTGTTGCAGGAACAAACTCCTTCGCATCTCATGGGGAGAGTGTTGACCACATTCAGTACCGGCTCGATGGCCGCAGCGATGGCTGGGATGACCGGCTTCGGGTTCGTGGCCGACAGCGTGGGTCCGGCTGCCAGCTTGATCGGCCTCGGCCTCGTCCTGTTGCTCACCGCCGTCGTCGCATTGCAGATCGCCCGCCATTCAGCAATACGTCACGCGGCGGGCTTGAGTTCGGCCGTCTCATGATCCTCGTTCGGATTCGTGCCTCGTTCCCGGCTTTCAACATCCCTTGCTCTCTCCCATATGCTTGGCAGGATTCCACGGACGCCCGGATCGTCACCCCCCGTCTCGATTCGATTCAGGATACGGGAGCCTGAGCCCGATGCCGGGGGAACACGTGATCGGCCGCCTCGACGACGCGCCGGGCCTATCCCCCGATTGCGCCAGGACCGAGCGTCACCGCCGGCTATTGACTCGTGACTTTGGCCTGATCTGGTCGAGCCAAATTCTGTCGCAGATCGCCGATGGCGTGAGCAAATTAGCCTTGCTCTGGTTTGTGTACTCCGTCACCGGCTCCGCGATCAAGACCACCATTATCGGATTGCTTCAGACGCTGCCCGCCATCATCCTGGGCCCGCTGATCGGAGTCACCGTCGACCGTCTTCCCAAGAAGGCGGTGTTGATCGGAAGCGATCTGGCCCGCGCGGTCCTGATCGGTCTGATCCCCTGCATCTTGTCCGTCGAACGGTTCACGCCGACCATGCTATACGTATTGACGTTGGGATACGGCATCGCCAGCGCCCTGTTTGTTCCCGCCTTGTCCGCCTCCGTTCCTTCGCTGGTCGACCGATCGCGGTTTACGGCGGCCAATGCCCTCCTCCAAAGCACCACCAGCATCGGCATCATCGCTGGACCGGCGATCAGCGGCCTCGGTATCGCCTATGCCGGTTCACAGGACGTCTTGTGCCTCAACGCCGTGACGTACGTCGCCTCCGTTCTCTGCCTCTTGCCGATTCGATTCTCGGACTCGGCAGGCCCCTCGGCTGCCTCCGGCTCCTCGCCAGGAATACTCACGGATCTCCTGGCCGGGCTGCGCTACGCGCTGGTCTCCCACCGAGCCATTCTCGTGCTGATTTTGCTCGCCTCGCTCTATACATTCGGAGCCGGTGCCTTTACGACTCTGTTTCCTGTCTATGGCCGGCGCCTGCTCAATCTGGGGCCCATCGAGGTCGGGTATCTGTGGTCCTGGCTGGGTGTCGGCTTGCTGATCGCGTCACTGGGCCTCGTCCGACTATCGGATCGGGACATGGCGACGCGCCTGCAGGCCGTGACGGTCAGCAGTATCATGGGCGGGGCGGCGCTCTGTGGGCTGGTGTGGGCGCAGAATTTGTCCGCCGCCACGCTCTTGGTTCTCGTGATCGGCCTGGGACTCGGCGTCTGGACACCCATCGCGTGGAGCATGGTCCAGGAATTGTGTCCCGCTTCCGTACTCGGCCGAGTGATGGCCATTTACACCGCAATCGCCACCGCAACCGCCATGGCCGGCATGACGTTCTTCGGATGGGTGACGGAAGCCTTCGACGAGTCCGTGAGCGTGATCGGGATCGGCATGGCGTTGACTGTCCTGGCCGGAGCCTCATATTGGTTCAAATCAAGCGTCGTGCGCTCCGGCGGAGGTCTCGTCGATGGCCGGGGATCGTGAACTGTGGGGGCGTCGCGACGGATCGACCAGGAGGTCGCCCCGCTGTCAGGTGGACCGGGACCTTCGCGACCAGCCGAGGATGACCTATTTCGCCGGCTTCGAAGCGTCCCGCTGGCGCTGGAGTTCGGTTTTCAATTGCTCGCGTTCCTGCATGAGCGCGGCAACCTTCGTGCTGAGCGCGTCCCGCTCGGCGGCCGCCTCCTGCAGCCGGCTGATCTCCAGCTCCTGCTCTTCCAGCCGTTTTTCCAGCTCGAACGCGCGTGCGGCAGATGTTTCCAATTCTCCCATCCGTTTTTGAATCCGCGCAATCTCATCCTTGGTCGTGGTGGTGCCCGTCATGAGTTTCTGCTTCTCCTCCCGAAGCGTAGCGACCTTGACCTGTTCCACCGCCAGTTTCGTCTCCACATCCTTGGCACCGTTGCGAGCTTCCGTAAGTTCGTTCAGCAGTTTCGCCTTCTGCTGGTGTACGGCATCGAGTTCGGCCATCGCCTTTTTCTTGAAGCTTTCACAGGCCGCCGCCGCTTGGGCTTCACTTTTTCGAACCTCGGCTTCCGCCCTTCGTGCTTCGGTCTCCGCCTTTCGCGCCTCGGCTTCGCTCTTGCGGGCCTCCTCGAGATTCGTCAACAACTGTTGATGGGTTGCTCTCGGCACACAGCCGGACACCAGCAGTCCGCCGGCGCAGACCGCGGCGACCACAATTGGGACCCTCATGTCGCTCTCTCCTCCTCCAGCGGCGCAGACGCGTTGCGCACGCGTCCGTGTTGAAAGTCATTATGCGCTTTGCGATGGTCAAATGCCACCCGCCGGAGCGCGGTCCATCGTCGGATCGAGGCTGTCTGGCCCCGAAGAGATAACGAAACGGTAGATCGAGGTCCGATGTCGCGCCTTCTGGTCAGTCGCGAGAGGTGGGAGGAAGCGGCTCCGTCTCACGCAACAGCATGCGGATGCTGGTTAGAAATTCTCGGTTGCAGAACGGCTTTCGAATCCACTGCATGGAGGCGGCAAGCGGCAGATGAGGCGTGGGGACATGCGGCGCGACGGAAGGGACCTGCACCGTCGCCAGGAGCACTGGGATGGGCTGCGGACTCACACGCAACCAGGTATTCAACTGATCAAGCGATCCGTCGTTCCATTCCAAGGAGACCGTATCGATATCAATGACCAGGCAGCGAACGCGGCTGGGACGGCAGCGGGCCACGATCGTCTTGATCGTCGTCACCACCTCGCTGTTGATGCTCGCCTGGTCGAGCAGTTCTGACATCATGGCGGCCAATGTGGCATCCGCCTCGACGATCAACACGATACGATTGGAATTGCCCCGGCAACGGGCGGCTTGTTCGCCGGTGATCGTCCGAGCGGACGATCCGCTTTGCTCAATCGGCGGGAGTCTATACATCATGGACATCTCTGCATGCGCAACTTTCAGGCAGCCCATCCGCCTCGCTCTTCTGGCCGGAAAAGGCCGGCGGTTACTGGCCGTGTGCTGATACGCAAGAATGGTACCAATCGAGGCTCACGTTCCTGTCGCATCTCGACGCGCGGATTTTCAGATCGGCAGAGGGAATACGGCATTGCGAGCCGGCCGATCTCCTCGAATCGGACCCGAACCCGCGAGACGACCGCGTCGTTTGCACAATGAAAATCGGCGCAGTATATAGTATCGGCATGACGGACGATCGCTCCCGAATGGGATTGGCGGCGAAGGCCTCGCTGGTCATTCTGCTCATCGTCGGACTATCGGCGGTCGCCATGGAAGCCGTCGATCGCTACTATGTCCAGCACGTGATTCAGGAACATTATCAGGATGAAGTCATGGGCGTGGTGCGACAGGTCGGCGCCGGCATCACCGCCCGGACCGACTTTGCAAACCAATCGGCGCGCGAATTAGAGCTGGTCAAACTGCGTGCAAGCCGACCCGATTTGGTCAATATCAGCATCTATGCGCTATCGGACCTGGGGCTCAGTCTGTTGGCTCACGCTGGCCAAGCACCCGCTGCCACCTTCGCACAGGCGCCGCCTCTCGCCATGCAGGCCATCGAGCAGGACTTGTCCTTGAGCGATCGACAAAGTTGGGCGACCGACCATCGGCTGAAGATTACGGCGCCCATTTCCGTCGATGGCCGTCGGGTCGGCGCGGCCTATGCTGAATTTTCGACGTTGGATTTCGACAACCTTCTGGATCTCATCCGGCGCCTCTCCTTTTCCCTCAGGCTGCTCACGTGGCTCGGCGTAGTCCTGGCCATCAATTTTTTCGTGTACCTGGCGGTCCATCGCCCGACCCGGTCGCTGTTGTCCGCCGTCAAGGCGGTCACATCCGGTAACCTCACGACGACGGTCCCGGTTGCCAGCCGCGACGAGATCGGAATGTTGGGCCAGGAGTTCAACCGGATGGTTGAACGAATCCGGCTCACCACGGAGGAGAATGCGCATCTGTACGAAAAGGTGAAGCATGCCAACGAAAGCCTCGTACGCAAGGTGAGAGAAGCCACGGCCGAACTCCGGCAGAAGAACCAGGAACTGGCCCGCACCAATGAGTTGCTCTCGACCGTGCAGCGAGAGGCTGCGCGCGCGCAACGGCTGTCGGTCATCGGCCAACTCGCAGCCTCCGTGGCCCATAAGATCGGCACCCCGTTGACGGCACTGTCCGGCCACATTCAATTGCTGCAGGAAGATCCTCAACTCAGTGCGGAGGCTCGGGCGCGTCTGCGCACGGTGGAAGCCCAGATTGACCGGACGATCAAGATCATCCAAGATCTGCTCATTTACGCTCGCCGTCCCGAACTCGTGAAAACGATCCTCGATGTCAACGAGAGCATGCAGGAATGCCTGGCGCTCTTACGACCCGAGATGGATCGGCGGAAAGTGGATACCATTTTGCAATGCACTACGAGCCTGGGCAAGGTGGAAGGAGATCAACAGCAGCTTCAGGAAGTATTCTGCAATTTGATCGAGAATGCATTGGACGCCATGCCGAAAGGGGGCACGTTGACGATTCGCACGGCTCCCACGAGATTGCACCGGGCAGGAGAGATGAGCGACCAGGTTGCGATCGAGATCGCCGACACCGGACAGGGCATTGCGCCCGAGCATACGGAGAAAATTTTCGAGCCCTTTTTCACGACTAAGACCGCAGGACGAGGCACAGGGCTCGGCCTGGCGATCGCCCACGATACGGTCAAGGCCCACGGAGGGGCCATTCATGTGCACAGCGAGCTTGGAAAAGGAACGCACTTTCAAGTCCTGCTCCCGATCGCAAAAGGAGTCCCTGATGCCGGATCCGCCTCGCGTCCTGGTCGTTGACGATGACGTCGACACCTTGCTCCTCCTCGAAGAGATCCTGACGAAAGAAGGGTACAAGGTTCGGACGGCGGAGCATGCCGAATCCGCATTGAGCCTCGTCGAGCAGGAGGAAGCGGATGTCGTCGTCACCGACATCCAGATGCCGGGGATGGACGGATTGGCCTTGCTGTCGGAATTGCAGCGGCGGCATCCCCAGACCTTGGTCGTGCTGGCTACGGCGTTCGGCTCGCTGAAGACCGCCGTCGATGGCATCAAAGCCGGCGCGTTCGACTACCTCGGCAAACCCTTCGTTGTGGACGACATCCGGCTGGTCGTCCGGCGGGCGATCGAGCACAAGCGGGTCATCAACGAAAACGCGGCGCTGCGGGAGCAACTCAAGGAACGCTACCGGTTCGACAATTTCGTAGGTAGTTCAACCGGAATGATCGCCGTCTATAAGATGATCGCCCGCGTGGCTCAGAGCGACAGCACGGTGCTGATCCAGGGAGAGAGTGGGACGGGGAAGGAGTTGGTCGCCCGTGCGATCCACGCCAATAGCGCCCGCTGTTCCGGGCCGTTCGTCGCCGTGGACGCTGGGACGCTCACGGAGAGCTTGCTGGAATCCGAGTTGTTCGGCCACGAGCGCGGTTCGTTTACCGGTGCGCTAACCACCAAAAAGGGCCTGTTGGAACGGGCTCATACCGGCACCTGCTTCTTGGACGAGGTCGCGGACATCTCGCCGACTCTCCAAAGCAAACTCCTGCGGGTGATCCAAGAGCGGGAAATTCGACGCGTCGGCGGCACCGATCCCATCAGCGTGGACGTCCGCATTCTCGCCGCCTCCAATAAAGACCTCAAAGGCCTGGTAGACTCCGGAAAATTTCGAGGCGATTTGTACTATCGGTTGAACGTCGTGACCATCGGCCTGCCCCCCCTTCGGGAGCGGACGGATGATATCCCGCTCTTGGTCCAGTTCTTCGCTCAGAAATACGGCGCCGCCCAAGGCAAACCGGCGATCGGCATCTCGACCGAAGCGATGGATCTGATCACGACCTATGTCTGGCCCGGTAACGTGAGGGAATTGGAGCATGTGATCGAACGAGCGGTCGTGCTCACTCCGCATCCCGTCATCTTTCCCGAGGATCTGCCCGAAGCTCTTCGCGAACATCCAATGGCGGGTAGACAGCCGCGCAGCGGATGGGTGACCCTGGATCAGTTGGAACGAGACTATATCCTGCGGGCCTTGGCCGCTCACCAACAGGACCAGGGAAAGACGGCGGACATCCTCGGCATTCACCGGAAAACCCTCCAACGTAAGCTTCGCAAGTACGGCCTGGAGGAGGCCGGAGGCATGGAAGAGGCCACCCCGGTCGAGGAACCGGCGATTGAACAGGAGGAGTCCCTATGAACTGGACCATGGGGCCATATAGGTGAACCTATGGCCGCGTTGACGAGAACGACGACCTCGCTTGACATGTCGCTCGAATGGACGACGAACCCATATTATTCATGACCGTTCGTCGCGAAACCGCGCAGTCGCCACGCGAGACGGCTCTCCATACCGTACTTCGTGTGAGCTGGCGGCTCATCGGGCAGAGGTCCTCTTGATTGTCGCCGCCGGAGAAATCCCTTCGATTGGCCTGGCTTGTCGTAACGGCAAATGCACGGTGCAGCAGAAACGGTCATGACGAATGTGCGCTAGACTCCGGATCGAAGCAACCCCGCCCGCTCACTGTATGGATCTGACTCTCACGAACACGGTCTAAATTTCTCTGTCCTTCCCCTCGCGGCACCGGACGGAATGTGCCTCGAATAGACAAACTATTCCCTGCCAAACTACTGAATAACGCACGCAATTCGCTCCAGCACTCCGGTCGTTCATGACAGCAAGTGACTACCACGAGGCCGACCTTCCTGTGAGACGGGCTCTCGATTATCCCTTCGTCAAAAAATCAGCCCGTTAGAGGGCAGCGCCTCTCGCCGAGTCAGGTCCGCGGTTTGCACATCCTCTCGACAGCATGTCGGGGCAAGCCGTGAAGCCGTCGAGAGGGGAGTTGGGTCGCGACCATCGAGCCCGCATGATCCACATCCACGATGACTTCTGCGGCACCGTCGTCCGATCCATTGCGGGAAAAGAGCACCGAGTGCCTCGACTGCGAGGAGATTGGCCGCATCTGAAAGACGGGCAACCGCGCGAGTTCGCTCCTCACCCCCTCGGCCTACTGTTCCGAATAGGCCGCGGGGTCTCGCGACTCCGCACGGAGGTACCCATTGCGGCAAGGTGCCCCTTGCCCTTCCTTTCGCAAGCGGCCGGAGCCATGGGTCAACCGCGTAGCCTCTCCGCGGTAACGTCACGAACTTTCGTACATCATGCCGGCTGGAGAGACTACTACGGGATCTGCGGGACCAGGACCACAAGGACGTATCCGGTTCCACGAGATGTCTATTCAACCAAGGAGACACCTTCATGAAAATTGCACAGGTCGCGCCCCTTTGGGAAAGTGTTCCGCCGACGCTATATGGAGGCACGGAACGGGTGGTCTCGTTCATCACAGAGGAATTGGTGCGCTTGGGGCATGATGTCACGCTGTTTGCCAGCGGCGATTCGGTCACTTCCGCTCGTTTGGATGCCATCTGTCCTCGGGCCCTGCGCTTGATCGAAGGCGTGTTCAATCGTGATGCTCCGTTGATCTCGCTTATGGAGCGCGCCTTCGGCGCCTCTGGATCGGCCTCTGATTTCGATGTGATCCACTCTCACTTGGACTTTATCGGATTTCCCTTGGCTCGCCGTTGCACCACCCCCGTGGTGACCACCTTCCATGGACGGTTGGATCTTCCTGAACTGCGACCGGTCTTCGACGAGTTCGCGGAACAGCCCGTCGTTTCGATTTCCGACGCACAGCGCTTGCCGGTTCCCTGGCTGAATTGGCAATCGACGGTGCACCACGGATTGCCGAAGGATCTCTACACCTTCCATCCGGAGCCCGGACAATACCTGGCGTTTCTCGGCCGTATCGCCCCTGAGAAGAGACCGGATCATGCGATTGAAATCGCCAAACGAGTGGGCATGCCGCTCCGCATCGCCGCCAAGGTCGATCCGGCCGATCGGGAATACTTCCGTGGCCAGATTGAGCCGTTGCTCGACCATCCGCTGGTGGAGTACATCGGCGAAATCACCGACCCGGAAAAGGATGATTTTCTGGGCCAAGCCTACGCCTTGTTGGCACCTTACGACTGGCCGGAGCCCTTCGGGCTGGTCTTGATTGAAGCGCTGGCCTGCGGCACGCCGGTTCTGGCCTATCGGCGGGGTTCCGTTCCGGAAATCGTTGACCACGGCATCACCGGGTTTATTTCCGAATACCTCAGCGAGATGGCCGATTCAGTCGAACAGGTGACACAAATCGACCGGGCCCGCTGCCGCCAGGCTTTCGAACAACGGTTCACCATCGAACGGATGGTCCGGGGATATCTCAGGGTTTACGAACAATTGGCCGGGTCGCGCAGGGCGCGGCTCTTCCGAAACGGCCACGGGACTCCGCACGCCGTTCCCGCGATGAGGACTCAGACCGTCATGACCTGAGCGCCTCGGACGCTTGAGAATGAGCGAGCGTTCGGAAGGATCGGCCTGCGACCGATCTGCTCGATCATTCCGAAGCCAGCGGGGGCCTGCTCGTGAGGCGTGAGAGCCCGACACGTACCAGCGTCATCGGGCCGGTGGGACGTGTCCAGAAGACTGAGGAGGGATGCTATGCGATGTCAGCGATGCAGCGGGCATATGGTGCAAGAATGGTTTTCGGAATTCTACGACCGTCGACGAGGCGACCACATTCAAGGATGGCGATGCATCAACTGCGGGCACCTGTTCGATCCAGTGATCCTCTATCGCCAACGGACCATACCCGTCGCGCCACTGACTCTCGACACGTAGACTCCTGCGCCGATCGGAGTCTGCCCCAGTGTCTATCGTCTCCGAATCCATGCGAGGCCGATCATGCCTCCGTACGGAATCCGTACAGCAACGTAATATTGATCCGCCTGGTCAGATAGGTATCTTTGAATCGGACATCATCGGTCTCATGAAAGAGATCTGAGTTAAAGATCACCGCCCGGTTGCAGCGGTAGGGGATGCGGACCATTTTGGCGCCGGCTTTTTCGAGAAAGTCTAGAATCCTTCCGCGATTCTTCTCGCTGTTGTAGGCTTTGAAGTTCCAGTCTCGCGGAGCTTCTTTGTCCCAGACCACGAGCCCGCCGGTCTCCGGATCGAGATTCGCCTCATCCGGTGTGACCCAGAAATTGACGTTCACAGCGGCGGCGTCGGCATGCATCCCCAGACCTCGTCTCGCACTGTCGTGCTTGAACGACCAGGACTGCGTCAGCCGGTGGTTCTTGAAGATCGCAGGAAAACGGAGACGCAACTCTTCCGCGATCTGGAAGAGCAGCGGGGAGGCGAATCCATCGCCGATGAAGGCGCCGAGATAGCCGTTCTCGTACTCCTTCTTCCAAATCGTGGCCTCCAAACAGAACCGTTGCATAGCGGCCAGGGCCTCCGGCGTGAGAAGGTGATCCACATACATGATCTCCGGTTTCTGCCGGTGGTACTCGGCTTCGATCGCCGGCACATCCAACCGCGGGTTCAGCGCACCGGCCGCCAGAGACTCGGCCTGACTTGGAAAGACGATGCGGTTCAACGACGGCGCGATGGCGGCCGCGTCGTCTTCATTCAGCGACACCCATGTGGACTGAGGCGCCGCCCTATCGGCCTTATCGCGAACACGCGTCAGGCGATTCAGATAGTCCCTGGAATCAGGCCCCAACCGTCCTTCGCCCATCAAGTATTCGACCTGCTCCGCTTCATGCTTCAACCTCGCACGCGAGATGGTCCCTCCGGCTACCGGCCGGCCATGGTCATGTTTGATCTCGGCCGAACGCCTCAGGCTGGCTACCGACGCCTCGATCTGCCCCTTCCAGAGATAGGCCAGCCCGAGATGGTAATGGCCTTTCGGATTCGCCGGCTCGGTGTGAACGGCACGCTGGAACGCCGCCACTGCATCGTCGAGGCGACCGCTCTCCATTAAAGCGAGCCCCAAGTTATTCTGCGCCTCCACATGTCCGGGCTTGAGACGAAGCGCCTCCCGGTAGGCTTCGATGGCCTCGTGCACCAGTCCCTGTTCCTTGAGCGCCACACCGAGACCATTATGGGCTTCCACAGCGGCAGGACTCGCCACGAGGGCGCGGCGATACGACTCGACGGCCTCCTCCGATCGTCCTTGATCTCGTAACAGGTTACCGAGATTGACGAGGGCGTCCACATAGCGGGGAAAGCGCCTGATGGCCTCGCGATAGGCCTCCTCGGCCTCTGCGGAGGCCCCCTTTCGCTGGCTCACGACGCCGAGATTGAAGTAATAGGTCGGTTGGGCGTTGTCCGATCGGATCGCCTGCCGGATCAACTCACAGGCCTCATCGAGGCGCCCAGACCGATAGGCCACCAGCCCGAGCAAATGAGCCGCTTCGGCGTGATCCGGCTGCTGTTCTAGAACGGTTTTGTAGAGTCGGGCCGCCTCCGATAGACGACCGGCCTGATGATGCGTGCGACCCTCCTGGAGCAGCGGGGCCAGAGCGGCCTGAGCCTGTCGGCCTCCCCCGCGTTGGAGCTTGTCATCACGCCGCCGGTCCGCCCGGTTCATGGCCGCCTCTGTACATACCCTTGCGATGGAACAGGAAAGTACTAGCGTAGCGCAAAGTGATGAGACCGGTCAAAGCCGTCGGTGCAGACCGCTCGCAGCGAGGCCGTTCACAGAATGCGACGTCTCGCGCAAGGCGGAAGGAACGAACTATCCGGCCTGAGCGAGGATCGGCCACTGCCCGCGCTGCTTGACGATGTCGAGCGCCGCAATGCGATAGGCTTCTGCGTAGGTGGGAAAATTGAAGATGCCTTCGACGAAGGTCTCGACGGAGTTGCCGTTGATCAAGGCCAACTCGCCGAGGTGGATCAACTCGGTCGCATTGTCTCCGATGATTTGGACGCCCAACAACCGATGCCCGTCCGGACCCGCAATCATTTTGAGGAGCCCCTGACGGGCGCCGGCAATC
This sequence comes from Nitrospiraceae bacterium, assembly GCA_040981105.1. Lineage (GTDB taxonomy): Bacteria > Nitrospirota > Nitrospiria > Nitrospirales > Nitrospiraceae > Nitrospira_G. The sequence continues at coordinate 110,932 of JANRMO010000008.1, forward strand.
TGTCCCCTGGCTACTTCTGAAAAGTCCGCTCGTCCCACCACGATATTCCCATACCGTTCGCGAGCGCGTGATTCGTCCAACCCCACGCAGGACAGCTCGGGAATGGTGTAAATGCCCATCGGAATCAAATGATCCGCGGCGCTGACCGCCATCCCCAACGCATGACACATCGCGCGGCGCCCTTGCTCCATGGCGGAGGAGGCCAGCGATGGAGGGCCGGCCATGTCTCCCACCGCATAGATATGCGGCACTGGCGTTTGACAGTGCTGGTTGATCGACACGTAGCCCTTGCCATTTGTTTCAAGACCAGCCGCTCCGAGGTTGAGATCCTCCAGATTGGGCTGCCGGCCGGAGGCCACCAGCATTTTTTCAGCGACGATCTCCTCTCCGTTCTCGAGCGCGGCCACCACGGAGAGCACCCCGTCCCATCGGACAGTCTTGACCCGCTGCCGCCCGCAGTACCGCCCTCCGTACCCCTCGAAGCTGGCGAGAAACCGCTCCGTGAGCTCAGCGTCTATGAACTGCAAGGGGCGGGGGGCCGCATCGATGATCGTCACCGACACGCCCAAAAGAGAAAAGATCGAGGCATATTCGCATCCGATGACGCCCCCGCCCACGATGGCAAGCGACCGCGGCAGATAGATCATCGACAGAATGGAATCGCTATCCAGGATATGTTCGTGATCGACAGGAATGTTGGCCGGATGCCTTGGCCGAGAGCCGGTGGCCAATACGATGAGGTCAGCGTCCAGTTCACGAGTGAGTCCGTCTACGGTCGTCAGGGCAAGGCGATGACTGGACACAAATCGAGAACAGCCGTGCAGCACAGCAACGCCGTTGCGACGCAATTGGTCGCCCATGTATCGGCCATGGGCAGAGACCACTTCTTCTAGCCGCTTCATGAGCATGCCGACCTCTACACCCTCGCGCAGCTTACAGTCGAACACCGCAGCCCCGCGCTTGACCCGTTCGAGGCTCAAAGCAGCCTCTCGCAGCGTCTTGCTGGGGATAGTCCCTCGGTAGACGCAGGCTCCGCCCACCCCCGGCTCCCGCTCGATGACGGCCACGCGCTTCCCGCATTTGGCCGCCATGATGGCAGCCTTTTGACCGGCCGGTCCGCTCCCGATCACCAGCACGTCGTATGTGGTGACGGTGTTCATAGCGACAAGCTGGCCACGACCATTTCCACCTTATCCTTCGCGGCGACCAGGGCATCCAGGTCCTTCGGATAGAGGTTCAAGGCCGCAAAGGCCTGGTGCTTCCTAAGCGAAGCTTCATCCATCAGCGCTGGATCGAGCAGGAAAGTCGCCAGTCGATCGGCCACGCAGGTCATCATGACTTCCTGCTTGAATGACTCCGCCTGATCGTATTGCCGGTAGTGCGTAATCGATTCCCGCGCCTGTTTGGGCAGTTGCCACTTGTCAGCCAACTGCATCCCCAGAGCCACATGGTGGGCTTCGATCACCTCATCCAACAGATCCGGCTCCAACGGGATCTTCAGTTCCGCGCTCAGACCGACGCAAGAATTCAGAACGACCGGCTTCCCCACTGCATGCAACAGGCCGCACACATACGCGCTTTCCATGTTCAGCCGCTTGAGCTTCGCCACCTCCTTTGCATAGACACCGCTCGCCAGCGAATGTTTCCAAAGGAACTGCATGCGGCGATCGTGCCCTGGCGCCACGAAGGTCCCCGCCTTGAGCGAGACGGTCAAGGCGATTTCCGACAGCAGGGTCATACCCAGCATCGACACCGCATGTTGAAGTGATACGATCGGCGTCCGTGGCATGTAGGCCGGCGAATTGGCGATACGTAACACGTGCGCGGCGAGGGCCTGGTCACGATGGATCAGCCCCGCCAACTTGGCCGCATCGGAATCCGGATTGTTGACCAGCGCCAGGATTTGCGTTGCCACGTTGGGCAGTAACGGCAACTCGATCTTCTCGTTGCCGATGCGCTCGATCAGCGCTTGTTCGATCGGTTCGTAGGCGGTAGGTCCGGCGGTACGGGGACTGCTCATGTCAACCTCGTGCCGGTTCAGATAGCTTCGTGCGGCGGCAACAACTCACTGTCTTGTCGGTGATTCCGGACGCAAACTTTACCGAGTCCGGCCCGAGTCGGTCTCTTGTTCTGGCCATGCTGGTATGGTAATGACCGAGAGTGGCGGAGGAACACGCGATGGCGTCTGAGGCGAGGACCAAACTGACCTATGCCCTCTATCCAGGGTGCGCTGCCAAAGGCGCGACCCCGGAGCTGTATCAATCCACCATGGCGATCCTGCCTCGACTGGATCTGAAGGTCGTTGAGTTGGCCGCCGCCTCCTGTTGCGGCGCTGGAGTGCTCACCGAGGAAGATCCTGATGCGGCCCTGGCGCTCAATGCGCGCACGTTTTCCCAAGCCGAGCAGCTCGGCCTCGATATCATGACCATCTGTGGTACTTGCCAGGGAGTTATGAGCGCCGCCAACCGCCGGCTCAAGACCGAGGCTGGGCTGCTTGATCGTATCAACGGGATTCTCGGACCGGAGGGAATCACCTACCGCGGCACGGTGCAGATCAAGCATCTACTCTGGATTCTCGTCAAGGACGTGGGGCTTCAGCGCCTGCGCCAGGAAGTGCGCGTCCCCCTCCAGCAACTGCACATCGCGCCGTTCTATGGTTGTTACATCCTGCGTCCCTCTTGGCACCTTGGATTTGACGACCCAGAAAATCCCACTTCATTGGAACGGGTGATCCGCGCAGTCAGCGCCGAGCCGATCGTGTATGCCGGGCGGACCAAATGTTGCGGCTTCCCCATCATTCTGGAGAAGGAAACCATTGCGGTGGCGATGGCGGGCCAGAATATGAAGGAGGCGAGGGAATCGGGAGCCGATGCGATGGTGACCCCCTGTCCGCTCTGCCACATGGGCCTGGACATTTATCAGGAGCGAGCAGGCCAGTCTGTAGGCATGCCTCTGAATCTACCGATCCTCCACCTGCCTCAGTTGCTCGGACTGGCAATGGGACTCCCGGCCAAGGACCTGGGGCTGGCCCGCCATCTTATCTCGGTGGAATCTCTCGTGCGCAAGATCGAACGGCCATCCGTGGTTGTCATTCCTAAAGGAGCCGGTTGATGAAGACCATCAAACTATCTGATTATCAAATATTTAGCTCTGAGAAGATGAAGAAGAACAATATCTTTCAGACCACGCGGTTTTTTTGCGATGTGTACTGTTTCGAGCCTGGCCAGGAGCAGAAGGGCCATGTGCATGGCGAGCAAGACAAGATCTATCTCGTACTGGAAGGGCAGGGAACGTTTCAGGTTGGACAGGACCGGCAGATCCTCGGCCCAGGGGAGGGGACCATGGCTCCGGCCGGAGAACCGCATGGAGTCCTGAACCATGGCAACCAGCGGTTACGAGTGCTCGTGTTTGTCGCGCCGAATCCATGAGCCGTCTTCTTCACGAGAGGGCATGGCAAGACCGCGGAGATGTTGTCCGTTGGGCCGCCTTGTAAATAATGCCGATCAATGAGTCTCGTCAACCGGCCTGCATCACTCGTAGACCGACCTTTATGAGGGCGGGGGCTTTCGTTTGACGATGAGCGATCTTCCCGCTCCAAGGGGATTGTGACACTGATCGCTCCGGCCAATTCACCCACATGCCGGCCCTTCCTGGGATAGCCAGAAATTCCTCCACGCCTTTCGGCTCTCCGTGACAGCCCATACATGCGGTCTCGTAATAGATCGGCACCAGAAGCCGCAGCGTACGGCCGCCGTCCGCCAGCTCGCTCGACGGATCACGACTCCCCGGCTTGGCGGCAAATTGTCCAAGAACCGCCTTCTCATAGGGATCCGGCTCATTCTTGGGATTACAGGGCGATAGGGCCGTCTGCTTGAGGCGCACTGCCGAGCCGGCAGAAAAGCGCCTGGCTGCCCGGTTCCCGAAGGTGGCGGGAATAAAATTCTTGCATCCGACCCCTTGTCGGCAGCTTCTCAAGGATCACGTCAACCGGCGGGTTCTGCGATTCCTAGGCCGCGGGAAGCAAATCACGTAGCACCACGTCATTCATCGCTAAATGCTCCTTCGCATACACAGAGGAGCTTCTCAACCCCGGAACCGCCACGCGGACTCCCTCGAATGCGCGGCTGACCCGTGTTCGGACCTCGCCGATCTGGGTCGCTGCCTGAAGGCGAGCTTGGACTGACTGCGCAAGCTCCCGGCTTCGTACCATACCTCCGCTGGCGCCGTCATCGTCGTAGGGGATGGAGTAAGCGATGCCGGCGGCCTGTTCCATCGGGACATCGGCGTAAAGTTATTCCAACGGGGATTCAGGAATGACGCATGTTGGTCCGTGGTGAACTCTTCGGTGCGAACGCTGAAGCATTGATAGATGGCCCGAAGGTCGAGATCGCCGTAACGCAGCGCCGTGAACCCAGCCTGAATGCCGATCTCGCGGTCACTGGGGCAACGGTCTGTTTGAGGATGGCGAGGTCGAGGTTAATCGGCTTGATCGGCAGAAAATCCAGCAACGCTTCTTGAGCCGAGGCAGGGCCGGCAATGGCCGAAAGGAGGCTCAAGACAAACGGCACCGCGTACCGATGGCTGCCACAGGACAGGGGGACGAGAAACCACGGAACCCCTCCGTCCCGTTTCGTGGATGCTCAGGATTGCCGAACACCTACTCTGTCGCGACAGGAACGGCACCGGCGGTGATGCAGGATTGCATCACGCCGGCGTGGCAGTCTCTCTGTGCGGTCGAGCCTGTCAGCTCACCCACGTGACGGACCAGATCATCCGCCGTCACCAATTCAGGATCCACGTCGATCAGAAGATGTCCAGGCAGGCTCCGCCCGTCCAGGAATCGTACCCCCGGAAGTTTCTTTAAGGTGGTTTCGATATCCTGGTTGAACGACTCGCACTCGGAGCCGGCTATCATCAGCGTCACCCGTTGAATCGGAGAGGCGGCCAACACTGCCGTGGGTATGACCGCCGTCAGCAACACGAGCCCGAAGAGAACGGCGAATGTCTCTCTCATTGATGATGACCTCTTCGGCCAGGAAGCCGAACTCACTGTCTGACCGCATCGAACCAGCCCCGGCCGGCCGCAACCGGCCGGCCGGGCAGGTGTCACTCTGGCATTGGGGGTGGCACTTGAGATGGCGAGATCTCCGTTGGAGGGACGGCCAACGTCCAAGGCACCAGCGGCATCAGCGGTAATTGCTGAGCATCAGGCGAGGCCACCAGCACCGCAATAGCTCCCCGCAACGCTCCCGTGAGCGAATGGGTAACCACCGGGTAGGCGCCGGCCGACTCCACGACCACGTCGAACGTCGACGCACTGCCGGGACCCACGACATAGGTCTGGACACCCGTCAACTTGTTGGCCGGGTTTCCGCTCTCGTAAACGTGATCCCAGATTTCCCCGATCGGGTGCAAGGCGGAGAACTCGTTCGGCCCTGCGTTCACGAAATAGATCCGCACACGCTCGCCCGGCTTGGCCTCCAGCTTTCCTCCGTTGGTGACAAACGGATGGTACTTGAAGATGCCGCCGTTGAACATGACTCCCTCAAACTTCCGATCGAACATCGCTTGGACGTCGCTGGGATTCTTGTAGTACTCGGACTGCACGAGCACGTACTCCCGGTCGGCCTTCGGCCATACTTTGGCGTCCTTCGGATCGACAATAACCGCGCCGAACATGCCGCGAGCGATGTGCTGGATCATGGGCGGCGCCCCACAGTGGTAGAAAAAAATCCCTGGCTTTCTCGCCTCGTAGGTGAAGCTGATCGATTCCCCGGCGTTGATCGCGCGGTAGTTCTTCAGGAAGTCGACCTCCGCCGCGTGGAAATCCATCGCATGGGCATTCTTGTTGGTGGGCGGATTCGTCAAGGTAAACTTGATCGTATCGCCCTCGGTCACACGGACGACCGGGCCCGGAACCTGCCCGTTGAACGTCCAAGCGGCGTACTTATCGCCGTCGCCGTCGATCACGATTTCGGTTTCTACCGCTACCATATTGATCTCATGGGTTTTAGCCGATGCCGGTAGCACCGACCCAGTCCCCATCAGCAAGGCTGCGATTCCTGCGAGGAAGCACCGCGAGCCTTCATGCTTCCAGAGACCTCGATCCTTTATCATCATGTTCTGCTCCCTTCTGACTGATTGTGTGAAGTGATGGAAACCCTGTCAGGCACAGGCGGGATTATATGAAGTATCGCCAGCCACAAATATGATCTGCGTCATGTTTCAACCGACAATGTGTCGAATGAACGAGGATCAAGGAAGGGCACTGGAAGGATCGGATGCGAACGAGCGGAGTGCAGGAAGATCGAGGATCGTCAAATGTTTGGCTGTTCCCGACACCAACCTGGCCTTCTTGAAACGGCTCATGATGCGGATTGTCGTCTCCGGCGTAATCCCCACCATGTCTGCCAGGTCCTGTCTGGTCAACCGAACATCGAGCCGGATGCCCTTTGGTTCGCGGACTCCGATGCGTTCGGCGAGACCGACCAGGAGCGAAGCCAGTCGCTGGTCGGAGCGATCGAGCGCCAGAATCTTGGCTCGTTCCTGAACTTCCATCAGTCGCTTGCCGAGATACTTGATGACTTCAAGCGCCGCCTCTGGATTCTTCTTCAAGGTATTGAAATATTGTTCTTTATTCAGACGAAGGATACTGACATCGCCCATCGGCGCCGCCGTCCCAGGATGCTGGCCTCCGTCGAAGACCACCGCTTCGCAACAGAACAGATCTCCCGGCATCAACACCTTGAGCGTGCATTCCTTGCCAGCAGTTGTCGCCCTCACGCACTTGACCGTACCTTCCTTCAAGATATGGAAGTACTCGGCTTGGTCGCCCTCCCGAAAAATGTACTCGCCTTTTCGGTAGCGCTCTTCTTTGACTTGTTTCCAAATCTCCTGGCGATCCTGCTCTTGCAGCAGATCGATGAGGGGCAACTCTCGCCGGGAAGAGGGAGGCTTCACGGAGGTGATTATGCCTTCAACAGGTCCATGACGGCCTGCACGATGGACCGAACCCCGATGCCGAAATGATCGATGAGTTCCTCGGGCTTCCCGCTGCGCGGAATCTCGCGAACGGCAAGTTTGATGACCCGCACAGCTTCGTCCGACAAGGCTCCCAACACCGCATCGCCGAGCCCGCCATGGGCATAGTGATCCTCGACCGTCACCATCCGCATCTGGGTCGCGTGCGCACAGTCAGCCAACGTCGCCCGATCGACCGGCACAATGCTGTAGAGATCGACGACGCGGACAGACACACCTTGCGCCCTCAACTGATCATACGCCTTCAACGCTTCAAACAACGTCACGCCGGCCGCCACGATCGTCACCTGATCCTGCTGGCTTTTTCGCAGGACCTTCGAGCCTCCGATCGTGAACGGTTCATCCGGTCCATAAATCACCGGTGATTTGGGACGGCCGGCCCGCAGATAGACCATCCCTTGGTGCGTCGCCGCTGCCTCGACCAACCGGTACATGCTCGTCCCATCGGACGGGTAGAGCACCGTGATGCCGGGCTGAGCCGCCATCATCGCCAGGTCCTCAAGTCCCATCTGGGAGGCCCCGTCCTCGCCGATGCTCACCCCGACATGCGTCCCCACCAACTTGACGTTGGCCTGGCTGATCGCAGCCATCCGGATGAAGTCGTAGGCCCTGGTCAAAAAGGCCGCAAAGGTGGCCGCGAACGGAATTTTTCCGCAGGTCGAGAGCCCCACCGCCGTCCCGATCATATTCTGTTCGGCGATGAAGTTCTCAAAGAAGCGGGATGGGAACTGCTTACCGAACTTGTCCGTATAGGTCGAATTCTTGACGTCCGCGTCCAGCCCGACAACGCTCGGATCAGCCTCGCCCAACGCCTGCAACGCGACGCCGAAGGCCTCCCTGGTCGCGACCATGTCGCCGATCTTGTAACCGGGTGCGGCTAAAGTCTTGCCGCTGGCCGCCTCGCGCCCGGCCGGAGTCGGACTTGGAATGACGGGCGCAGCCCCATTGCCGGAGACAAACTGTTTCGACAACTCGGCGATGGCGCGATCGGCCTCCTCGCCCTTCCTGAGCGGCTTGCCGTGCCAATCCGGCTTATCTTGAATGAACGAAATACCCTTGCCTTTGAGGGTCTTGGCCAGCAACACCGTCGGACGACCTTTCGTCGCTGCCGCTTGATCGAAAGCCTGAATCAACGCCGCGATATCATGCCCGTCCACCGCGATCGCATCCCATCCGAAACCGGACCAACGCGCCCGATAGGCCTCCAGATCATGCTGGAGCATCGTCGGATCGCTCTGTCCGAGTCGGTTGATATCGACGATCGCGCAGAGGTTATCCAACCGGTGTTGCCGAGCGATCTCAACCGCTTCCCAGACCGATCCCTCCACGGACTCTCCGTCGCCCAGGACCACATAGGTCCGGTAGTCGCTGCAATCGAGATACTTGGCGTTCAAGGCCATGCCGACACCGGCCGCCAACCCCTGGCCGAGCGATCCGGTCGCCACGTCAACGAAAGACAACCGCGGCGTCGGGTGACCTTCCAGATCCGAGCGGAGCAACCGAAGCGTCAGCAGTTCGCTTTTGGGAATCACTCCGACCTCCGCCCAGGCTGCATAGAGCAGCGGGGCCGCATGGCCCTTCGATAGGATGAACCGGTCTCGATTCGGATGGCGAGGCTGCTGAGGGTCGTACCGCATCACATGAAAAAACAAGGTCGCGACAATATCGGCGGCCGAACAACAACTCGTCGGGTGTCCACTTCCCGCCTCAGTGGTGGCCCGAACGCTCTCGATCCGCAGGCTGGTCGCCTTGTTTCGAAGCATGGTCACGAGATCGGATGACAAGATCGTGCTACCAGGCATCAACGGTCCTCTTTCGTGGATGGGTGGAGGCGGATGGTCGACAACTCTACGCGATCTGAAGGTGATGGCCAAAGGCTAGCAAAAGCGGAGCGGATGAGTCAACGCGACGGCTTCGCGATGCCGATCATCCTGTGCATGAATCAGCGCGTCCGTCCGAGGTCCATGTGAGTGTCAATCAAAAGAATCGCAACCACAGATACAGGTGACTGATCAGGATCGAGCCGAGCATCACGGGCAGACCGAAGAGCGAGAATCGCCAGAAACTGATCGGATAGCCGGCTCGCCGCGCGATATCCACAATCACGACGTTGGCCGACGCGCCGATGATGGTCCCGTTGCCGCCGAGGCAGGCCCCGAGCGCCAGCGCCCACCAGATCGGTATGATATCGGGTAGCCGGACCAACGTCGTGTAGTCCGTCACCGTCGGGTGCAGAGAGCGCGCCAGGTCCACAATCAGCGGGTTCATCGCCGCCACATAGGGGATATTGTCCACGATGGCCGAAAGCATCGCCGATCCCCACAGGACCACGAACGTCGTCCTCATAGTATTGCCACGCGTCAGATCGACCAACTGATTAGCCAGTTCCCGGATCACCCCCACTTTGACGAGCGCGCCGACCAGGATGAACAACCCGATGAAGAAAAATATCGTCTTCCATTCGACATCCGTCAGGTAGTGAAGATCCTCCAGCCCCTTTTCCTTGGTCTTGGTGTGGCCGGCCAGCATGAACAGGCTTGCGCCCAGCAGCGCGATGGTGGCCGGCTCCAGGTGGAGCCAGCCGTGAAAGCAGAAGCCGATATTCACCAATGCCAGGAGCCACACGCATCGCCTCAACAACGATCGGTCCCGCACCGCTTCGATCTCCTTGAGCGCCATCATGGATTCACGCAGGTGCGGATCCACGGTCAGCGTGCGGCCGAAGATGAACCAGAGCCCGCCGAGGAACACCGCCATGATGATCACGGCCACCGGCCCCAACACGAACAGAAATTCGAGATAACTCAGGTCCGCCTTGCTCGCGATCATGATATTGGGCGGATCGCCGACCAACGTGCTGGTGCCGCCGATATTGGACGCCATCGCCTGGGGGATCAAGAACGGAATCGGATTCAGCTCCAGCCGCTTGGTGATTTCCAGGGTGACCGGCGCCATCAGCAACACCGTCGTCACATTGTCCAGCATGGCCGAGAGGAGAGCCGTGATCGCCGACAGCAGTAGGATCATGCGAAAGGGCTGCGCCTGGGCCCGCTTGGCCGACCAGATCGCCAAGACCTCGAACAGGCCGGTCTCGCGGGTGATGTTGATGATCACCATCATGCCGATCAGGAGAAAGATCACGTTGTAGTCGACGCCGAATTCGTGCGAGTAGAACGCCTCCTCCTGCGTGACCACGCCCAAACTGATCATCAAGGCCGCGCCGAACAGCGCCACGATCGTCTTGTGGATACGTTCGGTGACGATGGCCAGATAGCAGGCGCCGAAAATGAACAGGGCGAGTGTCGTGGGATTCATGGGCTCCAACTGTCCGTGGGTTAGCGAACAACGCGCACGGATCGCACTGTACCGATCACGAGGAGCATGCGCAACGGACTTCGGCCGATCGACAGGCGTCGCTGACGTTATCGAGCGGATGCACCCCTGGTGGCCTCGTAGAGGGATACCTCGGGCGTCGGGAACTACGGTGGGAGCAGCACCTTGCCGGACGAGTCGTCGGCATCTGGAAGCGGCCCTGCCCCTGCCTCCGGCAGGATGCGAAACTGGGTAATCGCATAAGAGACCGCCTTGCCGACTTCGAGCCGGCTGCGACGAAAGTCTTCCTTGTTGAGACGTGAACGAAGGATCAACCCCTCCGGCGTTTCGATCTCCAATCGATAGGCGACGCCGAGGAAGTAGATGTGCCGCAGACGCGCTTGGAGTCGGTACAGAGACGGGTCCTCGGAGACTTTGACGTAATAAGGACGGAAACCGATCTGTAGCTCCTTGGCATCCGGAAATCCCGGCGCGGGAAATTCCAACGCGCCGACGCGGACGAGCCCGCCCCGTACATTTCCTGACACAATGTTCATCGCCCCGATGAACCGGGCAACGAACTCGGTGGCCGGTTCCTCGTAAATTTCCGCCGGCGTGCCGATCTGCTCCAGTCGGCCCTTCGAGAACACCAGAATTCGATCGGAAACCTCCATAGCCTCTTCCTGATCATGCGTCACGAACAGGCTGGTGACGTTCAATTCATCATGGAGCCGGATGAGCCATTCCCGCAGTTCCTGCCGCACCAGCGCATCGACGGCACCGAACGGCTCATCGAGAAGCAGTACGCTGGGGCGGGGAGCTAAGGCTCTGGCAATCGCCACCCGCTGGCGTTGTCCCCCGGAGAGTTGACCGGGATAGCGCGCCTCGAGGTCGGGGAGCCCCAGCAGGTTCATCAACTCTTTGACGCGCTCGACTTGGTCCTTGCGCGACCATTTACGTATCTTGAGCCCGAATGCGATGTTTTCAAACACCGTCAAGTGTTTGAACAGTGCGTAATGCTGAAAGACGAATCCGATATTCCGTTGCTGAACCGGCAAATCATTGACCAATCGGCCGTCGAGGTAGATCTCCCCCGTGGTCGGCATTTCCAATCCGGCCAACATTCTCAGCACGGTGGTTTTTCCACTGCCGCTTGGACCGAGAATCCCCATCAATTCGCCTTCGCGCACAGTGAAGGAAATCGACGAGACGACCTCCACCGCTCCGAATCGTTTGGAGAGCTGTCGAATATCGATCTTCATCGCGACTCGGTCACAGCGCGGCCTTGGCGGAGCGCGCCTTGGCGATCTCCAGCACGATCAGGATAAGAAACGAGACGGCGAGCAAGGTCGTCGCTACGGCATAGGCTCCCGCGTAATTGAAATCGACGTAGCTTTGATAAATATGCAAGGTCGCAGTCTGCGTGAGCAGCAGCACGTTCCCCGAGACCACCAACACCGCTCCGAACTCACCGATGGCCCGGGCCACGGTCAAGGTGACACCGTAAATCAACCCCCAACGGATCGCCGGCAGCGTGACCTTGAGAAACACCTGCCATTCGTTAGCTCCCAGCGTTCTGGCCGCTTCCTCGCTCTCCGTTCCGATCGTCTGGAGCACCGGCGTCAGTTCCCGCACGACGAACGGATAGGTCACGAACAGCGTGGCGAGAATCATGGCCGGCTTGGCGAAGAGAATTTTGACCCCGGCGGTGCCGAAAAATTGACCGAGCCACGCCTCCGGCCCGAACAGGAGGATGAGCATGAATCCCGCGATGACCGGGGAAACGGCAAAGGGCAGGTCGATCACGCCGCTGAGGAACGCACGGCCCCAGAACCGTTGTCGAACCAGCACAAACGCGGTGATGGTGCCGAACAGAACATTGAGCACGACGACGATCGCGGTAATTTCCGCCGTCAGGGCGAAGCCATGCATCGCTTCCGGCCTGGTCAGTTCGCTCCAGAACATGGCAATTCCATCACCGAAGGCTTGCGATGAGACATAGGCGATCGGGCCGACCAGCAGGATCAGGAAATAGGCCCACACAAGGGTGATGAGCAGGCGGCGCATGGTCACCGCTCCATCACGACGGGAAAACCCCGGAAGGAGAGGAGACTTGGCCGCGGGCCGGCATCCGCCTGAACCAGGCAGGGAGTCGCTCGCCGGGCGGCCTGACCAACCGCTCCAGCACTAACAGCGCGGCAAACGACAGGACCAACATCAGGACGGAGACCGACGTGGCCCCGCGCGGGTTATAGCTTTCGATCTCTCCATAGACATAGACCGACGCCACCTGCGTCTTCATCGGGATATTACCCGCGGCAATCACAATCGCGCCGAATTCCCCGAGCGCCCGAACGAAGGTCAGGAACACCCCCGTCAGGAGGCCGGGTAGGGTGGCGGGCACGGTAACCCTCCAGAACGTGACCCATGCGCTCGCGCCCAAGGTATAGGCCGCCTCTTCCTGCTCCCGTTCCAATTCCATCAGGACCGGCTGAAGCGCGCGCACGACAAAAGGCATGGTGACGAACACCATCGCTAAGACAATGCCCGGTCGTTCATAAATGATAGACAACCCGAGCAACTGCAACTCGCTTCCGATGAAACCGGTCGGACCATAGACCGCGACGATCATCAGGCCGGCCACCAGGGTCGGGATGGCGAACGGGAGGTCCACCAGAGAATTAAGCAACCAGCGGCCGGGGAATTCGTATCGTACCAATGTTACGGCCGTCATCGTTCCGAAGCCGGCATTGATGATGGTGGTGAGGAGCGCGGCACCAACGGTCAGTTTTACAGCCGCCCACGCCTGCGGATGGGAAACATCGTCCAGAAAACCGGCCGGCCCGTTCGCGAAGGAGGCCTGAACAATGACCGCCAGAGGCAGCACGATCAAAGCGCACACATAGCCGATGCTCGTCACACGGAGTGCTGTCTTGACAAGGGAACGGGGCAGCATGCAACTCTCACGGGCGCTTCGGAAACACGCCTTCGATTCATCGCCGATGGGAGGCCGCTCCCTTCGGCACGCCTGGACGCTTCACCGGGTACGGGCCAATTCTTCTATCGCCTTGGTCCACACCCCCTGAGGACCGAACACCTGAGCGGTGACGGACTCCCATCCTCCCAATTCTTTGATGGAGAAAATCTCAGAGGGCTGGGCTGCAGGCACGCCGCCGGCAGGACCGGCAGCGGGGCGGAATCCCAGATCTGCGAAGGCCTGTTGAGCTTGCGCGTCATGCAAGAACGCGACGAAGGCCTCCGCGACATCCCTGACCCGATGCTTATCGGCATACCGGTCCACCACCGCCACCGGATTTTCGATCAGGATGGTGGTGGGCGGCGTGACGATCTCGTAGAGGCGGCCGAGCTTCACGCGAGGCACGAGCTCGTTTTCATAGGTCACGATGACGTCCCCGATACCCCGCTCGAACGTCGTCACCGACTCGCGTCCGCTCTTGTCCATCACCTTGACGTTCTTCTGAATCCGTTTCAGTAAATCCGCTGCGTAGGATGACGGGTTGGCCGTTCCCGGCGGAGGCTGACGGAGACCCGCACCGTAAATCGCCAGAATGTCCCACATGGCACCGCCGGAAGTCTTGGGGTTCGGATAGAGCACCTCGATCCCGTCTTTCGCTAGATCCTCCCAAGTCTTGATCCTCTTAGGGTTGCCTTTTCTGGTTCCCCATACCACGAGCGACGTGGTAACGATGCCGCGGTGGGGGCCTTGCTTCCAGTCGTGCGTAATCAGCCCGGCCTTGATGATTTGGGCCAAGTCGCCTTCGAGGGAAAGCGCCGCGACATCGGCTTCGAACCCGCCGAGGATGGCTCTGGTTTGTGCGCCGGAGGCGCTGTACGACGATCGCACTCGAAGATCTTGGCCGGTCTTGGCCTTCCAATGCGCCTGAAATGCCGGAATGATCTGCTTCTCATACGCTTCTTTGGGCACACTGTAGGAGGCGATGACGAGTTCCCGTGTTTCGGCGCCGACCGGAACCGCCGCCGACAGGAGGAGGCCACCCCAGCAGAAAAGTCCGAACCATATTCGAGCCCGATTGGGTCTGTCGATGAGAGAGCCGACCATCATCAGCGGCCTCCTTTCACGCCCTTGGCAAAATCGTGAAGCGTATAGTTGTCCAGGATGGATGCGATCGCGTTGCGCACCTCTCCCATGGCGTCCTGCAACGGGCAAAAGTCCTTTTTCGCATAGGGGCAGTCATGGCATTTTTGATAGGCGGTCTTGCTCACGCAGCCGATCGGCGCCAACGGACCGTCCAGGAGCCGAATGACCTGTCCCAATGTAATCTCCTTCGGCGCCTTGATCAGCTCATATCCGCCGCGAATGCCTCGTCGACTCGCGAGGATTCCGGCACGCTTGAGGGCCAGCAGAATCTGCTCGAGAAACTCGACCGGGATTCGCTGCCGCTCGCCAATTTCCTGGCGCTGGATCAGCCGCTCGTTGTAATGCAGAGCGAGTTCCAGCAAGGCCCGCAGCCCGTACTCGCTCTTCTTGGAAAATTTCATATACGCTCAATGTAACTAAAGTGATTTAGTCAACTTGAACGAGAAGTACTCCATCGTCCGACCATTGTCAAGCCGCGCCGAGCGTATCCGACGGCGACGCATGCTCTCGTCACAGTTGTCATCCCTTCGTTCCGTGATAGGGGAGGATGCTCGTCGTCTTTGCACAGCCATGGATCGCCCGCTTGACAGGGTGGTGTGTTCTTGTTACGTTCGGCTCTCTAAAACACATTGATCGACAAGGGTTTTTGAAGGGTTTTTCAGCCTGTGACCTTCCAGGACGTGATTCTCTCGCTTCACCGTTTTTGGGCCGATCAAGGCTGCGTCGTCCATCAACCGTATGACCTGGAAATGGGGGCCGGCACTTTCCATCCGGCCACCTTCCTGCGTGCCCTTGGGCCGGAGCCCTGGCGCTCAGCCTATGCGCAGCCCTGCCGGCGTCCGACCGACGGGCGATACGGAGACAATCCCAACCGATTACAGCACTACTATCAGTATCAGGTGGTGCTCAAACCCGCGCCTGCCGACATTCAGGATCTCTACCTCCGCAGCCTGGCCTTCTTGGGAATCGATCCAGAGGAACACGACATTCGCTTCATGCAGGACGACTGGGAATCCCCCACGTTGGGAGCCTGGGGACTGGGCTGGGAAGTCCGACTGGATGGCATGGAAATCACCCAGTTCACATATTTTCAGGAAATCGGCGGCATCGAACTTCAACCGATTACGGTCGAATTGACCTATGGCACGGAACGAATCGCCATGTACTTGCAGGGCCTCGACAACGTCTTCGACCTGGCCTGGAACGAGTCCATCTCCTACGGCGACATTCACCATCGCACCGAAGTCGAATTCTCCAAGCACAATTTCGAAGAAGCGAATGTCCCCATGCTGATGGCGGGGTTTCAAGCCTATGAAGCCGAGTGCCAGTCGTTACTGGCCAAGCGATTGACCTTACCCGCCTATGATTACTGCATCAAGTCGTCGCACCTCTTCAACCTGCTCGACGCCAGAGGCGCGATCAGCGTGACCGAACGGACCGGCTACATCGCGCGCGTCCGCGCTCTCGCAAGACAATGTGCCGAACACTATGTCCAGGATCGGGAGGCGATGGGCTTTCCACTCTTGGCCCGCGCGGAACAAGGACCGGCCAGGGACGGCATGAAAGACCCTGGCCGCTCGCGAACTCCGCGCCAGCGATCGAAGTAACGCCGACAATCGACAGGAGTGCATCGTACAAAACTCATGGGCTCCTCATCCCGATCATCCTCGACCCGACGAAAACCCTCGCGCCCGGCGGCGACGGAGCTCCGCAAGGATTTCGTGCTGGAAATCGGCACGGAAGAGTTGCCCTACCAATTCATTGCCCCGACGCTCCGCTCACTTCAAGAACTGACCGAACGGCTGCTGACTGAGCAGCGACTGGCCTTTGGAGCCGTCTCGACCGCCGGCACCCCTCGGCGGTTGGCAGTGGAAGTGCAGAGTTTAGTGCTTCGCCAGGCTTCGGCCGTCAAGGAAGTCATGGGACCTCCCAAATCCGCCGCCTACGAGGGGACCGGGCAACCGACCAAGGCTGCGCTGGGGTTTGCAGCTTCGCAGGGCGTCTCCGTTTCGGATCTTGAGGTACGTCAGATGCCCAAGGGTGAGTACCTCTTCGCCGTAAGGCGAGAGCCAGGCGAAGCGGCCGAATCGGTCCTGCGCATCCAGCTTCCTCAACTTATTCAACGTCTGTCGTTCCCCAAAGCGATGAAATGGAACGAGACCGGCTTCCGATTCGCGCGGCCTATCCGGTGGTTGTTGGCTCTCCTGGGAGAGAAGGTGATTCCGTTCGAGGTCGGCGGTATGACGTCTGCCCGGTTGACCTACGGCCATCGCTTTCTTGGTGGATCGGCAAAGGTACGATCATCCGGTATCATCGCCAAGACCGCCGCCTCCTACCGGTCGTTGCTGGAGAAACATGGTGTCGTCGTCGATCCAGTCCGTCGCCGCTTGCTGATCGAAGAATCCCTTCAGAGCCTGGCCCGCAAGGCGAAGGCCGAGCTGCGGATGGACCACGAACTGCTCGAACAGGCGACCTACTCCGTCGAATTTCCGTCCGCCATCCTCGGCGAGTTTGATGCACGCTATCTGAAGCTGCCTCCCGAAATCATCGAAACCGCCATGCGGGAACACCAGGGGTTCTTTGTGCTCCGCAACCAGCAGGGAGGCCTACTTCCGCAGTTCCTCGCAGTCACGAACATCCGCCCTCATGACCAATCGCTGATTCGCAAGGGAAACGAGAGAGTGCTGGCGGCGCGGCTCGCGGATGCGGCCTTCTATTTTGCCGCAGATCGGAAAGCCAACCTTGCGGACCGGGTCGAGAAACTGAAGCACGTCGTATTCCATCAAAAACTGGGCACGCTGCACCAGAAGACCCAACGGCTGATCGCGCTCGCCGGGTATCTGGCCGAGCATCTGGGAGAGCACCATTTGGTGGGCGCCAGTAAGCGAGCCGCCTTTCTGAGCAAGGCCGACCTGCTGACCGGTGTCGTCGGAGAGTTCCCGACCTTGCAGGGGCTGATGGGTCGCGAGTACGCCGCACACGATGGAGAATCCGAGGAAGTCGCCCTGGCCTTGCAAGAACAGTATCGGCCCCGCACGTTGGAGGACGACGGTCCTTCCACCGCCATCGGAAAAATCCTTGCGCTGGCGGACCGGCTCGACAACGTCGCAGCTTTTTTCTCCGCCGGCCTCATCCCGACTGGATCGGAGGACCCCTTCGCGCTAAGACGCCAAGCCTCGGGACTCGTCCGAATCCTCGTTGAAGGAGACCTGCGCCTCGATCTGGCCGGAGCGCTCTCACATGCCGCCGCTCTCGTCCGCGAGCAGGGATTCGGCTCGTGTACCCAGAGCGACCCGCAAATTCCGGCGTCCCAGAAGGCCGAACGAAGCCCAAGTACCCAGGCTGATCCGCTGGAATTCGTCCTCGAACGGTTCCGCTACTATGGTCAGACGGTGCAGGGGCTCCGCGACGACGTGATGCAGGCGGTGACAAGGACGCCCGGGCTCAGAGATTACGACCTCAGCGACCTTCTCGCACGGATCAAATGCCTACAGGCCCTGACCGCCAAAACGGATTTCGATCCGCTGATCGTCGGCTTCAAACGCGCCCATCGGCTGATCGAAAAAGAGCGCTGGACGTCGGATTCCATTACTCCGGAACTGTTCGAGCACGAGGCCGAAAGGCGGCTGTACGAGGCATTGCTTCAGGCACGGCGCCGGGTTCCTGATTGGCTCCAAGCTCGGGACTATGCACTCGCCTTGGGTGAACTCATCGCGCTCAAACCCGCCATCGATGAATTCTTCGCGAGAGTGATGGTCAACACCGAGCATTCTGGGTTACGATCGAATCGGCTGTCGTTGCTCTATGTGATCGACATACTCTTTCTCTCGTACGCCGACTTGTCGCTGATCGCCGCACAGGGAACCGAACGGGGGGCCTGACCGTCAACGCATCGGGGGAGGTCGGGGATGGATTCACGCAATGCCTCGGTCAATCCGTGCCCAGAGCCACATCGGACGCCGGATCCGACGCCGCGCACGCCTGAATTCTCGGAGGGAGACGGGAAGACGCGTCTCGTCCGGCGGTATGCCACCCGCGTCACGGTGGTGCTGATGATCCTCTGTCCCGCCCTGTTCTTTCTCGGCCTCTGGGTCAGCGACATTCGCGCCGACCAGTTGTTCCGGCTTCCCGACGTCTTCCATCCGGCCAAGGATGTCTGCCTACGATTGGGGTGGCAGAGGGTCTCGGGCAAAGAGGATCTGGTCCAGGTCTGCTCCGAATGGATCCACCTCGCCGATCCTTCCGGAGAAACCCACAGCCTGACGAGGGAAACGACGATCCGGGAAGGGGCGGACGGCAAACTTTATTTCGACTATGGTTCGTTGACGGATTGGCGATTGTTCGCCTATGTCGGATTGGTGGTCGCGATCCTTGCATTCGGGTGGTTTGTACGGCGCTACCTCGTCACCCGATACCGCCTGCGGCTCGAAGCCGCCGCGCGACAGGCATCCATCATGCATTGGTCATAAGAGGGAAGGAGCACACGACCGTGGGAGCCAAGAAGAAATACGTCTACTTTTTCGGCGACGGGAAGGCAGAAGGCAAGGGCGACATGAAAAACCTGCTGGGAGGCAAAGGCGCCGGCCTGGCCGAGATGACGAACCTGAAGATATCCGTGCCCGCCGGCTTCACCATCACCACCGAAGCCTGTGTCGAATACTACAAGCGCGGCACAACCTATCCGTCGGGGATGTGGGAGGAGGCGCTCCAAGCCTTGAAGCGAGTGGAACGGTCGATGGGAGCGAAGTTCGGCGACCCCGCGAATCCTTTGTTGGTGTCGGTGCGATCCGGCGCCCGCGCCTCCATGCCCGGCATGATGGACACGGTGTTGAACGTCGGTTTGACGACTAAAACCGTCGAGGGTCTGGCGGCCAAGACCCGCAACGAGCGCTTTGCTCAGGACAGTTACCGGCGGTTCGTCACGATGTTCGGCAGCATCGTGATGGGCGTCTCGCGCGAGCATTTCGAGGAAATCCTCGCCCACAAGAAGGCCGAACTGGGCCTAACCCAGGACACCCATTTGGACGCGAAAGCCCTTCGCGAATTAGTAGCCAGCTTCAAGGAACTGATTCACCACGATACCGGCGAGACCTTCCCCGACGACCCGATCGACCAATTGCGAATGGCCACCAATGCCGTGTTTTCGTCTTGGTACGGGGCGCGCGCCATCACCTACCGCAAGCTCTACAACATTCCCGATACCTGGGGCACCGCCGTCAACGTGGTGGCGATGGTGTTCGGCAATATGGGCGAAACGAGCGGCACCGGCGTGGCATTCACCAGAGATCCCTCCACTGGCGAAAAGCGGTTCTTCGGCGAATGCCTCCTGAACGCGCAGGGCGAGGATGTGGTCGCAGGCATCCGCACACCGCTGCCCGTCGCCGAACTGGGGAAGACCGTGCCGCATGCGTTTCGGGAACTGGAGACTACTTATAAGAAGCTGGAGAAACACTATCGCGACATGCTCGACATCGAGTTTACGATCCAGGAAGGCAAACTCTACATGTTGCAGACGAGAGTCGGGAAACGGACCGGCATCGCCGCCGTCCGGATCGCCGCAGACATGGTCAAAGAGGGACTGATCACCCGAGAAGAGGCGGTCAGGCGAGTTGAGCCGGACCACCTCTCTCAATACCTCTATCCGATTTTCGACCTGGCGGAAGAATCCAAACGATCGCCGCTCGGCAAAGGGCTACCGGCTGGACCGGGGGCCGCCGCCGGAAAGATCGCGCTCACGCCGGATCGCGCCGTCGAAATGCAGGCGGCGGGCAGCCGGGTCATCCTGGTCCGTCAGGAAACCAGTCCGGACGACATCCACGGCATGAACGCCTCGCTCGGCTTTCTCACGGCGCGCGGCGGCATGACGTCCCACGCCGCCGTCGTCGCCCGACAAATGGGAAAGGTCTGCGTGGCCGGTTGTGAGGGCGTGGAGGTGGAGGGGAGTCAAAGCGTGCGGATCGGCAACAAGGTATTCCGCGAGGGCGACTATCTCTCGATCAACGGATCGACCGGCAACGTCTACGACGGGGATATTCCGGTTGTCGCGTCGGAGGTTATTCAAGTCCTGGAAGGGAAACTCGCATCGGCTCAGTCCGAAAAATACCAACGGTTCGAGACCATTCTAAAATGGGCGGACGAGATCCGCTCGCTCAAGATCCGGGCCAATGCGGACGTCCCGGATCAGGCCCGTATCGCGCGCGGGTTCGGCGCGGAAGGGATCGGCCTCTGCCGCACGGAACATATGTTCTTCGCCGAGGATCGCATTCCGATCATGCAGAAGATGATCCTGGCCAGGTCGTCCCAAGACCGCGAGCGTTATCTGGAACAACTGCTGCCGCTGCAAAAGCAGGACTTCCTGGGCCTCTACCGGGAGATGAAAGGACATCCGGTGACCATCCGGCTGCTTGACCCGCCATTGCACGAATTTCTGCCGAAGCGGGAGGAGCTGATGGTGGAAATTGCGAAATATGAGTTGACCGGCGGCAATCCCGCCATGCTGGACGAGAAGCGGAAGTT
>JANRMO010000009.1:0-130814 GCA_040981105.1 Nitrospiraceae bacterium
ATGAGCAGGTCCGGATCAAACAGCGGCAGCGCGGCGTGACGTCGGCGCAGTGGGTGGAGACGCTGATCGCGCTGTGGGCGGCGGGCGGGGACCGCTGCCAGGACCTCACGACCCTGCGCGCCGATGCCGCACTGGCCGCCCTGCTGGGCTATGAGCTGCCCGCGGCCACCACGATGCGCGACTTCTTGGAGGCGTGTCATGTCGAGGATCTCCCGTTGCTGCGTGCTGGCGAGCAGACGGCCGTGCCCGAGGAGTCGGCGCCCTTGGCGGGCGTGGGGGCCGCGAACCGGCGCATCCTCGCCGCGGTGCAGCAGCAGATGCCGCAGCGCACCGCCACGCTGGATGTGGATGCCACGATCCTGGAAGCCCACAAGCGCACGGCGACGGTGACGTACGAGGGCACGTCGGGCTATCAACCCGTCGTGGTCGTCTGGGCCGAGCAGGACCTGGTCGTCCACGACGAATTCCGGGATGGGAACGTGCCGGCGGGCTGCGGCAACGTGCGCATCCTGGAGCGGGCCGTGGCGGCGTTGCCAGCCGGCGTGGAGCAGCTCTTCGTCCGGGGCGACAGCGCCCTGTATGAACAGGAGGTGCTGGCGTGGTGCGAGGAGCCGGCGCGAGGGATCGGCTACGCAATCAGCGCGGACATGAGCCCGCCGTTGCGGGCCGAGATCGAGCGGCTGCCGGGGACCGCCTGGCAACCAGACCGCGACGAGCCGGATATGATCCGCGAGTGGGCCGAGGTGCCCTCTGTCCCCGATGATAAGGACTACCGGAAGGGTCGGCCTTGCGCGCGGCGCTACTTGGCGATTCGCGTGCGACACCGCCAAGGCGAGCTGTTCGCGGATGGCAGCACCGCGAAACACTTCGCGATCGTGACCAACCGGGAGGGCGACGGTCGCTCCCTGATCCGCTGGCATCGAGAGAAGGCCGGGACGGTGGAGCATGTGCATCATGTCCTCAAGAACGAGTTGGCGGCAGAGGCCCTGCCCAGTGGGAAGTTTGGCGCCAATGCCGCCTGGTTCCGGCTCAACGTGCTCACGTATAACCTGCTCAGCGCGTTGAAGCGCCTCGCGCTACCCGGAGATTTCTCCGACGCCCGGCCGAAGCGGCTGCGATTTCTGGTGTTCAATACGGTCGGCACAGTCATCCATCATGCCCGCCGCACGCTCTTGCGCCTCACAGCAGCGGTCCAACAGACCCTTTTGGCCTTGGCGCGAAGCAAAATCCTGGCGCTCAGCCCCGCTTAGCCGGAGAATAGGGCCTCCTCTCTTTCATTGCTCGTCCCATCCGAAGTCGCTATAATGAACCCCTTACGACGGATTTTGTTCAGCTATGAGTCGGTTTCCGGTCACCCTGACTCGGCATATTCTGGAGCAGCAGGCCGCCCATCCCGGGGCTAAGGGAGATTTCTCCCTGCTGATGGCCCACATCGGTCTGGTCGGCAAGATGATCACGAGCAGCCTGCGGCGCGCTGGGCTGATCAATATCCTCGGCCTCAGCGGCGAAACGAATGTGCAGGGCGAGGCGGTCAAGAAGCTTGACGTGCTCGCCAACGAGACCTTTATCAAGGTCTTTCAGACCAACGGCTTGGTCTGCGCCCTGGCTTCCGAAGAGGAAGAGAAGGCGCTGGTGCTGCCCGAGGCTTGGACGCAGGCCAAGTACATGCTGTTGTTCGATCCTTTGGACGGTTCGTCCAACACCGATGTGAACATGCCGCTCGGTACGATCTTCTCGATCCTCCGCCACCACGATCCGCGGCAATCTCCCCAAGAAACCGATCTGATCCGGCGCGGACGAGAGCAGGTGGCCGCCGGGTACCTGCTCTATGGGTCCAGCACGATGCTGGTCTATACCACCGGACAGGGGGTCCATGGGTTTACCTTAGACCCCCAAATCGGCGAGTATGTGCTGTCGCACGAATCGATCAAGATGCCATCCCGCGGATCCATCTATGCGGTGAATGAAGGGAATTATCACAAGTGGCCGGCCGGCATGCGGCGGTACATCGATCAATTGAAGGTCAAGGACAAGTCTAAGGGGCGGCCCTATACGGGGCGGTATTCCGGCTGTCTGGTTGCTGATGTGCACCGTGTGCTGCTTTCCGGCGGCATTTATTTGTATCCGGCCGAGGTCGAAAGGCCGGAAGGCAAGCTCCGGTTGCTGTACGAAGCCAGTCCGTTGGCGATGGTCGTGGAGCAGGCCGGCGGGCTCGCCAGCACCGGGACGGAGCGGATCCTGGACCTGGAGCCCTTGACCCTGCATCAGCGGGTGCCGCTGCTGATCGGAAGTCGGGAGGATGTACTGGAGGCCGAGGCAGCCGTCAAGGCGACGGCATAGGATGCTTTTCAACTGGAACATCGGGGCTTCTGCGGAGGGTGAACCATGACTAATCGTGTAGCGGACATACTGAGCTGGTACGAAAGCGACTCACCGGGCACCAAGGCCAATCTGGCCCGGATGCTGAACCATGGACGGTTGGCGGGAACCGGAAAGCTGGTCATTCTCCCGGTCGATCAGGGATTCGAGCACGGCCCAGCCAGAAGTTTTGCGCCAAACCCCCCGGGCTACAATCCGCATTACCATTTTGATCTGGCGATCGAGGCGGGATGCAATGCCTACGCGGCGCCGCTGGGCTTTCTGGAAGCCGGAGCCGGACAGTATGCCGGCCGGATTCCGTTGATCCTCAAACTGAACAATCATGATGTGCTGCATGAAGAGAAGGATCCGCTTCCAGCCGTGACCGGCAGCGTCAAGGATGCGCTCAGGTTGGGCTGTTCCGCCATCGGATTCACCATTTATCCCGGTTCCTCCCATTGCACGCACATGTATGAGCAGCTTCGGGCGCTGGGAGAAGAGGCCAAGGCCAGCGGCCTCGCCGTGGTCGTCTGGTCGTACCCGCGCGGCTCGGCCCTCAGCAAAGAGGGAGAGACGGCGATGGATGTGGTCGCCTATGCCGCGCAGATTGCCTGCCAACTTGGCGCGCACATCGTCAAGGTCAAGCTTCCGACCGCCCATTTGGAACAGGCCGCTGCTAAGAAGGTCTATGAGGGCGAGCAGATTCCGATCAAGACGCTCTCGGAACGGGTGCGACATGTCGTGCAGAGTTCGTTCAGCGGGCGGCGGATCGTCATTTTCTCAGGGGGGGCCAAGAGCGAAGACAAGAACGTCTTCGAGGAAGTTCGCGCCATCCGCGATGGAGGTGGGTTTGGTTCGATCATCGGCCGGAATTCGTTCCAGCGACCAAAGCCCGAAGCGCTCAAGTTCCTTGGCACGGTCATGGGTATCTACGCGGGAGAGATCCCGTAGGCCCCCTCGTCACACATGGTGCAGGGGCGACCGCGGCGTTCCGAGAATTGGTTCTAGGACGAAGCCAAGGGCTCGCGTCCGGGTTTGCCCTTTCCCCGCCGGTTCCCGACCTTCCGGACATGTTGCCATCCAGGTCCGCCTGTACCGGATCCGGGACACGCGCATCTCGTGGACGCAGAGCCAGGCGCGTTGCGCGATCGGTGTGTCGGCGGGAAGTCGTCCATTGGGTCGGAGAGCAGGAGGGGGCCGGAGGACGGGTTGGATCGATTCGGTATAGGGGTGATCGCGACGAATCGGGAGGAGGTGAACGTATGGTCACAAGAACCATCTTCGTCCTTCTCAGCGGGGTAGCTGGATTAGCCCTGTTTACTCGAGGGGGCGAGTATCAACCAGCGAGCTTACTGGGTGGGTTTGCCATCGGCGCCGTCACAGGATTGATCATCCTGCTGAGCGAGTACGTCTTACAGAAATTATCGTTTGGGATCATCTTGGGCGGAACGGCGGGATTGGGCGTCGGATTGCTGTTGACCGGTCTCACCGAATGGGTGGGCAGCGCGGTCTTCGACGTGCAGACCGTGCTCTTTCATGTCGGAGGGTTGGTCTTTCTTCTCGGATTTCCCTACCTCGGCATGGTGCTGGGCGCGCAGTTCGGAAAGGAACGGTTCGTGATTCGGCCGGACGGTCCCGTGTCCCATACGAACGGCTCCAAAATTCTCGACACCAGCGTAATCATCGACGGACGGGTGTCGGATCTGTGCGAAACCGGCTTCCTTGAAGGCCCCTTCATCGTGCCGCATTTCATCCTGCAGGAACTGCAACATATCGCCGATTCGTCCGACACGTTGAAGCGGGCGCGGGGCAGGCGGGGGCTGGATATCCTCAACAAGATCCAAAAGATGCCGGATTTGGAAGTACGGATCGTCGAAGACGACTTCCCCCACATTCGGGAGGTGGACGCCAAGATCGTCGCCCTGGCCAAAAAGGTCCGCGCCAAGGTCGTGACCAATGACCTCAACCTGAACAAGGTGGCCGAATTGCAGGGCGTGCGGGTGTTGAATATCAACGAGCTCTGCAATGCCCTGCGGCCGGTCGTGCTGCCCGGCGAGGCGATGCGGGTGTTCGTGCTCAAGGAAGGCAAGGAACCGGGCCAAGGCGTGGCCTATCTCGACGACGGTACGATGATCGTGGTCGACAATGCCCGGCGCTGGATCGGACGGAATGTGGATGTGGTCGTGACCAGCGTGCTGCAAACCACGGCGGGCCGCATGATCTTCACCCGGTTGAAGGACGAGAACGAGCGGGAGGAGCTGCAAGTCGCGCGTGGATAGGCGGAAGGTCGTCGCGCTGGTTCCGGCCGCCGGCCGCGGCCTGCGCATGGGCACCAAGACTCCGAAGCAGTTTCTGGGGCTCGGCGGGGTCCCCCTCCTGGTGCATTCCTTGCGGGTGTTCGAGGCGTCGAGGGTCATCACGGAAGTCATCCTGGCGGTGCCGGCCGAGGACCGGGACTATTGCCGGGACGAGATCGTCGCCCGCCACCGGTTCTCGAAGGTCCGGCGGATCGTGGCGGGCGGCAAGCAACGGCAGGACTCCGTGCGGCATGCGCTGGCTGAAGTCGAGCCGGATGCCGAACTCGTGCTGGTCCATGACGCCGTCCGTCCCTTCGTCACCGAGGACATGATCGCCCGCGTCACCGACGCCGCCGACCGGCACGGGGGCGCCATTATCGCCATTCCCTCCCGGGACACCCTCAAGCAAGTCGGACCCGACCATATCATCGAACGCACCGTCGATCGCGCGCCGCTCTGGCAGGCCCAAACCCCCCAGGCCTTTCGGCGGTCCGTGCTGCAGAAGGCGCACGACCATGCCGTGATCAAAGGGTATGTGGGGACGGACGAGGCGGATTTGGTCGAGCGGATCGGCGTGCCCGTCGTGGTCGTCGAAGGGAGCGGGGAAAACATCAAGATCACCAGACCGGAAGATCTCATCATCGGGGAGGCCATTCTGGCGGAGCGCACGAGACGTGACACGTGAATCGTCAAACGTCCCACGTGAATCCTTGGCGAAATGGCCGCCTCATGGTCCGTCTTGGTCTCAAACGCGGAACGAATAAGGACAACAATCAACGAGGCTAGCAATGAGGATCGGCATGGGCTATGACATCCATCCCTTGGGAGCGGGGAGAAAATTGATTTTGGGAGGCGTCGAGATCCCCCACGACAAAGGCCTTCTGGGCCACTCGGATGCCGACGCGCTGGTGCATGCAGTCTGCGACGCGCTCTTGGGCGCGATGGGGGAGGGTGATCTCGGCCGACACTTTCCCAGCTCCGATCCGAGGTACAAGGATATTTCCAGCCTGACACTGCTGAAGGAAGTGGCGGGTCTCTTGGCACGGCGGCAGTACCGACTGGTCAATATCGACAGCACGATCATCGCGCAGGCGCCTCGCCTCGGTCCCCATCTGTCGGCCATGGCCAAGACGATGGCCGAGGTGTTGGCTGTCGATCCGAGCTGCATCAACGTAAAGGTCAAGAGCGGCGAAGGCCTGGATGCGATCGGGCATGAGCAGGGGATTGCCGCGCAGGCGGCCTGTTTGATCGAGGGCCTGCCCGGCAAGTAAGATAGCGGCATCGTGCCGCTCGGAGGGGCGGCTGGCATGTTCAGGACCATCCGGCAAGATTTACAGGCGGTGTTCGATCGGGACCCGGCCGCCACCAGCAGGCTGGAAGTGCTCCTCACCTATGCGGGCTTCCATGCGCTCCTGGCCTATCGGCTGGCCCACTGGCTGCGAGGCAAGGGTGTCCCGTTCATCCCACGGGCGATCTCCCAGGTCGCTCGCTGGCTGACCGGCATTGAAATCCATCCCGGCGCCAAGATCGGCCAGGGGTTCTTCATAGACCACGGGATGGGGGTCGTGATCGGCGAAACGGCCGAGATCGGCGATTTCGTGACCCTGTTTCAAGGGGTCACGCTCGGGGGCACCGGCAAAGAGCGGGGCAAGCGCCATCCTACCATCGGCAACCATGTGGTGGTCGGGGCCGGAGCCAAGATCCTCGGCGCCATCCGGATCGGCGACAACGTGAAGATCGGAGCCAACTCCGTCGTGCTGAAGTCCGTGCCGCCCCATTCCACGGTCATCGGCGTGCCGGCCCGCATCATCAAGATGGAGGGCGAACGGGTGCCCGAAGCCACCATGGACCACACCAACATCCCCGATCCCGTCATCGACCGCTTCGAGGCGCTCGAACAGGAGCTGATCGAGTTGCGCAAGAAGCTGGAGAACCCGACCAACCCGCGGTCCTGATCAGACCTTTTTTAGTAGTCCACGCGGACCAGGTACAATCCGTGTGCCGGAGCGGTTTTGCCTGCCGCGGACCGATCGCGGGCCGCGAGGCTGTTCTGAAGGCTTGCCTCTGTCCGTTTCCCGAGCCCGACTTCCACCAACGTTCCGACCATGGCCCGAACCATTTGCTTGAGAAACCGGTCGGCGTAAGCTTCGATCCGGATCAGGTCCGATTCCGCTCGGATCGACAATTGCCGCAGGTGGCAGACGGGGTTCTGGTTGTCGGTCGGCGAGCCTTGAAAGGACGAAAAGTCCTGCCGGCCGATCAAACACTCCGCCGCCTTCCGCATCGCATCCTGGTCGAGTTGTTTTCTCACGTGCCAGGCCCGGTCGCGATCCAGCGCGGACCGATGGGGCCGGTTGAGAATGCGGTATTCGTAGAGTTTGCCGACGGCGGAGTACCGGGCATGAAACTCGTCCGGCACGAACTCTACGGAGCGGACGCAGATATCGTCGGGTAGGAGGCCATTCAAGGCTCGCGACCACTCCTCGGACGAGAGCTGTCGCTCTGTCCGAAAACTAGCCACTTGTCCCAGCGCGTGGACGCCTGAATCGGTGCGCCCGGCCCCCACGACTGCCAGGGTGGCCTGAGCCACTTGTCCGATCACCAGCTCCAGGGCCGCCTGAATGGTCGGTTGATCGGCCTGCCGTTGCCATCCGGCGTAATGCGTGCCGTCATATTCCAGCGTCAGTTTGATCGTCTGCATGGGCGGCTCTTGCGCGCATGACGTGGTGGGAAGACAGGCCTGCGTCGATTGAATGGCGGGCCATGGATCGGGGCCGCGCCCGCTATCGGGAGGTTGGCAGGACGGGATCGAGATAGGACTTGATGCCCTGGAAGAGGGCTTCTGCCACGTCGTCGATAAAGGAACTTTGGCGCATCAACTGTTCCTCCGACGCATTGGACATGAACGCGATCTCCGCCAGGATGCTCGGCATGGCGGTATAGCGCAGCACATAAAACGGCGCGGTCTTCACCCCGTGATCGACCGTTTGGTATTGCCCGTTGAGGTGCTTGACCATCGCCTCCTTGGTTTGCCAGGCCAGTTCCAGCGACTCCTCGATGCGTTTTGTCGTGAGGAGGTCGGCGACCAGATATTCCCACCCCACGCCGTTGCCGTTGATCGGAGTGCCGTTTTCCCGAGCCGCCACCTCCAGGGCCCGTTGATCCTTGGCCTCTCCAAAATGATAGATCTCGATGCCCTTGACCGAGGGTTGGGGGTGCGAGTTGACATGCACGGAAATAAAGAGGTCGGCCGCGTTCGCATTGGCAAATTTGGCCCGCTCTCCGAGTTCGATGAAGTCATCCCGGTCCCGCGTCATCAAGACCCTGGCGCCGAGCCTGGCTTTAATGAGGTCGCGCAGCCGGAGGCTCACTTTCAGCGTAATGGCCTTCTCTTCCAACCCGCGCCGGCTGATCGTGCCTGCATCTTTGCCGCCGTGGCCGGGATCGATCACGATCGTCCGGATTTGGTTGGCCGTCCGACGTGGAGTGGATGGAGCGGCGGGAGCGTCCGCAGCCTGCGGCGAAACAGCCGGAGACGAGACCGGCGGCGGCGTTTTGGCATGATCGGTCGATGCAGAGGGGGACGAATCTTTCGACGCCGGTGAGGCCACTTGAACCGGGGTGAAATCCAGCACGAACCGATTCGGCGTGCCGAGAACGAAGTAATTGAACCGGCTGACCGCCTTGCGATTCAGGGACAGTCGGAGGAGCGACGGCTGCTGCTGCAGCGTGATCCGCACGGTCTGGGGAATCATGGTCGCCTGGACAAGCTTCTCCGCCGCGGTCTTGGTCAGTTTGGTGTTGAGGAGGTCGATGATGAGCCGTCCGGAACTCTTCTCGCGGCTTTGCGTCACCCGAATCTTGCGATCCAGATCGAAGACGAGGCGAAACGACTCGTTCTCCTGGCTAACCCGCAAATCCTGGACAATCGCGGAAGTCGACGCATAGGTTGGCAGACGCTTGGCCGGGATGGTGTGATGGGAGGCCGGGCGGGTCTGGCGCGTGGCCGAATCCGATTCCGCAGAACAGGGGATGGCGGAGGCTCCGACCGCCAGCAGTCCGACGGCCAGCCAGGCTGAGACGTGAACCATAAAGCGTCGCATACAGTGACCGTTGATGGTCGAGAAAAGGGGAGTCTGGCGGTTGCTGCCTGTCATTTAGTCCCAGAAAACGAGGCTTGTCAAGGGAAAGCGGCTCGGGATGGGGCCTTCTGCCGCCGGTTTGACTCGCCTGTGCCCGTTCGATAGGCTCACCTCATCATGGCGCAACATGTGATCGTGGACGGGTACAATCTGCTCGGGTTTCTGTACGCGGGAGCCGCGAAGCCGGCATTTGCCGGCGACGCGGTCCGTGAGGAATTGGTAGGAGACCTGAGCGCCTATCACGCTCGGAAAGGCCATCCGCTCACGGTCGTCTTCGACGGATGGAAGGAGGGCATGCCGGTCGAGCGGCGGGAGTTCCGAAGCGGCGTGGAAATCGTCTACTCCCGCCGAGGCGAGCGAGCTGACCAGGTCATTCAGCGGCTGGCGATGCAGTACAGGCGGGACTGCGCCGTGGTCTCCTCCGATCGGGAAGTATCGGATTGCGCGAGGCAGGCCGGAGCCTTTGTCATGGGGGCGGCGGAGTTTGCCGCGAGGCTCCGGACCGGAAAGCCGACCCCGGCGTTTTCAGCTTGGCAAAAGGATGGCGATGGAGATCAAGACGATCGGCGGCGGCGCCCCAACGAGAAGAAGGGGAACCCGCGCAAGTTGCCTAAGGCGGTTCGGGTCAGACAAAGAAAGCTCAGGGGATTTTGAACAGGCGCCGGGCGTTGTCCGAGGTTAGGCGAGCCACGTCTTCTATCGACCGCTGGGCATCACTGGGTAGAAGCGACGCCAGTTGGTCGGCGACGTATCTCACGAAGGCCGGTTCATTGCGCTTGCCTCGATGGGGGACAGGGGTGAGATAGGGGCAATCGGTCTCGATGAGCAGACGATCGGCCGGCACGGTTTTGGCGATGTCGCGGAGCATCGTCGCGTTCTGAAAAGTCAGGATGCCGGAAAACGACAGGTAGAATCCAAGGTCCAAGGCGTCCTTCGCCAGCCAGGCGTCCCCCGAAAAACAGTGCAAGACTCCCCCGACGACTGAGGCCTGTTCCTCCCTGAGAATCCGAATCGTGTCTTCCTGGGCTTCTCTTGTGTGAATCACCAACGGAAGGCGGAGTTCCTTGGCCAGGTTCACCTGTTCACGGAACCGACGCCGCTGCTCCTCCAGCGGTGAGTTGTTGTAGTGATAGTCGAGCCCGATTTCTCCATAGGCCACAATCTTCTTGTTGCCGGCCAGCTTTCGGAACTCGTCATACCAGTGGTCCTCGATATGCTTGACCTCATGGGGGTGAACGCCCACGGATGCATAGACGAACTCATAACGGCCGGCCAGATCCAGGGCGGCCCGGCTGGTCTCCAGGTCGCAGCCGATCGTGATCATGGCCTCGACGCCGGCCTCGCGTGCCCGGGCGATCATCGCGTCCCGGTCGTCGTCGTATCGCTCGTCGTCCAGATGGGTGTGGGTGTCGATCAGCATGAGGGCCGCATCCTAGCACGCGCATAACGGCGGTGACGAGGGCGTTTCAGACCCGAGGGCTGCTTGACAGGTCTTTGTCTGAAATGTTAAATGCAAGTGAATTGCAATTAGATCTTTGTCGGCGATGGCGATCTCAATTCTTGACAGGCTCAAGTCCGGCGGCAAGAAACTCACGAAGCCGAGGAGGGCCATTCTGAACATTCTGGATCAGAGCACGCTTCCGATCACGGCGGCCGAGGTCCATGAACGGCTGATGAAAGCCCGGGCGCCGGTTGACCTCGTCACGGTCTATCGGAACCTGTCCATGCTGCAAGAGCTTGGCCTGGTCAGTCCGGTGGCCTCGCCTGATGGGCAGATGCGCTACGAAGTTCGGCATGGCCGAGCGCACCACCACCACATTCAATGCCGTGGCTGCGGGCGGATCGTCGATGTGATGTTGTGCCCGCTGAGAAAACTGACGGATCTCGTCGAACGGCAGACGAAGTTTGCCGTGGACGACCATGTCTTGGAGTTCTTCGGATGGTGCCCCCAATGTCGCTAGCGCGCCGCGCCGCTTCGGGAAGCCGGTTAGTCCTGGCGGCTTCCTACGTGCTCTTGGTACTGACCCTCCAGCCGTTGCTCCTGGATCACGTCTTCGCAACCGGCTCATCCCACACGCACTCCGATCAGGATGTCTGTGCCTGGTTGGACCATGCGGCCAGTGCCGGCGTCCATTCCTTGACCCCACCTGTCGCCCTTTGCCAGGAAGGCGCCTGCGCCATCAACGTGTCTGCCTCGTTTGTCCGGCCGGTTGATCGATCCCACGACCCAGTCCGCGGTCCGCCCCACCTTGACTAGATAAGCACACACGCAATCTCCGGCCTCTGCCGCGTTTGCGGCCTTTGTTCAGAAGGATCAGGCTGTTGCCTGCTTGCCGCATTCATGGCGCAGGCGTCCAGGGTCATCACCCGTTGGTCATGGCGGCAGCCGTCCTGATCTATTTCTGTGGACATTGCCGGCCTGGCACCAGGTCAGTATCCGAGCAGAACAGGGAGGAAGCTATGGGCACAGATGTCATGACGCCGGTTCCGGTGACGGTCTTAACCGGATTTTTGGGAGCGGGCAAGACGACCTTGCTCAATCGCATTCTAACCACCGAGCATGGCAAGCGCGTGGCGGTGATCGTCAATGAGTTCGGCGAGGTGGGCATCGACCATCAACTCGTGATCGGCGCCGATGAAGAGATTTTTGAGATGAACAACGGCTGCATCTGCTGCACGGTCCGGGGCGATTTGATCCGCATCATCGGGAACCTGCTCAAGCGCAAAGATCGGTTCGATTATCTGGTGATCGAAACGACGGGCTTGGCCGACCCGGCCCCGGTCGCGCAGACCTTCTTTGTCGATGACGACATGAAGCGGCGGTTGGCGTTGGACGGGATCGTGACCGTCGTGGATTCAAAACATATCCGGGGACATCTGGACCAGAGTCCGGAGGCCAAGGAGCAGATCGCCTTCGCCGACGTGATCCTCTTGAACAAGATCGACCTCGTGCCTCCGGCCGACGTGGACCGGTTGGAGGCACGCATCCGGGCAATCAACGCGGTGGCCACGATCCACCGGACCAAGGATGCCCAGATGGAGATCACCCGCCTCTTGAACATCGGGGCGTTTGACCTGAGCCGGAAGCTGGAGATCGATCCGAATTTCCTCGGCGAAGCGACGCATCAGCACGACCCCAGCGTGTTCTCCGTGGCCCTCGTCGAGGACGACCCGGTCGACGAGGACAGGATGAACGAGTGGTTCCGCGAGGTGCTGTCCACGATGGGGACGAAGATCTATCGCATGAAGGGCATTCTCAACGTCAAAGGCCGCAACCATCGCTTCGTTTTTCAGGGCGTGCATATGCTGTTCGACGGACGGCCTGACCGCCCTTGGAAGACCGGTGAACGGCGGCGTAACGAACTGGTCTTCATCGGCCGGGATCTGGATCGGGAACAACTCGCCAAGGGGTTCCGTTCATGCCTCGCCTGATCCGCTCGGCACCGAAGGTGCAGTTGAAGGCGCAGGGCATCCTTCGCCTTCAGGACTATGTTCACCGGGCGGCGTTTTCGCCGGATGGGCGCCACCTCGCGGCCTGTTCGGCCTCCGGGCAGGTTGTGGCTTGGCACATGCCGGGGCGGGCGCGCGCCTGCGGTTTCAAGGGGCACGACGGTCCGGCCTTGACGTTCGCGTGGGATCGCCGGAGCAGCCTGCTCGCCTCCGGTGGACAGGATGGAACGGTTCGGATCTGGGACGTGGCCACCGGAGCGGAACGGGCTGTGCTGCCGGTCGGCGCTCAAGGAAACTGGGTCGAACACCTGTCTTGGGACAGCAGGACGGATCGCCTCGCCGCCTCTGCAGGCAAGGCGGTCCAGGTCTGGTCGCAGGGGGAGGGCGGATGCTTCCTGCCCCAGACAGAGATTCCGAGCCATAAGACGACGGTGTCCGCGCTGGCCTGGATGCCGCAGGGAGACGGACTCGTTTCCGCCTGTTATGGAGGCGCCTGGCTGTGGCGGATTGGAGAGGAGCAGCCACTGCGCACGTTTCCCTATGCAGGCGCAGTGCTCTCGATCGCCGTCACGCCGGACGGGCAGTACCTCGCATCAGGAAACCTGGATGCGTCGGCGCACCTCTTCAAGATCGCCGACGACCGCAACTGGCACATGTCCGGCTATCCCGTGAAAGTCAGGGCGGTCGCGTTTGACCGCACCGGGTTGAACCTGTGGACGGTCTCCGGCCCTTCGCTGATCGCTTGGAACATGAAGCGGTTCGAAGGGAACAGCGGCCGCCTGTTCAAGGGGCATCTGGGCTGGATTCAAGATCTGGCTTGCCATCCGACGCTGCCGACCGTTGCGACGGTGGGGGAAGACGGGTTGTTGTGCCTGTGGGCGGCGGAAACGACCAAACCGCGTCTGTTGCAAGAGGTGAACAAGACCGGGGGCCTCTCCTGTGTCGCCTGGAGTCCGGACGGAACGTGGCTGGTCACCGGAACGATGGAGGGGACTCTCTCCCTTTTTCAGGTCGAGGGTCTGCCATGAGTCTCTTCAAGGACCGCCCACGTCTCGATCTGGATCATGCCGCCAGCATCAAGGCCTGGGTACGAGCCCGCTGGGGCTTGTCCGAAGACACGACGATTATGGTGACGGAATTGGATTGCCGCGAGCCCGGCTGTCCTCCCATCGAAACCATCATCGTCGTGCTCGAAGGGCCGGGGAGGACCAAACGATACAAGATTCATAAGGCTGCCGCCGAGGTCACTGGACAGGACGTTGAGGGACTCACAGATGAAAGTCACGCCGACCGGCACTGAGAGGCGGCGGCCGGAAGGAGGAAAGAATGACCAAAGCTATTGCCGACAAGGCTGGCCTCAAGGATTGTCCGGCCTTGATGGACCACCCGGTAGCTCGGGCATTGGTGCGAGACGCCCATCACCGCATGTACAGGTGGCCGGCTGGATTTGCCGGTTATCGAGCCGACCTGACCCTCAATGACGAGGGCCGGATTCTGAAAGGAGCGGTCCAGTTGATCCCGCGGAAAGACACGACGGTTGAGCTCCCGGGCGCCGATCCCGCCAACCAGGAATGGGTCCGGGAGCGCCTCTGGACGCAAGGCATGCATCTGGCCCATACGACCTTCGAGGAGGGCGATGGACGCTATGTCCTGTCGTTCGATCCGGAAGAAGATCCGGCTGGTCTCCATCCTCGCGGTCGACGGGTCCTGTTGACCGGAGGCCGGCTCGATTCCTGGTATCGCATCAAGCATTGTCAGTATACGCAGATCGGGCGGATCACCCCCATGACCGAACGCCGTGTGAACACGATCGAACGATACGGTCAGGCTCCGGACGGCAGGCAATACTCAAGCCATTACGTGATGACCTATTTCACGCTGGATGGGGCGTCGGTCGTCGGGATGGAAAGCTACGTGAATGAATACAAGGATGTGCAAGGAGTCTGGTTGCCGCTGTGCCGACGCGTGTCGTTCGGCGAACGGGGATTGGTGAGGACGCGCGTGATCGAGCTCTCAAACCATGAGGTGCTGGCATGAATGCCGAGGAGAACCGGCCGGACGAGCCGTTGCGCGAGCTGGGCATCGCGCCGATAGAACATTCGGCGATGGAGGATGCCGAACCGGATTGCCCTCGCTCGGCGTCCATCGTGCCTTTGTTGGTGCTCTATCAGCAGGCGTGGAACTTGGCGCAGCAAGGCGAGGTCTCGCTTGAACAGCTCGAACATGCGGCGGAAGCTTCCGCCTTGGCCCGGGCCGTGAGCTGTCTGCTTGCAGAGGTTGGAGATCCGGTCGAGCAGACCCGTTGGGCGGTCCGAAGCTCCGAAGCCGGGCATCTGATGGCCGTGATTCGAGACGCATTGACGCAATCGGAAGGGACAGGCCCATGACCGGCGTTCACGCAGGGGGGACGGCGGTGGGGGTGGCCGTCCTCACGGTGTCCGATACCCGCACCCGGGAGACGGATACCAGTGGAGCCGCGATTGTCGATCGATTGCTGCAGGCGGGGCATCGCGTGGTCGATCGTAAACTCTGCCGAGACGAGTACCAGCAGATTCGGCGGATCATCTCCGACTGGGTGGGCGACCCGGCCGTGGAGTTCGTGATCGTCACGGGCGGGACCGGTCTCACGCAACGGGACGTGACCCCGGACGCCGTCCGGTCGCTGTTCACGAGGCCGATTCCCGGTTTCGGCGAGCTGTTCCGTTGGTTGAGCTACGGCGAGATCGGCTCGTCCACGATTCAATCCAGGGCCGATGCCGGGGTATGCGGCGATACGGTCGTATTCCTTCTGCCCGGCAGCACCGGCGCCTGCCGGCTTGGGATGGACAAGATCATCCTGCCGCAGCTCGATCTCAACCATCGGCCCTGCAACCTCGCTGAACTCCTGCCGCGGATTAAGCAGGAGCACCCGCCTCGCCGAGATGAGGGAGGGGGAGGCGGGTCCGTGAGCGAGGAGATGAAACGGCCATGAGTGGGTGGGGTCTTACGCATGGCGGCGCGATGCAAGGTCCGCCACAGTGAGTCTGCCCGGCGAATCGACTTGGTGGTTTGTGTTCTGGATGGGCCTGCTGGGCAGCCTCGGAGCCCTGTTGCCCGCCTGTCTGGTTCTCTTCATCCCGGACGGCTGGCGCCATCGGGTCATGCCCTATCTCCTGAGCTATGCGACCGGGACGATGTTGGCCACCGCGATGATCGGGCTCATCCCCGAAGCGCTGGAACGAGCCCCGGTTCACGAAGTCGGGATCGCCATGCTGGCCGGTCTGGTCCTGTTTTTCGTCCTCGAATGGACGGTGATCTGGCGGCATGCGCACCATGATGAATCGGGCTGCCCCCACGGGCATGGAGGTGATCATGGCATGGAGAACAAGGCCGGCATGCTCGTGTTGATCGGGGATGCGGTCCACAACTGCGCCGACGGGATTGCCATTGGCACGGCCTGCGTGGCCTCGCCGGCGCTTGGATTGGTGACGACCCTGGCCGTGCTAGGGCACGAAGTGCCGCAGGAACTCAGCGACTTCACTATCCTGCTGTCGAGCGGATTCTCTCGCGGCCAGGCGTTGTTCTGGAACACCCTGTCCGGTCTCGGAACGTTGGTCGGTGTTGTGGCGTCCTTCGGGGGATTGGCCTTCGCAGAGTCGATTGTGCCCTATGCGTTGAGCGTCGCAGCGGCCAGCTTTCTCTATATCGGATTGGCCGATCTGGTGCCTGGACTGCACGGACGAATGGGGGCTGCCAAGGGGGTCTGGCAGTTTGCCATGATGATCGCCGGTATGGTGACCATCGGCGCCCTCACCATGTTGCCTCACTAGGATGCGCGATGACGCCAAGGGATGAGTCTGTAGGACGGAGCGCACGGTTGGGAGAGGAGCGGATATCCCTCTTGGGACGGATGCCGCGCCCCGGCGATCGGCTTGTGGCCGACTTCGTGATCCCGCCCGCCCGCCTTGCACAGGAGCCCTTGACGGCCTCATGTCTTCGACAAGGCCTCGTCGTCGTGTCAACACTCCCCAATATTCAGAAGCAGGCTTGCATCGCACAGATCGTTGATCTGGAAGAACAGGTGCATGAACAGCGGCCGGCGCTCCGGATCATGCACGTCTCGGCCGATCCAGCGGAGTATTGGCACGAAGTCGATCAGTTCCATCCAAGCATCCGTGCGGCGGGGTATTCGCTCGATCGTGCGGATCCGATCAGTCGGGAGGCATTTGTGCAGGCCTTTGGCGTGGGGGTGGCGTCTCAGCGGCGAATCGCCCACGGTCTGTTCGGGTTGCAGGAAGGCGTCTTTCTAGCGGCGGAGATTCCAGACGATCAGATGCGGCCGGTCGGAGTGCAGGACTTTCTCACGGTGTTCATGCAGCGAATTGGGGCGTCTCCGTCCGGGACGCCCCGTCACGATCCTGAGCGGTAAGTGCTACGCGAGTCGAACGGCGCCATGGTCGTCGCAATGCGCACCATGTGCAAAATGCAGGTGACCGTTGACGAGATAATCGACATGGTCTCCGTGCGGCACTGCCTCATGGCCGCAGCCGGACCCGTGACGATGTCCGGCTTCATGGCCGCGACAGGCGTGGGTCGGCGTGCAGTCGGCGGGGTTTTCCGGCCCGACGGACAGCACGTGCTCGTCCACATGGTCTTCGTGCAGGTGGTGCAGATGACCATCGTGCAGGTAATCCTGATGGTCATCATGGTGGATGGCGCGGTGGCCGCAATTGGGTCCGTGCCGGTGCGTATGGGCGTCATGCACGTGATGAGTCGCCATGCAAGCCTCCGGGGTGAAAGGTCAAAAACATGAAAAAATTGTAGGGCGGTCGAGGGCTGGGAATCAATTACAAATCATCGGCCGGCGTGGCAGGATGCGTTGGCACGAAGACGGAAGGCAGCGTTCGATGCGGCCAACGGCGGTTTGCGGGCGGCTGATGGATGGCCGATCACCACATTGTCAAGGCAACCAGCTACACTGGGCGGACGGCCGGGCTGGCTGCCAGATCATGCAGCAGCGCTTCGGTATCGCTCCAGGAGAGGCAGGGATCGGTGATCGACATCCCATACGTCAGCGGCTTGTTGGGTTCCCAAGTCTGGCGGCCAGGCTGAAGATGACTTTCCAACATGAGGCCCATGATGGACCGCCGGCCCTGCTCGAACTGTGCGACGACCTCACGGGCCACTTCGACCTGGCGTTGATGGTTCTTGCCGGAATTGTCGTGGGAGCAATCGACCATGATCGGCCGGGCCAGTCCCTCCCCGGCGACGGCCGCCTCGGCGCGCGCGATGTCCTCGGCGCTGTAATTCGTCCGGCCGCCCCCTCCGCGGAGGACGATATGACGGTCGGGATTGCCGGTGGTCTTGATGATGGACGTGGCGCCGTCGGCGTTGATGCCGACAAAATGATGCGGTGTGCGGGCCGCCACCATCGCGTTAATCGCCACCTGGAAGCTGCCTTCCGTCCCGTTCTTGAAACCGATGGGCATGGACAAGCCGCTCGCCATCTCGCGGTGGGTCTGGCTTTCCGTGGTCCTGGCGCCGATGGCGGCCCAACTCACCAGGTCGGCAATGTATTGCGGCACGACTGGGTCGAGCAGTTCGCTGGCGCAGGGCATGCCGCGGTGGTTGATGTTCAGCAAAATCGTCCGCGCCAGCTCGATGCCCAGCGCGATGTCGCAGGTGCCGTCGAGGTGCGGATCGTTGATGAGGCCTTTCCATCCGACCGTGGTGCGGGGTTTCTCGAAGTAGGTGCGCATGACGATGAGGACCCGCTCGCGCAGGGCGTCGGCGACAGTCTTCAGCCGGTCGGCGTATTCGTAGGCCGCGTCCGGATCATGGATGGAGCAGGGGCCGACGATGACAAGCAGCCGCTCCCGGTCGATGCCGTGCAGGATGTTCCTGATGGCCTGGCGGGTTTCATATACCAGCGACGAGGCCTGCTCGGTCAACGGCAGCTTGGTTTTGACTTGCCTCGGCGAGGGAAGGGGTTTGATTTCGATGACGTGCTGGTTATCAACCGGCCTGAACATGGCTCACAGTCCTTTCTCGTTCATGAAGGCACCCGTGCAACGTGCCGAACCAGGCGCAGAAGAACAAAGATAGCGTCATGACTCTACGGGCGCCGGACATTCGGTGTATGGTGTATGATGCGGCGCCCGTATATGAAGGCCGAGACCCTCAATGAACGGGTTAGGATAGCGAAACTTTTCAAAGAAGTCCAACAACGGTGGGCCTTTGACTTCCTCTAACCCTGTGCACGGCGATCCTTGTCGTTCATGCCGATCTATGAATACATAACGGAAGAATGCCGGCTGGCCCCCCCTTGCGCCGGGCGCCGGGCGTTTTTGCAGGGGATCAACGACGCCCCCAAACAGGCCTGCCCCGAATGCGGCGCGCCGCTGAAGCGGGTGCTTTCTTCATTCGCGACGGGTGGCGAGCGTCGTGACCAACGGGCGGAGGGCGGCGGGACCCAGCGGTCAAGCCAGCCGGGACCCACAAGCCCGGCAGGCTCGGCTACCTCGAAGGGAGAGGCGGCTCCTCCCCCGACCATGAAGAATATCTTCGGCGGCGGACTCGGCATCTCCGGATGCGGACATTGACAGACCCATGGCGACTAGGTTACGGTCCGGCCCCTCGATGATTCCCTCGATCACGTCTCGTCCCCGTCCCTTGGGTCGTCTGGCTGCGGGCGTCACCGCGCATGCCCTCATTCTGCTGCTGCTGGCGATCATGCCCTTTGCAGCGGCGCTGGGCGTGCACCATGAGCTGGCCGCGGCAGATCACGATGGGCATGAACATTCCGATTCGGACCTCTGCCAGTGGGTTCAGCACCATACTGGACAATCGGTCCTCGCTGTCGTCTCCCCCGTTCAACGGTTTCTGGTTCCGTGCGAGGCAGTCGTCTCTTCCATCGCCGTCCATGTCGAGTCGGCGCTAATTGTCACCGCTTCTCCCAGAGCTCCTCCGGTCCTCTGATTCCCGTCAACACAACCCAGTCCATGCTGTCGAATTCAGGCCGGATCGCGTCGCGATCGACCCTGACTCGCAGTCGTCCGTTGTGGTCGGTGATGAGGAGGACATCATGCATCGTGCTGCCAGACGTTCGTTCGGGATGGTCACCGTCTGTTGCCTGCTGGCCGGGGCCGTCATTCCGCTGTTGCCTGTTCACGCCCAAGAGCAGGCGACCGGTCCGCAGATGAGTCAGATCAACGGAGTCGTCCAAAACCAGGATCTGCGCCGAGTGCCGCAAGCGATCGTGCAGGTGAGAGACCAGGAGGGCAATACCGTATCCAGTGCGGTGACCAATGATGCGGGGGAGTTTCAAGCGGAGATCCCCGAGGAAGGCACCTTTTCGGTCAACGCGGTACTCGATACCTATCGGAGCGAGTACGTTGTGGTGAAGATGGGGACGGCCTCTCCTCAACCGGTCGTACTCACGCTCGCGCAGACCAAGGAAATTGCGCTGGAGATCGTGTCTCCCCTGGCCCCGATTCAGTACAAGGCTTCCAGCGAGACCTATGCCGTCAGCCGGCGGGAGATCGAGGAACTGCCGCGCGGCAACAATAACGAGTTGCACGACGTACTCCTGACCATTCCCAGCGCGGCCTACGGCGCACTGAAACAGGTGCACATCCGGCAGGACCATGCCAATCTCCAATTCCGGATTGACGGCGTGCCGATCCCTGATACGGTCTCCTCGACGTTTTCCGATGTGATCACGCCGCGGGCCTGGGAGCGGGCGGACATCATCCTTGGGGGTATGGAGGCCCAGTACGGGAACAAGACGGCGGCGGTGATCGACATTACGACGAAGAGCGGCACCAAGCCGGGATTTGGGTCCCTCCAGATGTTCGGCGGTTCCAACCAGACGATCAATCCGTCGTTCGAGTATGGGGGCACGGTCGGCGAGAAGTTCCGCTATTACATTCTCAACAGCCATACAGCGACCAATCGCGGCATCGAGCCTCCCACGTTGGGCCATTCGATTTTTCATGGCCAGAGCGAGCGCAACCAAACCTTCTTTCGCGGCGACTATCAGATGGATAACAAGAACAACCTCAGCCTGGTGTTCTTGAACTCCATCGCCAAATACCAGATTCCCACCTTGCCGGGCCAGGAGGTCGATCCGAGCGGTGAGATCCTTCCCTTACTAGAGGCCAGCCGTCCAGGATTCGTGCCTGTGCCGTCGCAAGCCATCGACGAGAACCAGAAGGAAAACAATCAATACAGCCATCTGGTCTGGCGGCATGACGTCAACGCGAGCAATTTTTTCAGCCTCTCGACCTATTTCCGCCATACCAGAGCCACGTTCAAGACCGATCCGTTCAATCTGTTGGCCTACACGGCCGATCCGGAGGAGCCCTTTTCGGCGGCCGATCAGGATCGGATGGCCTATTCAGCCGGTGTACGGTTCGACCATACCTACATTCCGAATAAGCACCACTTGATCAAGGTGGGTTTTCAGATCGATCGGACGCAGGCGGTCAACAAGACCGGGATCTATGCGTTCGATCGCGATCCCGCCACCGGCGAGCCGATCGGCGATCTCCGGAACATCCGCTCCGACAACCGGCTGATCGGCTGGAGGCAGGAAGTCTGGATTCAGGACCAGTGGTCGCCGGATGATCACTGGACCTTCAATATCGGCGTCCGCGGCGATGCGGTCCAATACCTGGTCAGCGAAGGCCAGGTCAGTCCGAGGATCGGGGTCACCTATAAGGCCAATCAGGCCAATGTCTTCCATGCCTTTTACGGCCGGCAGTTCACGCCTCCAAATCTTGAGGCGATCTCCTTCGCAAGACTGGGAGTGTTGGGTACGACGGCTGAGCCGGAGAACCTGACGAACAACAACGTGCGGGCGGAGCGGGCTCATTATTTCGAAATCGGCAGTTACCATGCGTTGACCAAGTGGGCCACGTTAGAGTTAACCGGATACTATAAGTTAGCACGCTATCTCTCTGATGCAGGACAATTTGGGACGACCCCGATGCTGAACTTTTTTGCCTTCGAGCGGGGCTGGCAACGGGGGATCGACGGGGCCCTCAAGGTCAAGTTCACCGACAACCTCACCGGCCGCGGCAACGTGGCCTGGGGACAATGCAAGGGCTACGGGCTCCACTCGGGCCATTTCCTGTTGGAGCAGAAGGAGATCGACGACATCAACTCGAAGGGCGGGGTCTTCTGCGATCACACGCAGATGGTCACCAGTTCGGCGGTGCTGAGCTATCGCTTTTTGCAGCGGACGACTATCACAGGGCAAATGTTGTACGGGTCCGGCCTGCGCACCGCGGAGAACGAGGAGGCCAAGACCAATTCAACTCATGTGCCCTCCTATACAATCTACAATCTGTCCCTGACCCACACGATTCCGTTGCCCTGGGATCGCCAGAAGTTATTGTTGGGGTTCGACGTGATCAATCTGTTGGATCAGAAATATTTCATCAACCAGGGAGAAGGGAGCATCGGCTTGGGCGT
This sequence comes from Nitrospiraceae bacterium, assembly GCA_040981105.1. Taxonomy (GTDB): domain Bacteria; phylum Nitrospirota; class Nitrospiria; order Nitrospirales; family Nitrospiraceae; genus Nitrospira_G. The sequence continues at coordinate 21,704 of JANRMO010000009.1, forward strand.
GTCCCATGCCGGGATGCCGCGATCATTTTTCTTCCGCGCGCAATGGTTCTTTTAGTACAGTGCTGATGGCTGAGGGGACCGCGGAACGCTCAGTTCAGACGAGAGGCCAGAGACCAAGATTCCCTCCGGATAAAGGAGCGTAGGAGGTCATGGGAGAAAAGGATCTCACCTTGTTGGCAGCGACGATTGGGAAGCTCGTCCTTTGCTGTGTGGCGTGCGTCTGTCTGTGGCCGGTCGCCGCGGTGGCGGCGACCGGCGCCGAGGCCACGCACGAGACCGACCATGCCGAGGACATGGAAGTGCTTGAACTCCAGGAGGTGCATGTCCATGGCCTGCCGCTGAACAAGGATCAGCAGCTCGGGCCGGTCCCGAAGTTGACCCCTTGGCCGAAGATTCCACCCCAGCTCGACGGGAAAGTGATCGACGACTGGATGAAGGCGCGGTTTCTGGTCAGCAAGGATGCTACGGCCACCGTCGTGGTGCTGGAACCCTGCAAGCACCGCGAGCTGACGCAAGCGGGCCTCCAAGCCCTGAACCGGTGGACCTTCGATCCGCAAATGAAGGGTGATGAGCCGGTGGACGGGGAGATCACGGTTCGTATTCATTTCCGGACGCAGTGAACCAAATACACGTCATTCGTCATTGGTCAACCGTCAATCGCCTCCTCTCCCAGCCCTCAAGGGGGATGCCGAGGTCCGCGATGGATTGCATCCGACGTTTGACGCTTGACGCATGACGACTGACGACTGACGAATGAACTGGGACGCCGCACTGTTCTATGCGATCAACGGCCTTGCCGGCCGCTTCGAATGGCTCGATGCCGCCATGCGGTTCTTCGCGCATCCCAGCCCTGGCTATCTCGGCATTGCCGTCGCGGTGGTGTGCTGGGTCTGGTGGTCCTGGTGGGAGGCGATGTTCGCCGTGCCGACCGTCGCATCGGCCGTGGGGATCGCCGATGCGATCGGCGCACAGCTCAAGCATTGGGTCGAACGGTTGCGGCCCTGCGTGACCCTGTCTGATGTGCACCTCCTCGGCGATTGCGGACGGCTCTTCGGTTTTCCGTCCAACCATGCGATCAACACGGCCGCCATGGCGGCCTTTCTCCATGCGCTCTACCCCAGGACCGGCTGGATCAGTTGGCCGATCGTCGCGCTGGTGGGGCTGGCCCGGGTCTATACCGGCGTCCATTATCCGGGCGATGTGATGGGAGGCTGGCTGGTTGGAACGATCATGGGAGCCGGGGCTGCGTTCTTGCTACTGCGCTGGCATCGCTTCCGACCGATGGTGTCAGCCCGGACCGCGCCGGACGCATCCCACCCACATTCCAACGAACAAAAGGACGAGGCCCTGTCTGGGCCTGTCCGCTGATCGATTGGCTTACTGTGCCGCTTGCTGGATGGCCCGTAGGTGCGGGAGCAGGGCCTGGCGCCAGACTAAGGCGATCCTCCGATTGCCTTCCCCGTTGGGATGGATGCCATCCCACGTCATGCCGGCATGGTCGAAGCCGGTGAAGTGATCCACAGCTTCAACGGGAGATGCCACGGTGCGCGCGGTGGCGGCCAGGGCCGAGATGGCCCTATTGAGTTCCAAAACATCCGGCGGGCCGTCCGCCCTCATCGGAATAATCTGGGCGAGTAGGATATGGATGTGCGGGTTGACGATGCGGAGCCGGTCGATGATGGTCGTCAAATCCTGAACCACGTCCGACGGGGGTTGGCCTTGAGCCAGGTCATTGGTGCCGAGATGGATGAGCACGAGGTCGGGCCGTGCTGATCCGGCCCAGCGCTCGATGTTGGCTGCCACTTCATCGGCTCGCCATCCGGGATGGCCTTCGTGGTCCGAGTCGAACTCCTCTGGGTTGGACACCGCTCCTCCGATGCCGGTCATCGATCCAACGAAGTCCACGGCGAATCCTTCTCGCGTCAACTCCTGCCACAAGTAATAGCGATAGCTGCCGAAACCGCTGGAGGCCTCGGTAATCGAATCGCCGAGCGGCATGATGCGAATCGCGACAGATGGAGCGGACGCGACCGGCATCAGGGGCGTCGTCGCCGGGGAAGAATGTTCGTTCAGCCGCTCGATGGGACTGACCTCTGAGGCCGGCATCCCGATCTGGAAGCCGAGGAGAACGGACAAACAGACGCCGGCAGCGTGACCAGCGCGTAGGTGCATGGTGAGGCCTTCAATCCGCAGCCCGTTCGGGCGCGGGGGATTCCGCACAACCCAGCAAGGCGGTCCGGCAGGCCTCTTGGTCGTAGTTCCGGCCGATGAGGACAACCGCATGGGGAGGCTCGTCCAACAGATGAAGCGGCTCCACCTGGCTGACCCCTGGCGGCGCATATTGAAACTCCTGGAGCGACGGATCATCTGTGAACCGCAAGAACCCCTTGGCCCGTTCCAAGCCGATCGGAAGCCGGTCCATCCAATCGAGAAACTTGCGCCGGTTCACCGGACCGGGCAGCCGTACGGTCATGACTAGCGGATGATAGGCGGCGCGTGTTTTGGATTGGGTCGAGGGCGGATGGGCGTCGACTGTCACGTTCGGTGACGGTTGGTGCAATGGCGACCGTTCGCGCGTTCGAAGCAGCTCGTCCGGGTCGAGGCGGGCATGGCTGGCCTCCCAGAGCCGGGCATAGGGATTGCGGGCCACGATGGCCTTGGCCGACGCGTCCCACATCGTGCTGAGAAACAGATCGCGCTTGTTCAAGATGATGTCGTCGGCACACCGAAGCGAATGGGCGATCACCGGATCGCTGTAGGCCTGTTCCGGGTCCGCTGTCGGTTGGACCAGCGCGATGGTTTGGCGCAGGGTCACCATGCGGGAAACGAACGCGTCCGTCACCGCATCGATGACTTCCGCCGGGTTGGCCATGCCGGAACATTCGAGCACGATCAGGTCGGAACGGAAGTCGGTGATCAGTTGTCCGATGCCCCAGGCCAGATCGTCCTTCGTGTCGCAACAGACGCAACCGCCGGCGAGATTCACCACCTGGCCGGCGACGGCGCCGGCCCTCGGCCCATCGATGCTGACCTGGCCGGACTCGTTCATGACGACCCCGACGGTGCGGCCCTGCTTCTTCCAATATTCCAGCAGGCGCAGCAGCAGCGTGGTCTTGCCGGTCCCCAAGGGGCCGGCCAGCATGTAAAACGGAACGGGCGAGATCTGGTGCATGTGATCCTCGCTGGCACAGAACGCGACAGGTGATCTGTGACCTGCCGTGGCGACAGTCTACACAATCGATGGGCTTAAGTGTAACGCTGGCACGGCTCCGGCAGGAGTTGATATGCTGGCCGTCTCCGGGAGATAGCCGACCGTAGACTTGTTCAGACTCCCGGGGGAACACCGACGGAGACTTCGATGAGCGAACCGACCATCATCTGTCCCACCTGCAAGACGGAAATCAAACTCACGGAATCCCTCGCCGCCCCGCTGCTAGAATCCACCAAGCGGGAATATGAGAAACGGCTCGCCCAGAAAGATGCGGATGCGGCGAAACGAGAAGCGGCCTTGCGCGAACGGGAAGAGGCCGTTTCGAAGGCACAGCAGGCGATCGAGGAGCAGGTGGCGGAAAAGATGCGCCTCGAACGAACCAGGATCGCGGCTGAGGAAGCGAAGAAGGCCAAGCTGGCCTTGCAGACGGATCTGGACCAGAAGACGAGGGATTTGTCTGATCTTCAAGTGTTGATTCAACAGCGTGATGCCAAGTTGGCGGAAGCCCAGCATGAACAGGCGGAGCTGATCAGGAAACAGCGAGAGTTGGACGACGCTAAACGTGAGCTGGACCTGACGGTCGAAAAGCGTGTGCAAGAGGGGTTGGCGGCCACGCGCGAACAGGCCAAGCGGGAGGTAGAAGAGGGACTGAAGCTGAAGGTGTTGGAAAAGGAACAGACCATCGCCGCGATGCAGAAACAGATCGAAGAACTCAAGCGCAAGGCCGAACAGGGTTCTCAACAACTCCAGGGGGAGGTGCAGGAACTGGAGATCGAAGCCCTGCTCGGCGCCACGTTCCCGCGCGATACGATCCAGCCGGTGCCGAAGGGCGAACATGGCGGCGATGTGCTTCAGATCGTGACAGGCCCGCTCGGCCAGTCCTGCGGGACGATCCTCTGGGAGTCCAAACGGACCAAGAATTGGAGCGACGGGTGGCTGACCAAGCTGCGCGAGGATCAGCGGGCGGCCAAGGCGGAGCTGTCGGTGATCGTCAGCCAGGTCCTGCCGAAGGGAGTGGAGATCTTCGAACTCGTGGACGGCGTCTGGGTAGTCCATCCCAAGGTCGTGCTGCCGGTGGCGGTGGCGCTCCGGCAGATGCTCATCGAAGTGGCGTCGGCCCGGCAGGCCACCGAAGGCCAGCAGACCAAGATGGAAATGATCTACGAGTACCTGACCGGACCGAGGTTCCGCCATCGGGTCGAGGCGATCGTGGAGGCCTTCTCCACCATGCGGGAAGATCTGGATAAGGAGAAGAAGGCCATCACCAAACAATGGGCCAAGCGCGAAGAGCAGATCGAACGAGTGATGCAAGCCACCGTCGGCATGTACGGCGATCTGCAGGGCATCGCGGGCAAATCGCTCAAGGAGATCGAGGGGCTGGAACTGACGGCGATCGAGGGGCCGGCAAGCGAGGGAGTAGGTCCACCTGAAGACAGGCAATAAATGACGGCCCGACTTGATTCTGCTGTTAGACCTTTCCATGAGGGATAAGAAAGATTTATATTTGATCGACAAAAATAAAGTGCACTTTATATTAGTTTCATCGGAGGTGCTCTGTATGATCAGGACAAGCGGGGCTGGCGGTTTGTCTTATGCAGAAGTTCCGCTCGTAAGCTGCGTCAGACGGGCGCGAATCTCTTGCCGGGCCGCAGTTTCCTGCATCGGCTTTATCCTTTGACCTTGGTCGAACATCCTCCTCTGAATCGCCCTCCTGCTCATGCCGATTCACCGCTCCCATGGCCGGGCGCCTTCCCATCCGAGCCGCTCTTCCCGGCCTGGGATCTGGAGTCTCGCCTGGCTCACGGTGCCTTGCCGGGCATAGTGGCGAGCGACGAGCCGGATCGAATCGAGTTGCTCCGCGCCTACTCGCACATTCACCTGGAGGAAGAAATCCGGCGTGAGGCGTTGGTTCGGGACTGGGGCGCGTTCGTTCGCTTTCTACAGTTGGCCGCGCGGGAATCAGGACAGATCTTGAACTATGCCGCGATCTCGCAGGAGACGGGCATCTCTCAGCCGACGGTGAAGAGTTACTATCAGCTCCTGGAGGATATGTTCGTGGGGTTCCAGATTCGGGCCTTCGGCAAGAGCCCACGTAAGAATCTGGTGTCCACACCTAAATTCCTGTTCTTCGACCTGGGGGTTCGGCACACGGCGGCCGGATTGTCTCCTTCCCTGGACCTCGCCCGAGCCAACCCTGGCCCGCTGTTTGAGCAATGGGTGGGCATTGAACTGTGGATTCGTCTTCAGTATCTCGGCAAGGGGGGACTCTTCTACCAGCGGACGCGTGGCGGGGCCGAGGTGGATTACATTTTCGAGTACAAGGGGTGCCTCACTCCCATCGAGGTGAAATGGACGGAGCAGCCGTCGCTCTCGGACACGCGGCACCTGCTGACCTTTCTTGATGAGCATCCCCGGCAAGCAAGACAAGGCTATCTGATCTGCCGGTGTCCCCGTCCTCTGCGCCTGCATGACAAGATCATGGCTCTTCCATGGTGCTGTCTCTGAGGGTGCCCGTGCAGGCGTGGCGGCCTGCGTCATCAATCTCAGTGCGATGATCGGTGGGAAAGATCGGATGCATCATGCAGGCTGGGTCGGCATGTACGGCGATCTGCAGGGCATCGCGGGCAAATCGCTCAAGGAGATCGAGGGGCTGGAACTGACGGCCTTGAATCCGCCCACAGAGGAAGAGCAAGACCCGCTACGCTTAGGGTAATGCATGTTCGCGCAACTATTGCCTCTTGGTGCCCTGCTCTTGCCGGCGACAAGAGTCTCAATGGTCTCATTTTTCAGAACAGGCGCTTTCACCGACCTGTCGGAACTATCAGTTGCGGCAGGAGCTGTTACGTCGTATAGGTTGCAACAGAACGGGATCATGGAACCGTTCTGTTGAAGTATTAAAGAAGGATACGTCTCGCAACACGCATTCCAAAGGTTTGGGCAGGTGTGGCAAACCATTTAGGTTTGATTCCAGAGATATAACCGGGAGCGCGACTAAATTAGACACTGGGATATCGGAGTCCCGCCCCAGTGTCGTGAACAACACTCAACGCGGTGGTTTGATTTCAGGGAAGTACTCCAGTCAGTCAAACAGGAAAAATATTGAATAAGTACAGGGTGCTTGAGTAGACTTGCCCACGATGCGATTTCAGGTTACTGGGTACTGTTGCGTGGGAAGGCCCCATGCCGACTTATAGTTAGCTACTCCTTATGCCTTGGTGCGTATCATTCGAGATTTGGGGCGACGAGTTTCGACCGAGTCGAGTCCCATTCCAATTTACGGACCAGCACGATCCAGGCATCATCGCAACGAGTGGGCGTTACCGAGGGCAGCCCTTTCCTTATGGGCGAGCGAGTTATGTCGTTCCACCGTCGGTTCCCAACGCCGACAGGATCAGGCATGTTGTTCATACCTTTGAACCACTTCTTGCACACATCCGCGCGGCCGGTGCGACCGATTGGCACATCAGCATTGGCCGTTTCTACCACACCAGGAATGCTAGAAGTTCTCCCTTTCCTATAGTCTGTACCAAACCCATCGAGTACGCTAACTTATGAGATTCACAAGGTCGGGTAATACTCGAACGTCAAAGTTTAGTGCTAGAACTTTTCACCTGCATCACGCGCTGCCACGAACAGACTGAATGAGTGGAAGCCGAGCGCACGTTATTCGGAGAAAGAAATGGGGATGGCCGTCGCGAAACACTCCGCTACCTACGATTCGTGTTTTTATGCGACGCACATCACCGATGCACGTGCAGCGGCTCGGTGGCGTGGTCGGTGGTGAGGTGGTGGAGGTTGCAGTGGACCTCCGTCCCATGGCAGCACTGGGTTTCCATTTGGATCGTCAGGTGCTGGATGCCGAATTCAGAGGCCACTTTTCGGCGAATAGTATGCAAGAGTTCGTTGGTGAGGGTGGAATCGTCGCCTTCGACCATGACATGACAGGTCAGCATCACCAGGCGCGGTTCGACGGCCCAGATATGCAAATCGTGCACGTTCTTCACGCCTGGAACCTTTTCAATCGCTTCCACCACGTGCGCGGTCTTGATGCCGGGCGGCGTTGACTCCAGCAGCACCTCCATCGATTCCCGCAAGATCGGCCAGGCACCCCGCACGATCACCACGACCACCAGCAGGCTCACCATCGGATCGAGCACGGTCCAGCCCGTCAGCAAAATAGCCCCGCCGCTCGCCACGACGCCAAGCGAAACCCAGGCGTCTCCCAACATGTGCCAGAAGGCGCCCCGAATGTTCAGGTCTTCTTCCGCGCCGCGCTGCAGGAGCAGGGCGATGGTCAAGTTGGCGATGAACGAGAGGAAGGCGACCCCCATCACCCAGCCGCCTGGGACCGGCACGGGGACAAGGATGCGCTTGACGGCCAAGGCCGCGATCGCCAGCGCCGTCAGCAGCAGCACGGCCGAGCTCACGAATGCCGAGATGATGCCGGCCCGGTGATAGCCGAATGTGCGGGCTTCGGTCGCCGGTCGCGCGGCCAAGAGGTGCGCGTAGAGCGCAAGAAAGAGCGAGCCCTGGTCGATGAGGTTGTGGCCGGCATCGCTCATGAGCCCGATGCTGTTGAGCCACCAGCCGGCCCCAAACTCGGCCAGAATCACGACGGCGTTGAGGCCGAGCGAGAGATAGAGGCGTTGCCTGAGCTCCGAATATTGAGGATGTGCAATCGTCATCGCTTGTAGTGTCGCATGAGCAGCGTTGCGGAGCAAGAAACGGGAGTCTCTTGTCTCCACTGTGCCAATAGTAAGAGTCGGCATCCGGTCAAGGAGCGGCGGTCGGCACGAATTCCAAGAAGTACTGCTTGGGCAGGAACGAGTGTTCCTTGATCAGTCGGTAGCCGGCCTTGGTCATCTCCTCGATCGTCGTCTCGCGGGGGACCAGATGCCGTTTGGGGAAACCCAGGTCGCCTGAACGTTCGTCGTGGTAAAAATCCACGATCGCGATGCGGCCTCCCGGTTTCAGCGCCGATTTCAGGTTGGCGAAATAGACAACTCGGTCCTCCAGGTGGTGAAAGGTGTTGCAGACGAAGATCAGATCCACGGATTCGACCGGCAGTTTGGGGTTGTCCGGCCTGGCCAGAATGAACTCCGCGTTGAACGCGACGTGCATGTGCTCGACGCTCTGTTTGGCGTACTCCAGCATCTCCGGCTCGACATCCACCGCATAGAGTTTTCCGGTTTCCGTGACCGCTTCGACGAACCGTCTGGTGAAGTAGCCGGAGCCGGACCCAAGATCCGCGACCGCCATGCCGGGCTTGAGTCCCAGCGCCTCAACCACCTGCGCAGGCTTCTGATAGGCGTCGCGTTCGGGCCGCTCCAGGTGTTCGAGGTAGTCCTTGATGTCGCGCGGCTGGCGATGCTGATGTCCCTCTTGGGCCAGCGCGCCGGACGCCAGAAGACAGGCGGCAGCCAACAACCCTGCAAGAAAACCGCGACGCGTGAAGCAGACGCTGTTCATGGAACGCCTCCTCTGTCGGTGCCGCCATCCATGCTACAGGCGGATCACAGCGCGATAGCGGATGCGATTCGCCCGCAGTTGCCGGATGGCCTCGTTGACCTGGTTCAAGGGAAAGGGCTGGATGACCGGCAGAATCCGATGGCGCGCCGCCAGAGAAAGCGTCTCCTCGATCATGGCCCGGCCGGCCGTGGGGCTGGCCATGATCCGTCGGCGGTGCGACAGGAGCCGGTCGACGTTGATGGAGACATTCTCGGCAGGGGTGGCGGCGAAGGTCAGGGTCCCGTCCGTGGCCAACAGCCCGAGCAGCTTGTCCCAGGCGAACGAATAGGGGACGGTCACGATGATGAGATCCAGCGGCTCCGACGGCCTGGTCGTCGGGCGGCCTTCCTTCATCAGGACCACCTCCGCCGCTCCGAGCGACAAGGCATCGGCCTCCTTGCTCCCGCTGGTCGTGAACGAAGTGACGCGATTGCCCAACCTGGCGGCGAATTGAATGGCCAGATGCCCAAGCCCGCCGAGCCCGATCACGCCGATGTTCTGCCCGGAGGTCATGCCGGCATAGCGCAGCGCCGCGTAGACCGTAATCCCGCCGCAGAGCAAGGGGCCGGCCCGTTCCATATCCAACTCTCTCGGCAGAGAAAAACAGAACCGGCTGTCGATCACCAGATGGTCGGCGAACCCCCCGTAGCCGTCGGCGATCAGTGCGCCGGACTGCGAACAGAGGTTCTCGTTCCCGCGGAGACAATCCCGGCAGGCCAGACAGGCGCTCTGTTGCCAGCCGATGCCCACCCGGTCTCCCGGCTTGAACCTCGTGACCTGTGGGCCGCAGTCGGCGATCGCCCCGATCACTTCATGGCCCGGGACCAACGGATAGCGGGAACTGCGCCAGTCGTTGTCGATCATGTGCACGTCGCTGTAGCAGAGCCCGCAGCTCTCCACCTTGACGAGACAGTCGAAGGGCCCCAATGGCGAGCATTCCATGATCCAAGGGGTCAGGTCGGCGCCGCGGCTCAATGCGGCCATTGCGTGGATCTTCATCGGTTGGTCACGGCATCGGCGGAGCCCAGGCGCAAGGCCTGGACGATCTCGCTCGGTGAGTCCAACAGGCGAGCCGCGCCCATCGCCAGGACCGATGCAGCGAACGACGCCTTTTCTTCCGGTCCCTTGGGCCAAACCGCGGCCCAGAAGGTCATGCCGATCGCCCGCGCGGCCTCGGCGTCGAGCAGGGAATCTCCGATGTAAAGGGTTTCGCCGATTTCTCGTCCGAGCAGACTCACGGCCTTCAACAGACCTTCCGGGTCCGGCTTGGGGGTGGCGATGTCGCTCTCGGTCACGACCGCGTCAAACGGCACAAGTCCGGCTTGAGTCTCGGTAATGGCCCAGGCTTCCCGGCTCTTTCCGGTCACGATCCCCAAGACATAACGGTGTGTCCGCAACTCACGCAACATGTCCAGGATGCCGTCATAGGGACCATCGAAATGCGATTGGTGCAGCGAGCGGTACTGCGACAGGAACAACTCAAAGGCATCGAGCTGGGCTTCCGCACCCAGGAGGTTGCGCAGCAACCAGGTCTCGGAGCGAGGTCTGCGACCGAGCAGTTCCAGTGTTTCTGACCGGTCAAATGGTCGGCCGTAGCATTCCTCGAAGGTCCGTGTGTAGGCCTCCATATAAAGGCGCCAGGAGTCGATCAACGTGCCGTCGAGATCGAACAGGACAGAGGTAATCATGCGGGCGCGCCTTGACCTGAATGGGATTCGCTGAGAATGGCTTTCAACTCGTCGCCGGAGATGACTTCTTTGGACAGCAGCACCTGCGCGGCCTTCCGCAGCGTGGGCTCGTGCCGGCGGAGCACGGCGCGGGCCCGCTCGAATTCGGCGTCGATGATTTCCCGCACCTCGCAATCGATCTCGCGCGAGGTTTCTTCGCTGTAATCGCCCTGGGACGTTTGGCCGGTCTGAAGGAACAAGGGCTGCCGATCCCTCTCGAAACTGACCTGACCCAGCTTGTCGCTCATCCCGTAGGACTTCACCATGCTCTTCGCGATGTCGGTGGCCTTCAGCAGATCGTCCTGCGCTCCCGTGGAGACTTCCTGATAGATGAGTTCTTCGGCGGCGCGGCCTCCCAAGAGCACGGCGATCTTATTCTTGAGCTCGCTTTTCGTCATCAAAAAGCGGTCCTCGGTCGGCAGTTGCATCGTATAGCCGAGGGCGGCGATGCCGCGCGGGATGATCGAGATCTTGTGGACGCTGTCGGCGCCGGGAATCGACAGCGCCACCAGCGCATGGCCGACCTCATGGTGCGCCACCCGCTCCTTTTCCATCTTGTTCAACACGCGGTTCTTCTTTTCAAGACCGGCGATGACCCGCTCGACCGCCTCCTGCAGTTCGGCCAGCTCGACGACATCCTTGTTGCGGCGCACGGCCAGCAGGGCCGCCTCGTTGAGGATGTTGGCCAAGTCCGCCCCGACGAATCCGGGGGTCATGGCGGCGATGACCTCCAGGTCCTGCTCCGACTTGAGACGGATGTTGCGCGCGTGCACCTTCAAGATCGCGAGCCTCCCAACCTTGTCCGGCCGGTCCACCAGCACTTGTCGGTCGAAGCGGCCGGCCCGGAGCAGCGCTGGGTCCAGAATCTCCGGCCGGTTGGTGGCGGCCATCAGGATGACGCCGACCCGAGGGTCGAAGCCGTCCATCTCGACCAGCAGTTGATTCAGGGTCTGCTCTCGCTCCTCGTGCGCCATCGGGCCGATGCCGCGCGCCTTGCCGAGGGCGTCCAATTCGTCGATGAAAATAATGCAGGGGGCCCGTTTCTTGGCCTGCTCGAACAGATCCCGCACGCGGGCGGCTCCCACGCCGACGAACATCTCGACGAACTCCGAGCCGCTGATGGAAAAGAACGGCACGGCTGCCTCGCCCGCCACGGCCTTCGCGAGCAACGTCTTGCCGGTTCCCGGCGGCCCGACGAGCAGAATGCCTTTAGGGATCTTGCCGCCGAGGCGCTGGAATTTTTCCGGCGTTTTCAGGAACTCGATGACCTCCTGCAATTCCTGTTTGGCTTCGTCCACGCCGGCCACGTCGGCGAAGCTGACCTTGACCTCCCGCTCCATGTAGATCTTGGCCTTGCTCTGGCCGACAGTCATGAACGTGCCCTGGCCCTGTCCCATCCGGCGGAGAATCAGCCACCAGAGCCCGACGAACACGAGCGCGGGAATGACCCAAGAGAGCACGTCTCGCCAGAAGGTGCTCTCGATCACGCCCGTGACCGTCACATGGCGCTGCTCCAAATCCTCCAAGAGCCGCGGGTCTTCCACCCGGATGGTCTTGAAGAGATCGCCGCCGTCGCCGAGCGCTCCCTCTTTGGCCCTGCCATGGATGAGCGTCTGGGAGATGGCGACTTCAAGAATCTTGTCCTCCGCCACCGCCTTCTTGAACTCGGTGTAGGGCAGCTCCTTGGGGCCGATGAGCGGGGTCACGAAGGTTTGAATCAGCAGCATCAGCCAGATGGCGATGAAGACGTACCAGATCGAGAATTGCCGTTGTTTGGGATCCATCGGGGTTCCCTTCCTTGCTCGATGCGGAGGAGGCGGCTTACCGGCGTTGCGGGCGAAGCCGTTCCGACAGCACCGGGAACTTGGCTTCGCCCACGGCCATGTTCCCATCGGTCGCATGGACGGCCACGACCCGCAGCGTCAGGCCGTCCGGCGCGTCCTTGGGAGTGGGGACGAAGAAGGATGACTCGAAGAGTCCCTTCTCGCCGGAATAAAACATCTGGAGCCGTTCGGTCACCTGGTCGCCGACCACCACTTCCCCGTAAATGTGCACCTGGCGAGCGTCCCAGTCTCCATGGGGCCGCACCGGAGTGCCGGCGAGCGTACGGACCGATACGCGCAGCGGCTGATCCTCCTTCGCGATCAACGAGTCCCCCGCCTTGGGTTCCACGATCTGCACGATGTAGCCGTAGAGGTGCAAGACGATCCCGTCGCCCGTCATATGTTGGCCGGGAATCAGCCAGACCGTCTTGGATGCCCGTTGCGAAGCGGCCGGATAGGAGAGCGGGCCCTGCGCCGTGATCTCGACCTGCGTGGGGTGGGTCAGGTACAGGGTTGTCGAGTAGGAGGCGGAGGGGCTGGTGCTATAGAGCGGCTCGCGCATGTAGTGCGGCGTGTGCATGATCTGGTTTTGATCCCCTGCCTCGCCCTGTTGCAGTCCGGACGCGAGAATCCGACCGGTGGCAAGGTCGGTGATGGTGACTCGCGCGCCCCCGACCTCCCGTCCGAGCACGAGCGATCCGTGCCCGACCACCCGGACGGTCACATTCGTGGCGAGCGCTTCGTTCAGGGGCTGATCGGTGGGGGGAGTCCCTTGGGAGAACGCCTGCGGGGGATGAACAAGCCAGAGAACGAGCGCGCTCCAGAACCAGACGATCCAATAGCGGCCGGCGTTCATTTGACCTTCGTGCCGGGGTCCACGTCTTCGGCGATCCCGACGAGTCCCTTCACCTCCGCATCGCCCGCCGCCAAGACCATGCCCTGTGACTCGATGCCCATGAGCTTGGCCGGCTTGAGGTTGGCGACGATCACGATCGTGCGGCCGACCAGTTGTTCCGGCTCGTACTTCTTGCCGATGCCCGCGACGATCTGCCGCTGCTCCGCGCCGAGATCCACCTGGAGCTTGATGAGCTTCTCGGAGCGTGGCACCCGCTCGGCCGTGAGCACCTTGGCGGTCTTGAGCTGAATCTTCTGGAATTCCTCGATGGTGATCTGGGCCGGCGCTGCGGGAGCCACGGGCGCTGCAACCGGTGTCGCGGCGGGCGTCGTCGGTTGGGTCGTGGCGGCTGCTGGTGTCGATGAGTCGGTCACGGGCTTGGCTCCTGTGAGTTTGTTCGGTTCGATGCGCGGGAACAGAGGGTTGCCTTTGTTCACTTTTGTGTTGGCAGGGAAACGATTCCAGAATAGCTCGGTGACCGGAGTCTTCTTAAACTTGTCCTCGAAGCTAATACTGAGTCCGAGTTGGCGCGCCATTTCCTCCGCTGTCTGTGGCATGAAAGGATAGATATGAATGCAGAGAAGCCGAAGCGTATCAGCTGCTCGGTAGAGTACTCGATTGAGTTGGACCTTCTTGTTTTGATCCTTAGCGAGAACCCAAGGAGCAGTCTTTTCTATATATTGATCGCAGGCTTGCACAATTTTCCATATGAGTTCGAGAACGCGGTTGAACTCCAGAGAAGAGAAATGGTTATCCGAATAAGCATGTGCGTCGTGGCCTGCTAAGTTGAGGTCTTCGGTGAATTGGTCATCTGGGAAACGGCATTCTGGGACTTGTCCTTCGGAAAAGCGCTCAATAAGAGTCAATGTACGGCTTAGGAGATTGCCGAGGCCGTTCGCCAAATCGCTATTGATGCGCCCAACCATGGCCGCTTCAGAGAAATCGCCATCCTGCCCGAATGGCACCTCGCGAAGCAGGAAATAGCGGAAGGCATCCGTGCCGAACCGTTCGATCATGACATTCGGGTCGACGACGTTGCCGCGGCTCTTCGACATTTTTTCGCCGTCCACGGTCCACCAACCGTGCGCGAAAATGGTCTTGGGCAGGTCGAGGCCGAGCGCCATGAGGATCGTGGACCAATAGACCGCATGGGTTGTGAGGATGTCCTTGCCGACCAGGTGTACATCGGCCGGCCAGAAGTGGTTGCCGGCCGGTTTCTCCTCCGGGAGATACTCCAGCGCCGAAACATAATTCACCAACGCGTCGAACCAGACATAGGTGACATAGTCGGGGTCAAAGGGCAGCTCGATGCCCCAGGAGAGCCGTGACTTGGGGCGCGAGATGGAGAGGTCGCCGAGCTTCTGGGATTCGAGGAAACCGAGCACTTCATTGCGTCGGGATGTTGGAAGAATGAAGTCAGGATGTTGCTTGATGTGCGTGATGAGTCGATCCTGATACTGGCCCATCTTGAAGAAATAATTGCGTTCGCTCAGTTGTTCAACGGGCCGCTTGCAGTCCGGGCAGAGTCCGTCCACCACGTCCTTCTCCGTCCAGAACCGCTCGTCGAAGGTGCAGTACCAACCGGTGTATTGATCGCTGTAAATCAATTTCCTCTCGAACAATTCGCGGAGATATCGTTGAACGATCTCTTGGTGCTGTTTGTCGGTTGTGCGGATGAAGGCGTCGTTCGAAATGTTGAGGCGCTGCCAGAGTCGCTCGAATTGCGGCGCGAGCTTGTCGCAGTAGGCCTGCGGATCGATCCCGGCCTTGGCGGCAGCCTGCTGGACCTTTTGCCCATGTTCATCGACGCCGGTGAGGAAAAAGACCTGTCTGCCACGCAACCGGTGATACCGCGCCAGCACGTCGGCGGCAATGGTCGTGTAGGCGTGCCCGATGTGCGGCACATCGTTCACGTAATAGATCGGCGTCGTGATGTAAAACGGGCGGTCCATGTGATGGATGGCCCAAGATAGCAGGACCGTCCTCGCGAAAGCTAGCACGCTGGTTTATCGTTTGGCCGGCGTCCGAGGGGGAATCGCAGCAGGGCCGGACGGCGCAGGGGCAACGGCCTCCCGGAGACAGAGCAAGAGGTGTTCGAGCACCAGTTGCGCATTCAAGTTGCGGTTGCTGTTCCGTTGGAAGGAATCGATCTCTTGTAGCAGGTCCAAGAGCCGATGACTGTCCGCTCGTTTGGCGATGGTCTCTAGCAGAGGCCGATGGGAGGCATAGGTCAGAGATTCGGCGCGGCCGCCGATCCCCACCAGGACGAGATCGCGCACCCACCTGGACAGCCGGTCCAGGCTGTCGCTCAACCGTTCCTCCTTGGAGAGGGCTTCCGCGGCGGTCAGGATCGTTGTGGCGGAGCGCAGGGCTTGGGGGGCAAGCAATGTTGCGAGACCATCGTGCCGCTCCTGAATCGACGCGAGGTCGGTCATGAGCGCTTCTCCCAAACGGCCCTCGGTGAGGGTCGTCATGAGGGTGGCGTCCTGCTCCGACCAGCCGCGCAGGCTCATCAAATGGCGCACGCTCTGATCGAAGGGCGGCGGGGTCAGCCGAAGGCTCTGGCAACGGGAGCGGATCGTCACCGGCATCGAGTAGGGCCGGCTCGACACCAGAATGAGCAGGCCATAGCCGGGCGGCTCTTCCAGCGTCTTCAACAGCGCGTTGGCGGCGGACAGGTTCATTGCGTCCGCGTCGTCGATCAGGCAAAACTTCCGCGGGGCGATCAACGGGCGATAGATCAGCCGGCTTTCCAACTCCCGGATGTCCTCAATCTTAATTTGCGGGCTGGCTTGCTCAGGATCGGGCCGGATCAGCGACAGGTCCGGATGGGTACCCTGGTCGAATTGATGGCAGGATCGACATCGGCCGCAGGAGTCCGGTTCACCGGACGGCGGGGAGGCCTCACAAGCCATGGCCTGCATGAATCGCAGCGCCAACAGCCGCTTTCCGATGCGGTCCGGACCGTGGAACAGATAGGCATGGGCCACTCGCTCGTTAAGAATGGCCGAGCGCAATAAGCCCTTGGCCCGCTCATGTCCGATGACGTCAGCAAACGGCATGGAGCTTCCCGATGTGCGGCGTGTTGGTGGAGGCTGTTGGCCGTTTCATCAGCCTGTTCTTCCTATCAAGCGGCCTACGAGCCAGTACTTCGGTCACCAGGTCTCTCACGTCGGCATGGATCTTTTCCGGAGTCTTCCCGGAGGGGATCACCTGGATGCGGGAGCGATACTTTCGCGCCAGGTCACGAAAGCCTCCTCGGACGCGATTATGAAACAGCTTGGTTTCTTCGTCCAAACGGTTCGTCTTCGTCCCCTCTTCCCGGCGGCGGCGCAGCCCCACTGCGACCGGGACGTCGAACAGCAACGTCAAATCCGGCATCAGATTGTCGGTCACCTGCCGGTGCCATCGCAACAGCACGGAAGCCGGCAGCCCCCGGCCGTAAGCCTGGTAGGCCAAGGTGGAATCGAGATACCGATCGCACAGGACAATGGCGCCTCGTTCGAGCGCTGGACGGATCACCTGCGCGACATGCTGCGCGCGCGCGGCCAACACCAGCAGCACTTCAGTCCAAGGGGTCACTGGTTCATCTGTTGCGTTCAACAACGAACGACGCAACGCTTCTGCGAGCGGGGTCCCGCCCGGCTCACGGGTCCGGACGACCTCATAGCCTTGCTTGGTGAGCCATTCAGCCAGCCTGACGGACTGGGTCGTCTTGCCGCTTCCTTCGATCCCCTCCATGGAGATGAAGAGGCCGCTTCGGCGACGAGGCCTGAGGCCGGAACCGGACGATGATGTGCGCCTGGATTTAGCCACGGAAGAGTGGCCGGCATCCTAGTCCAAGTCGTTGAAATTAGCAAGAAAAGGCTTGCGACGGCTCTTTCGATCTGGGTATGATGACCAGTCATCCCGCTGATCCCCGATGAAACCAGTTAAGGCCGCGATCAAACGCTACTTTTTGACCGGTCTCCTCGTCATTACGCCGATCTGGGGGACGATCCTCATCCTCAAGACCCTGTTCGTCACCGTGGATGGGATTTTGGGCGATGTGCTCGCGCGGTTGGTCATGCCCCAGTCCTATGTCCCGGGCTTGGGGATCATCACGTTGGTGCTGCTCATTCTCGCCGTCGGGCTCTTTACGACCAACGTTATCGGGCGGCAGGTGGTGAAGTGGTGGGAGGGCCTGCTGAACCGCGTGCCCGTCGTGCGCGGGATCTATTCGACGATCAAATCCATGATGGATGTCCTGTCCGTGAGCGAACGGGGGCGATATAACCGGGTGGTGCTGATCCAATTTCCCAAGAACGGCCAGTATTGTTTTGCCTTCGTCACGGGCACGACCCAGGGAGAAGCTCAGTCCGTGACCGCGGAGCCGCTGTTGAACGTCTATGTGCCCACCTCGCCCAATCCGACGTCGGGCTATTTCCTGTTGGTGCCGGAGAAGGATGTGACGTCGGTCGATATCTCGGTGGAGGAGGCGATGAAGTTGATCGTCTCCGGTGGACTCTATTCGCCGGAACAGCCCGGCGGGCGGGCGGGAACCGATGGCGCCTGGTCGAAGGTGCGACAGCCCGAGATCGGAGTGCCCATCGGATGAAGCGAGCATCCCTTTCCTCTTATCGCGATGCAGGTTCCGCTGAGATGCGGGACCGGCCGACGGGCCCAGGCGGCGTCGGGGTCATCATCATGGCGGCCGGCTTGGGGAAACGCATGCAGTCGAAGGTCGTCAAGGTGCTCCATCCCGTTGCCGGGCGGCCGATGGTCTTGTACGCCTTGGATCTCGGGCGGCGGTTCGGAGACCAGGGCGTGGCCGTGGTGATCGGGCATCAGGGCGATCAGGTGCGGGCCCTGTTGGAGACGCAAGCGAAGGGAAGCCTGGGCCAACCGCGGCTGCACATTGTGGCGCAGGAAAAGCAACTGGGCACGGGGGACGCCGTCCGGCAGGCGCGTCCGGTCTTCGTCTCCGATCGAGCGAATACACCTTCGACCTTCTTGATTTTGAATGGCGACACGCCGCTCTTGACGGAGGAGACGGTCGAGGAACTGCTCCGCGTGCACCGCCAGGACGGGGCGACCGTGACCCTTTTGACCGCCGTACTTGATGATCCGACTGGATATGGGCGGGTGGTCCGGGCCTTGTTCGAGCGAGGCGCCACGCATTTGCGGAACCAGGCGGTGTTGCGCATTGTCGAGGATCGGGATGCGACGCCGGAGGAAGCCGCGTTGCGGGAGATCAACGTCGGGACCTATGTCGTCGACGGCTCGTTTCTGTTCGACGCGCTGGATCAGCTTCGCCCGCAGAATGCGCAAGGCGAATATTACCTGACCGACATCGTCGGCTTGGCGGTCGCGCAGGGCCGTCCCGTGGCCGCGGTGCCACTGCAACAGGCTGTCGAAGGACTCGGCGTCAACACGCGGGCGCAATTGGCTGAGGCTGAACGGACGATTCGTGAGCGGATTCGAGACAAGTGGCTGGCTGCGGGCGTGACGATGAAGGATCCCGCCACGACCTGGATCGACACCGATGTGAAGCTGGGGCGCGACACCGTGCTCTATCCGCACGTGACACTGGAGGGCGGCACCACCGTCGGCGAGGACACGGTCATTCACTCGGGAACCCGCATCACAGATTGCACGATCGGCAGTGGAGTGGAGATTCTGGATCACTGTGTGCTGCGCGAGTCCCAGGTCGAGGACGGGGCCCACCTCGGACCGTTCGCACATTTGCGGCCCGGCACGGTGGTGGGCCGGCAGGCCAAAGTCGGGAACTTTGTTGAAATGAAGAAGGCTGAATTGGGAGAGGGATCGAAGGCCAACCACCTCAGCTACCTCGGCGATGCGGTGATCGGAAAAGGCGTCAATATCGGCGCGGGCACCATCACCTGCAATTACGATGGGGTCAAGAAATACCGGACCGTCATCGAAGACGGTGTGTTTGTGGGCAGCGATACGCAACTGGTCGCGCCCGTGAAAATCGGTCGCGGCGCCTTGATCGCCGCCGGCACGACAGTGACACAGGATGTGCCGCCGAATGCGCTGGCCATCGGGCGGGCCTCCCAGGTCAACCGCCCTGAATGGGCCGTCAAGCGTCGCATGCTCGCGGAGGGCAAGGCAGTGAACGGCGCAGGGCCATCCCTCTCCGGATCCGGTTCAACGCCTCATCGCGCGAAGTCTCATGCCTCAAAGTCCCAAGCCTCGAAATCCGTCAAGAGGAGGTAGCCCATCATGTGCGGAATCGTCGGATATGTCGGTGACAAGGACGCGGTCCCGATTCTGTTGGGCGGGCTCAAGCGGCTGGAGTACCGGGGATACGATTCGGCGGGAGTGGCGGTGCACCAGGGCGAACGGATTGAGGTGCGCCGCAGCGTCGGCAAACTGATGAAGCTCGAGCAGGCGCTGCTCGGCAAAGAACTGCACGGGCACATCGGCATCGGCCATACCAGGTGGGCCACCCACGGCAAGCCGTCGGAACAGAACGCGCATCCGCATCGTTCGGAAGGCTGCGTGCTGGTACATAACGGGATCATTGAAAATTATGTGCCGCTCCGCCAGCAGTTGGAACGGGACGGATACAAATTCGAATCGGAGACCGACACCGAAGTGGTCGCGCACCTCATCAACAAGTTCGTGAAGAAGGGGATGCGCTTGGGTGAGGCAGTCCGGGCCGCGACCAAGGAGATCCGAGGCAGTTACGCGATCGCCGTGATCTCGGAGCGGGAGCCCGACACGATCGTCGCCGCCCGCTCCGGCTGTCCGCTGGTCGTCGGGAAATCCGAGGGCGCCGCGTTCGTCGCCTCCGACGTCATGGCCATGCTCGACCATACTCGCGACGTGTTGTACCTGGAGGAAGGCGACGTTGCGGAGGTCGGTCCCTCCGGCATCATGCTGACCGACTGCGAGGGGCGGGCTGTGTCCCGCCAGACCATGAAGGTGACCTGGGACGCGGCGGCGGCGGAGAAGAGCGGGTTCCCCCACTTCATGCTCAAAGAAATTTACGAGCAGCCCCAGACCATTCTCGACACGATGCGCGGGCGCTATTCGTTCGAAGAGGGCGAGGCGGATCTGCCCGATATCGGCTTGACGAACGAGCAATTCGCCGCCGTCGGCCGGATTTGGATCGTCGCCTGCGGCACGTCCTGGCATGCGGGGCTGGTGGGGAAATATCTGTTGGAGGAAATGGTCCGGACGCCGGTGCAGGTGGATATCGCCTCGGAGTTCCGGTATCGGAATCCGCTGGTCGAGAAGAACGATCTGTTTATCACGATCTCGCAATCCGGTGAGACCGCCGATACGTTGGCGGCGGCGCGCGAAGCCAAGCAGAAGGGTGCCCGAGTCGTGTCCATCGTCAATGTGGTCGGCAGCACGTTGGCGCGCGAATCGGACGGTATCCTCTACACCCATTGCGGGCCTGAAATCGGGGTGGCCTCCACCAAGGCCTTCACGGGACAGTTGACCGCGCTTTACATGCTGGCCCTGCACCTGGGCCGTGTCCGGGGGGTCCTATCCAAGGCCGACGGGAAGGCCTGGCTGGAACGGCTGGTGACGTTACCGACTCTGGTCAAGCGCATTCTGGCGCGGGAAGCCGAGGTGGTGGCGATCGCCAAGCGGTTTTACAAGAAACGCAACTTTCTCTATCTCGGGCGGGGCATCAACTATCCCATCGCGTTGGAAGGCGCGCTCAAGCTGAAAGAAATTTCCTACATCCACGCTGAAGGATACGCGGCCGGAGAGATGAAACACGGCCCCATCGCCTTGATCGATCGGGACATGCCCGTGGTGGTGCTGGCTCCAAGGGACCGGCTGTACGAGAAGACCGTGAGCAATCTCATGGAAGTCAAGGCTCGGCGGGCCCCGGTCATTGCGTTAGTGGCCGAAGGCGAGCGAGAATTAGGGATGACGGCCGATGCCGTCTTTACGGTCCCGGATACGCATCCGTTGCTGTCTCCGATTTTGTTCGCGATTCCGTTGCAGTTGTTGGCCTATCATGTGGCGATCCTGCGCGGGGCCGACGTGGACCAGCCGCGGAATCTGGCGAAGAGCGTGACGGTGGAATAATCCGCAAGGAACGAAAGGAACGGAGGGAGGCCGGACGGTGTCAATCACGACGGAACAGGTCGAGCATGTGGCGAAGCTCGCTCGCCTTCGCCTGAGCGAAGAGGAGAAGGCCTTGTTCGCGGGGCAGTTGAGCAAGATTTTGGAATATGTCGAGCAGCTCAAGGCCATCGGCACGGAGGGCGTGGACCACACGGCCTCGGGGCTCGACCAACCCGGACTGTTGCGCGAGGACGAGGTTCGGCCGTCGTTGGGCGCCGAAGCGGCGACGGCGAATGCACCGGAGGCGGAGGGGGGGACGTTTCTCGTCCCCAAGGTCATTCAGGAGCGATAGGGAAACCGAAGCGCCGGCCGGGGCTGTTTGGGAACCGGCCGCGAAAAAAAGGATAGACGCATGTTTCGACAAATGCTGCGGTCCAAGATTCATCGCGTGCTGGTCACCGATGCCAACCTCGAATACGAGGGCAGCTTGACGGTGGACGAAGACCTGCTCGAAGCGGCCGGCATTCTGCCCTATGAGTTCATCATGATCTCCAACCTGAACAACGGGGAGCGGTTCTCCACCTACGCCATGGCGGGAAAACGGGGGAGCGGCGAGGTGGTGCTCAACGGTCCGACCGCCCGCAAGGCCGTAGTGGGCGATAAGATCATCATTTTCTGCTACGAGTATTACGGCGAGGAAGAAGCCAAGCGGCACCATCCACGGATCATTCTCGTGGATGAGAAGAATCGCATCGTGCACAAGACGAAACCGTCATGACGCCCCTCCACAAGTTGACCCTCCAACAGCTCCAGGCCAAGTTCACGGGTGGCGACGTGAAGGCCCGGGAGATCGTCCGCGCGTATGACCTCCGGATCAATCACGTCGAGCCGAGGGTCCACGCCTATATCACCCGCGCCGGCAAGGAGTTTCTGGCGGCGGCAGCCGAGGCGTTGGATGAGAGCCTCAAAGGCTGGCGCAAGACCCAGCCGATGATGGCGATGCCCATAGCGATCAAGGACAATATCTGCACCGAAGGGATGAAGACGACCTGCGCCTCGAGGATGCTTGAGAACTTCGTGCCTCCCTACGATGCCACGGTCGTGGCCAAGCTGAGGGCGCAGGGATTTCTGTTGATCGGCAAAACGAACCTGGATGAATTTGCCATGGGGTCGTCAACCGAAAATTCGGCCTTTGGCCCCACGCGCAACCCCTGGAACCCGAAATGCGTTCCGGGCGGGTCGAGCGGTGGGTCCGCGGCGGCCGTCGCGGCCGACGAATGCGTGGCGGCCTTGGGGTCCGACACGGGCGGGTCGATCCGCCAGCCGGCGGCGCTCTGCGGCGTGGTGGGGCTCAAGCCGACCTATGGGCGCGTGTCGCGGTACGGGCTGGTCGCGTTCGCCTCCTCGCTGGATCAGATCGGTCCGATCACCAAGGACGTGGCGGACGCCGCCATTCTGCTCAACGTGATCGCCGGGCATGACCCGTTGGATTCCACCTCCGCCGCGGTGCCCGTTCCCGACTATACGCGGGTGTTCAAGCGCAAGGATTTGCGGAAGGTCCGCATCGGCGTGCCGATGGAGTATTTTGCGGAGGGGCTCGATCCTCAGATCGAGCAGGCGGTCGGTGTCGCGCTCGGCGAATTACAAGAACTGGGGGCGGAGATCAAGGAGATCAAACTCCCGATGACGGGCGCGGCCGTGGCAACGTATTATCTTATCGCGACGGCCGAAGCCAGCTCGAACCTGGCCCGGTATGACGGTGTGCGGTTCGGCCTGCGCGGCTCATCGAGCAAGGACCTGCTCGACCTCTACCTGACCACGCGCCAGGAAGGATTCGGTCCGGAGGTCAAGCGCCGCATCATGCTCGGCACCTATGCCCTCAGCGCCGGCTATTACGAGGCCTACTATGGCAAGGCCCAGGCGGTTCGCACGCTGATCAAGCAGGATTTTCAGGCCGCCTTCAAGGAGGTGGACCTGATCGTCACGCCGGTCACGCCGACGCCCGCCTTCAAACTGGGGGAAAAGACCGCCGATCCACTGCAGATGTACCTGTCGGACATCTATACGATCTCGGTCAACCTGGCCGGACTGCCGGCCTTGGCGCTGCCCTGCGGTTTGAGTTCCACGGGGTTGCCGATCGGCATGCAGATCATCGGACGGCCGTTCGAAGAGGAAACCATTTTCCGCGCCGGCTACGTGTACGAGCAGGCGACTCCGTGGCATACCAAGCGGGCGAACGTGCGGTGACCAGACCAGGCTGGCCGGCAGGGAGGATCAGATTATGAGCGGAGTTGAAGTGGCAGCCATCATCGCAGCCGTGGCGTTCGCCGGGTTCGTGGCGTTTCTCGTGCCGACGCTGCTGCAACTCCGGGAGACGGTGCGGGAACTCTCGCAAGTGTTGGTTCGACTCAACACGGAATTGCCGACGCTGCTGAGCGAATTGCGGAAGATGACGGAAAACATCAACCAACTGACGGAACAGGCGCAAAGCGGCGTCTCCCATGCCTCGACCCTGTTGCATGCCATGGGCGAAGTCGGTGAATCAGTGCAGCAGGTTCATAATCTGGTGCGGGGCTCCGGCGGATCGCTGCTTTCCAACGTGGCCAGTCTGGTCGCCGGGTTTCGGGCGGCAACATCGGTGGTGAAAGAGCGGTTGCATTCACAAGGAGGGAATCCCAATGGCGGATGATCGTGGACCGACAGCAGGGGCGGTGTTGTTGGCGTTTTTGACCGGCGCGACGATGGGGGCGGTGGCGGCCTTGCTCCTGGCCCCTCGTTCGGGACAGGAGACGCGGGATCAGTTGCGCACCTATGCCCGCCGGACGGAAGGGGAGCTGCGGGACCTGGCGGGAAAGGCCGGCGAGGCTCTGGAGGAAGTGGCCGAGAAGGGCCGGCATTTCGTGGAGTCGCAGAAATCGCTCTTGACGGAGGCCTTCCAAGCGGGACGGGATGCGATGCGGCGTGAACGCGAGCGGGTCGAGGGAGGGAAAGGGAGCGCGTGACCTACGAAGTGGTCGTCGGGGTCGAGGTCCATGCGCAGTTGCGGACCCGCTCCAAGATGTTTTGCGGGTGCGGCACCACGTTCGGCGCCGCTCCCAATACATTGGTCTGTCCGGTCTGCCTCGGGTTGCCCGGCTCCTTGCCGGTCGTCAACCGAACCGCGGTCGAAATGGCGATCCGGGCCGGCCTCGCGCTGAATTGCACGATTGAGACGGCCAGCCGATTTGCCCGCAAGAACTATTTTTATCCAGACCTGCCCAAGGGGTATCAAATCTCGCAGTATGAGTCGCCCATTTGCGCCAACGGCTGGCTCGACATCCAGACCGGGACGGCGACTAAGCGGGTGCGCATCCGGCGGGCGCATCTGGAAGAGGATGCCGGAAAGAACGTGCACGAGACCGGCACCGTATCCAGCCGGATTGACCTGAATCGAGCCGGCACGCCGCTTTTGGAAATCGTCACCGAGCCGGATCTCCGGTCGCCCGACGAAGTCGTGGCCTACCTCAAGGCGCTGCGCGACCTGTTGGTGTACCTCGAGGTGTGCGATGGAAATATGGAAGAGGGCAGCTTTCGCTGCGAGCCGAATCTCTCCCTGCGGCCGGTCGGACAAGCGGCCTACGGAACAAAGGTGGAACTCAAGAACATCAATTCCTTCAAGTTTGCGAAGGATGCGATGGAATATGAGATCAAGCGGCAGGCCAAGGTGCTCGACGAGGGAGGAACGATCCAACAGGAAACGCGGCTCTGGGATCTGGAACGGGGCCAAACAGCGGTCATGCGGAGCAAAGAAGAGGCCCACGACTATCGTTATTTTCCGGACCCCGATCTGCTGCCCCTGACGATCGATCCGGCCTGGATCGAAGCCCTTCGCGCCACCCTGCCGGAGCTGCCGGAGGCCAAACAGATGCGGTTCGTGTCGGACTACGGCCTTCCCGAGTACGATGCTCAGGTGCTGACCGGGTCCAAGGCCCTGGCCGATTATTTCGAGGCCTGCGTCAGATTGTTCCCCCAGTCCAAGACGGTCAGCAACTTCGTCATGGGAGAGCTGCTGCGGGAACTGAACCAGTCCGGGCTGTCCGCCGACCGTTCGCCGGTCACCCCGGATCGCCTGGCCGCTCTGCTGCAACTGGTGGAGCGAGGGACGATCAGCTTGAAGGTGGCCAGAGATATTTTTCCCGATCTCTATCGTTCGGGAGCATCGCCGGAACGGTTCGTGCAGGAAAAGGGGCTCATGCAGGTGTCCGATGAAGGGGCGCTCGGGCTGATCATTGACGAGGTGTTGGTGAAGAATCCTGCCCAAGTCGGACAATACAAGAGCGGCAAGACCCAGGTGTTGGGTTTTCTCGTCGGGCAGGTGATGAAGGCGTCGGGGGGGAAGGCGAATCCCGGCAAGGTGAACGAATTGTTGCGGGAGAAGCTGGCGGGATGAGAGGTATGAGATTGGGGGATGCCTGAACTCGCGTGTGTGCTCGCAGAGCCCGCACGCTCAGAAGGTGCTCGCTCCAGGCGCGCAGTAGACGCGAGTTCAGGCATCCCCCAAAAAGGATTCGAAGGACGCCAACTTCAAGAGAGAATAGAACGCTGGTCAGGAAGAGAAGAATGAAAGGAAAAGGGGAATGAGTGCCATTCGAGAGATCAAGGGGCGGCAGGTGTTGGATTCGCGCGGAAATCCCACGGTGGAAGTGGATGTGGCGCTGGAGAGCGGGGCGCGCGGGCGAGCGGCCGTTCCTTCGGGGGCATCGACCGGAGCCAAGGAAGCCATCGAGCTTCGTGATGGGGACAAGAAACGCTGGATGGGCAAGGGCGTGTCGAAGGCCGTCGCCAATATCAGCAAGCTGTTGGCGCCCAAGTTGTTGGGGATGGACGCGCTGGATCAGGTCGGCGTGGATCGAACGATGATCGAGATCGACGGCACGAAGAACAAGGGGCGGGTCGGCGCGAATGCCATCCTCGCCGTCTCAATGGCCGTCGCCCGTGCGGCGGCGCAGGAAACGGGGCAGCCGCTCTATCGCTATCTGGGCGGGACCAACGCCCGGGTATTGCCGGTGCCCTTGATGAACATCATCAACGGCGGAGCCCATGCCGACAATCGGCTGGATCTTCAGGAATTCATGATCGTTCCGGTGGGCGCGGATCGTTTCAGCGAGGCGCTGCGGATGGCGACCGAAGTCTTTCATACCCTCAAGGGCATCCTGAAAAAGCGGGATCTGAACACCGCGGTGGGCGACGAAGGCGGGTTTGCGCCGGACCTCGGCTCCAACGAGGAGGCGTTGGCCCTGATCGTGCAGGCGATCGAGGAGGCCGGGTATAAAGCCGGCAAGGATATCGCCCTGGCGCTCGATGCGGCGGCCAGCGAGTTCTACGACAAGGGCGTCTATCACCTGGCGGCGGAGAAGAAGCCCGAACGGTCATCGGAGGAACTGATCGACTACTATGCCAAGCTGGTCGATCGGTATCCGATTCTCTCCATCGAGGATGGGGTCAGCGAGCACGATTGGAAGGGCTGGAAACTCCTGACCGAAGCGCTGGGCCGGCGGGTCCAGTTGGTGGGCGACGATGTGTTCGTGACCAATGTGGAGATTTTCTCCAAAGGCATTCGCGAGGGCATCGCCAACTCGATCCTGATCAAGGTGAACCAGATCGGGTCGCTCACGGAAACATTCGACGCCATCGAACTGGCCAAACGATCCGGCTATACCGCGGTGGTGTCCCACCGTTCCGGTGAAACAGAGGATACGACCATTGCGGATATCGCGGTCGCCATGAACACAGGACAAATCAAGACAGGCTCCTTGTCCCGAACGGACCGAATGGCCAAGTACAATCAATTGCTCCGCATCGAGGAGGAACTGGGGGCTTCCGCGACGTACCTCGGACGACGGGCGATCCCGGCCGGTTTGTGACGCATGCACGTGATTAAGCGCAACCGCGGGCGGTCGGATCTCGACCGCCAACAACGCGCGTCGGAGTGGGGCAAACTCATTGCGGTGGCGGTGGGGCTGTTGCTCGTGATGTCGTTTTTCTTCGATGACATGGGCATTCCGCAATATTGGGCCATGCGCAACCAGGAACAGCAACTGGAGCGGGAGATCCGTGAGTTGAAGGTCAAGAATGCGGAGCTGCACCTGGAGGTCGACCGGCTTCGCTATGATCCCGAGCGGCTGGAGGAACTGGCGCGCGAGCAACTGGGGTTCGTGCGCAAGGGAGAAACGGTCTATCAATTGGCGCCGTCCGTTCCTTCGGTTGGCGCCGGAAGCGTCGTACCGCGATGAAGTCGGGCACCGTCGTCATCATCGGGCGGCCGAATGTCGGCAAGTCGACGCTGCTGAACCGGCTGCTCGGCGAGAAGGTGGCGATCGTCTCGAACAAGCCGCAGACGACGCGAACCAGAATCTTGGGCGTGGCGCATTTGCCGGAGGCGCAAATTGCCTTTCTGGATACGCCAGGCCTGCACCGGCCGCAGGATCGGTTGAACACCCGCATGGTGCAGACGACGCTGGACACGGTCGATGCCGGTGACGTCGTGTACGTGGTCGCGGATGCGGCTCGACGAACCGCCCACCTTGACCAGGCGGTGGTGCAGGAAGTCCGCCGGGCGCTGAAGAACCATGAGCGCCAGGTCCTGCTCGTGCTCAACAAGATCGATATGGTGCGCAAGCCGCTGCTGCTGCCGTTGCTGGATGCCTACAATCGGTTGTATCCCTGGACGGCCTTGATTCCCATTTCGGCTAAGACTGGCGACGGGGTGGACCGGCTGCTGGCCGCCACTGTCGAGGCGTTGCCGGAAGGCGAGCCTCGCTATGAGGCCGACATGTTGACGGATCAAACCATGCGGATGCTCGCCGCCGAGCTGATTCGCGAGCAGATCTTGCACGAGACCGAGGAGGAAGTGCCTCATTCGGTGGCGGTGGACATCGAGGAATTCAAGGAAGAAGGGGGGCTCGCGCGAATCGGAGCGACGGTGTTGGTCGAGAAGGACTCCCATAAGGGTATTTTGATCGGCCAGCATGGAGCCCGCCTGAAACGGGTCGGCACGAATGCCCGCCTGGGGATGGAACGGTTGTTTGGAATGAAGGTCTTTCTTCAACTTTGGGTGAAGGTGCGCGAGGAATGGCGGCAGGATGAGCGCCTGCTGGCCGAACTGGGTTATTAGCATCATGTCCACACTCCCGACCGAGAAAGACACGGTTCGAGACACGCCCGCGCAGTCCGGGCAGGGCCCCGGATCGTCTCCCGCTCGGGAGGGCGGGGAGCGAGGGCCATCGAAGTTTGACCTGCTGCTGGCCAGCGTACAGAAATTGCTGCGGCGCGGGGCGATCACGAATCTCACCCGGATGTTGGGGCGCATGCACTCGGCGGACATTGCCCGGGTGATCGGCCATCTGTCTTCGCCCAAGGACAAGCGAACGATCTTCGAATTGGTGCGAGGAGAGAAGCAGCGCGGGCTTGTCCTGAGCGAACTCGACGCCGATAGCATCAACGCAGTCGTGGCGGACTTGCAGGCCCCGGATCTTGCCTGGTTGTTGAAAGATCAAGAATCGGACGACGTCGCCTATATCTTGGGCGTTCTGCCGCCGGAGCGGGCCCAAGATGCCTTGGCGTTGATGAAAGCTGACGTGTCGACCGAGGTCGCCGGCATTCTTCAGTATCCCAAGGATACGGCCGGCGGCATCATGACCACGGAGTTCTTCTCCTTGCCGGAGGACGCGACGGCTCAGGAAGCCATCCGTCGGCTCCAGCAGGCCAGCGACGCCGAGAACGTGTTCTATATTTATGTAACCGACAAGGACGATCATCTGGTCGGAGTCTTGTCACTGCGGCAACTCTTGACGGTCCCGCCCGGGACCCCGCTCAAGAACATTATGACGCGGGATGTCATGAGCGTGATGGTCGATATGGACCAGGAGGAGGTGGCGCGGCAAGTCGCGAGTTATAACCTCCTGGCGATCCCCGTGGTCGATCGGGAACATGTGCTCGTCGGGATTATTACGGTGGATGACGTGGTGGACGTGATCCGGGAAGAGGCGACGGAGGATATGTTGAAAATGGCCGGGGCGTTGGAAGAGGACGTGTTGTCCAAATCATCCAGCCTGGCGGCGGCGAAGCTCCGGTTTCCGTGGCTGTTTACCAATCTGTTCGGTAGTCTCTTGTCCGGCGCGATCCTCTGGTATTTTCGCTACACCATTCAGGAAGTGGTTGCGGTGGTCAGCTTCATCCCCGTCATTGCGGCGATGGGTGGCAATGTCGGTCTTCAGTCATCCACGCTGATTATTCGGGGGTTGGCGACCGGCTTAATCGAGCAGGCCGACGCCTGGAAGGTGTTTTTTCGCGAGATCCGTGTCGCAATTCTGTTGGGATTGGCCTGCGGCCTCCTTTTGACGTTTGTCGGGTGGGCTTGGCATGGACAGGGATATCTCGGAATGGTCGTGGGGATGTCGTTGATCGTCGCGTTCCTGGTCTCCACCAGCATGGCGACGTTCATGCCGATTCTTCTCAAGCGGAGCGGCGTCGACCCGGCGGTGGCGGCCGGCCCGTTTGTGACGACTGCCAACGACATTACGGGGATCACCATCTATTTGACCTTGGCGACGCTCCTGATCGATTACCTGCGCTAAGTCCGCCCATGTGCTTGCACCGTCCGGCGACTTGTGCCTGACCCATGCCGCTTGTTGATACCCTGGCCATCGCGCTCAAGAGTCGAAAGTGGGGTGAGGCGGACCGAATCGTCACGTTCTTTACCCTTCGGGTGGGGAAAATTCGCGGCGTGGCCCGCGGAGCCCGCCGTCAAAAGAGCCAGTTCGGAGGCGGGCTTGAGCCGTTCGTCTTGTCCCGCCTGTCGCTGTTCGAAAAACCGAACGACGCGCTGTATCGCATTCGGCACGTCGATATCGAAGAGCCGTTTCTCGCCCTGCGGGAGAGCCTCGATCGGATGGCCGCGGCGGCGCGTCTGGTGAATATCGTGGCGGCGGTGACGGCGGAAGGAGACGCGGATGCGAGAATTTTCGAAGCGCTGAAGGCCGGGCTTCAAGCCGTCCAGTTGAGCCGGGATCCGATGATGATGGCGGTCCTCTTTCAAATCCGGATCCTCGGGCAAACAGGATTTCGCCCCCAGATCGATCTCTGTGCCGGTTGTGGCAGGCGGTTGGAGCAAGTCAGCCGCCACTTTTCCGCCCGGTCGGGAGGGATGGTCTGCGCGGTCTGTCTCGCTCGTCAATCGGCCCCGTGCCTGCTCCTTTCTGCGGGTACGCTCGCCTTGCTGCAACAGGCGGTCAGGCTGCCGATTCCGCTCATGTCCCGCTTGCGAGCGGAAGGAGGAGTCCGCGCCGAGTTGGAAGCCGCGATCGACACGTTTGCCACCGTGGTCGCGGGGAAAAGATTGCCGGCGCTCGATGCATGGAGGCCTCGTGTGTGAATGCGTTGTGAGAGAAACTTCACGCTCATCACCGTGCGTCGAATCGTCGCGGAGTAAATAGGAATCAGGCTATGAGCGCGCTGGCTCTGGAACCGCGAGACATGCAGTGGCTGGAAAAGGGCGTGCTCGGGATCGAGTGGACCGACGGCCATCACGGTGTCTATCCCGTTCGTTTCCTGCGGCAACACTGCCCATGTGCGGCCTGTGTCGACGAGTGGACCGGTGAACGGCGACTCCAGCCGGATGATGTCCCTCTCCTCATCATGTTGCAGGATGCGGAGCCGATCGGGCGCTATGCGTTGAAATTCACCTTTAGCGACGGTCACGAGAGCGGGATCTATTCGTTTTCGCTGTTGCGTCGATTATGCCAGTGCGATATTTGCCAGCCGGTGAAGCCCGGAGAACCAAAAAGTCGCCGACTGCTGTAAACGACTCGATCGCGCAAGGACGAAGGAATGACACGTCAGAGGCTCCATGGTCTGCGACTCCATCCGATATGTTGGGTCATGGTCTTGAGCGTCGGTTGTCTGGGCTGCAGCGGTCTGCCGTCAATGAGCGAGCAGCGGCGTCTCATCGTCGAAGGTGGGCTACCGGTGCACAAAGTGTCGCGACAGGCGGTGCTCTTCGAGTGGGGGCCGCCGACCTATCAATCTGTCCAGCCGACTCAGTTCTTCGTGTTGTCCGATGCGAGTTGGATGCCTCATTTTCGTGTGAAGGTCGGCGAGTCTCCCCCCAATTGGGACCTCTCGACGGTGTACGGGGACGCCATCTTTTTGGCTTATGAGGAGCGGGAGACAGTGCTCGGGTTTTATCAGGAGCGCCTGGTGTATCGTGAGTCACTGGGGAGGGATCACATCCGAGCAATGGGAAAAATTTGGCAGCGAGAGGCCTTGTTCAAAACTCGTTTGGAATCCTCCGCGCCCTAACCATCCATTTCTGCAGGCGGACAGGCCGACCCAAACCCAATGAATATTCTTATGGTGACATCGGAGGCGGTACCCCTTGCCAAAACCGGAGGGTTAGGGGACATGGTCACCGGTCTTTCGAACGAACTGGCTCGTCGGGGACACGATGTCAAGATCATGCTCCCGGGCTATGCCTCGGTGGACGACCATGCGGTTTCGAAAGAGCCGCTCCGCACGGTCGACATTCCCATTCTCGGCAAGACCCAATCCGCGACCATTGAGCGTCTCCTGGTTCGGCGAGAACGGGCGGGCGGAGTCCTCAGCCCCGATTATGTGGTGGTTGGTCACGACGGGTTCTTCAATCGCCGAGGGTTGTATCAGGAGGGCAATCGAGACTATCCCGATAATCTCGCTCGTTTCGCCTTTTTTTCCCGGGCCGCGGTTGAATGGGTGCGAGCCTCCGCGGAATCTTCCGGATGGGTGCCGGATATTATTCATGCGCATGATTGGCAGGCGGCATTGGTTCCCTTGTACCTGCGTGCAGACAGGAAGCAGCGGGCCGGGCTAACGGAGATCCGGAATATTCTCACCATTCACAATCTTGGCTATCAGGGGATTTTCCCTGCCTCGGAATATGCGGAGCTAGGATTGCCTCCGAAGTGGTTCAGCCCGGCGTGGCTGGAATTTTTTGGATCCGTCAATCTGCTGAAGGGCGGCATCGTGGCATCCGATTGGCTTACCACGGTCAGCCCGACCTATGCCCGAGAGATTCAACTGCCGGAACTGGGTTTTGGGTTGGATGGCGTGTTACGTGAACGACACGATCGCCTTCTCGGGATCACGAACGGAATCGATATCGATCTGTGGGATCCGTCACGTGATCCGTGGTTGCCGTCCCGATACTCCGCCCAGGACCATTCAGGGAAGCGATTGTGCAAGACCGCGCTGCAACAGGAGATGCAGTTGCCGGTTGGCGACCACCCCTTGATTGGAGTCGTATCGAGACTTGTGGAACAAAAGGGGATCGACCTCGTTGTCGATGCTCTAGAGGACATGCCGTCCATTGATTTTCAGTTGGTCGTGCTGGGGACGGGCGACCCTCTCTTGGAGCGACGGCTAAGAAACTTGGAGGAAGCGCGTCCGACCCGCGTACGTGTCCGGCTTGGATTCAATGAGGAATTGGCTCATCGTATCCAGGCCGGCGCCGATATCGCCTTGGTTCCTTCTCGGTATGAACCTTGCGGGTTGACCCAATTGTGCAGTTTACGATACGGAACTGTTCCGGTCGTCAGGAAAACAGGAGGGTTGGCTGATACTGTGGCCGGATATCCGGGTGACGACTCTCAAACCCCGACGGGTTTTGTATTTGACGAGCCGACTCCTGATGCGTTTGCTCGAGCGTTGGGTCAGGCCCTACAGGTTTACAGAGAATCGGACTGGAAGAGATTAATCGAATCGGGCATGAAAGTGCAGGTCGGATGGGAAGAACCAGCTCGGCAGTATGAGGAGCTTTACAGGAAGTTGTGCGCTATCTAACGTACAATGGGCAATGGGAGACAGCCCGTAAATGGGTTAGTTGGGAAAAGATGAGGGACGCGACTGGTCTGCTGTTGCCTGCAAATCCTGATCGATCCGAAGAAGTCCGAATCGTGCCGCGTCGACATAATAACGCAACTCAGAGTTCTGAAGGTCTCTTAAGACTCGGCCAAACATGTCCTGCGCGAGGATAATGTGTCCTTGCCGATAGGCAATTTGTCCGGTGTGGAGGAGGCAATCTGCATTCATAGCGTGGGGATCGACAGCCAGCCTGGTTTTGAGTGGCTGGATGAATTTCGTCAACGTCCCCTGTGAAACTGAATCGTGATCGCCAGTTAGTACACCGCGGTCCCTGTGAAGGATCATCTCTTCCACCGTCCGAGCATGCCCGACAAGCTCATCTAGCCTTTCAGCCGACCGGCATGCCTGATAGGTTCTCCACATCTCCGCAAAGCTTGATCGATGGAGGAAGCTTGGGTCGGACTGACAGCCGGCAATGACGCCTACGAGCGACGCTAAAACGATGCACTGTATCCACATCCATTTGGAATTCGGGATCATGAGGGAAGAAGTGAGCAAGGTTCAGGCCATGGTGGATCATTCACAAGCCATTGAAATTAAATGACAATAAATACAACTGGCGCTGGATTAGCAATAAAGGTGGTGCGTTTGAACAACAGGTGTGGTTTATCGGAGACGGGGAACGAGTTACGAGCGGAAAACTTGGGCGAGGATACCGGTACGGGTGGTGGAATTTGTTTTGCGCATAATATGTTTGATGTGTTCTTTAACAGTTTGCTCCGTAATATTCAGGGCATTGGCAATCTCTTTGTTGGTCCAGCCCTTTGCCAAATGCTCAACTACGGCGTGCTCCCGGTTGGTTAATTGAAACCGTTCCTTGGCTTGCTCCGTATTAAATTGTTGACGGCGCCCAATTTCTTCCATCGTGATAACAAGGCGGGCGCTAGTAATGCCGCCTCGATCCGGGAGCCCAAAACCCCGGAGGAGAATTGGTTGCTCGGAGTTTCCGGCTACACGCTTCACTTCAAACTGTTCCCAGTCTTTGGCTTCGGTGCGAACCGTCAGTGCCTTAATGATCTCGGAAGACAGCTCGGTGAGCGCTGAAGGAAGGACGCCTTGTGCTTGCTTGCTGTTCTGTTTGCCATGTTCTGCTTCGTTAATCTTCCGGCACAGCTCCGATGCTTGACGGTTCATGTGGAGTAATTGCATTGATGAGGACAATACAATTATTCCGGGACCGGCTCGCTGTTCTGTGATCGCATCAATCTGGGGCTGCGATGTAGCGTTGCCTGGATAATCCTCAGGGGCCATGGGGATATTTGTTTACATTCGTTGTTGAAATGGGTAAGTTCGACTCTATGCCGAACATCAAGCATCTGCAGTGCCAATGGAAATAGTATCTAACACTTTCGAGGTAGTCAACTTGCTACTTTCGTATAGAACGGTATACATATAGGTTATTGTGCAGGATTGCCCCAGATCATAGTGTCTCCAATGTTTGTTGCCGCTTGACTCACACTACCTAGAAACCACAGATCATTAACCGATCTGTGGTATTGTGCGAATTTACTTTTTATATTCAATAACTTGAAAGGCGTTTCCACAAACCGTATTCATAAAGCTTCAATCGCGTCGCCTTGTCGTTCGATGTTATTTGTCGCACGCTTCTTGCACATTAATCAAGTTTTTAGCCATTTAGTAGAGTTTAGAGTTTATTCATTTGGGGAACCAAGAGAAATTAGAGGGAGTTATAGGCGTGGCTGCTGGTGATTGGGATTGGACAATACAGGATAACAATAGAGACCACAGCGAGCGAGTCGCCCTTCTGAGGCCCATTTCTTATGAGATCACGGCGCCCCTCAACGTTTCTCATGAAGGTCTGGTGCTTCAGGGGAAGGCCCTCTCACTGAATATCAGCTCCGGGGGCATGCTCGTTCTCATGGATCGAGAACCTCTCCTGGACCAGGTCCTCAAAGTATATGTGCCTACTCCTATTACTCAGGCAGAAACACCCACGCTGGCAGAAGTGCGTTGGACGCGACGGATGCCTTTTAGTAAGTCAACCGGCAATGGGGCTTTCTTCGTGGGGCTGAAATTTATTTTTTGATCGATCGTAAGGTTCACGTGCTGAAGAAAATTTACGGTCTTGGTGAGTCCGGATGGCTTTACGAACAAGGGCGCTTCACTGGTCATGGTTTTAGGCTTAAGGACTGAGCAGATCATCTGTGAAGGAATGCTTTCCTGCAATCGAAAGATGGGCAGAAAATTAGTAGGAAGGCATGACGTGGGGGATGCAATGAGGCTTTTGACAAGCGGTTTGATTTTCTTATCCCTTGCCGCATTCTGCGGAGTGGCGCATTCTGAAACCGGAGGAACCGCAGCGGCTTCAACAAGCCAAGCAGATGCTAAAACGCGGCATGTGAATGCTACGGCCGAGAATTCACAATTGATTGTGACCCCTGACTATATCTTGGGACCTGAAGATGTTTTGGAAATCGCCGTGTGGAAGAACAATGATCTGTCGAAACAAGTCCAAGTGAGGCCTGACGGCAGAATATCATTACCTCTCGTCGGCGATGTTTCGGCTGTGGGGAAGACTCCTTCCCAGCTAACCGATGAAATCTCGTCCCGGCTCAAGGCCTACATGGAGAATCCCACCGTATCGATATTGGTAAAGGAAGTTAAGAGTTATCAAATCTATGTCCTGGGCGAAGTGAATAAACCGGGAAAATATCCCCTGACGAGTAAATTGACTCTGTTGCAAGCAATTACCGTTGCCGGTGGATTCACACAGGTAGCGGCTCGCAATAAAATTGTAGTCTTCAGATACGGTAAGGATACCGAAGCGCTTACTAAAATAAAGGCCAGCTACGATGATATGGTGATTCGCGACGGGTCGAATCAGAATATCGAGCTAAGGCCTGGTGATTTGATTGTCGTGCCTTCGGAAACCATGGTCGTGCTCCCAAGCCGCTGATCCACTGTTTTTGTTGAGATCCTGTGCCAGCAATCGTCAAGGAGCAAGAAATAAGGTGATGCGAGTCGTAGCTATGATGCGCCTATGTGGTGGTTTTCGAGCGTCATCCAGGCTCGATGGGAGAGACCGGTGGTGTATTGCCCAGGTGAGTCTGCTGGTATGGATGCTTGTGCTCAGTGGGTGCTCGGGGACCCAGGTTGAGTACCCGGTGAAAGGGGCTACCCCAACAGAATTCCTCATTGGACCTGAAGACGTCCTGATCGTGAATGTGTGGCGCAATCAGGAGTTATCCAAGGAAGTTATTGTCCGGCCCGATGGGAAAATTTCGTTGCCGTTGATTGGAGATGTCCAAGCGGCAGGAATGACCGCACAAGCGCTATCAAAACGCATTGCAGACGGTCTTGCCGAATATATAGCGAGCCCAACAGTTTCCGTTCAAGTGAAGGAAATCAATAGCTACTATATCTATGTGCTTGGAGAAGTATCTAAGCCGGGAAAATACACCCTGAAGTCTTTTGCCACCGTCCTGCAGGGTATCTCCTATGCCGGAGGATTTACCACATTTGCATCGAGAAACAAGATGCATGTGCTCCGGATGGTCACCAATGGTCATGGAGAGCCGAAGCAGATTCAATTTCCTGTTCCATATGAGGATATCGTGCTCGGGAAAAACTTGGAGGCGAACTTCATACTCAAGGCTGGTGATGTCATTGTGGTTCCGTAGGCCAGCCTGGAGGAGGGCCGGGTGGATAATCGTCATTCAGTGCTCGGTGGCCTTGGCGACAATGATCGAGGTAGCAAGCGTGTCTGCGGAGACACGTCTGATTCCTCTGATTTCAATCACCGAAACCTACGATTCAAATGTGTGGTACGCGCCCAAGGAAGCGCTTGCCCCTGGTTTGAAATTGGACGATTTCGTGACCCTGGCGAATCCTCAGCTCTTGTTGGCCCATACCGGAAGATCCTTTAACGGATCCTTAACGTTGGCCGGAGTCTTTGCGAAGTATGTAAACAATTCGCAACTCGATTATGCCGGGTTTAATGCATCGGCCATGATGGATTTTCTCCAGTTGGGAAAGCGGATGTCTCCAAGAGTGAAAGCCTTGAATGTGTACGGAAGCTACCAATTCACACCGAGCGCCTCTGCTTTCGGAGGTGGAGGAGTCGGTTTTGCAGGGGTAGGGTTCGGTACAACCGGAACCGTGGGAACCTTAGGTCCGTTCGACAGCGGACTTGTCACCAATCGAGTGAGAATCACGTCATATACTGGGACGGCAAACACGGCCTATGCCCTGACTCCTCGAACCGACCTTCAGATGAGCTATTCGTATTCGCAGATCAGCTTCGGCGGTCAATTCGGTGTATCCAGTCCTGATGTCCAGAATCAATTGTTCAATACCACCACTCACATGGGACAGGTTGGGATCAATACGCGGCTCTCTCCAAGGGATTCTCTGACCACAAACTATTCGTACTCCATCTTCCAGCAACCACCGCTTGATGATTTTGACCTTCACACAGCAAGTCTCACCTGGTCTCGGACCTGGACCAGACAGCTCACGAGCAGCGTCGGTGGCGGTGCTCAGCTCATTCCTGGTTTTACCGATGTGAGTAGCGGCCGTCCTATCACGACCAAAGCCACCATTGGTCCGACGGCCACTGCGCTGATCACATGGAGTTCCTTCTCTTCCACCCTCCGCGACATTGGCCCTTATGGGGCATCGTTTGGTAGCGGATTGTTCGGTGGCTTGCCTCCGGTGCCTTGGAACGTCGGACAAGGGGGATCATTTAGGCCTGGCCAATACGCAATTTCGTTGAGTTACAACTATGCCGTCTTCCCAAGCTTTGTCGCGCAAGCTGGTCCTATGCACAGTCATGTGGCGGGCGCCCAGGCTCAAGTCGGAGTCATGGACAGAATGACCTTACAAGTGGGACTCAACTTTGCCAGAAGCGTTGGAACTCAACAGGCGACCACCTTTGCGTTCGATACATACGGAACAACGGCCTCGCTCAACTACTTAATTACTCCATCCTTTAGAGCGGCTCTTACGCACACCTGGCTTGAATTTGCAGATAAAAGTCCCGTGGTTATTTCGGAGCAAGGATTGTTCGCATTCTCCAAGCATATGGTGATGGTTTCGCTTTCCTATGCCTTTACTCCTGCGAGAGGTTTTTTCAGAAGCGGGGCTTTTCAGGATGTGGGATCCGGTAGTTCTGGCGGATCCCAGCGAGATGGCTCTCAATCGTCTCCCGGAGGAAGCAGCGGAGGAGAAAAATGAATGCCCGCTTGCTGACTCCTCAAGATTACATAAGGGCGCTCGCCAGTCATAAATGGCTGATAGTCGGCTCGGTGATCATGTGTACAGGCATCGCATGGTTGCTTTGCTTGTATCTCCCCAAAAGTTATCGCTCCACTACTCTGATGCTGGTAGAAGAGCCGAAAGTGCTGCATGTCCGGGGAGTGGATTCAGCTACTGATGGTCCATCCGCAGATAAGCTGGCTGCCCTCCACGAGCGTGTAACGGCCATGCGTCAAATTCTACTCAGTCGTAAGTTTCTAGCCCAAGTTGCGCATGAGCTTCACCTTTATGGATATGATAAGAATCTCACGACACCGATGGCTGAAGACGGTGTCGTGAAGGGTATGAGAGGGCTGATCAAAATCGAACTGTCCAAAGATCGGTCATTTTTGAATCTCTCCTTTGCTGACGAAAATCCGAAGATCGCCAGAGATGTGACGGCTCGGTTGGCCGAACTGTTTATTGAGGAAAATTCGCGCACGAAGGAGGAGATCGCGGAAACTTCCACCGAATTCCTGCAGCAAGAACTCGATGCACTCAAGATACAACTTGAAGCCAGAGAAAAGGCCATAGCGGAATTCAAAAAGGCCAATTTAGGCGAATTGCCCGAACAACTTGAGAGCAACCTCCGTGCCGTGGACAGACTTGAGGCTGAACAAGTTTCGCAGCGTGAAATGGTCAAAAGTTTTACGCTCCGGCTGGCCTCCTTGGAAAAGAGCATCCGAGATTATGAGGAGCAGGATGGTGATGAGGCTGGTCCGAGGCGGATTCGCGATCTCCGCTTGGCCCGTATCAAGGAACTAGAGAGAAGCCTTGTAGGGCTGACTGCCGTCTATAAGGAGACATATCCAGATATTGTTCAGATAAAAGAGGAAATTAGAAAGTTGAAGTCTATGACGACCGAAGAATATGTCGGGCAACTTCCCGAAGGAGATGATGGGAAACCGGAATCGGTCGGCAGGAAAAAAGGCAAGGGCAGGATTTTGGACCAACATCATGCCGACTTGTTACGGCAACGGGATGAATTGCTTCAACAAATCGAAATGGCGAAGACCAGGGAATCGCGCA
The DNA here is from genome assembly GCA_040981105.1 of Nitrospiraceae bacterium. Taxonomy (GTDB): domain Bacteria; phylum Nitrospirota; class Nitrospiria; order Nitrospirales; family Nitrospiraceae; genus Nitrospira_G. Next base: position 61,121 of record JANRMO010000009.1, read on the forward strand.
TCGCAGCGGAGATTCAGCGTTATCAGGTGAGACTTGATCGAGCCCCAATTCATAAGCAGAAGTTAATGGCGCTGGAGCGAGACTATGAGAATTTGCAGAAGAATTATCAGGCGCTATTGGAAAAGCAGTTGCATGCTGGAATTGCGGGCAATCTGGAAAAACGACATAAGGGCACTCAGTTTACTGTTATTGATCCTGCTAACCTTCCTGTCCTTCCCGAAAAGCCCAACATTTTTATGATCATGCTAGGAGGGATTGGGATCGGATGCGCTCTGGGGATAGGTGGTGCGATTGGTCTCGAGTTGTTGAGAAGAGGATTTTCCTCGGCTGACGAAGTGGAGTTGGTATTGGGATTGCCGGTTCTTGTTTCGATTCCCACCTATGAGAGCGCTTTGGGCGGAACCGTTCAACAGGTGGGGGGGGTGCTTCGTCAGCGTAAGAATCAACCTCTCTTGCATCAGAGCGGAGCTAGGCCACTATTGACTCAATATAAACTTGAGGGAGAGATTAAGAATGGGAAAATAAAAGGAGATCCATTGGCCGCAAGCAGAAATTCCCCAGGCCTCGAGTTGGTTACGATGTGGCGTCCCAGATCTCTTGTCGCAGAGCAGTTCCGAGTAGCGGCTACTCGCTTAGAGCTTATGGTCGGAGAGAGGAAAACGACCGTCATTGTGGTGACCAGTGCGCTCATGGGAGAAGGGAAATCATGTACGTCTCTCAACTTGGCCTATATTCTTGCACGTGATCTTGATAAGAAGACGGTCCTTGTTGACTGTGACCTTAAACGGCCCATGCAACATGTCTATGTCGGGACGGAATCGCGGCCGGGGCTCGTTGAGCTACTACATGGCGAAAGTACGCTGGAGGAGTGCCTCAAATTTCAGGAGGGGCTCGGATTTTGGATTCTTCCATCAGGTGCAGTTGGCGATGGCCCTCCAGCCTTATCAAAAATGCAGCAACTAGCGGATCTTCTGACCAACCTGAGGTCACAATTTGAATACATCATCGTTGATGCACCACCGATTTTGCCGTTGGCAGATATGAATGTGCTCGCCAGTATGGCTGATCTCGTGACCTTAGTCATTCGAGCGGGAACTACCGGTCGAGACGCGGTGCAGAAGGCGCTCAAGACAATTGGAGAGCAGAATCCATTGGCGATTGTCTTAAATGGCGTGGAGGTCCAGGACACTCCTTATTACATGCAACAGATGTACTATCACGAAGCCCCGCATGAGCAACTCAAGTAAGTCGGATCAAGGGCTAGAAATAGTCTCGCCTGATCTTTCGCACTCGTATCTGCCCGTCCCTCTTCGCTGGCCGGCTGTGAAGCGACGTGTGCTGATCCTTGGGGTTGGTCAGCTTGCCAAAGACCTATGTCAAGTTCTGGTTTCACGGGGAACCTGGTTCACTGAGGTTGTAGGATTTCTCGCTAAAGATCAGACACATGTGGGGGAATGTTTGGTTGATCTCCGGGTGATTGGGACATTTGACCAACTCTTTGAGGTTACTGAGCGATATCAGATCGATACGATCGCCGTGTGTCTTGAAGATCGACGGACTGTATTGCCCGTGCAAACTCTCCTTGATATGAAAGCTATGGGGTTGGATATCGTTGATGGGCATCATCTGTACGAGGAAGAATCGGGACGTCTCTCCATCGATCTGTTAAAGCCAAGCACGTTGATCTTTTCCACGGGCTTCAAGAGGCGTGTTGTCACAATGACCTTGAAGCGCTCTTTGGATGTCATGGTTGCCATAATGGGACTCATTGTGCTGTTTCCACTCATGGTGCTGTTAGGTCTACTTATCCGGATAGATTCGCCGGGTCCCGTTTTTTATAGACAGATGCGCGTTGGGCTGCGCGGTCAGCCATATATGATTTGGAAGTTTCGTTCAATGTCTCAGGACGCTGAAAAACATGGGGCAAGATGGGCGTCAGAAATGGATCCTCGAATCTCGCGTGTTGGGAGATTTCTGAGGAAATGGAGACTCGATGAGGTGCCGCAGCTCATAAATGTTCTGAAGGGAGAGATGAGCCTTGTAGGACCCCGCCCAGAACGTCCGGTTTTTGTTCAGGATCTCAGAAACGTGATCCCCTATTATGATTTGCGTCATACTGTGCGACCAGGAATCACAGGATGGGCGCAAACCCAATTTCGTTACGGCGCCTCTGCTGAAGATTCTCATGTGAAGCTTCAGTACGACTTATACTATGTAAAGAATCTTTCCCTGATGCTTGATCTGCGCATACTTGCCGGAACAGTGAAGGTTGTCATTTTCGGTGAAGGGGCACGATAAAGATCCTACTTATATGCCGAAGGAATTCAGGCCAGTGCACTGTCTTTCGTTTGACATCGAGGAGCATTTCCAGGTGTCAGCATTCGAGTCGCCGATACGAAGGCACAATTGGGATCTTTTTGAGAGCCGCGTTGAGAGGAATACGGATAAGATTTTGGACTTGATAGAGTTTAAGGGACTCAGAGCAACCTTCTTTATTTTGGGATGGGTGGCAGAACGTTGTCCTGCGCTTGTCAGGCGAATCTGTGCAGGTGGTCATGAGATAGCCTCGCATGGGTATGCTCATGAGCTGGTTACTTCGCAAGCTCCTCAAAAATTTCGAGAGGATATCAGGAAGACTAAGGCTATTCTTGAAGATTTGACCGGGCAGCATGTGTGTGGATATAGGGCCCCAAGTTTCTCCATTACAAACAAAAGCAGTTGGGCGCTGTCCATTCTTTGCGAAGAAGGATATGGATATGACACCAGTATAGTCCCGATCATTCATGATCGATATGGCATGCCAGAAGCTCCGAGCGTCGTGCACCAGCTTAAGACGGAATCCGGAATTATCTGGGAAATTCCACCTTCAACCGTTAGTATCTGTGGAATGAGAGTCCCAATAGGGGGGGGAGGATATTTTAGGATTTTCCCGTATTGGATGTTCAAGGCTCTTTTTCAGAAGGCCGAAGGAACAAATTCTCCACTTGTCACATATTTTCACCCGTGGGAAATTGACCCCGACCAACCTCGAATGAAGGGTTCACGCCTGTCGCGCTTCAGACATTATACCAACTTACATCGGACACATGAACGGCTTACGAGACTTCTAGACGATTTTGCATTTGCTCCGATCAAAGAAATAATCATCCCGGTACGTGAGATCTATGCGCGTATGGCGAAGAGGAACGAACCTAAGGGAATGGTCCGAGGGGAGCGGCAAGAAAATGATACTCTGTCTAATGTGGGTGCGATTCTGTGACCATCAATTGGGCACATAGCGTATTCAAAGCCACAATACGGACACGCATCTAGAACGAGTTGGCAGAGTCGTCTGGTGCCTAAATCAAGAGTGAAGTGATCCAGCTCGGCATGCAATTGGTGCAATTCATGCGCGAATATCGGGCTGCTGTGTTGCCGGCTACCCCACAGCACACCGCCAAGTAGCTACTGTCGAATTCTTCTCTCATCCTCATAATAATGTGTCGTAATTCCTGCGAGGAGTGGCTTCAACCTCAATAGGCTCAAGGGGCTACCGTATGGAGAAGGTCGAAACAATGCAAGTGCCCACCGTAATCATCGAATCCAATAAGCGTGTTCTAAGCTTCGGACTTGAGTCGCTGTGGAAATATCGGGAGCTACTCTATTTTCTGGCTTGGCGAGACTTGAAGGCGCGTTATGCCCAGACGGCAATCGGATTAGCCTGGGCCGTTCTCCAACCGCTCATCATGATGGTTGTATATACGCTCGTGTTCGGACGGCTTGCAAATATGCCATCGGATGGGCTGCCCTATCCGCTCTTTGCATATGCGGCGCTGGTTCCCTGGAGTTATCTTGCGAAGAGCTTAGATAGGAGCGGTTTCAGCGTTGTGGCAGAATCGAATCTCATCACCAAAGTGTATTTTCCTCGTATTGTGGTCCCACTCTCTGCCACGCTCGGCGGCCTCCTCGATTTTGCCATCGCGTTTGCTTTGTTGCTTATTCTGATGGCGTGGTTCGGTATCACTCCGACATGGGGCGTGTTGCTAGTGCCGGTTTTTATGCTGCTGACAGTCGGGACCTCTTTGGCCGTTAGTCTTTGGCTATCTGCCTTGTATGTGCGATATCGAGATGTCGGCGCAGCCGTTCCACTTATCACTCAATTATGGATGTTTGCGTCTCCTGTTGTTTATCCGTCCAGTCTCATCCCTGAGACGTGGCGGACGTGGTATGCATTGATCAATCCGATGGTAGGCGTGATCGATGGGTTTCGCTGGGCATTGCTTGGAACGCATCCGCCCCATATCGGAATGCTCTTGGCCAATGTGAGCACCATCTTTGTCGTGCTCTTGGGCGCCACTGCATATTTTAACCGCGTAGAACGAACATTCGCTGACGTCATCTAGCCCGCATTATTCATGAACGCTTCTACTGCAACCGCCGATATGCCGCTGCGACGAGCCAGCATGCGGCTTGCAGCGCATGCTGGCGGGCAGGCTCGCCCCTCAAGGCCTCGACATACTGTTTCAAGTATGCCTCACCCTCGGTGGGGCTCCGCGTGCCCGTCTCGCCTGGCGTCTTGTCGGTTTCGTCACGAACCGTCATGAATAATGCGGGCTAAGATGGACAAGGCAGCAGAGAACCTACGTGAAGTTGCCGGAGCTTGGAACGAGCCGCGCATAGAGCTGAGAATGCTATCTCAGTTCGGACGAAGTGAAAATTTGGATACCATTATGAACCGATTTTGAACATGGGCCGCTAGAGACTGAAATGGGAAACATTGCTGTCAAGGCCGAACGCCTCTGCAAGAAGTATTCGATTACAGTAGGACACCGCGCTGACCAATCTCTCGCCGGCCGTCTCGCAGACAGTGTGCAGCGGCTGATCTCCTTTGAACGATCCAGCCGGAGGATACATTACCAGAGAGAGGATGTGTGGTCGTTGAGGGACGTTTCCTTTGAGATTGCCAAGGGCGACGTGGTCGGAATTATCGGCCGCAACGGAGCCGGCAAGAGTACCCTGCTCAAGATCCTGTCCCGTATCACTGAACCGACATCTGGGAGAGCTGAAATATTCGGGCGCGTGGGCACTCTGTTGGAGGTAGGAACGGGATTTCATCCGGATCTGACAGGGCGCGACAATATTTATCTCAGTGGCAGCATTCTTGGTATGGGAAAATCGGAAATCACGAGGAAATTCGACGAAATCGTCGCATTCGCGGGGATTGAGCAATATATTGATACGCCGGTCAAGCGATATTCCACTGGCATGTATGTCCGGCTGGCTTTTGCGGTCGGCGCGCATCTGGAACCGGAGGTGCTTATTGTAGATGAGGTACTCGCGGTTGGTGACATGCAATTCCAGAAAAAGTGCCTGGACAGGATGCACTATATGGGTGAGCAGGGGCGAACCGTGATTTTTGTTTCCCACAATATGCAGGCCGTGACAAGATTGTGTAGGCGGGTCTTATACCTTGAGAGAGGGCAGCTTGTCGGAGATGGTCCGACTCATCAGGTTGTTAGTTCATACTTGCATTCAGGAGTGGGAGCACGATCAAGCCGAGAATGGATCGATCAGCGATCGGCTCCCGGCGATGATCGTGTTCGCCTTCGAGGGGTTCGCGTCAGGCTCAGTGACGGACGAATTGACGATGTAGTCGATATAAGGCAGGGATTTGCGATCGAGATTGAATTTGAGGTATTAGAGGAGAGCCCAGCACTCACACCGTCGTTGAAGCTGATAGGGGAAGACGGCATAACACTGTTTGAGGCACTGGACCTAGACCCAGACTGGCGTCGGCGCAGTCGACCGCAAGGTCGATACGTGAGTACCGCGTGGGTACCAGGGAACTTCTTGGGTGAGGGAACGTTTTTTGTCAGCGCTTGGTGTCTCTCATTGGACCCATACGTCATTCACTTCGGGACAGAAGAGGTGATAGCGTTCCAAGTCATAGATAATCTGGAGGACGGTTCAGCTCGCGGTGATTACATGGGAGAACTTGAGGGAGCGATAAGGCCTATGCTGAAGTGGAGTACTCAGTTCTTTCCTGTCATTCACAGTTGAAATGGTGTGAAATTGAAATGGAACATCTGAGACCCGCCGTCGATAAAACTGCAGTCGTAGGATGTGATCCACCATCAACAGAGCAAGAGTATTACGCGAGGAGACTGTAAATGTCTGCGAAGCGGATCGTAAGGGGGATCATCGGCGGTCTACGAAGCTGGCTTACTGAAGAACTGCCTCAGGCCAGGCCTTCCACCTCAAACAGCGAGATTCCATTTGACAATAGCTATACATGGCTCTGGGGGACAATGGATCGGCTTATGAAGGATCCATTGTGTTGCAAACGGCCCGCATATATATGGGGTATTATGCAAGGCGCAGCGCTCAGCAAGGTTCTTGGGCTCGAGCGGATTTCCATTTTGGAGATCGGGGTCGCTGGTGGAGCCGGATTGGTGTCGATGGAACGAACGGCTGAACTCTGTTCAGATATTGTGGGAATTAGCATAGACGTGTACGGGTTTGATACAGGGGTTGGATTACCGAAACCGCAAGACTATCGAGATAATCCCTTTAAGTGGCGGGAAGGATACTATCCATGCGACAAGGACGAATTGCTTAGGAGACTAAAGCGGGCCTCACTCCGATTTGGATTGCTCAGTTCTACGGTTCCTGAATTCTTAACGGGCTCTCCTGCCCCAATGGCTTTTGTTGCGGTAGATCTAGGGATGTATACCTCAACTCGGGATGCCTTACGATTATTTGATGGACAGCACAAACATGTGATTCCACGCATGCCCTGTAGTTTCCGCTGCGCGGTTGGTAAAGATTTCAGTGAATTCTCAGGAGAGGGTCTTGCTATTACAGAGTTCAACGAAAGTCATGCGATGCGCAAGATTTCCGCTATCAAGGGCTTAGCTCATTATGTCCCGGCTCACTACCGTTGGTGGTGGACGGACCAGATGTATACTCTTCATGTCTTCGACCATCCGCTCTACAATGAGCCGGATGCCTATCAGCTTTCTGCCGTCATTGATATCAACGACAACGAAGTGTTTCAACGGTCCTGATCGAGCTAGTGCCCGGTACAAGGGGGGCGGATCATGAAAGCCGTCATTTTGGCTGGAGGAATGGGGACACGTCTCAGCGAAGAAACGCAGTTGCGCCCGAAGCCGATGGTGGAGATTGGCGGGAAGCCGATCCTCTGGCACATCATGAAGATCTATGCGGCCTACGGAGTGAGGGAATTTATCATTGCACTCGGCTACAAGGGTGAAATGATTAAGGAGTATTTTCTGAATTTTTACGCATTCAATAGCGACATCTCGGTCGACCTGGGGACTGGCCGGACAATTATCCAGGATTGCAAACGTGCAGAGGATTGGAACGTTCATCTGGTCGAAACTGGTTTGCACACCCAGACGGGTGGTCGCCTGAAGCGCTTGAAAAAGTGGCTAGGAGAAGACGAAACGTTTTTGTTTACCTATGGAGATGGAGTGTCGGATCTCGATGTCCAGGCGTCGATCAAGTTCCATAAGGCTCACGGCAAGTTGGCGACGGTGACGACGGTGCTTCCACCTGCGCGGTTCGGCAGGCTTCTCTACGAACAGGATCGAATCACTGAGTTCAAGGAAAAGCCTCATGGTGAAGAGGGGTGGATCAACGGGGGATTCTATGTGCTGCAGAGAGCAGCGATTGATTACATCGATGGGGATGAAATGGCATGGGAACGTGAGCCCATCGAGCGGTTGACCAAGGCGGGCCAGTTGATGGGATATCGGCACGAGCGGTTTTGGTCCTGCATGGATACGTTGAGGGAGAAGAATTACTTGGAAGAGTTGTGGGCCTCTGGAAAGGCTCCCTGGAAGGTCTGGTAGCGTCCGCGGTACTCGATGCACACACCTTTTCGGAGTAAGGCATGAAGACAAAGCGGCGTTTCAAGTGGCATCTGTCGTCGAACAATCTCTCGGAGCTGTCTGCTCAGGCACGAGTCTGGCTGGCTGACGATTGGATGCGGGTCGAGCAAGCCTTGGGCGATCAGGCCAGACAGTTGCAGGGGAAGCGGATCCTGCTGACCGGTGCGGCGGGTTTTCTTGGCTTCAACTTTCTGCATTTCTTCTCCTATCTAAACGGGCTTGAGAGGTCCGGGGAAAGAGGGAGGAGCAAGGCCATCCGCGTCGTGGCGGCCGATAATTTTCTTCGTGGATATCCCCGGTGGCTTGCGGAACTGGCCATGGCTGACGCCAACATCGAAATCCGCCGACGGGATATTGTGAAACCTTGGCTCAAACAGGACTCGCGTTTCGACTACATTATCCATGGTGCCTCTGTCGCCAGCCCGACGTTCTACAGGCAATATCCATTGGAAACGCTCGACGCAAATGTGACGGGCCTCAGGAACATGCTGGAGTTGGCACTGCGTGCCCACGTGGACAGTATGCTCTTTTTTAGTTCGAGCGAGATCTACGGTGATCCTCCTCCGGACGAAATTCCGACAAAGGAGTCGTACCGCGGCAATGTTGCCTGTACAGGGCCTCGTGCGTGCTATGACGAATCAAAGCGGCTAGGGGAGACGCTTTGCTATATCTATGCTGAAAAGTATCACGTACCGGTTAAGATCGTCCGTCCGTTCAACAACTACGGGCCTGGTCTCCGAATAAACGACCGGCGAGTGCTGCCTGACTTTTGTTCAGATGTTCTTGCCGGCCGCAATATCGCCATTTATTCTGACGGAAGCCCGACTCGGACCTTCTGTTATTCTTCGGATGCCCTCACCGGATATCTGCTGACGCTGCTGTCTGTATGTAGCGGGGAAGCCTTTAACATCGGAACAGACGGCCCTGAAATTTCAATGCGGGACCTGGGCCGCCTTGTGGCCAAGCTTGCCGGCGAGGATAGAGGTGTGGAATGTCGCACGAGTACAGACGCGGCCTACCTGAAGGATAATCCTCAGCGCCGATGTCCCGATCTGTCGAAAGCTCGCCAATTGTTGGGATATCAGCCTCAGGTGTATCTGGAAGATGGGCTCGACCGCTTGCTGCAGTGGTACCGACGGTTCCTTCCTCTTGAGGAAAGTATTCAATGAGAGGGGGACCTGATCAATCGGTGACCGGGATAATGGAAACAGAATGAATCTCTCGATAGTCGGGACAGGGTATGTGGGGCTTGTGACGGGGACGTGTCTGGCCGCTGCCGGCCATCGTGTGGCCTGTGTCGATGTACGGGCGAACATCGTAGAAATGATTAACAGTGGCCGACCGCCTATTTATGAGGCGGGGCTGGAGCTTCTGTTGTCGCAGGTCATCCGGGATGCGATGCTGACGGCCACGACCGACCTGGATTCCGCAGTGGCGAATAGCGATGTCACCATGCTGTGCGTTGGAACTCCCACGGTCAATTCCCAGACGGATTTGTCGCAGATTCAGCTGGCGTCTCAGTCGATTGGCGGCGCGCTTCGGAAGAAGACCGCCTATCATGTCGTGGTGGTTAAAAGTACTGTCCTCCCCGGTACGACGGAAGATCTCGTGCAGCCGTCCATCGAAAATGCCTGTCAACGAAAGCTTGGTGAAGGATGGGGTCTCTGTATGAACCCTGAATTCCTGCGGGAAGGCCAAGCCGTGGAAGATTGTCGATGGCCGGACCGTATTGTCATTGGTGTGTCCGACGACCGCGCTGCGGAAGTAATGCGCCAACTCTACGCGGGCTCGCACTGCCCACTGGTGGTGACGACCCCAAAGACCGCAGAAATGATCAAATACGTGGCCAATTCCTTGTTCGCGACTCTGATTTCCTTCTCGAATGAGGTGGGCAATTTATGTGCATCAGTGCCAGGTGTGGACGCGAGGGAAGTATGGCGAGGAGTCCATCTCGACCGCCGCTTGACGCCGATGCGTGCCGAGCCAGGTAAGCCAGCGGAGGTCGTTCATTATCTCTGGCATGGGTTGGGGTTTGGCGGAAGCTGCTTCCCCAAGGATGTGGCTGCACTCCGTGGATTCGGGAAGCGCAATGGAGTGGCCACGGGTCTTCTGGATTCTGTCCTGACCACGAATGAAACTCAACCTCTTCGGATGATCGATCTTCTTGAAAAGGAAATGGACGTGCCTAACAAGAAGGTGGCCGTGCTGGGGCTGGCATTCAAGCCCGGCACCGACGACCTGCGGGATTCGCCCGCGTTTCCCGTTATCAGGGCTTTAAAGAAACGAGGGGCGAAGGTCGTGGTTCATGATCCCGTTGCCATGCCGCTCGCACGGCGACACGATGAGCTGAGCGGCGTCGACTTTGCTTCCGATTGGCAGGATGCTTTGAAAGAAGCCGACGCCTGCTGCCTCGTAACCAGTTGGTCTGAGTATAAGGCGATCACGCCCGAACACTGCCTCCAATTCATGCGCCAGCCGGTGATCCTGGATGGGCGCGGATTCTTTGACCCCACGAGCTTTACACGGGCGGGTGTGATCTGGCGCGGTATTGGATACACGCCGATTGTACCGTTGCCGGCAGTGCCCAAGTGGGACTAGATTCAACGGCGAAGTTGTGAAGAAACATCCCGTGAAGGGGAAAAGTATGTCCCGATCCAAATGCCGTTTGTGTGCGTGTGATCTCGAGCACACATTTGTCGATTTAGGGATGTCGCCCTTGGCGAACAGCTATTTGCAGCCAGCTCAGTTGGGTCACATGGAGCGGTTCTATCCCCTGCATGTTTACGTATGTCAACACTGTTTATTGGTCCAGTTAGAGGAATTTCAAAGTCCCGAGGACATTTTTGGCGACTATGCATATTTTTCTTCCTACTCTGACAGCTTCCTCCAACATGCCAGATCCTATGTTGACACCGCCGTGGAGCGTTGGGGCTTAGCCGCCAAGAATCTGGTCGTGGAAGTTGCGAGTAATGACGGATATCTGCTCCAGTATTTTGTGGAACGGTCTGTGCCCGTGCTTGGCATTGAGCCAGCCGTCAATGTGGCTGCGGTGGCCATGCGAAAGGGCATTCCGACCGTGACGAAATTTTTCGGGATGGAGAGCGCCCGCCAACTCGCGGCGGAAGGCCGGCAGGGGGATCTGATTATTGCAAATAACGTGCTGGCGCACGTCCCACAAGTGAACGACTTTGTGGCGGGCTTGAAGATCCTGCTCAAACCGACCGGAGTGGTGACGGTCGAGTTTCCTCACCTGGCGCAACTAATGGCCCGCAATCAGTTCGATACGATCTATCATGAGCACTTCTCCTACTTTTCCTTCCTTGTGGTCGAGCGCTTGTTCGCGCAGCACGGCATAAAGGTGTTTGACGTTGAGGAAATCTGGACGCACGGCGGATCGCTGCGTGTCTACGGCTGTCATGCCGAAGACGATGCCAAGCATGTAAATGTCAGGGTGGACGAGTTGCGGTCACGAGAACGGCAAACAGGGTTCGCCGACCTTGCGCACTACCTGGCGTTCGGACCACAAGTTGAGGAAACAAAGCAGAAGCTCTTGTCGTTTTTGATTTCGGCGAAACGGGAAGGCAAGACGGTTGTGGGCTATGGGGCCCCGGCGAAAGCCATTACGCTTCTCAACTATTGCGGTGTACGGACGGACTTCATCGAATATACAGTTGATCGGAGCCCGCACAAGCAAGGCCAGTATCTGCCCGGGGTCCATGTTCCCATTTATGCCCCGGAGCGGTTGCGGCAGACGAGACCGCACTACGTGCTGATCTTTGCCTGGAATCTTCGGGAAGAAATCATGAGCCAGATAGCATACATCAGAGAGTGGGGTGGACAGTTTGTGGTGCCCATACCGGAAGTCGCGGTCTATTCCTGATCTGTGGGGGTGTTTCCGCGCAGGAAGGAAGAGGAGAGAAGTGTGAGAAATTGCGGATGTCCCGAGGGTCTCCGTGATCTCTTCGCTGTTGTTCCATGTCCCGAGAAAAGGTCAACACAAAGCCAGCACCGTCCGCTGCGGGGTATTTTCTCGACCTTGTCATGGTGCTGGCCAGTGTCGGCTGTGTTGGCCTGACATTCTATCTGGTCCTCATCCACGGCTGGACCGCGAAATATACGATCCTGATTGGAATCGCCGGTTTGTAGATCTGGGGAACTGAACTCTCCGACGAGCGAAAGGGAAATGTCGTCCTGCTTATGTTGTCTGTGGCGATCGCCTGTCAGTTGCCGAATCTTCTCCTCGCGTTTATTGATAGGACTGAACTTGCGGATCCTCCGACACGGTGGGTGTCTTCGCAGTCGGGGGAAGAACGGGAAGACCATGCAAAAGTTGCCTCGCGGTGGGGCGTGCCCTTCGACACACGCTCCAGGTTGGAGATCATGCAGGATCTTCGCAAAAGTGGCGTTGATGCATGGCCATCCGTTTCCCCTCGATTCTTAGTCAAGCGATGGTGGGAGCACTACTGGGGACCCACGCCGTTGTCGAATCCAGAGCTGGTCCTAAGCCTGAACGGACGGGAGGGAATTCCGATAGGAGGGATTTCTCACAGAGTGACCGTCTATTGCAACGAAAATGGAGAATATGTGACCTACTACAGTGGTGAACACGGATTCTCCAACCCGAAGGGGATGTGGAATCGGAATATTGACATCGCGGTTGTGGGAGACTCGTTTGTCCATGGGGCCTGTGTGCCTCTTGAAGCCGGCTTTGTCAGCCTGATCCGGCAGCGGTATCCCGGGACCATTAACCTCGGGAACGATGGTATCGGGCCGTTGCTGGAGCTGGGGATCGTCAAGGAGTATCTGCCCGCCTTGAAACCCAGGCTCGTCCTTTGGAGCTATTTCGAGGGGAATGATCTCCACGATATGAGCAAAGAGAAATATACCCTCGCTAAGCACTATCTTGAATCCAGCTTCACGCAGTGGCTCATCAACCAGCAGGAGGACATCGATCGGGCCATCATGGCGCATATTGAATTGGCGGTGGCGGCTCGAACATTGACCGCCAAGTTCCTCGCGTTTTCTGATGTGTTGCGCCATCCCCTTCGCCATCTCAGCACCTGGGAGCGCATCATCAAACTGTCCTATCTGTCTGATGCCGTGAAGGTTGCGCTGAGCCGGATCGATCGGCGCAGCGAAGGGCTTGGGCCGGACATCCCATACAATCCTTACATGAGCGAAGGGGATTTGGAGCTTTTCCGGCAGGTCTTGACTCAAGCCTATGAGACAATTCGTGGATGGGGAGGGACCATGGTGTTTCTGTATTTGCCGCAATATGAGCGATATCAGCCAAGTGTGCAAAAAGGTCAGCCCGATCGGGAGAAAATCCTTGAGATCGTACGTTCCTTGAATATACCCGTCATCGATATCCATGCGGCGTTTGAGCGACTGCCCGATCCCCTTGAAGTCTTCCCGTTTCGCCTTCCAACGCACTACAATCAACAGGGATACCAACTCGTGGCCGATGAAATCGTCCGATTTCTGGACCGTGCGGAGTTTCCCGCTGCGGAGGTAGAGGGTTTCGCTTCTCGCCTCTGAAGAGTGGCCTCATGCTCGAGTTACGTTCCGCGCATACGGATTCTCCCACTGGAGTCGGGCATGAAGCCTATGAGTTGATCCGTGAGATCTATCCCCTGTGCCGCAGTATCACCGGAGAGGGGGTTCGCGACACGCTGCGATCGGTTCAGCGCCGTATTCCGCTGACCATTGTTGAAGTGCCGTGCGGAACGCACGTGTTCGATTGGACCGTACCGCCGGAGTGGAATATCCGGGACGCGTATATCAAGAATCGGAGTGGAGAGCGCATCGTTGATTTCCGGCAGTGTAACTTGCACGTCATGAGCTATAGCGCTCCCGTGCATCGGACGATGACATTAGGGGAATTGAAGCCGCACTTGTTTACGATCCCCGAGCATCCGGAATGGATTCCCTATCGGACATCCTACTATCAAGAGAACTGGGGGTTTTGCCTCTCGCAGAAGCAGCTGTCGCAGTTGACCGATGGAGAGTATGAGGTCTGTATCGACTCGACCTTCACGCCGTCGGGGACATTGACCTATGGCGAGTGTTACCTGCCCGGAGCAACCGAAGAAGAGGTCCTGGTTTCGACCCATATCTGTCATCCATCCCTGTGCAATGATAATTTATCGGGAATTTCGGTCGCGGCCATGCTGGCGAAGACAATGGCCCAGCGCGAGCGGCGCTACAGCTACCGGTTCCTGTTCATTCCGACGACGATTGGATCCATCACCTGGCTGGCGACACACGAGGATGTCGTGCACCGTGTGAAGCATGGACTCGTGTTGACAGGACTGGGAGATAGGGGAAAGGTCACGTACAAGAAAAGCCGGCGGGGGGTAGCGGAAATTGATCGTGTCATGTCGCATGTTCTGAAGCATTCCGGGCAGGATCACGTGGTCGTTGATTTCATCCCCTACGGATATGATGAGCGGCAGTATTGCTCGCCGGCGTTCGATTTGCCCGTAGGAGTCATCATGCGGACTCCGCATGGAGCATATCCCGAGTACCACACGTCAGCGGATAATTTGGATTTGATCGATCCCCAGTCGTTGGCAGGAGCCTACGATCACTGTCTGATCGCATTCGACGTGTTGGAGCAGAACGGCGTCTATCAGAACCTCAATCCCAAGTGTGAGCCCCGGCTTGGCAAGCGCGGCTTGTATCGATCCATTGCAGGCCAACAGGAGAAGCAGAATCGTGAGCTTGCCATCTTATGGGTGCTGAACCTGTCGGATGGAACGCATAGCCTGCTGGATATTGCCGATCGAAGCGGACGGTCGTTTGAAGAGATCCGGCAGGCGGCCGACGCCTTGACCGCCTGCGGATTATTAAAAAACGCGGGGAGGTAGAATCATTCCTGACATGATGGAGGCACAGATGAATAACACCGTATACTACGATTCCCTCCTCTCAGACGACAGGCGACGTCAGGAGATTTTCCAAGGGCAATTGTTTGTGTATTCACCGAGACCGAGTACACTCGCATTCATCGACCATGCGCGCAAGCTCATCAAAGAGGCGTTTGCCCCGTTGGATCCTGAAACGGCCCAATATCAGATGTCGGTTGAGCAATATGCGGAGATATTGGGGAAGTTGAAGCCGGCCTTTATCCATCATCCGGATTCCAAGCGGCATATCCAGGCCATATTGACTGAAATGGGGGCCGATTTGAGCAAGACATACTTCGACGTGCCGAAGATGCGTAGCTCGACCAGCGATAATTTTCTCACGACTGGCATCGCATATGCTTGGCACCCTCACCGCGACACGTGGTATTCGGCGCCACCGTGTCAGGTGAACTGGTGGATACCCATTTACGACATTCAATCCGATAACGCGATGGCCTTCCACCCCAAGTACTGGAACCGCTACGTCAAAAATGATTCGAGCAGCCATAACTACTATGAGTGGAATAAGCAGCATCGGGGAGGGCATGTCTCCCAATTCCTGAAGTCGGATCCGCGTCCGCTTTCTCGGCCAACCGAGCCCATCGAGATGGATCCGCAGATTCGCCTCATCGTTCCGGCCGGCGGGGTGCTCCTGTTCTCTGCGGCGCAGATGCATTCGAGCGTGCCGAATACGTCGGGGAAAACACGGTTTAGTATCGACTTTCGTGTCGTGAATATCGAAGATGCGGCGGCACAACGGGGGGCGCCTCGGGTGGATGAAGCGTGCACGGGAACAACGATGCGGGATTATCTTCGCGGTACAGATTTCGTCTCGCGCATTCCCGAGGAAATTGTGACGTTGTATGACGATAATACGACGACCAAGGGCGACCTGATTTATCGGGGCGATCAGGGGGACTGACGCGGGGAATGGGCGAAAGAGGAGATTCGGTCCGGACATCGGTGAAGCTCGGCAAGCGAGAAGTTGTTGGGGTCATACCCGCAGCAGGTCGTTCCAGAAGGCTGGGATTGTTGCCCTGCAGCAAGGAGATCTTTCCCGTTGGGTTCTCCGCAGAGAGAGGAAACGCCCCGTCACGGCCGAAAGTGGCGGCGGAATATTTACTCGACAAGCTCAGGGCTGCGAATGTACCGAAGGCCTACATCGTCATTCGGGAGGGCAAATGGGACATTCCAGCTTATTTTGGCGACGGTCGGAACGTCGGGATGGATCTTGCCTATCTTGTCATCCCAGATTCCTGTGGCCCGCCTGACAGCGTGGATCGTGCCTACCCCTTCATAAGAGACCAGATTGTTGCTTTCGGCTTTCCCGATATTCTCTTGGAACCTGCCGATATATTCGGACCGTTATTGGGACAATTGAGGAAAGGTGGGTGCGACATCGTCCTGGGGCTGTTCCCAGTAATTGACGATTGTCGGGCGATGGACATGGTTGAATACGATGCGCATTCCCGGGTCAAAGCTGTGTTTCTGAAGCCGGACACGACGCATCTGCGATTCGCCTGGGCCTGTGCTGTCTGGACGCCTGTATTCACACGCTTTCTACATGAATTTTTGCGCTCAGACGACATGAAAAGAGAGGTCGGGCTGGGAGGTGAGCGGCGTCTTGATGCACAGGGCGATGTGCCGGTTGGAGCCGTGATCAAGTCGGCAGTGGAGCATGGGATGCACGTAGAATGCGTACCGTTCTCCGATGGCAGCTACATCGACATCGGCACGCCAAAGGATCTCGCAAGAGCCGCAAGGGGTTATCGATAAATGTCCGAACGGCACGTCTGGAAAGGGGGAACTGTGGCGCAATTACAACGGCCAGAGCTGGCTTACATGAACGGAAAACTAGTTCGCTGGGAAGAAGCTGTCTTGCATGTAGGATGCGAGGCCGTCACGCGCGGCCTGAACGTGTTCGAAGGGGTGAAAGCATATTGGCAACCGGATGGATCATTGAGTATTGCCATGCCTCGCCAACATTACGAGCGGCTTGCACGGTCGGCAAAATTGCTCCATCTGCCGTGTCCCGTGACGTACGCGGAATATGTGGGGGCTATCGATCAACTGGCCGGGGCCTTGGCCAAATCCGATCGGGACCTGTGGGCCCGAACTACCTTGTTCGGTGTCAGCGGGCATTGGGGAGAGGACACGGTCGCGGATCTTATTGTTACGGCATACCATCAGGATAAATCGCCTGCCTGTCCGATCCACATGGGGGTGAGTACATGGAGGCGGAGTGCCGACATAGCTCTTCCTCCGAGGATCAAGACGGGGAGCAACTACGAGGTCTCCCGGCTGGCGAGAATTGAAGGACGGGCACAAGACTGCGACGACATGATCCTGCTAAACTCGGCGGGGCGTGTTGCCGAAGCGACGGCATCCTGTATTCTCATGGTGCGAAAGGATACGGTCTACACACCGCCTCCTACAGAAGGAGCCTTGGAAAGCATTACGGTGGATGTGGTAGAGGCTTTGGCGGCATCCCTGGGCATTGCCTTTGTGCGAAGACCCATCGACCGCACGGAGTTATTGATCGCTGATGAGCTGGCTATCTGCGGAACGCTCCACGAAATCACGTTAGTGAAGTCGATCGAAGCGTCTCCTATCTACGGAAAAACACCAGTTCTCGGTGCGCTGCAGAATCGATATTTAGCCGCGGTGCGGGGGGAGCAGCCACATCCTGCGGTCGAGATGGTTGCGCTGGCATCCGTCAAGTCAGCGGCCACTTAATCTCCTTGAAGATTGAGCCTGCGGTGCAGGCCTATCGCCGATCCAAAGCGCTCCTCGTACGGGAGGGGGATCCCACTTTAGCGAGCGGCTTCCATTCCGGAGGAGAGGATATGAGCAGGAGCCGGCATCCTGCGGTATGCTGGCCCCCAATGTAGCTATGGGATGGGTGGATGAGGATGCGATGAAGAAATTGGTGACGATCGCGCTTCCGGTCTATAAGCGGCTGGATTACGTTGTCAGCGCGTTGCAATCAATTGCAGAGCAAGATTATCCCAATATTGAGTTGATTGTATCCGACAACGGTGAGAATGGTTCACTGGTCAAGGATCTGGCGGATCAGTGGTATCCGAGACCCTACCGCTTTCGCCAGAATCCGAGCACACTGCCTCTCCCCATTCACTACAATCAACTGATCGAGGCGGCGACCGGCGAGTACTTTGCCTTCTTGGACTATGACGACGTCATCAGTCCCAATTACGTGTCCGAGCTGGTTCGTATTCTCGACGATCATCCAGATGTTGCCGTGGCCTTGTCTCGAGAGGAAATTGTGGATCCGTCAGGGCGTATCCTGCGCGCATCATCGGCTGACATGCCGGAGCGATTCTCGGGACCGGATTTTCTCCGGTCGTGGACGATGTATGGGTACGAAAGTTATGCGACGGTGCTGGGGAGGACAGCCTATATCAAGGCAGATGGAGGACATCCGTTTTTTCCTGGCGGAACCTATACCGATGATGCCATCCTGATCAAGCTCTGTCTGAGAGGTGCGGTGGGGATCAGCCAGCGCTGTGTCTTTCGATGGCGGTGGAGTGAGATCAGCCATGGATGGTCGTTGAAATGCGCGAGTCTCGCCGAGGATACCAGACGGTTCCTACGGTTTCTCGACCGTGACCCCGCCATCTTGCGATACCAAGCGAAGGAGCCAAAAGAATGGCTCGACATCAAAAAGCATTTGTTCCGAATGGCCTGGCACACCTACTATGAACGCTGGGCAGGCCTGTATCGGGAGAGAATGCCCCCCGCGTCGTGGGTAAGAGCGGGGTTTGCTATGCCCTTCATCCGTGACTATTACGGTATGGTGAGCGAGGTCTTATGGTACGCCGTAAAAGGGAAGTGCATCAAATGCATCAAGCGCCTGGGGGTCGGCTCGCGGGGCATCGATCGGTCTGTTCAGTGAGCACCGTTTGTTTTCGGAAAAAAAAGAATGGGGCAGCATGGCAGCATGAGTATTGTTCAGAGGGGAGCATCTGATTGCTAAACGAAAAAACGGCGGCGGACTATGGAGGAGGCTCAATCATGAAACGAATATTGGTGACAGGGGCGGGCGGGTTCATCGGCCATCACTTGGTGAAATATCTGAAGGCGAATCGATACTGGGTGCGGGGAGTGGACATCAAGCTGCCCGAATATGAGCAGACGGCGGCAGATGAGTTTGAACTATTGGATCTTCGGCGATGGGCCGAATGTCTTCAAGCGGTGAGAGGGATTGAAGAAGTTTACAATCTCGCGGCGGACATGGGAGGAATCGGGTTCATCGAATCTCACAAGGCGCAAATCATGCACAACAGCGTGCTGATTAATATGCACATGCTGGAGGCGGCGCGTCTTCAAGGGGTCGGCAAGTTTCTGTTTACCTCTTCAGCCTGTATCTATCCCGGCTATAAGCAGAATTCTCCCGATGTGACGCCGCTTAAGGAAATCGATGCATACCCGGCTGAAGCGGAGGATGGGTATGGGTGGGAGAAGCTGTTCACAGAGCGGCAGTGTCGGCATTATTGGGAGGACTATGGGTTGAAGACGTATGTGGTCCGGTTTCACAACATTTTTGGACCCTTAGGTACCTATGAAGGCGGGCGGGAGAAATCGCCTGCCGCAATCTGTCGGAAGATCGCCATGGCGAAACCTGATGATGAGATCGAAGTATGGGGAGATGGGTATCAAACGCGGTCTTACTGTTATATCGATGATTGCGTCGAGGGCATCTATCGGTTAATGCAGTCGGATCTTCATGATCCGATCAATCTGGGACAGGACCGCTTGGTGAGCATCAACCAGTTAGTGGATATCGTAGCGGGGATCGCCGGGAAGCGGATCCGAAGGCGCCATGATTTGACCAAACCGCAGGGAGTTCGGGGACGGAATGCGGACCTCACATTGATGAAGCAGACCTTAGGATGGGAGCCGCGCATCAGCCTCGAACAGGGGCTGACGGAAACCTACAAGTGGATCCAACAGCAACTCCAGGCGCAAGGAAGGATTTAGTCATATACGTGCGCATCCATTCCATCGATTGAACGAGCGACTCTCGAACCCTAGGCATCGATCTCTCTGTCTTGGTTGTGTTCATCCATGAGGATCGTCCATGTCAGCACTTACGACCTCAAAGGCGGTGCAAGTATGTCAGCCTATCGCCTCCATCGTGGTCTTCTGTTGCATGGTCATGAATCCTCCATGTTCGTTCTTGAGAAGTCGAGCCAGGATGAGACCGTGATGAGATTTCATCCATCGATGGATGTGACAAGCCGACTGAGGAGGCGGTTTCGAAGGAAGAGTATCGCCAAGGCTTGGCGGGCGTATGCTGCCACAAGACCGTCGGGGTATGAATTATTCAGCCAGGACCGCACTCCGATCGGTGACGCACTTGCTCGCCAGCTTGTTCCCTGTGATGTTGTACACCTTCACTGGGTGGCAACATTTCTCGACTATGAAAGCTTCTTCACCGCTGTGCCCAGAGAGAGGCCGGTGGTGTGGACTTTGCACGATATGAATCTGGTGACGGGAGGATGTCACTATGATATGGAATGTGGGCGTTATCGGTCCGGGTGTGAAGCCTGCCCTCAACTCGGTTCTCGTCATTCCCATGACCTTTCCGCGGAAGTCTGGCAACGTAAGAGGAGGATTTTTGCCGAGGTTCCTCCCTCCCGCCTGTGCGTGGTAACCCCGAGTCGATGGTTGACGCAGGTCGTCAAAGACAGCCCGATCTTTTCTAGGTTTCGGGTCGAAACCATCCCGTACGGGCTTGATCTCGATGCCTTTGCTCCGCGGGATCGGCTGGCCGCCCGAGAGGTACTGGGGATTCCGCAAGATGCCAATGTCGTACTGTTCGTGGCAGAGATGATAGATAACAAGCGGAAAGGCTATACCCTTTTAATGGATGCACTGACGGGTTGCTTGAGAGAAAACCGGCGATTGTGGCTTTTGTCAGTAGGCCACCGGGCACCTCTCGGGCCGGGTTCCATGCAAGCAGTTCACATGGGATATGTAAACAACGAGCGATTCTTATCTCTTGTGTACAGCGCGGCCGATATATTTGTAATCCCCTCGCTTCAAGATAACCTGCCCAACACTGTGCTTGAAGCAATGGCTTGCGGTGTTCCGGTTGTTGGGTTTGATGTGGGTGGTATCTCGGATATGGTGCGAGAATGTCAGACCGGTTGTTTGGTCGGAGTGGGGGATGTCGTTGGATTGCAGCGTGCGATTAGTCGCCTCATGCAAGACCAAGAACTCCGGACAGTTATGTCTAAGGCCTGCCGTCGGGTTGCATTAGACGAGTACGGATTGGAGCGCCAGGCGCAAGCGTACAGTGATCTTTACAGAACGCTTTCTTAGAGAAAAGGTATGAAGACAGGGCGGATCACGGCAGAGTCTTGGTTAGGTCCGAGGTATCGGCCGGGTCTGAATTGGCGACTCTTCGCAGCCCTGTGCGGGTTGGAAAGTAGCCTTGTGATCGTCGTGTTGACACTGTATCGGTTGACATATAAGCAGACTTGGTCTGCCTTCTTATTGAGTCTCCCCGGTGTGGCCTTTTGCGGAGCCCTTGTAAGCGCGGCATTCTTCGGACGAGCGGCCATGCACACATGGAGCAGAGGCAAGCGTGAGGATGTTTCATCCGCATCATTGACGCTGCTCGTGCACAGCCTAGTGCTCTTCGTTGCGTATGCGACAGCGGAGTATACTCTACGATCACGGGCTGTCATTCAGATATGGGGAGAAGAAGTTCACGGTAGGCTGCTTCTGCCGAGAAGATGGAATGTGGTTGTGGAGCGCTACGTACGTATGCTGGAAAGTTTTGAGAAACGGCCGAGTTATTATCAGGAAGACCCTCTACTCGGGTGGTCGATTGGTGCCAATCGAGTTAGCCAGAATGGATTGTTCTATAGCAGCCCCGAAGGTTTCCGAAGCATGAGGCCAGCGGTTTCGTATGATCGGTCTGCTCCCTGTCGAGTCGCTCTGTTGGGAGATTCCTTTACCTTTGGGGAGGAAGCAAGGTTTGAAGACACGTGGAATTACTATTTGCAGCAGAGGCTCGGACCGAACTGCCAGGTCATCAATTTTGCTGTGCCCGGCTATAGTATCGGGCAAATGTACTTGCGGCTGGAACGTGATATTCTGCCACACGACCCGGACTTGGTCATTCTTGGTTTTACTGACGGAGCGCTTGATCGCACATTGGGAATCTATTGTTTTCTGATGGGGCTGGAATGGCCGGATTGCCCATGGGTGGCACCGCGTTTTGCTCTCAGAGATGGCGAACTTGTCGTTGTTAATGCGCCACTCCCGCATCCTCACGAAATTTATGCAACAAAGGCAATCTACGACTTACCGTTTATAGCCTATGATCGATGGTATCACACTGCTGAGTGGGAACAACGTCACTGGGAGCATTTATACGCCTCCTATGTGTTTCGCTTCCTCACAACTTTGTATCCCATTTATAACGTTGTCGATCCCGAAGTGTTCGATACAGCGCTCCATGACGTCAATAGCGCACTCTTTAGGGCTTTCCTCGATCTGGCGGATAAGAACAGCCTGCGCGTTTTGATAGTCTACCTCCCGATGATGGAAGACTACGGATACAAGGTTCGCTATCGCGCACCTGTAAGTCATGGCGTTTTAAAAGACGCCGGTATCGACTTCATTGACGGCACCACCTGCATTGCCCAGTTGGAAGAATCGCGGCGTTTCTTGGCGACGGGGTTACACTATACGCCAGAAGGTGAGCGTCACCTGGCCGAGTGCTTGTTACCACACGTTCTAAAGCAGTTGTCGGCAGTGCGCCCCACTCATGGTAAGCCTACGGTGACGTTACGTTGTCCTTGTGAATAGCGGTATCGGCAGTCCAAGTGACGTTGATCAGGTGCAATCACGTTGAAGCGCTGTTGAATGGGAAGCGTCTTCAAGCGGCGAGATTCAATTTTGACGCGTATGCCTTGTGAGCACCTATAAAAGGCCAGGGTGCATTTGTGAAGTTGTTATTCATTAGTGCGGCCTTTCCTCCGATGCGGGCAGGGGAGGCCGACCACGCCTACCATCAATGCCGTTACCTGGCAAAAAAGGGGATGGATGTGCACGTCTTGACCAGTGAGGCCAATCAGTGGACACAAGACGTTCCGTTTGCCGTCCATCCGATCATGCGGGACTGGTCCTGGAAAGATTTGCCGCGGCTTATGCGGTTCATCACCCGCTCCCGTCCGGACGCCGTATTGTTGTTCTATATCGGATGGGTGTATCACGAGCATCCCATGATCACGTTCGCGGCCACGATATGCCGGTCGCTTCTCAAGGGGAAGCGGTTCGTGAGCATGCTGGCCTATCCGAGCGGAAGCAATCCCGGCCGGCGCTCACAACTGAGTCGAGCCGTGAGAAAACTCGTTCAAGCCTGGGCTTCCCCGATGGACTCCTCCTACGAGTTCGGGACGCTCTTGCGGGATAGCGATCGGATCATCGTCATGAGCCATGGGCATTGCGCGATGCTGACCGATCATTATGCGAACATCGAGAAAAAGAGCGTGCTCGTGCCGCCTCCGCCGTTGCTTACCATGACGACCGCGGTGGACGATGAGGCTCGTGCCGCGACACGCGCGAAGTTGCGGTTGTCTCCTTCGGATTTCGCCATCGTGTACTTCGGGTTTATTTATCCGCCCAAAGGGGTGGAAACGGTCATTCATGCGTTTCATCGGGTGAGCCGCCGATATCCCCAGACAAGGCTGGTGCTGGTGGGAGGGGTCATCGCCCGGGAATTTCCGGGGCGGCCGCGATTCGCGGAAGAGATGCGCGAGCTTCCGAAGCAGTTGGGCATCGACGAGAAGGTGATCTGGACGGGGGAATATGAAACCGACAGTGACGAGGCCTCGCGCTATCTCTACGCCGTCGATGCCTGCGTCTTTGCGCATGATCTCGGAGTCGCGATGAACAACAGCTCCTTTGCCGCCTGCGCGGCGCACGGATTGCCCGTTGTGGCGACCAGAGGAGCCACGCTGGACGAACAGTTCGTCGAGGGGAACAATGTCCTGCTGTGCCCTCCCAAAGATGCGGACGCGATGGCCGCCGGGTTGGCACGAATAATAGAGGACGAGGACCTGAGACGACGGCTGCGGGAAGGCTCCAGGAAGCTCGCCTCAGAATGGTTTTCATGGGATCACGCGACCGACCGGATCGTCGAGACGCTCACCGGGACATAGGGAAAGATTCGTGGTCTTGTCCGCTCCCGAAAACGACACTCGTGTCGGCCTCGACGAAACGGAGGAACCAACCCAGACAACGGGGCGCCCTGCTCAGCCGCTGCCGCTGATCCTTGTTCTGAGCCAGACACCAGAGTACGGAGGAACAGAAAAACATGTCGTGGAGCTGGTCCGCCGGCTGGAAGGCCGGGCCCGCTGCATCATCGTCTGCCTGGCGGAGGATTGTTATAGTCGATTTCTGGGCCAGTGCCCGCATGTGCGCGTGGTCGCGCATGCCAGGATCACATGGGCCAAGTTCCCCCGATACTGGCGGATTTTTACTCGTTATCGGCCTGATGTGATCGTGTTCGCGAAAGGGATTCCGCACCTCTTCCCGCTTTCAGCCTATATCGCGGCGAGGCTGTGCGGCGCCAGGCGGCTGGTCTGTATTGAGCAATTGATGTGGGACCCTGCTCCGCAATCGGACGGAGGGAAGGGCCTTGGGTCTCTGATCAAGCGACTGCTTGGGTGGCGGACCAGATTCCTGCTAGCCAAACGACTACAAGGACGGCTGGCTCACGCCACGATCTGTGTGAGCGAAGCCCTCCGCCGGCGCTTAACCATGGAGTACGGCTATCCGGAGCACCGGACCATCACTATTCACAACGGAGCTGACCTCCGGTGCTTTGCGTCAGAACACGGTGGAAGGAGAAAGCCGGCGGTCGATGCCGCCGGCTCTGATTGCTTCACGATCGTATGTATCGCCCGGCTGTCCCAGGTGAAGCGAATCGATCTTCTGTTGGATGCCCTCTCGATGCTCTCTCGATCCCAGAGAGATTGGCGTTGTTTCATTCTCGGCTCAGGGCCAAAAGAGAGGGAACTGCGCGCGCAGGCGACGACATTGAATCTCGAGACCCTTGTGACGTTCGTGGGCCATGTTGATGATGTCAGACCCTACCTGAGAATGGCCGACGTGGTGGTCCTGTCTTCTGAGAATGAGGGGTTGCCCCTGTCGCTTGCCGAGGCCATGGCCATGGGAGTGCCCTGTATCGCGTCGGATGTAGGCGGGACAGGAGAGATCGTCTGCCATGGCCGAACCGGGCTGCTGTTCACCTCCGGATCGGTGGAAGAACTCTGCCAGGCTATCGGCTATTTGCTGATTCATGAAGAGGAGCGCCGGAGAATGGGGGAAGAGGCTAAGCAATGGGTTCACGAACGCTTTGATATCGAGCGGGTCATGACTCGCGTGTCCGACGTCATTTTGGCGTAAGCTCTGAGGAGCAAAAGGCGGTCCGCGCCGGTCCGTTGAGATGAGCATGAAGATTCTGATGGTCAGCAATCTCTACCCGCCTTTCTACCATGGAGGGTATGAAGTCCGCTGCGCCCAAGTGGCCGAGGCGCTTCAACGGGCTGGACATGAGGTTCGCGTGCTGACTTCCGTCTATGGGCTTCCAGTAGGATTCGGCACACGGTATCAACGAGCCACGGAAATGATCGGAGGGGTGCGGGTGGACCGCTGGCTGCATAACGATGCCTTCGGACCTCAGCAACCGTTTCGTCCGTGGGTGGTCTTCCAGGTCAAGAGAGAACTCGCCGATGCCCGTCGATTTGTGGAAATTCTGGGTGAATTTCGCCCGGACGTGATCAATTGGTGGAACATGAACGGCATCACCAAGTTGCTGTTGCCGTTGCCGGAGCGATGGGGCATTCCCGACGTCCATTGGATTGAATATCCGTGGATGGTGGACGAATACGGCGCGACCGGGGAAAAGGCCTCACGGTTCTGGCGGCAAGTGTGGGATGGCGCATGGGGTCCGCCGATGGTCCGCCCTTTGTTGCGACGGCTGACCCGATGGTGGGAGGCCCGTGTGGAAAGGGAAGGTCTGCCCACCAGGGACTTCCCGAATCGCCCCGGCCTGGTTTGTTTTGTCAGCGACTATCTGAGAACGCTCTATCGAGAAGGCGGCCTGGACTTTCCCCGGTCCCAAGTCCAGTTTGGTGGTGTGCCGGCGGAAAGGTTTTTTTGCCCTGTTGCGGAGAAATCTCCAATCCCTGGCGTGATGCGGGTGTTGTACGCAGGACAATTGACGGCCGATCGCGGGTTGCATACCGCGGTTGAGGCGTTGGGCCAAATGGCGGCGCCGTATCGGCAGAGAATTCGGTTGTCAGTGGCAGGGCCGACGGAGGGGGCCTACCGTTCCTATTATGAGCGCGTGGTCAGACGAATCGAAGAGCTGGGGATGGGCAAGATAGTCACCTTTCTCGGGAAGGTCGACCATGACCGGATGCCGGACGTCTACAAGAGTCATGATCTGTTGATCTTTCTGAGCACCAGAGAGGAGGGGCTTCCTCTTGTGATGGTGGAGGCGATGCTGGCGGGCTGTGCCGTGGTCACGACCGGGAGCGGGGGCGCCATTGAAATTGCCGAACTGGCCGATCTGCCGGTGATATCGAAGGGTGACTCGCTTGAGCTGGCCAGGAAGCTGGAAGGGTTGCTCGAACAACCCGAGACGCTTCGGAAGTTGGCTGAGCAGGGACAAACCATCGCCTTGCGCGAGTTCAGTCTGGATCGCATGATCGAGCGGTGGCAAGCCACATTGCTGCAATTGTGCCGGCAACGCCGCGAGCCGATGGGAAAGGGCCGGGATTGACCGAAAGCCGATGGTGAACACTCGTCTCAATCGTGTGCTTCTGGTGCTCCTCGGAGCCGGATGTCTAGACGCCTGTGGGCTGGAGACGCCGCAGGTGCGGAAGGCGACCTTCGATGCGGAATCCGTAGTTCGTGTCGGTCCGGCCGAGGTCGTGCTCGCAACGAAAGACAAACCGTACTCTTGGCCGGATGGAACGATCGGGATCATCCATGAGCAAGACGCCTATTCGTTTTTTGCAGCCGGGCCGGGCAGACCAATACGCACGGGCGGAACACTGGACAATCCGGTAGCCAACGGGGCGCAGATTCAGGAAATAGCCGGCCTCCGGAACGATTACCCCTATGCGGCGGGGGGCCGCATCTATCAGGATCCCAAGACGGGCAGCCTGTTGCTGTTCTATCATGCGGAGATCCATACCTTCCCGCCGGGGTATATTCCTTTCTTTAGTGAAATTGGGCTGGCGCACTCGACGGATGGAGGTCGATCTTGGCATGACTTGGGGCCGATTGTGCGGCCCCATACCCCAGTCTCTGCGTCATATTTCCAGAAGGGAGGAACGTGGGATGTGGGGTGGGGCACGTATGCATTGGCGGGCGAGTATTTCTATCTGTATTTCGCCGACCTGCTCCAGGATGGGGACGAGTATGCGCGCGTGAATTTTGCCGTGGCGCGAGCCAAAGTGTCCGATGTGATCGAGGCGGCGGTGAATCAGCGGCAGGCGTGGCCGTGGATGAAGTATTACGACGGGGCATGGACGGAGCCCGGCCTTGGAGGCCGATCCACGGCGCTGGTTGAGCAGGGCGAAGATTCCTTTATGCCGAGTGATGTCGCATTTAACGCCTGCGCAAGAAAATACACGGCGGTCATTCTTGGGACGCCATTTCCCGATGCGGATCTGTACTGGAGCGAATCCGCGGATGGTCTCACATGGAACCCGGTAAAAAAAATAGTCGGAGACGAGGGGGAGCAGATCTACGCGACCTTGATCGGGATGGGCGAAGACCCTCACCTGACCGGAAGAGAGTTCTTTATCTATTACATCGACTCCAAAGAGGGCGGCAAGGCCGGTGACCGCAATCAAGATGCGGTCTTGATGCGGCGTCGGCTGTCACTGGAGAATATCTCCTGCTTCGGGAGTTCGCATGAATCGTAGGCATGCGGTTGGGGACGTCACGTCGGTTCACGATCGACTAGCCGGGAAATGTGCATGAATATTCTGCTCGTCACGCCATTCTTTACGCCGCAGACGGGCGGGGTCGCCACGTACCTGGAAGACCTGCGCCGGTTCTTGGGACAACGGGGACACCAGGTGCTCGTCCTGCGGCCCGGCGAATCCGATACCATCGTGCGCTGTCCCCTCAATGACGACGACAAGGTGTATGAATTCTATATGAGGGGACCCTGGTTCCCTGAAGCGCCGCTGCGGGGCATGGTAGCCACGGGACTCTATTTCATTCCGACCCTCTTCAGGCTGGCCCGTTTTCTGAGACAGCACCGGATTGATCTGGTCTGCGCAGAGTATCCGCTCCCCTATATGATGTACTTCATTCTGCTGCGGCGCTGGTGTCGCATCAAACTGTTGGTCGGCCTGCACGGGGACGACGTCCTGTCGCTGCATCTGCTGTCCAAACTGGATCAAGCCGTGGTCCGAGCCCTCGTGCGGCGTGGTGATCGGGTATTGGCCCATTCGGCAAGCCTTTTGGAGCAGGCAGAGCAGGTGTTCGGCAAAGTGAAGGTCAAAGGTTCCTACTTGCCCTATGGGGTCGAATGTGAGCGCATCCGGGAGCGGGCCATGGCGTCCCGCCGCCGAGAAATCCTCCAGGAGCGCCCCTATATCCTGACCGTCGCCAAGCTGTATGAGCGAAAGGGGCTCGATATCCTGCTCGAAGCGGTTTCCCGCTTGAAGGCGCGGCTGGACGGCCATCGATTCCTCATTATTGGAGACGGTCCGGAGGAATCACGATTGAAGCGTCTTGCGGCCGATCTGGGTATCGACCAGCATGTGGCCTTGCTCGGGGAAGTGCCGAGCCGGGAGATTCCGATGTGGTTTCAGCATTGTGAGTTTTTTGTGCTGCCGTCAAGGTCCGAGCCGTTCGGCATCGTCCTGCTCGAAGCCATGACGCTGGGAAAGGCCGTCGTGGCGACCAGGGTCGGCGGGATTCCGGAATTCATCAAGAACGGGGACACAGGACTGTTGGTCGAATCCGGCGACAGTCAGGCGCTGTCGGAAGGCATTCTGCGTCTGCTCCAGGATCATGAACTGCGCGCGCGTCTTGGAAAGAACGGGCTGCAATCTGTCGAAACACGGTACGACTATCGCCAGCTTGTGCTTCGCTATGAGGAGCTGTTCCAGAGCCTCTGTTCCGGAACGGCATAGCGTCCCGACGGGAACAAGATCCGAGGTGTTGTTGGGCCGCCCACAGATCAGACAGGAAAGGTGAGCGATGAATATTCTCGGTATCTCAGCCTATTACCATGACAGTGCGGCGGCCCTGGTTCGTGACGGCGACATCGTGGCGGCGGCGCAGGAGGAGCGCTTCACACGAAAGAAGCATGACCCGGGGTTTCCGCATCGGGCGGTCGAGTACTGTCTACAGGCCGGCGGAATACAATTGAAAGACGTGCACTATCTGGTGTTCTACGACAAGCCGCTCGTGAAGTTTGAACGGCTTCTGGAAACCTACCTGGGGTTTGCGCCCAAGGGCATCCAATCCTTCCTCGCAGCCATGCCGGTCTGGATGAAAGAGAAACTGCTCTTACGAAGCCTTCTGGTCAAAGAGTTCCTGGTCCATGGGAAGGGGATGACGAAGACGGAGTTGCCGCCAGTGCTGTTTTCCGAGCATCATGAATCTCACGCGGCATCGGCGTTTTTTGCGTCGCCATACGAGCAGGCGGTGGTGCTCTGCATGGACGGCGTGGGGGAATGGGCGACCACGTCGGCCTGGAAAGGGGAGGGCAACCGATTGACGCCCCTCTGGGAGATCCCGTTCCCCCATTCATTGGGGTTGCTCTATTCCGCCTTTACCTATTACACGGGCTTCAAGGTGAACTCCGGCGAGTACAAGGTCATGGGGCTGGCCCCATACGGCGAGCCTAAATACGTGAAGGCGATCTATGAGCACCTGCTTGATCTCAAGCCGGACGGCACCTTTCGGCTCAACATGGAGTACTTCAACTACTGCACCGGCTTGACGATGACCGGGCGGAAGTTCGACGAGGTCTTCGGCGGGCCGCCGCGCAAGCCGGAGTCCAAATTAACGCAGCGCGAAATGGATCTGGCCCGGTCAATCCAGGAGGTAACCGAAGAGGTGATGTTGCGATTGTCACGGACCCTGCATCGGGAGACCGGCGTGGAGAATCTCTGTTTGGCCGGCGGCGTGGCATTGAACTGCGTGGGAAACGGCCGGATTCTCCGGGAAGGGCCCTTTAAGGGATTGTGGATTCAGCCTGCGGCCGGGGATGCGGGCGGGGCGTTGGGCGCCGCGCTGAGTGTCTGGCACCAGTTCGAAGGGCATCCCAGAGTCGCCGACGGCAAACGGGACAAGATGCGCGGGTCGTATCTGGGACCCTCGTTTTCCAATGAGGAGGTTGAGCGCTTCTTGAAAGAAAAGGGGGCGCCGTATGTGCGGCTGGACGACACGGCACTGGCGGAGCGGGTCGCGGAGGAGTTGGCCGCGGAGAAGGTGGTGGGATGGCTGCAAGGCCGGATGGAGTTCGGTCCTCGCGCGCTGGGAGGGAGAAGTATTCTGGGCGATGCGCGGAGTGCGAAAATGCAGTCCGTGATGAACCTCAAGATCAAATACCGCGAGTCGTTCCGGCCGTTTGCGCCGTCCGTTCTGCGGGAGCGCGTGGCGGACTACTTCGACCTGAATGCGGACAGCCCGTACATGCTGATCGTGGCTCCGGTTCTTGAGCGGCGGCGCCGTCCGATGACCAAAGCACAGAAGGAACTCTGGGGGATCGATCTCTTGAATGTCCCGCGATCGGACATTCCGGCCATCACGCACCTGGACTATTCGGCGCGGGTCCAAACCGTCCATGAAGACACGAATCCGCGCTATTATCGCCTGCTCAAGGCCTTTGAAGCCAAGACCGGCTATGCCGTGCTGGTGAACACGTCCTTCAATGTCCGCGGCGAACCCATCGTCTGTACGCCCGAGGATGCGTACCGGTGCTTCATGCGCACGGAGATGGACGTGCTGGTGCTGGAAAACTGCGTCTTAAACAAGGTAGATCAGCCACGGCTGGAAAAAGACACGGATTGGAAAAAGGAGTTTGAACTGGATTAAGCCCATGAGGAAGCCGGCTCACGTGCCTTCTCCGAAACAGGCGGGACGAGGCCGGGGTGCGCATAAACCGCTGGGTGCCCGGGGCTGAGATATGCGCGGCCTGGTTCCTCGTAGACTGCTGTTCTGGACCTGTTCCATGCTGGTCGTCTCGCTCGGCACGATGGTGGTGTGTGAGGTGATATTTCGTGTTCTGTTGTTTTCTGGAGCGGACTTCATGCAACGCTTTAGAAATCCTGATCTCTACGGCGCATGGGATTCAGATGATGATTATTGGAAGCTCTATTATCTCTTTGGCGGCAGGTTCAAGCCGCCGGAACATCCCCATCCTCGATTGGGCTGGATCGGGACCTTTTCCCCCGAAACCTATCTCCATAATAATGCGGGAGAGGTAGGAGACAAAATCCCAATTCTTCTGTACGGGGATTCGTTCGCAGAATGCTCGACGATCGCGAATAAAAACGAATGCTTTCAGGGTATTGTGAACAATGATTCTGAACTGGGTCGCCGGTTCTTTCTGTTGAACTACGGTGTGGGAGGCTATGGAGTGGACCAGATGTATCTGCTTCTGAAAGAGTCCCTTCCTCTCTACCGGAATCCATTTGTCATTGTGGGTATCATGACCCAGGATCTTGATCGAAGCGCCCTGGCGGTTAGAATCGGACAGAAGCCGTTCTTCAGCGTGGAGGACGGGGCGCTTGCGTTGAAAGGTGTGCCTGTTTCGCCACATCCGGCCGTCTTTTTCGCGGAGAATCCTCCTCGGATTGTGTCCTATCTGGCCCGCATGTGGGCGAATCGCG
Organism: Nitrospiraceae bacterium; assembly: GCA_040981105.1. Classification (GTDB taxonomy): domain Bacteria; phylum Nitrospirota; class Nitrospiria; order Nitrospirales; family Nitrospiraceae; genus Nitrospira_G. Next base: position 92,834 of record JANRMO010000009.1, read on the forward strand.
ATGGTCGCTTCTACAGAATTAGACAGCTCATCCTTGGGACGGAAGACCAGGTGAGGATCAAAAAAATGGTGAACGAGAAGATTATCCTTGCGATGGTCGCGGAGCTGAATCGGCGAAACATCCCCCATCTGTTTCTTATCTTCTATCCAGACTGGATCTATAACGATCCCGCCGACTGGAGGGAAATGTTCCTGCGTAACCTGTTTGAAGAGCACCATATACCCTACCTTTCCACCAAGGAAATCATTCAGGAAGATGCCAGAAAATCCGGGAAACAACCCATCGAGTACTACGACGACAGCCATCCGACAGCCGACGCCTATCGACTTCTGGCCGGGGTCCTCAAGGCACATATCCTGAACAGTTCAGTAAACGGCGGCCAGTTCCTGAGGCTGTGAGCGCAATGGAGTCATCGTCCTAGAGGAGGAAGCGTGCCATGCGTATTTTGATCACGGGCGGAGCCGGATTTTTGGGCAGTCATCTAAGCGACATGTTGATCGGGAAAGGCCATGAGGTCGTCGCCGTGGATAATCTCATCACGGGTCGCGCGGAAAACATCGCGCACCTGATGGGACACCCTCGCTTCAGCTTTATCAAATACAATGTCTGCGACTACCTGCACGTGGATGGCCCGCTGGACGCCATCCTTCACTTTGCCTCCCCGGCCAGCCCGCAGGACTATCTGGAAATGCCGATCGCCACCCTGAAGGTGGGAGCGTTGGGGACCCACAAGGCGCTCGGCCTGGCCAAGGCGAAAGGGGCGCGGCTCCTGCTTGCGAGCACGTCCGAGGTCTACGGCGATCCGCTGGTCAACCCGCAACCCGAATCCTATTGGGGCAATGTCAATCCGATCAGTCCCCGGGGGGTGTACGACGAGGCCAAACGATTCGCGGAAGCCATCACCATGGCCTACCATCGCTATCACGGCTTGGATACCAGGATCGTGCGCATCTTCAATACCTACGGTCCCCGCATGCGGCCGAACGACGGCCGCGTCGTCTCGAACTTTATCGTACAGGCCCTTCAGGGGAAGCCGTTGACGATATTCGGAGACGGCACCCAAACACGAAGCTTCTGCTATGCCGATGATCTTGTCCGCGGCATCACGGACTTGCTGGTGGCGGACTCGGACAAAACGGTCGATCAGCGGACCGACCGGTCCACCTTTCTCACCAAATCCTCTCAGCCGCTCCCGGAAACCATTCATGATCCCGTCAACATCGGCAATCCTCGTGAGTTGACGGTGAAAGACATTGCGGAGCTCGTGCTGCGGCTGACCGGGTCCAAGAGCGCGATCGAATACCGCCCGCTCCCGGCGGACGATCCCAAGGTCCGGCGTCCCGATATCCGGCGCGCCAAGATGCTCCTGGGATGGGAACCTCAGGTTGAGCTTGAGGACGGCCTGCGAAAAACCATCGAGTATTTCCGCCAAGTGGTTTAAAGTCGAGTGGGAGCGGGCCTGCCCTGCGGAGGTAGTCGATCCGGTGGCAGGCCGGCCAAGCCGCCTGAGGGGCTGGTTGGACGTGCCTCTCATGAGGCGGCCTGTCTTTGCGACGCCCACGGACTAGCCTGAACCCAAGGATCAAGAAGGCCAACATGTGCGGTATCGCGGTCATGTGTGGAATGGCAGGCAGGCCTGTCGATGAGGCGGCGCTTGACCGGATGACCCGGAGCCTTGTCCATCGCGGTCCGGATGACAGCGGCCTATTCCTTGACGGTTCCGTGGGGCTCGGGTTCCGGCGCTTGGCCATTCTCGATCTCTCCCCGGCCGGCCATCAGCCCATGGTCAGCGACGACGGCCGATTCGTGCTCGTGTTCAACGGGGAAATTTTCAACTATGTGGAGCTGCGTCGCGAGTTGGTCGATCTCGGATATCGATTTCGGTCGACGGGCGACAGCGAAGTTCTGCTGAATGCCTACCGCCAGTGGGGCGCGGAGTGCCTGCCGAAACTGAACGGCATGTGGGCGTTCATCATCTATGACAAGGGGAATCGACGCCTGTTCGGGTCGCGTGACCGGTTCGGGGTCAAACCGCTGTTCGTCCACCGGCAACGGGAGTACGTCCTGTTGGCGTCCGAGATCAAAGCAATCCGCGCCTCCGGGTTGTACCGGGGAGGCGTCAATTGGACGATCGCGTCCCGCTTCCTGATCGAAGGTCACCTGGACGACCGCGGCGAGAGTTTCTATGACGGGATCGATCCGATTCCTCCGGGGTCGGCCTTCGAGCTGGATCTGGAAGGCAGGTGGAAATCATGGACCTATTGGGATTTGGACCACCTGCCGTCCGTCGACGTCCATGACCCGCCGGCGGCCTTTGCCGACCTGTTCGAACAGGCGGTGCGGCTTCGCATGCGGAGCGATGTGCCCGTTGGCGTGTGCCTCTCGGGAGGCCTCGACTCGACGTCGATTATTTGCGCCGCGGCCAGGCAGCGGAATGAAGGCGACCAATCGGCCTCGGGGCCGCTCCAGGCCTTTTGTTACATGGCCAAGGAGTTTGATGAATCGAAGTACATCGCCGATACCTTGGCCGAGACGAAAGCCCAGCTACGGGAACTCCAGACGGATCCGATGGACCTGTGGCAGAATGTCCGGCGGATGTTGTGGTATCAGGATGAGCCGGTCCACACGATGACCGCAACGGTCGGCTATCGATTGATGGGCCTGGTCGCCGGCCATGGCATTCGGGTCGTGCTGAACGGACAGGGGGCGGACGAGACGATCGGCGGCTACTTCAGTTTTTTTCTCGACCACTGGCGTGAGCTGCTCGGCGAGGGACGGTTCAACAAGGCCTGGGCGGAGATCCGCGCCTATACCGAGGTGCACGGAGGAAGCCCGTTCCACTCGTTCAAGGAGGCATCCGTGAGTCTCCTGATGACCGTGCTTCATGGGGTCCCCCTCTATCGCGCGTTATCGGACCGGCGGTACGGCCGCAAGATTCTGAACAATCCGTGGTTCACGAAGGAGCTCAGTTCGCGCGTTCCACACGGAGAGCGGGCACCTGGCCTCAATCGTCTGAATGACGTTTTAAAACGCGGGGTCACCAATGCGCCGCTTCCGCTGTATCTCCGGATCGAGGACCGGAATTCGATGGCGCATTCGGTGGAAACCCGGCTCCCGTTTCTCGATTATCGGCTTGTGTCGCTGCTGTTCGGCCTCCCGGCGGAATGGAAGGTGCGGGGACCCTGGAATAAATTCATCCTGCGCGAGGCCATGCGAGGGCGCATTCCCGAATCGGTGCGGGCACGGCCGGACAAGATGGGCTTTCCGACGGCGGGGCGGAAATGGTTTGCTCATGATCTCTATGAGCCCATGGCGGACTTGCTGGCCAGCCGCGCGGTTCGGGAACGCGGCATTTACCATGTCAGCACCGTCGTGAAGGATCTCGAACGGCACAAGCGGGGCGAGATCGATGTGCACCATGATCTGTTCCATCTGGCTGAATTCGAGATGGTCGCGGATCTGATGGGAGAGCAGGCCGTTCGGCCGGATGATGGGCCTGTTGCGATCCAAACGAGGGGGGCCGATGGAGGACATCCGCAGGCGGCCGTGCCGGCCTAGCCCGGAGAGGTGAATGGTTCCTTTCGCGATGCGTGTGAGTCGTCTATGTCTGTGAGGATCGTATGAAGATTGTCAGTGTCGTCGGAGCGCGGCCGAATTTCATGAAAATCGCTCCTCTCATCAGGGCCATGCGCAGGCGCTCCGGGATTCAGTCGATCCTGGTGCACACGGGGCAGCACTACGATGCGAGCATGGCCGGGCGCTTTTTTGAGGATCTGGAAATTCCACGGCCGGACGTCTCGTTGGAAGTCGGGTCCGGCACGCATGCCGTGCAGACGGCGGAGGTCATGAAGCGGCTGGAGCCCGTGCTGGAGCGCGAGCGGCCGGACCTGGTGCTCGTGGTGGGCGACGTCAATTCAACCATGGCCGCCGCCCTCACGGCGGTCAAGCTCAAGATCAAGGTGGCCCATGTCGAGGCCGGGCTGCGAAGCTATGATCGGTCGATGCCCGAGGAGATCAATCGGCTCGTGACCGACGCGGTGTCCGATCTGCTGTTTGTGACCGAGGAGAGTGGAGAGAAGAATCTGAAGGCGGAAGGCATCGCCCCGGACAAGATCTTTTTCGTGGGCAATGTGATGATCGATTCCCTCGAATCGTCACGCCGGCTCTGGACCCGTTCCAACATTGTGGAGCAGCTCCAGCTCAACAAGGCCCAGTATGGGGTGGTAACGCTCCATCGCCCTTCCAATGTGGACGATGTCAGGATTCTGGAGGGGCTCATCGAGGCCCTCTGCGTGGTCGCCCAACGGTGCCCGCTCGTCTTTCCGGTTCATCCCCGGACGATCGGAGCGCTGAAATCGCTGGGCCGGTTCCGTGCCTGTCTTCATTTCGGGGATGGACCAGCGCCGGCCACGGGCATCCGGTGCATGGACCCCATTGGGTATCTCGACTTTATGGCCCTGGTGGCGAGCGCGAGAATGGTGCTGACGGACTCCGGAGGATTGCAGGAAGAAACGACGGTGCTGGGGATTCCGTGTTTGACGCTCCGGGAGAACACGGAGCGGCCGGTGACCGTGACGCACGGAACCAATCGGGTGATCGGGGCGAACCCTTCCCGAATCGTGTCCGAGGCCGCCAAGGTCCTCGATCACCCCGTCCAACCCCCGGCTCCTCCTCCTCTGTGGGATGGTCAGGCCGCGGAGCGCATTGTTACGATCCTGCTCGATCAGTTCAGCGGGCGGTGAGGGATGGGTGTCCGCCGCGCCGGACGTCCACGGCGCGCTTCCCTGTCAAGAGAATCGGATGCAGCATCGGGTGAAGATCTGAGCAAAAGGGATAACAAAGCCATGGATAGAGCAGACTTTTACGGCATGTTGTGTTGTCCGAAATGCAAGGGCGACCTGACCCTGCGAAACGACGAATCGGCGTTCTCGTGCGCGACCTGCGCGTTCGTGTTCCCGATCGTCGACGGCATTCCGGTGCTGTTCCCCTGCAATGTCGAAGTCGAGATGAAACATCTCTTTACGCGCTATTGGGATGCCGAAGACAAGGCGCACCTGTACGATGCGAATGTCGAAGGGGCCGGCTCGATCTTCGGCATCTATAACCACGAATCAGAGATCTACGGACTGACCTACTATTTCGATCAGAACAAGCTGGGTCTGTTCCTTGATGCAGGATGCGGAAACGGACGCTTCCTGGAAACGCTGCCTCCGACGACCGTGTCGGTCGGCATCGATGCCTCGCTCAATCTCCTGCGAGCGGCGCAACGGCGGAAACGCGGACATTTTCACGTCTGCTGCGAGCTGGAGCACCTGCCCTTCAAAGACAATCTCTTCACCACGGTCATCAGTTGCCGGGTGATTCAGCATTTGAAGAAGCAAGAGGAGGCCGTCCAGGAACTCTGTCGCGTCACGAAGGTTGATGGAGACCTCATTCTGGAGCTGTACAATACGTGGAACCTGAAAACGATCTGGAAGGAAATCCGCATGTCCAGACTCCAGCCGGTCTTCAACGCGCCGTTCAAGTTGCTGTTCCGGTCCCTGTCGCCGTTCTCCGAGTGGGGGCTGAACTACGACAACTACAACCACTGGTTTGAGGTCAAGGGCTGGCTCAAAAAGAATCGCATGCGCGACTTGCAAGGCCGGGGGGTGGGATTCGGATTTCACAAGTATCTCTTCGACACGTTCTTCGTCAACGGAATTCTGGAAAGGCATGCGCCCGGCCTGCTGCGCACCTACTATGCGACCGCGTTTGCCGGTGAAAAACTGTTCGGCTCCATGATTCCGCTTCGCTATGTCATGGAAAAGATCGTGATGAAGTCGACCAAAGCCGCCTCCTAACCGGAGCCTCGTCGCCATGATTCAACGGGTGATCCAGGGCCTTGAGCATCGCGTGAAGGTTTCCAGGTTCTACAACCAGGAAGCGTATCAAGAACTGCGCCGGGAGGCGGAGCAACGCGGGGTCGTGGTGAAGGAGAACCGATTTCATCTGCGGGAAGCGGTGGAATGGATCAAGCGGGCCCAGGATGCCACGCCAGACCGGGGGGTGTCGCGGGCCTACAGCTCCGCCTGGCATCCGTTCTTCCGCGCAAAAGGATGGCAGCAATCGTATCCCGAAACGACCGGTTACATCATTCCGACGTTTCTGGATGCCGGCCGGTATCTGCAGGATCCGGATCTCAAGTCCCGCGCGCTCGCCATGGCGGATTGGGAAATCCAGGTGCAGATGCCGAACGGAGCGGTCATGGGAGGCGTGCTCAACCACCACCCGACCCCTGCGGTGTTCAATACGGGGCAGGTGATCCTCGGTTGGGTCGCCGCCTTTCAGGAAACGCAAGATGCCAGATACCTCGACGCGGCCAAGAGGGCGGGCAACTATCTCCTGGCGGTGCAACAGAACGACGGCGGGTGGGTGAAGGGGAACTCGGAATTCGCCAATCCCACCTCCACCACCTACAATTCTCGCGTGGGCTGGTCGCTGCTCCTTCTCGGTCAATGTGCCGGAGACCCGCGTTATGTCGAGGGAGGGGAGCGGAACATCCGATTCAGCCTCAGTCAGCAGAATGCCAATGGATGGTTTCGCAACAATTGTCTCACGGATTCTGCCGCGCCGCTGTTGCATACCATCAGCTATGCCATTGAGGGCATCTGGGGGGCCGGGGAACTGCTGAACCGCACGGAGTATCTTCAAAGCGCCAAGATGAGCGCCGAAAGGTTGTTGGGGACGCTCCGCGAGGACGGAAGCGTGCCGGGGAGACTGAACCATCATTGGCAGGGAACCGTGGCCTGGAGCTGCCTGACCGGCAATGCGCAACTGGCAGGAATCTGGCTGCGCCTGTTTTTAAAAGAGGGCGATCGGAGATTTCTCGATGGGGCTCGTCGGCTTCTCAGGTTTTTGAAGGCCTCACAGAACTGCGTGAGCGAGAACGGAGGCCTCCGGGGGGGCATCAAAGGATCGAGTCCCTTCGATGGAGACTACGGCCGCTTTGAAGTGCTCAATTGGGCGACCAAGTTCTACGTGGATGCGCTCCTTCTCGACGAGCAGGCGGAGGGGGCGGCAGATGGCTTGAAGATGAAAGAGGTCAAGACCGCCGTGGCCGGCTAGTTCCAGACGGCCGCAGGTCCGGCAGCGCCCGCCGACTTGACCACACGCCGGGAAGGACGGCAGCCTCTCGCGGTGGTCTTGCCCGATCGATCCCCCCATGAAGAACATCTTGATCATCGCCTATTACTTTCCGCCGGTGGCCGCCAGTGGGGCCATGCGTCCGCTCTCCTTCTGCCGGTATCTCGAATCCTGCGGGTGGCTGCCGCGCGTGCTCACGACCGATCCGGCCTCCGTGCATCCGCCTCACCCGGTGGATCGGCAACTGATGGCCAAGCTCCCATCTACCGTGAAGGTTGAGACGGTCCCGCATGGCAACCCCCTCCGGCGGTTGGTGGCCTGGCGGGATCGATTGCGGACCGCCATGAGTTCGAAGAAGGACGGGCAGCCCGAGGCATCACGAGTCCAAGAGTCGAACGGAAAGAGTCCGGCGGAAAGCGGATGGCTCGGGACGCTCAAGGATGTGGTCTTGGACCGGCTATTTGCATTTCCAGACCCGCAATGCGCCTGGCTCAAGCCGGCGGCGGCTGTTGCCAAGGGATGGCCGCAGTCGGAGATTCCGGACATCGTATGGGCAACGGGAGGACCATGGACCAGTCACCTGGTCGGTCAGCATCTCGCGCAATACTGGGGAATTCCCTATGTGGTGGATTACCGCGATCCCTGGACCAGCAACCCCTACATATCGTTTTCGTCCTCGTATCTTAACGGCTCAGCAAGGCGATTGGAGCGCTCTATTTGCCAGGGCGCGAGTAGGGTGATGACCAATACGCATGAACTGCGGGTGCAACTGGAACAGGACTATCCTGGGCTGGCCGGCAAAACCCTGACCATCACCAATGGCTTTGATCCGGATTCGTTTGCCGTGGGCTCCGCCGGCACGGGGACGGCCGGTCGAAGTCTCGGGGAACGGGCGAGGGGATCGAGGTTGGAACTCTGCCATTTCGGGACGGTATACGGGAAGCGCACCCCCGCGGTGCTCTTTCAGACCCTCGCTTATCTCCATCGGGAAGGGCGGCTGTCCGGTGAACGGCTGCGTCTCAGGTTCATCGGCGCCTGGGAGGTCGCGGAGCCGCAATGCGAAGACCTGGCACAGCGGCTGGAAAAAGTCGGGCTGCTCACGCGCGAACCGCCGGTGCCATATCAGGAATGTCTCCAACAGATGCGCGAGGCCGATGCCTTGCTCGTGATCCAGCCGGATTCTCCGCTTCAGATTCCGGGGAAAATCTATGAGTACCTTGCGACGAGACGCCCGCTGCTGCTGGTTGGAGGGGAGGGAGCGACCGCCAACCTCGTCCAGCGGCACCGGCTCGGCCTGGCCTGCCGCAACGATAGGGACGAGATCCGGCGCGTGATCACCGATTTGCTTGAGGGACGGCAAGCCTTGTCGCCCCCGCCTCAGGAAGAGATCGACCGATTCAACTATCGAAGCCTGACCGCGGATCTTGCGCGCGTCCTGGACGACGTGTGGAACGAACATCGGGACGGACATCGAAGGAATGCGGGCTAGCGCAGGCTGGACGTCGAGATACGATGGAATGCCGGATCGAAAATTTGGACAGGGATCAAGCGGCCGGCGGCCTCTGGGACCGCTATGTGCTCGATTCTCCCACCGCGACCGGCTATCACCTGGCCGCCTGGCGGCAGGTGATCGAGCAGACCTGCGGCCATCGGACCGTCTATCTCATGGCCCGGGATGGTCACGGGGAGATACGCGGCGTGCTGCCGTTGGTCCTGTTGTCGAGCCGGCTGTTCGGCCGGTTTCTGGTCTCGATGCCCTTTCTCAACTATGGCGGGGTAGATGCGGCTGATCGAGCGGTCAGGGAGAAGCTGCTGGAGGCAGCGGCCCAAGAGGCGAAAGCGCTCGGCGCAAGCCACGTGGAAATCCGGCAAGCTCAACCGCTGCCGATCGCATGGCGATGCAAGGACCACAAGGTCTCGATGCGGCTGTCGCTCCCGAGCGACTTCCAAACGCTCTTCAAGAGTTTCCCGTCCAAGCTGCGGAGCCAGATTCGCCGGCCCCAGAAGGAAGGGATGACGGTGAAGGTCGGCGGGGCAGATCTGTTGGAGGACTTCTATCGCGTCTTCTCGCGGAACATGCGGGATCTCGGGACTCCGGTTTATGGAAAAGGGTTCTTTCGAACCATCCTGGAGACCTTTCCGAAGGAAACCGCCGTCTGCTCGGTCTCATGGAACGGGCATCCGGTGGCGGCGGGCTTGGTCTATTCGTTTCGGGAGATGATGGAGATTCCCTGGGCCTCCTCGGATCGGCGGTATGATCGGCTGGCCCCCAACATGCTGCTGTACAGTTCGGTCCTGGAATATGCCTGCCAACAGGGGTGCAAGGTGTTCGATTTCGGGCGATCGACCCTGGACAGCGGAACCTATCGCTTCAAGGAACAATGGGGAGCGAAGCCGGTTCCGTTGTATTGGTATTACTGGCTCAAGGACGACAGGCCGCTGCCCGAGCTGAACCCCCACAATCCACGATACCGACTGGCCATCTCGCTCTGGCGGACCTTGCCGTTGCCGATTGCCAACCTGCTCGGTCCGCGTATCGTCAAATATTTGCCATGAAGATCCAATCCACATTGCCGCCGACCGCCGCGCCGGTTCCGCTTCGAGGGCTCTTCGCGGGATGCGCCGCGCTCCTGGCGGGAGGCTCCCATCGCAACCGGCTGGAGCATGAGCTGCGCGACATGTTCGGCGCCGACCATGTGTTTCTCCTCTCGTCCGGCAAGGCCGCGCTGGCGTTGATTCTGTCCGGACTCAAGCGGTTGTCGTCGAACCGCAAGGTAGTGATGCCCGCCTATACCTGCTACTCGGTGCCGTCGGCTGTCGTGAAAGCGGGGCTCGAGGTCGCGCTCTGCGATGTCACTCCAGCCACGCTGGATCTTGACTTAGCGCAACTCGCGAGGACGCTCGATGAGGACACGCTCTGCGTGCTGCCGACCCATCTGTTCGGATTGCCAGCCGATGTCGAAGGGGTCAAAGCCCTGTGCCGGCCGCGAGGGATCACGGTGGTGGAGGATGCCGCCCAGGCGATGGGAGGCAGTCGGCAGGGGCGATGGCTCGGCACGACCGGAGACGTGGGATTTTTTAGCCTCGGTCGCGGCAAGAACCTGTCCAGCGGCGGCGGCGGGGTGATCGTCACGAGGTCGGCTGCCATCGCCGCAGCCATTCGGGAGGGGTATGACCAGCTTCCAGAGGAATCGCGATGGACCGCTGCGGTGAAGCTGGCAGAGTTGATGGCGACCGAGGTCTTCATTCGCCCGCCGCTCTATTGGTTGCCGGCGGGATTGCCGTGTCTCGGGTTGGGGGAGACGCGATTTTATCGAGACTTTCCGGTTGAACAGATGGCCGAGGCGCGCGCCGCCACGCTCGTTGGGTGGCGCCATCGGCTTGACGAATCCAACCGGACGCGCCGCGAGCAGGCTGAGGCGTTCATTCAAGAGCTGGCCGCCCTTGCCCCGGAGGCGCAGGCCGTAACCGATCCGGAAGCCTCCTATCTGCGCCTTCCCGTGCTGGTGCGAGACCGTGCGGTGAAGCAGGCCCTGTGCGCGCGCGCGGCTGCGCTTGGGTTGGGGATCAGTGGGGCGTATCCCGGCACCATCCAACAGATTCCGGAATTGCAGGATCGGCTGGCGGTTCGCGAATATCCTGGTGCGATGGAGGTGGTGGAACGGCTGGTCACGCTCCCGACCCATCGGTTTGTGCGACCAGCGGACAGGGCCAGGCTGTGTCAGGTCCTACGAGATCTGAGTGTGGCTGGACGCAAGACTGACGGCGGACCGGAGGCTTCTCTTTCGTCTCCCGCCGTCCGAGCAACGTCCAGAGCTGAGTCCACGTGGGCGTCGTCCCCTCGTTCTCATCGGTAAGCCGGCCATGCTGATAGCATTGCTCTTTTGGCTCTCGGTCCTATTCGTGTGGTACGCCTATGTGGGGTATCCACTATTGTTGTGGTGTCTTGGCACGGTTCGAAGACAGGTCGTGCGAAAGGGGCTGATTCAGCCGTCGGTGACCTTCATCATCACGGCGTACAACGAGGAGAAACGGATTCGGGAGAAGATCGAGAATACGTTGACGCAAGACTATCCGAAGGACCGGTTGGACATCGTGATCGCATCGGATTGTTCGACGGATCGCACCGATCCGATCGTACAATCATTTCAGCCGTCCGGGATCCGGCTGGTTCGGCTGCCCCACAAGGGCGGCAAGGAGGCGGCCCAAAAATTTGCCGTCGAATCGACATCAAGCGACATCCTGGTATTTTCGGATGTCGCCACCATGCTCCCGCCAAATGGCATCAGTACGATCCTCAAGAATTTTGCCGACCCCAGCGTGGGTTGCGTCAGCAGTGTCGATTGTTTCATCGACCAGGACGGACGGGTGAGCGGTGAAGGGGCCTATGTGCAGTACGAGATGTGGCTACGACGGCTGGAAACGACCGTGAACAGCCTGGTCGGGCTCAGCGGGTCTTTTTTCGCCGCGCGCCGCGAGGTCTGTCTGGATTGGGCCTCGGATCTGCAAAGCGACTTCAATACCCTCTTGAACAGCGTCAAGAAGGGGCTGAGAGGCGTGTCTGACGAGGAGAGCGTCGGCTACTATAAGAACCTGGCGGATGAGCGCAAGGAATATGAGCGAAAGGTGCGGACGGTGGTCCGGGGGATTTCCGTATTTATGCGAAGTCTCGCGTTGCTGAATCCATTCAAGTATCATCTGTTCGCGTGGCAATTGATCAGCCACAAGCTCTGCCGTTGGATGGTGCCCTTCGCGTTGATCCTCGCATTCGTCACGAACGGCCTGCTGGCCCTCAATCCGGGCTGGTATCGGACGCTGTTCTGGGGGCAGGCGGCGTTTTATGGCCTGGCAGTCCTCTATCTGTGGTCCCAGCGGCTGCCGAAGGTCGCCATGTTGCGGTTGCCGTCGTTTTTTGTGATGGTAAACCTGTCGATCCTGGATGCCTGGTTCCGGTATCTGCGAGGGGATCGCATTCTCTCTTGGGATCCTTCAAAACGCTAGGGGTCATATATAAGAGAAAGGGTGTACGATGAACGAGCAGACTGATGTGAAGCAACTCCGCAGTTTCGGGCTCACGGTGGGAGGCGTGTTCCTCGTCATCGGCCTCTGGCCCCTGGTGTGGCGTGGCGAGGCCATGCGGCTCTGGGCGGTCATTCCGGCTTGCGCGCTGATCCCGCTTGGTCTCATCCTGCCCGGTGTCTTGGCCCCCCTGTACAAAGGCTGGATGGCGGTGGGACATGTGCTGGGATGGATTAACACTAGGATTATTCTGGGCATTCTCTACTATGGGCTCGTGGTGCCGATGGGACTGGTGATGAAAATGCTCGGCCGAGACCCGATGCGGCGGGCTTGGATTCCCGGAATGGACAGCTACCGGGTCGTCCGGGAGCCGCGGCCGCCATCGCATATGAAGAACATGTTCTAAGCAAGGGGGGGACAATGGGAGAATTTCTGACCGAACTCTGGGCGTTCATGAAAGAACGAAAGAAGTTTTGGCTGCTGCCGATCATCGTTGTGTTGGTGCTCTTGGGAAGCCTGATTGTCTTTACGCAAGGATCCGCGGTGGCGCCGTTTATCTACACGCTCTTCTAGTGTGCGCTTCCCCCTCACCGCCCCCCTCCTCACGGGGGAGAGGGTAAGGAGAGGGGAGAATGCCCTAGGCCGCAGCGAGATCAGCAGGCTGAAGACGATGGTTGGATCGAGGAGGCACGTGTTCACACATGGGGGCGGCAGGACTCAAGCGATATGTCTGGCGAAGGCTCGCGGGAGCCTACCACTGGTCTGGTGTCTCTCGGGCCCGACACAAAGGGACCGTCGCGATCCTGAACTATCATCGAGTCTTATCCGCTGAAGACCTCGATGCGGGCATCGTGCAATCCGGCATGTATGTGCGGGATGAGGTGTTCCGGATGCACATGGAGTACTTGCGGGAACGGTTCGAGGTCCTCTCGCTTTCGGAGTTGCTCGACCGCTGGCGAACCGGACGGTGGAAGGCCGACACAGCCGCCTGCGTGATTACATTCGATGACGGCTGGCTCGACAATTACCGGCATGCCTATCCGATCCTGAGGCGGTACAGGCTGCCTGCCACCATTTTTCTGCCGACGGATTTTGTCGGCACGTCGCGCTGGTTTTGGCCGGAACGGCTGGGCTATCTCCTGCGGACAGCCGATGCCCCGTCGTGCGCGCCCGAGCGGCGAACAGCCTTCTATCAGGCTCTCACCGAGGCTTTACAGACCCAGGAGAGGGGATCGGTCTTTCCATGGGACGTTGCTGCGGGACCGGACTCCTATGATCGCTTCATCGAGGCCTGTAAAGAGCTGGAAGCCGGCCGTTTGGAGCGGCTGCTGGCGAGCTTGAGCGAGATTCTGGGGATCACGGTTCCGGAAACCCGTGTCGTGATGAATTGGGATGAAGTGCGCGAGATGTCGCAACATGACATCTCATTCGGATCGCATTCCTGTTCACACCGCTTGATGACGCTGATTCCGGAAAAAGAGGTACGGCAGGAGGTGAACTCGTCGTACGAGAGGTTACGCGAGAGTGGAGCAGCCACAGTTCCCGTGTTCTGCTATCCCAATGGCAACTACAACGATCTCGTGCAACAAATCGTGAGAGAGGCGGGATACCAAGCTGCGGCCTCATGCGATCCGGGTCTCGAACGGGAGACGCCGGTGAATCTGATGGCGCTCAGGCGGATCTCGATCCATCATGACATCAGTGAGTCCCCGGCCCTCTTGGCACTGGCGCTGTCCGCTCTGCGGTAATGAAGGCCCGGGTATGGAGAAAGACGAGGGAGCCCATGTGAGGTGTCTCTCCGGCCAACATATTCAATGAGGCGAAGAAAAGGCGCCGGTTTTAGCAAAGGTCGGTGTGGAGGAACGATGAGCGTGCTGGTGACAGACGGCAATGAGCGGGCAGCGCTCGCCGTCACGCGCGCGCTGGGGCGAAAACAGATCGATGTGCTGGTCGGGTCGGAAACCGAGCGCTCCCTAGCCGGTTCATCGCGCTATTGCCGGCGTGCGTTTCGTTATCCGTCTCCATACGAAGATCCGAAGGGCTACCTCGATGTTTTGTTACAGATGGTGACCGATCGGCAAGTCGAGATGCTTGTGCCGATCTCCGATCTGGCGATGCACCTGATCGGGGAACGCAGGGCCCAGTTCGACGCGCGTACCAGAGTTGCCGCGCCCGCTCCGGCCGTCTATGAAACGCTATCGGATAAATATCGGCTGATGAGGCTCGCGCAACAGCTTGACGTGCCAATTCCCGACACTCTCTTCGTGGAAGAGGGTCGTCTTCCCCAGGACCTGCGGTCGGTGGGAGAATTTCCATTGATCGTCAAGCCGGGCCGATCGCGCATACCGATCGACGGCGCCTGGACCAACACCAGTGTACGCCAGGTGGTGAATCGGGAAGAATTGGAGCAGGTGTATCGACAGACCCCCTATCTCAAATGGCCGTCGTTGATTCAGCGGCGCATTGAGGGGGAAGGGCAGGGCATTTTCGCGCTCTGTGACCATGGCAGACCCGTTGCCTTGTTCGCCCACCGACGCCTGCGCGAAAAACCGCCGGCCGGGGGCGTGAGCGTGCTTCGGGAGAGCATCGAATTGCCGAAACCGATGGCCGACTATGCCATGCGGCTCCTGCACCATGTGGGCTGGCATGGGGTGGCGATGGTGGAGTTTAAAGTCGAGCGCCGAACCGGCATCCCGCGTCTGATGGAAATCAACGGACGATTCTGGGGGTCGCTGCAACTCGCCAGTGATGCGGGCCTGAATTTTCCGTTCTTGTTGTATCAACTTATCTGCGGACGTCCAGTGGAGGTGCCGGTGGCCGATTATCGCGCGGGGGTGAAATCCCGGTGGCTTTTGGGAGACCTCGATCATCTGTTGGCAAGACTGTTCAAATCCGACGAGACGCTGAGGCTTCCGCCCGGGTGTCCGTCACGGACACGGTGCGTGATGGAGTTTGTTCGGTTCTTTCAGAAAGATCTGCATTACGAGGTCGAGCGTTGGAACGATCGGGGTCCGGCTTGGTACGAGCTCCGGGCCTATCTGGCGCACCTGCTGAAGAGAGGCATATGACTGGAGAGGTGATGGAAGAAATACGGGACTACCTCGGACGATACGTGAGGGGGTTGCGGGCGGTTGTGAAGCACCTTGCCGCGCCGCTGGCTGTCCGAAGAGAGGCGCAAGAGCGGCATGCGGCCGGACGGATGAACAATCCGATCCGGAGCGTGCTGTTTCTCTGCAAAGGGAACATTTGCCGAAGCCCATTCGCTGCCGAGTATTTCCGTTTAAACGCGGAAAAGCGCGGCGTGAGCATGGAGGTGCGATCAGCTGGTCTCGAGACCACACCGGGGAAACCGGCTCACCAGTATGCTCGGCTCGTGGCGAAGCAGCAAGGGGTTTCGTTGGAGGCCCATGTCACCTCTCTACTGGGGGCCAGGTGGATCGAGGACGCGGACATCATTATCGTCATGGAGTTGGCCCAAAAGGACCGTGTGGCGAGCCTCTATCCAAAGGTACGGGACAAGGTCGTACTGCTGGGTGCCGTGAGTCCAGACTGTCCGCTCGAGATCGATGATCCGTATAGCGGTACAATCGAGGATTTCCAGGTGTGCTTCGGACATATCCGGAAGGGCTGTGAGGCGCTGGTGGCTCGGATCGAGCAGAATCGGCGGACGGATCATGCATCTTAGCATACCGAATCCGATTAAACCATGATGGACCGGGCGAACGACGGACGACGAGTGCTCTTGCTCACCACCAGTAGCGGGCCCGGCGGAGCCGAGCGGGTGATTCATATGTTCGGCGGTGCGCTGCAGCAACGAGGATGGGATGTCACGTTGGGGCTGTTCAGACCGGGCTGGCTCAAGGAAGAGTGTGAGCGAGACGGCATTGCCACCCGGGTGATGCCGCAGGAAGGCCTGCTGAATTGGCGGTGGTGCAGGCGGTGGATGGCATTCATTCGGGAGAACCGCATCAACATCATCCACGCTCATGAGTTCGATGCCATTGTGAGCGGATGGATGTTGGCCAAAGCCGTCGGGCTCCCTTTCGTGGCCACGGTGCACGGCAAGAACTATTACTGGCAGCGCCTGCGGCGCCGGTTTGCCTATCGTGCCGTGAGCCGGACTGCGCAGATGGTGGCGGTCTCGGAAGATTTGAAGCGATTCATCGTCAGCAAGGTGGGAATAGCCGACCAACGTGTGAATGTGGTCTACAACGGTGTGCCTGCCATGGCTCCGGTGTCTGAACAGGAGGTCAAGGCGTTGAGGGCGGAACTGGGCATCAACGAATCAGACCGGGTCGTGGGGGCGGTGGGAAGCCTCTATCCAGTGAAAGGCCACCGCTATCTCGTGGCGGCCATGGTCGACGTGCTTCGGAAGTCTCCCAAGACGCTGTTGCTGTTGGCGGGGCGCGGCGAATTAGAACAGGAATTGAGAGAAGAAGTCCGGCGATGGAATATGGCGGAGCGAGTGCGATTTCTCGGGCTTCGGCAGGATGTGCCGAAACTCTTGGCGGTGATGGACGTCTTCGCATTGCCGTCGCTCTCGGAAGGGTTGTCGATCGCGCTGCTGGAAGCCATGCGGGCGGGCCGGCCGGTCGTGGCCACGCGGGTGGGGGGAAACCCCGAGTTGGTAATCGAAGGGCAGACCGGCTTCCTTGTCCCGGCAGAGGATGCATCGGCTCTGGCCCAGGCCATTCTGAAACTCCTTGAAGACCCGAACCAGGCGAAGGCTTTCGGGGATCGGGCGCAGCGCTTGGTTGAGAAACAATATACGCTGGATCGCATGGCAGATGAGTATCTCCAACTGTACCAGCAAGCCATGAAGCAGCGAGACAGAAGAGTCGGCGGTGGGTGTGAAGAAGTCCGTATGAGTGGAGGAGCGAGACCAAAACCATGAGCCTACGCGACCGCTTGTATCGGGTGTACTGGAAAATGCGGGATGTCATCATCCCAGAGTTTGAATACTCGCAGCACGTCTATGAAGCGGTTCTGAAACAACATGTCCAGGAAGACACCCGGTGGCTGGATTTGGGATGCGGCCATACCCTGCTGCCGTTCTGGAGGCAGCAGGGGGAAGAGGAACTGACCTCCCGCTGCCGGTCGCTGACAGGATTGGACTTCGATCTGCCATCCCTCAAGGCGCATCAGCGGCTAAGGAGAAAGGTCCAAGGCGACATCGGCAGGTTGCCGTTTCCCGATGGAGTCTTCGATCTGGTGACGATGAATATGGTGGTGGAGCACTTGGACGATCCGGGTCGTCAGTTCGGAGAAGTCTGTCGCGTTCTGGCTCCCAAAGGCCTGTTCATCTTTCATACGCCGAACTTTTTAGGGTATGGCACAATGCTGTCAATGCTCGTGCCAGAGGTCATCAAAGGGCCGCTTGTAGCATTGGTCGAAGGTCGGGAAGAACATGACATCTTCCCGACCCACTACCGTGCGAATCGGGAGAAGACGATCCGGGAATTGGCCACTCGCCAGGGGTTCACGGTGGCAGAATTAAGACTGTTGGTCACCGACGCGATTTTCAAAACCCTCCCGCCGTTGTTTGTGCCGGAACTTTTGTGGATCAAGCTGCTGATGACAAGGCCGCTACGGCCGTTGCGAACCAATATTATTGCCGTTCTCGCGAGGAAGTAAGTGCGGAGTATCGCAGCAGATGTGCCTCAAGTAGGACTGCAAGCGCGAGGGGCCAAGGAGACCACCAGGAAAGGGCCTTTCACAATCGTGCTCCTCGCGCTCCTATTCGAATTTGGACGGCCGCAAGAGGTTGTACCGGGCCTAAAAGCTATTCCCTTTGCCTCCCTCTTGGACGGTCTCTTAGTGCTCGCTATCTTCAGCTCTGGAAAATTCAACGTAACGAAACTGCAGACGAAGCTTTGGCTAGTATTGTTTGCGCTGATGATCGTCCATGTGCCGATCGCCATCAATAATTTTTGGGCCGCAATTTTGGTCAAAGATATGTTCCTGACCTTCGGGTTGTACCTGGGCATAATCACATTTGTGGATAGTCTGGACAAATTCAATCGAATGATGAAGGTCTGGCTGGGAGTCCATACGATCTTAGCGGTGCTAGGCGTGCTGGCCCAGGGGCGTGGGATAGGGGGATGGCTCGGTGACGAGAACGACTTCTGCATGCAGATGGACGTAATTGCTGCGTTTGCATTGTTCCTCATGTCGGCTAAGGGGATAGGGATATCGCGGCCCCTCTATATAAGCCTTTTGTGCCTCTTCGTACTGGCTGCGATGACGACGTTTTCCAGGGGAGGGTTCATCGGGCTGGCCGCCGTGGGCCTTTATTGGTGGATCAGATCGCCGAACAAAATCATGCCAGTGTTTTTGGGGTTGGTGGTAGTGCTGTTTATGGCAATCGCTGCGCCAGAGGAATATTGGGAGGAAATAAAATCCACAACTAGTGATGAGACCCTCGAAACGGGGACAGGGGCACAGCGGATGTATACATGGGAAATCGGTTGGGAGATGTTCCTCGGCAATCCCATCATGGGGGTCGGACAAGGTAATTTTCCATGGACGTTCGAAGAGTATCAAGGAGACAGAACTTTTCAGGATCGGTCCTTGGCTGGTCGTGCCGCTCATTCACTCTATTTGACATTGCTGCCGGAATTAGGATTGATTGGTTTTGGATTGTTTATGGGGATGCTGCTTTATAGTTTTAAGGATTTACAATGGGTCAGCCGCATAAGTATCCGATATAGAATAAAGGAGGCTCACGTTGGAATTGGAAAAGGGTTGAACCATCTGGAAGATGGCCAGAAAACTGTCAAAGTGCAGG
The DNA here is from genome assembly GCA_040981105.1 of Nitrospiraceae bacterium. GTDB lineage: Bacteria > Nitrospirota > Nitrospiria > Nitrospirales > Nitrospiraceae > Nitrospira_G. Next base: position 111,762 of record JANRMO010000009.1, read on the forward strand.
ATGCTCTTTTTTGGGCTCGAGCTATCGAAGCAGGATTTATAGGCTACTTAGTCAGTAGTATTTTTGTGTCAACTCTTTACTACCCCACATTTTGGGTGCTAATAGCTTTTGCTGTGTCTTTGCGGAATTGTGTTGCGACGGAAATGGGATTGCAAGATAGCGGCAGAGCAAATGCGAATAGATTGAAGCCGCTAGAGGGAACGAAGACAGTTGGATTTTTCTCTCCTAGAAAGACCTCTTATCGTGGGATAAATTGAGTGCGGCGAATTATCAAAGTGTCAATCTTAACCTCCATACAAGACCGATTGAGTTGTATCACGCAAGTTGCAGAGGAGGTTTGACAATTAGAGTCATAGTAAACAGCGACGATCTGGGCATAAGTCCGTTGGTTAACGAGGAAATTCTTAACCTGCTTTCTGAGGGACAGATTACATCAGTGACAGCCATTGCCAATGCTCCTTCTATCGATGAAGTGATTGGCCGGCTTCCCAAAAGTCCTAATTATTCCGTAGGTGTCCACCTTAATTTAACAGAGTTCTATCCGTTGACACAGCCCTCACAGATCGGTCCACTAGCTGAATGTTTGAATGATAAAGGTTGTTTCGCAGGAGAGGAAAGGTTACGAGCAGTGTCAGTAACTTCTTCATTGAGAGAAGCTTTCTTTAAAGAACTCTGTCTGCAAGTAGATAAGATTCGGTCGATGGGTGTGAAGATAAGTCATCTTGACTCTCATAATCATGTACATACTATCCCTGCCTTGTTTTCTGTTCTGAAACGAGTACAGAGGTGTTTTGACATACGGAAGGTGAGAATTACGAGAAATATTTACTCACCGACATCTCCTGCGTCAGCTGTAGTTCTGCTCAAGAAACGTCTCTGGATCTATGCCTTGCGTTACTATTATCGAACCATTACAACTTCAGGCTTCGGCTCATTGAAGGCATTTTGTGAATTAGCCAATCGGAAACCGATAAAGCATGAATCCGTAGAGGTCATGGTTCATCCAGGGCACGCACAATACCAGCACGAAACGAAGCTACTTTATTCCGAGTGGTGGAGAGAGATGCCATTTAAGATTGAATTGATTAACTATCATGATCTGTAGCGGAAACAACAGATCCAAGGGCTATAGATACTCCCATGCCTTTCTTCTAAATTAGCTTTTTAGCCAATACAGCAAGAGCAAACCCATCTGACCATCTGCCAGACAACTCTAGCCCACCCAACATTCTTGTTAGGGGGGAAACAAAACCCTGCATAAGACGGTTTAGAGGTATATCCTTATAGAATGCACAGGATAAGCTGCAGGCCAGCTCACCGGCATAATGGGCAAAGGTATATTGTGACTTTTCTATGTTTAACTTTGCATCCTCTATCATATAAATGACTTCGTCCCTAGTTTTCTTGGTTCTCACTGCAATGGCTTCATCGGCATGGAAATTCTTCAGAAATCGATTGAGTGGTACTTTATTGCGACGTAGGAGGGGTAGGTGGAGATACAAGTACCCATTCTTCTTCAATGCCTTAGCAAAGTTCGAGATAACCATTTCTGGCGACTCAATATATTGTAGGACATCGATGCAGGTAATTAGATCGTAGCTATTGCTGTCGTCTACGGCTTTCAAGTCTTGCACTCTGAAATGTATGTTGGAGAGCTCCATTTTATCGCGAGTGCGAAGGTTTCTTTCTATGATGAGAGCATTTCTGTCAATCGCAGTGATGCGTGATAGAGGAAAGCGTTCGGCTAGGTAGAAGGAGTAATCACCCGACCCGCACCCGGCATCTAGGATGGAGGTGGGAGCCACATTGTGAATGTAGCGCTTGAAATACTCACTTCGTATGAAATGACCAGGGTCTGCTAATCCAAATAACGTAAAGTAGGTGCGTTCTATGGGGCCAACGTCTTGACGGTAAAGCCGAGCTTTCCCAAATCGAGGGGATATTCTTTGCATACGAGTAACACCTAGCATTGAGGTTTAAGTTGCGCTGGCTGTTCCCACGTTACTAAGGAGTGAGCACCGTGGGATTGAAGAGGAATAAATCTTCTAATTGTGTGAAGATACTGTCAAGAGTTAGAGGGCTTGTCAATAAGATCATAATTCTTATTCTTGCAAACTGCGTGAACGGTAAGGTCCCTGTGGCACTTGCAGTATTTCTTATCCGATCGGGATCAATACACTTTCATGTGAATTCCGGGGGTAAGCTCTGCGGAAGTTGCGACAGTGAAAAGGAGAATCTTCTGGCAGAATAGCCACCCAAGCCAGGAGGTTCCCATGCAACAATCGATGTTCACCGGACCCAAATCATCGCCATTCTCCGGGAGGCCGATGCAGGCCGGCTCGTCAATGTGATCTGGGTCAGAAGACGTTCATCGGACGATTCAATTGGACGTATCGGATCGAGGTGCTCAATGCCTATGTGTTTGAGTCTCTGGATCAGGTGCGGGAGATCAGGGCGAACTGGTTGCAGAGTTACAACGAAGAACGGCCCCATGACGCGTTAGCGTACGCGCCATCCGTCACGGATCGGGCTCAACTGGAAGCTAGAAGTTCTCCTGTGGCTGTGTCTCCTTGATCGGGGAGCTTACAACATGAATTCACCATCTCCCACCAAAATAAGAATCTGCCATGTTGCGAACGGAGATCTGTGGGCAGGGGCTGAAATTCAAATGGCGATACTATTAGCCGGACTTGTCCGTAGGCCTGGAGTTGCCGTGTCGGCGGTACTATTCAATGCTGGACGATTAGAACATCAACTTCGAGCAATCGGAATTGATGTCTACGTGTTTCCAGAGCGCCAGTGGGGTGGTATCAAAATCATAAAGAGTCTTCTTGAATATTTTCAAGAGAATCCTTGTCACATTGTTCATGTGCACAAGTATAAAGATACAATCCTCGGCGGTCTTGCTGCCAAATTGGCAGGGGTTCCGTGCATTGTTCGGACGGTTCATGGTCTCACGGAGGCATACGCAGGGTTTCAGTCGGTGAAAATTGGATTTTATCGAACTCTAGAACACATGGTTTTGGCTCACATCGTGTCTTGCCTGATAGCGGTTTCAAAGACCATTCATGATGTTCTCGCAATGAAATATAAGAACAGCCAAGTGATACACATTTATAATGGGATTGAAGTCGGAAAACGAAGAATAAGTCGATCCAGAGTAGAGACACGCGCGATGCTTGGTGTCTGCAGTAGCGAAGCGCTGATTGGAACCGTGGGGCGGCTTACACCAGTGAAAGGGCAGGTGCATCTTCTGAAAGCTATGCGACTGTTGCTGGATCAAGGAAGGAAAGTGAAACTGGTCTTAGTCGGGGATGGTCCATTACGTCATCAATTAGAAGAGATGGTAAGAAAGCTCGAAATGCTTGAAAACGTTGCGTTCCTTGGGCAGCGAGATGATACTTATGAGCTTATGCAAGCTATGGATGTTTTTGTCCTTCCTTCCCTTAGTGAAGGAATTCCTCTCGTGGTGTTGGAGGCGATGGTAGCAGGGGTTCCAGTATTGGCCAGCCGAGTTGGTGGTATTCCGGAAGTTATTAAAGATGGAGCAACGGGAATGCTAGTGGAGGCAGGGAATGAGGTTGAATTGGCCAATCGCTGTGGGATGCTGCTAGATCGTGTCGATACAGCTGCCCAAATTGCCAAGAGCGCTCGCGAACGGGTTGAAGCAAATTTCTCCGCCGAAGTTATGGTGGATCGGGTCGCGCAACTGTATCGCGCGCTTGTCTGCAATGTGGCACAGCAATAGCGATAGCTCCGTCAAGGGATTGTACGCATTGCGTTGGAGATTCACGTGAGAGCTTGAATCTAGTATTGGGCCGGAGACCTTATGATTGTAAATATCGCAGCGATTGCATTGGTCGTGGTCCTGAGTGTTCTTAGTCTGTTAGCTTTGTATCAATGGGTTCATGCGATTGTGTCAATTTTGTCGAGTAGACAGTGCAAGCTTGTATCGACTCCACGGCAATTACGATTTCTTGTGTTGATCCCTGCACACAATGAAGAATCTGGGATCGGCGCGACACTCAACAGTTTAGCAGAGACGGAATATCCCAAAGAGTTTGTTCACGTTGTAGTCATAGCGGATCGTTGCACGGATGCAACGGCGAAGGTCTCAAGGAGTTATGGCGTAGATTGTTATGAGCGCAGCTCGGGAGCATCCGGAAAGGGAGCCGCGCTTTCATGGGCAATTGATCAAGCTAAATCTGTCGGTGTGCCGTTTGACGCATTGGTTGTAATCGACGCCGATTGCCTGGTTCATAAAGATCTCCTGGCGGCATTTAACCAAGCACTCCTCGAAAAGCAGGAAATTCAACAAGGGTATAATTACATCTGCAATCCGTGGGAGAGCTACTTCACTAGAATCATCGCAGTTACAGGTGTGCTTAAGAACGGATTGTATTATCAGGCCAAGACAGCATTAGGACTCCCTGGGGTTTTAACTGGAACGGGTATGTGCTTCAGCCGGAGAGTCATCGACCAATATGGTTGGAATGCCCATTCAGTTGCAGAAGATTGGGAATTTTCGACTGCGTTGCTTTTAGCTGGTGAGAAGGTTTACTACAATCCGCTTGCACTGACGCTAGCAAAGGAGTCGAAAGGGTTGAATCAGGCTTCTACCCAGCGGTTGAGATGGGCGAGCGGACGGTACGGAGTCATTGGTTCAAGCGCATGGAAGCTGTTTTTTGAAGCCGTTCATTCTCGAAGTGTCTACCTCTTGGACGCGGCGATCACACTGGTTGCACCTAACTATTCGAGCCAAGCTTCTCTGACCCTTCTCTGCGTCGCTTCGGCCTGGTTCGTCTCCGCAGATCCATTGTGGGGCTTCTTGTTTCCTTGGGCTGCTTCTATATTAGGGTCACTTGCTTTGTATTTTCTCGTAGGTGTAACTCAAACGGCTTCTCCTTTTCGAGCTCTGGAGGGTCTCCTGCTAGTGCCATTCTTTCTTCCATGGAGGCTCGTGATAGAAATTCTCGGAGTGTTAGGTTACGGGAGAAAAGGCTGGGTTAGAGATCATCGACAACACCTCGGCAATTGACTGCAAAGACGCTCTCAATACATATCACTTCGATGGGTCGGTCTTTGATGTTATGCATCGATCGGTCTCGCCAGTTGTCTAGATCACAAGCTACGGTCTGTCAGGTGAACTCTTGGTGACCATATGATCCCCCGACCCTAATCCATATGGAAGGATTAGGGCTGAGATACAATAAATAAAGACAATCTCGGTAAGAAGTGAACTTAATCCTTGGAACAATCTCGGACTGTCGGAAGGTCGCCACCTTCTTGTTTATTATCTCCGTGGCCATCAGATTGAGCGCGTTGTGGCTTGTGCCTGAACCGCATCTCTCTACAAATGCATCTATCGCCTATCTTGGCGGTGCACATATGCTTTATGAAGGAGAAGGATTCCGCGATCCTGTGTTTCCCGTCTTCACCCCTCCGTTGTACGCACTCCTTATTGCCGGTGGCCTTTCGGTGTTTGATGACGATCAAGTGCCCATCAAGCTTGCTCAGGTGATTGCCGACTCTTTCACTACGGTGGTCGTCTATTTCGTCGTGCTGGAAGTGTTTACGGTGATGAGCGCGCTACTGTCCGGCTTGATGTGGGCGGTCTATCCTTTTTCGGTCTACGCCACACTTTATATTGGGGCGGAAGCGTTCTTCACCTTGTTCCTCAGTGTCTTCGTCCTCTTGGTCCTCTATGCGTTGAAATATGGGAAGTGGAGCCACAGCGTCGGGGCTGGACTTGTCCTGGGCTTGGCGACACTGACCAGAGGGACGACCCAGATGCTTCCTCTGATGCTGCCGTTCGCTGTGCTTGCGAATCCGGGTCGTAGGCCGTGGTGGGTACTGCACTGCGTGGTTGTTGTGGTGGCATGTGTGCTGGTGGTTTTGCCCTGGAGTCTGCGGAACTATCTGGTGCTGCATGAAGTGATTCCGGTTGCCTCCGTTGCTGGTGGGAATTTCCTATTTGGGTCGTCGGAACAGTTTTGGACGATCAAGGAACGAGAGGAGGCTCTCCCGCGAGCCCTTGAACGGTTGAAAGCTCAAGGTGCTATTGAAGATCCGCCGGCACGCCGCAGTCCAGTGGAGGCGGACCGCTATGCCTTGGTTGCCGGGTTGGAAAACTATCGCCTGCGGCTTCTGAATGATCCGGTGAGTTTTATCTCGTTCGGGGTACGCAAGTTTCTGCGCCTCTGGTATGCGACGGAGTCGGGGGCAAACCACGGCATCATTTTGGCCATCAATCTCCCCCTCTATGGTGCGTTTGTTGTCGGCGTCGTTCTGGCGGTGAAGCAAGGTCGTCGATATGCCCTCCTCTTATTGGGGCTCCTGGGCTATTTTGTCGTATTGCACCTGGCTATGGTCCCGTTGTTTCGGTATATGTTGCCGGTGATGCCATATCTGATCGCTTTTGCCTCCTTTGCGCTATGCGAAAAGCTCGGGAGTAAGTTCTCCCATTGGGAGCATCGTGTGCATGCGAAATCCCCCTCTACACCACTGAATGTGACGTCCTAAAGAGGAGCTGTTGTCCCAGGCAATGAAATCGTTGGATTCTTCACCTTCGGCGCAGATCGAGCGGTCTGGAACGGCGTCGGTGATTTGGGAAGCGATACGCCCGGCCGATTGGGTGAAGAACGTGTTTGTGGCGGCGCCTTTGTTTTTCTCCGGACAGGCGACCGTCGAATCGAAGCTATGGCTGACCGGGCTGGTCGTACTCGCATTCTGCGCCATGTCGAGCGCTGTCTATCTGTTCAACGATCTCGCCGACCGCGAGCATGATCGCCTTCATCCGCGCAAGCGGCATCGACCGATCGCCTCCGGCGCGCTGAGTGTGAGAGCGGCGGTGATCACCACGGCGGCGCTCGTCGTTGTCGCGCTTCTGCTGGTAATGTTCTCGTACCAGGTGCTGCTGTTGATCGCAGGCTACGGTCTTATGAACGTGGCCTACAGTCTCTGGTTGAAGCACGTCGTGATTGTGGATGTTTTCTGTATCGGTATCGGATTCGTCCTCCGCGTCTTTGCTGGCGGGTTGGCTATTGATGTCCCTCCCTCATCTTGGCTCGTGCTCGCGACGTTTCTCCTATCGTTGTTTCTTGCCTTGGCCAAGCGGCGGCACGAGCTTCTGACCATGTCCGATCGGGCCGACAGTCACCGACCGGTTCTGGAGCAGTACTCCATCAAGCTGGTGGATGAGTTGATCTCGGTGGTGACGCCGGTCACGCTCCTCACCTATATCCTCTATACGCTCGACCATGCCACGATGGAGCGGTTTCATTCCGATCATTTGTATCTCAGCACACCCTTCGTCACGTTCGGCATCTTTCGGTATCTGTACCTGGTCCACGCCCGCGATTTAGGGGGCTCGCCCACCGATCTGGTTGTCAAGGACGTTCCCTTGGTTGCGGCGATTCTGGGCTGGATCGGTTCCTTCGTCCTGATCGTGTACGTCTCGTGACGCGACAAACCGGGATTGCGGTCTTCGATCTGGACCATACCCTGTCTCGAAGCGATAGCTTCCTGTGGTATCTCTTCGGATTTTTAGCCCGCCGGCCCTGGCGCCTGATCCGCTGTGTGCATTTGCCGGTTGTCGTGCTGTTGTTTGGGGCAGGATGGGTGAACAATGCCGGATTGAAGGAATCATTTCTTCGTGCCGTCCTGGGAGGGGTTCGGGTAGAAGAGCTCTCTGCTTGGACCCAGGTGTTCGTGGATCGATTTATCAGGAGCCAGATGCGCCGGGAAGGAATAGCGGCAGTGCAAGCGCATCGTCAGGCGGGGGATCGATTGATCCTGCTGACCGCCAGCCCCGATTGCTACGTCAAGGAATTAGGGCGCCGATTGGGGTTTGATGAAGTCATCTGCACGCAAATCGAATGGAAAGATGGACGGTTGTCCGGGAAGCTGGCGAGCTCGAACATGCGCGGACGTGAGAAAGTTGAAGCCCTTCAAGATATCAGGGTTCGCCTGGGACCTCGACGGATCACGGCTTATGCAGACCATCAGTCGGATTTGGCCATGCTGCGGATGGTGGATCATGCCTACTTGGTCAATGGACGGCGCCGGATACAGGCATGTGCCCGTCGTGACTCTATCCAGTGCGTTGTATGGGCAGATTGAAAGCGCCGGAGGTGTTGACGTCTCCCCCGAAAACGACGGCAGCTTGAAACGAGAGTAAGATACCGGCTTCGGCGGTCCTCGACGAAAGGAGTGGACCCATGAAGCGGTCGAAATTCTCGGAAGAGCAGATCATCTATGCAATTCGCCAGGTCGAAAGCGGCACCCCTGTCCAGGATATGTGCCGGCAACTCGGGGTCGGGGAAGCGACGTTCTACGCATGGAAGAAGAAATACGCGCATCTCGGGGTCAGTGAACTGCGCCGGCTCCGCCAGCTGGAAGAAGAGAACAGTCGGCTGAAACGGCTGGTGGCGGACCTCTCGCTGGATAAGCATATGCTGTCGGAGGCGCTACGAAAACAAGTCTAAGGCCCGCCCGTCGCCGGGAACTCGCCCAGTGGTTTCATGGGACGTTTCAGGTAAGTTGTGCGCGGGCCTGTCGGCTGGCCCAGTTCGGCCGCGCCTCGTGGTATCGACGAAGTCGCGCCCAGGATCAGTCGGCACTCCGGCTGCGCATTCGGGATCTAGCCCATGCGCGGCCTCGGTTTGGGTATTTTAGGATCTGGATCCTCTTACGTCGGGAAGGCTGGCTCATCAATCGGAAACGGGTGCGCCGATTGTATCGGCTCGAGGGATTGCAACTCCGGATGCGGGTCCGGAGACGGAAGCATATCGCCTTGCATCGTGGACCGGCTCCGATGGCCAGCGGTCCGACAGAGCGGTGGAGCATGGATTTTGTGCATGATACCTTGGCGGACGGGCGCCCGTTTCGGATTTTGACCATCGTCGATCACTGGAGTCGCCACAGCCCGATACTAGAGGCGGGATTTCGGATGTCAGGAAAGACGGTGAGTCAGGCGCTCGACCGGACACTGGGCGAAGGCCCGAGCCCGCGGTCCATCACCGTCGATCATGGGACCGAATTCCAATCGCGCGCACTTGAGGATTGGGCCTACCGCCGAGGTGTGCAACTCGACTTCATTCGGCCCGGGAAACCCGTGGAGAATGCCTTTATCGAGTCGTTCAACGGCCGCTTACGCGATGAGTGCTTGAACATCCATCAATTCGCCTCGCTCGCCGATGCGCAGGCGATCATCGAGGCGTGGCGGCACGATTATAATCATCGCCGCCCGCACAGCTCGCTCGGGCACCTGACTCCGAATGAGTTTGTCATCCAACGTCAGGCGATTCGGACCGCCGAAGAAGTCGTCTGCTCTGGTTAAGACCTGTCTCGGAATGGGGCCAACGTCAGTGTAGGAGATTAGCGAGATGGCATGATCTGACGATTTGGGAAGGAGCTGCGCGCCCTATGAGGCATGTGAGTACGAACGAGCTCGTTGGGTTTTTAAAAAGTTATTATCGAGACAGTCCTGGCATTTTGGCCAGGAGCAAGGCGATCTATCGCCCCCTGATCTGTCCTTTCGACCGGCTGCTGAACTTATTGCCCGAAGGGCAGCGAGTCTTGGATATCGGATGCGGGGCAGGGGTGTTTCTGCAGTTGGTGGATCAGTACCGCAACCCTTCTGCCATTGCCGGTCTGGAAACCAATCAACAAGCAGTAGAATGTGCTCGCCGGTTATTCCCGGCGGAGGGTAGAGGAGCCCATGCACGATTGGAAGTCTATGATGGTACGACGTTGCCTGGCTGGATCGGAGAGTATGACTATGTCTTTATGGTGGACGTCCTGCACCATATTCCTCGGGATTGGCAAGATCAAGCGTTACGCGACCTTTTTGCAAAGCTTAAGGTGGGGGCTCGATTCATCATCAAGGACATCGACGCCGGCCAACCGTTCTGGTGCCTCTTCAATAAACTGCATGATTTACTGTTGGCTAAGCAATACCCGCAGGAATGCGATGCGTTGGAACTCCAGTGCCGCTTATCCCATACGGGGTTCACGGTTACCGGTATGACCAAAGAACGTATCTATGTCTACCCGCACTATACGATTGTGGCTGAAAAGAGGTGAATCTGCTGGGAAAGCTCCTCCTCCTTTGGTCCTTTCTTCTTATCTGTAAGACGTTACCCAGCCTAATTTGCGCGGAGTGACGTTGGCGCGACAGGAGGAGTCGTGTCTCCTTTGGGAGCGCCACCTCCACCATTCGGTGCACTGATTTTGAGGTGGTCAAACCGATATTCCCAAGTTCCAGATGATTTCGATAATCCGCCATCCCAAGTATGATTAAGTGAAACTTGGTCGAACGGAGATGTTAGGGTATTGACATTCGTAGCGTTATAGCATTGGGTTCCATTTACCCACCAACGCACGATGCCATCACGACTATTCGTGTAACTGCTTTGCTTAATGTAGTATTCAATTCGATACCAGGTTTCACGTCCGATGGAGCAGGCATTGCCAAAGGTTACGCCACCACTTCCACCCCAAGGGCAATCTCCGGCAATAATACCGCTTAAATGGCAGTTATTGGGTCCGTTAGAGTTAAATTGGAAATGGGTGACAGGTTTAAAATTTGATCCGGGAGGGCCCCAAAATTCAAGTATGACCCAGTATGCACCAGGAAAGATCACCTTGTTATCGTGATTCGATGACCCTACAAATCCACTATTCAACTTGACCCAAAATCCAACAAACAGTTCCCTTTGTCCGTTTGGATAGTAGTCGAGTTGTGCACCACCACTTAGTGATGTGCCTGATGATGTTTGCTGAAGCAGTACGCTGGTGGGAGAGGCAGGCGCGGTCCCATCAGATATTACTCGGCCGCTATTATATGCATCGGCTAACATTCCCCCACACGTTGTATTATTAAAATTGCAATCTACCAGCGTCGACGATCCTGATGGTTCGTTGGGCCATGTCTGAGCCTGGACTTCCGGAGCGATGATCATTGCCAATAAAAATACATACATGACCCGTTTCATTGAATTCCTCCCGTCCGTTCGTGTCGTTTACTTGTCCGTTGATCGCTTGCTTGCGATTGTTCAGATCTCGTCCTTGATCGCACTGTCTCAGTAGACGCTCTTGCTGACCTCGTTCGAATACGAGCTTTCGTTACCGGCATTGTCAAAGGCCGTCACTACGAAGAAATAGGTCGTCCCCGTGGGCAGCCCGCTGGCCACGTAACTGGTCACGTTCCCGTTGATCGTGGCGATGGGGGCGCCGTAGGCTCCGGACGAGGTTGCACGATAGATCTTGTACCCGCCCAGATCCTGTTCAGTGTTGGCGTTCCACGTGAGCGTGACCGATCCTGTTGTTGTTGAGCCGGAGGCAGTCACCGTCAACGCCACTGGAATAGTCTGCGGCGTGTTGGTGGCCCCGGTGGCCGAGACGGTGATAACTCCGTTATAGGTGCCGGCCGCCAACCCGGAGAGGTTCACACCCGCCACGATGGAACTGCCGGATTGGGTGGCGGTGAGCCAGTTTGCATTGTCCGCGACCGTCCAGCTCAAGGTCCCGCTGCCGGTATTGGAGACGGTGATGGTCTTGCTGCTCGGGTTGCTTCCTCCTTGTGTTCCAGTGAATGCGAGACTCGTGGGACTCAATCCAATGCTCGGTTGCGTCGGTTGAGTCTGAGACCCCGTGACAGTCAATGTGACTGGAACTGAAATAGGGGTGATGGCGGAGCTGGACGGAGTAATTGTGAAGGTGGCGCTGTAGGTTCCGGCGGTCTTAAAGAACTCCGGGTATACATAACCATGCATTTTGGACGGTGTGCTTCCCGATGAAGGATCTCGAAGGATCCAATAGGCGGGATCATTAATGGACCAACCCGTACTTCCCCCGGAACTGTTGATATCGAAAGTAAACTCTTGAACGGCGGTGGTTCCTGCTGGAACCGTGATCGAAATACTAGCGGGGGTCGCACTGATGCTCGATGCGGGAGTAGGCGCTGGGGCCGGTGCAGCCGTGACTGTTAATGTTACCGGGATCGTCTGCGGTGTGTTGGTGGCTCCGGTCGCGCTCACGGTGATGGCGCCATTGTAGGTCCCGGCCGCCAACCCGGAGAGGTTCACGCCTGCGACGATGGAGCTGCCGGACTGGGTGGCGGTCAACCAGTTGGCATTGTCGCTGGCGGTCCAAGTCAGGGTGCCGCCACCGGTGTTGGAGACCGTCACGGTCTTGCTGGCAGGGTTGGTCCCGCCTTGGGTTCCGCTAAATGCCAAACTCGTCGGACTCAGCGCGATTGTCGGCGAAGCCACGGGTGCGGCGGCCACGGTCAAGCTGACCGGGATCGTCTGTGGCGTATTGGTGGCGCCGCTGGCGCTTACGGTGATGGCGCCATTATAGGTCCCGGCGGCCAGCCCGGAGAGGTTCACACCTGCGACGATAGAGCTGCCGGACTGGGTGGCGGTCAACCAGTTGACGTTGTCCGCGACCGTCCAGGTGAGGGTCCCGGTGCCGGTGTTGGTGACGGCGACGGTTTGATTGGCCGGATTGGCCCCGCCCTGTGTTGCCGTAAAGGCCAAGCTGCTGGGACTCAAGCCGATCTTGGGCTGCACGGTCACCTGTGCAGCATTCACGGCCAAAGACACCAGTACCGTCTGGGGAGAGTTTGAGGCCCCTGAGGCGCTGACTGTGATCGGAGTGGAATAGATGCCGGCCGGGAGTCCGCTGGTATTGACGGAAACCGAGACCGTCTGATTATTGCCGCCTGAGGAGCTGCTCAAGGAAAGCCATGCGGCATTCTCGCTGGCGGTCCAGGAGAGCGGTCCACCTCCGCTCTTCGAGACGGAAAAGGCTTGGCTGGGCGGATTCCCCGAGCCGGCTGTCGCTGAAAAGACCAACGCCGTTGGCGAGACATTGAGGGTTTGGGGCGGACCATTCGACCCCTTGCCTTTTGTCTTGACCGCTTCCTCCACCTCCGGGAATTGCGACAGGACCTGCGAAAACTTCCGGCCGCTCCCTTTCGGGGTCTCAGTTGAAGATGTGGACGTGGTGGTGCTCGTCGCCGCCGTCAGGGATGTCGTGGTGGTGGTCGTTGAGGCCGTGCCGACGGTCACCCCACCGGTCGTGCTGCCCAGCAGGGAACGTGGAGCCACAGTCGAGATCGACGATGATGGCATCGAGCGGGTTTGTGTGGTGGTAGTGCTCTGAGTCGGAGCGGGCGACACCGTCGAGGACGGAACCGTTGTCACGGTCGGTGCCGAGGTGGTGACGGTCGCCTGGGAGGGAGCAACCGGTCTCGTCTTCTGCGTCGATGTCGTACTCGGCCGTTTCAACAAGGTCTTTGACCGTTTCTCGGTGTTCGTTTCCTCTGAGAGGGTATCCGTGGATCGCTCTGTGCCGGTCGAACTTTTGGCGGATGGTCTTCGGATCAACGAATGGCGATGGTCCCGATCGCTGACCAATCGAACCAAGGATCGGTCTCCCTGCTGTCTCGCTCCCGTCCAGTCTTGCGCAAGCACGGCATGATTGCCGAATGCCGGCGAGGAGAGGACCGCCGTACTCAAGACAAGCCCACCCAGGGAGAGTGTGAACACCTCACTGAAAGTGAAACACGTGGGTCTATGATCTGTGCGAGGCATGGTTCCGGTCCTCCTTGGTTACATCTGGCGCCGGCTACCACGCTCGTTTGGGTAACTGCAGGGGAAAGACACATGCAGGTTACCGAAGTCACCCATCGAGCCAGCGTGGCAGCCAGACTGACCGTCGGGTCTCTCGTGATCCCGCTGGGGTCTCTTAGCTTTGCGTCCCGCCTTTACAGGCGGTTTGCCCTTGTCACGCGACGAAGCTCGCTATGCGTTCTGCTCGTTCAATCTGTCGTCGTCCACATGCCCCGCAGGTGGATGAGGTTGTCTTTCTTTTCTTTGCTTATTAGATGACACATTCACGAGGACGAAATTTTGTCTGAAATACTTCCATTTTTCGTTGTGTGTAAAGCAAAACAAGTGCCGCTGACTCGTTCTGAACCTTGTCCGCGAATGCGAGAAGGGGTCGGTTTAAGATTCGGCAATATATCAATCGGTTACCAAAAATTGCCAGGGGATTTTTGGCTGGGATGGAACTGTTGGTCGGGAGGACCGAGGGGCTTGCTCCCGTACATCGCTGTACGACCTGTAGGCTGGAGAGTTCAATGGGTCTCTGCTTCAAGCCGAACGAATCAAAGCGGTTCGAGAGACCGTCCCCTGAATGGCCTCCTTTGCACAGCCGGCCGGTCCAGCGCAGGGATTGGGACTGTGAATCGTCCATTTCGCTTCCACTCGTCTTTGGGCTGTGCTATGTGTTGCTCCTCGGACGCAAGCCGTCTCGTCTTGTCGGCGTTGGTATATTGGCACCGGTTCAAGCAAAGCTTGGTATGCAGGCGTTTCTCCGGCAGCATATGAAAAAGAACGGAACCATGTAGGGTGCTTCTCCGCCGGCCCAGTTACAATACAACGATGAATAGCCGGCGGATCAAGCGAAGCTTGGTATAGAGGGGCTGCGCCCGATGAGCCGCCGGGTCAACCGAAGGTTGGTATGAGGAAGGCGAAGAGAAGCACTGAAGGTGTTTCTCCGGTGCCGGCAGATACGATAAGACGATAAAGAGGCACCGGTTCAAGCAAAGCTTGGTATGGAGGATATGGGAATGAGTCAGTCGCGGGTTGCTCGGCAGATTGCGGTGGTCGGCCTGGGGTACGTCGGGTTGCCGATTGCGGTCGCGTTCGGCAAGCAGACTCCTGTCATCGGCTTTGACATCGATAAGACGAAAATCGAGGAGCTGCGCCGCGGCATCGACCGAACACGCGAGGTCTCGCCGGCCGACCTTCAGGCCTCACGAGTGACCTATACGGCTGAACCGTCGGATTTGAAGGCCGCCGACTTCATCATTGTGGCGGTGCCGACGCCGATCGACGACGCGCTCCAGCCCGACATGAAGGCGTTGCGGATGGCCTCGGAACTGATCGGCGACAACCTGTCGCGGGGCGCGATTGTCGTCTATGAATCGACCGTCTACCCCGGGGCGACCGAGGAAATCTGCCGGCCCATCCTGGAGAAACGTTCCCGACTCACATGCGGCGTTGATTTCAAGATCGGCTATTCGCCCGAACGCATCAATCCGGGAGACAAGGCCCATACGCTGGAAACGATCGTCAAGGTCGTCTCCGCCCAGGACGAGGAGACGTTGGAGATCGTGGCCAACACCTATGCCCTGGTGGTGAAGGCCGGCATTCACCGCGCGTCGAGCATCCGCGTGGCGGAAGCGGCCAAGGTGATCGAGAATACCCAGCGCGATTTGAATATCGCCCTGATGAATGAGCTGGCGTTGATCTTTGACCGGCTCGGCATCGATACCAAGTCGGTGCTCGAGGCGGCCGGAACCAAATGGAACTTCTTGAAATTCACGCCGGGCCTGGTCGGCGGCCACTGCATCGGGGTGGACCCCTATTACTTGACGGCCAAAGCGGAATCGGTCGGCTACCATCCCCAGGTGATTCTCGCCGGACGGCGCATCAACAATGGGATGGGTAAATTCGTGGCCGAAAAGACGATCAAACTCTTGGGCCGGGTCGATCGCCCCATGAAACAGCTCCGTGTGGGGGTGCTGGGCCTCACCTTCAAAGAGAACGTGCCGGATCTGCGGAACAGCCGCGTGCCGGATATCATCCGCGAGTTGCGCGATTTCGGCGTGGAGGTCCTGGTGCATGACCCGCTGGCGGAGGCCGAGGAAGCGGTGGCGGAATACGGCATTCATTTGATGCCGTGGGAGCAGATCACGAACGTGGATGCGCTGATCCTGGCCGTCGCGCACACCGCCTATCTGGACATGGGAGCGCCGAAGCTCTTGGCGGTGCTGCGGGCGCCGTCGGAGGGGGTGTTGATCGACGTCAAGGCTTGTCTCGATGCGAAGACGATCCCGCCAACCATTGCCTACTGGCGGTTATAAAGGAGGTGGATTCGCTCTTTCCTCCTCTGGTTCTGCGCCCTCCTCCCTCTTCATTCTTCATTCTTCATTCCTCATTTCTAATTCCTCATTCCTCATTCCCCATTCTCGTCCTCGCCTCACTTCTTCCGATCGCATCAAAGTCGGCATTCCTTGCGAGCCGGGAGTGATTTGTTAGAATTCGAAAATGTCGATTCTGTTCCGTTGACACTCGGTTGAGGTGTGTCTTGCCCGCTCGCCGTTCGACGCGACCCATCCCGGTCCTTTCGACATCGGCCCTCCTGATGCTGACCCTGTTCGGCTGCGCGTCGCTGACGGCGGTCGATCCGCGGCGCGGCGACCAGTTCATGGCCTCCGGCAGTTGGGAAGAGGCCATGACCGCCTATCAACTTGCGCTCAAGGACGATCCGTTCAATGCCTCGCTCCAGCACAAATTTGAGCTGGCGCGGGAGCGCACCGCGGCGAAGTATGAAGAGCAGGGCCGGACCTATTTGAAGGAGCGGCAGATTGAACCGGCGGTCGAGGCGTTCAAGCGCGCGCTGACGCTCGAGCCCATGAACCGCGCGCACCAGGACGGGTTGACCGAAGGATTGCGGCTCAAGGAAGCCAGAGACCGGGTGCGCGAAGCGGAGAAGCTGGTCCAGCTCGGCCGGAGAGAGGATGCCTTCCAGGCCTATACGCACGCGGCCGAGTTGGACCCGGCTTCGGATAAGGCCTCGGAAGGCATCTCCCGGCTCAGCGAACAGGAGGAAGCGGACAAGCGGGATGATCCCCTGGCGCAACCGGTGACGCTTAAGTTCAAGGGCGCGGGGCTGAAGGAGGTGCTGGAAAGTCTCGCGAAGATCGGCGGCATGAACATCGTGTTCGACAAGGACGTGCGCAACGATCCGGTCAGCATCGCCATCGAAGCCACGCCGTTCGACGAAGCCTTGGAGCTGATCCTGAACAGCAACAGCCTCTTCTCGCGCCGCGTCGGCCCGCAGATGTTGCTGATCAGCCCGAATACGAAGCAGAAGCAGGAACAATATCAGGATCTCATGATCCGGACCTTCTACCTGTCCCACACGAAGGCCAAGGACATGCTGGCGCTGCTCAGGACCATGCTGGACACGAAGCGCCTCCATGCCAACGAGCAGATCAACACCATCGTGATCCGCGACACCCCGGAGAAGGTGGAGCTGGCCGAGCGCATCATCACCGCCAACGACCGCGAAGAGCCGGAGGTCATCTTCGATGTCGAGGTGCTGGAGGTCAATCGGACCAAGGCGGAAAAGTACGGGCTCACGTTTCCCAAGCAGGCGGGCATGGCGATCGTCCCGCCGGGCTTCACCGGGTCGATCGCGGGGGACTTGGCCCAGCAGTTCACCTACCGGCAACTGACGAGCCTCGGGCAGGACAGCTTCCTGTTCAAGCTGCCGACGAACATCGTCCTGGATTTCTTCAAGTCGGTGACGGACGCCAAGACGCTCGCCTCGCCCAAGCTGCGCGTGGTCAACAACCGCAAGGGCGAGGTCAACATCGGCGACAAGCAGCCGATTCTCCTGTCCACGACGAACGTGCTGCCCGGACAGGCCACGACCGGCGCGGTGCCGACGACCTCGACCGTCACCTCGGTGGAATTCCGCGATACCGGCGTCAAGCTGACCGTCGAGCCGTCGATCCGGCTCTCGCACGACCTCTCCTTGAAGATGAAGATCGAGGTCATCCGGATCGGCGACAAGGTGTTGCTCCAGGCCTCGCCGCCGATCGAGCAGTTTCGGTTCGGCAATCGAAGCGCCGAGACGACCTTGAGCATGAAGGACGGCGAAACGATCGTGCTGGCCGGGCTGATCCAGGAGGAAGACCGAAAGGTGCGCGTGACCGTTCCCTGGCTGGGGGACCTGCCGGTCATCGGCAACCTCTTCAGTTCCTTCCAAACCGAGCGCGTGACCACGGAGGTGATTCTCACGATCACCCCGCGCATTCTCGATCCGGCGCACGTGCCGGGCCTGCACAACCAGGTGTTCTGGTCCGGCACCGACAGCATCTACACGACCAAACCGATGTTTTCTTCGGCGGCCCGCAGGACCTCCCTGCGGATGGATCTGCCGGGCGACCCCACGCGGCCGGCGGTCCCGCTCGAGGAGGGGGCGCGGCCGAGCGTCGCGCCGCCGTCCACCGGGACGGCGGCGCAGGAGCCGTCGCGGACCGGAATCAGGGTGAAGGATGTGACGGCGCGCGTGGGCGAGGATATTCGGTTGAGTCTGGTGGGACAGGACGTCAAGGCGGCGGCGTCGGAATCGGTCAAGATCCTCTTCGACCCGGCCATCCTGACCTTGCGGCTCATTCAGGAGTCGCAGGCGTTCAAGAACCGGGGAGGCTCGGTCTTGCTGGATGATTCGTCGCCCGGAGAAGCCGGGATGGTGGCGGTCAAAGTCTTGCCGCCGTCCAAGGCCGGAACGGCCGCGGGCGAGGTCGCGCTGTTGACGTTCGCGGCCAAGGCCGCGGGCGTGTCCTCGGTGCAGGTCGAATGGCCGTCGGCGGGGGCCGCCGAACGCATGGCCATCGTCCGGGTGCGATGAAGGATTCCGGCGTCACATTGCTGGAATTGCTGGTGACGGTGACGATCCTCTCCGTGCTGGCGTCGGTGGCGGTGCCGCTGCATCGGGTCTCCGTGAAGCGCGGCAAGGAACTGGAGCTCCGGCAGCACTTGCGCGTCATGCGCGCGGCGATTGATCTCTTCAAGACCGAATGGAACCGCGAGGGCGACACCTTGCTCGGGGTGCAATGCATCAAGAACAAGCTGACCTGCCGGGACGTGAGCGGCCCCTATGGGTATCCGAAATCCCTGCGCGCCTTGCTCGGGGTCGAGTTGACGAGCCAGGAGGCGACCGTGAAGGGGGTGGCGGTGCGGCGGTACTTGCGGGCCATTCCGGTCGATCCGTTGACGGGCAAGAACGAATGGCGGCTCCGTTGCTACCAGGACCCTCCCACGGCCGATTCGTGGTGCGGCACGGACATCTATGACGTCTCCACGAAGAGCGAAGAAGTGGCGCTGGATGGCACCAAGTATAAAGATTGGTGACGCCGGGGCCGGTGATCCAGGGCGGCGCGCGGAGCGTGGCTTCACCCTGATC
>JANRMO010000010.1:0-127933 GCA_040981105.1 Nitrospiraceae bacterium
CAGTCACGGGCATCCTCCACGCTCAGCTCGGTTTGCCCTGGCAGGGCTGCAGACCCCAGGCTAGACGCGAGTCCGTTGAGATTGGCGGTGAATTCGAATGAGGCTGGGTCCATGGCCTGAAGGGCCGGTCCTCCCAATTGGCCGGTTCCTTTGGCCATCCGCACTTCGCTCTCCCAGACCTCAAGCCCTGATCGGATATTCTGGGTCGCAGCCATAGCGGTTTGTTGAGATCGAAAGCGTCGATCCAAGACACTCAGAGTTTCGAAGACGGCCGACATCACGACAAGTCCGGTTGTCACTGCGATCAGCAGTTCGATCAAGGATGCTCCGTCGTGGTTCTGAAGGGGGTTCAGTCGCTGTGTCATAACGCTCCGTACTCAAAAGGACGCTAGTGTCCTGAGTCTGAAATGCGAGGAAAAAGTCCGTGGAATAAAGTCGCCATCAATCAAACAATTGGCTGCCCCAATTTTCATGTGAACTTCAGACTCAGGACACTAGGATGCACCGACATAGCGGGGATTGGAACGAACGGTCCCCACTTCAATCTCGCGCCATCGATCTCGCATGATCCGATACCGTGCCGTCACTAGAATCACGACGTACGCGCTTGCCGAGAGATTCCTCGGTTGTGCCGGTTTCACCGTCCATATCAGTTCGACAAGGCCATGAAGGGCCCGTACGGTATAAACTCCGTCGCCGGCGGTTACATCTCCGTTCAGGCCGTCATCCCGCATCGACGTTTCGTACTGCCCATCGGCATCCAGGTCCTCTGCCAACAATCGCTCCCAAGGAACCACCCGCTTTCTTTCCAGTTTCGACTCTGCCAAGGCCAACGCCCGCATGGCTGTTTCTCCCTGACGCATTCCGCCCTCCGCCCACTCGAACAGGCTAAGGCTTCCCATCATCGCCATCGTCAGAATCATCATCGCGACCATCACTTCGACCAAGCTGATGCCTTCCTCCGTGCACCGAGACCATCGCCTCTGTCTATTTCCTGCAAAGGCTCCCTTCGATCTCATTGGACCGTGATCCTCCCCGTCATCGACACCGTCAACCGCCACACCCTTCCTGAACTTCCACGAATCGTGAGCGTGATGGCACTGGCGGTACGCCCGCTCGGATGAAACCACACCACGACGCCCTGGGTAGCTTCATCAATCGACACTCCGCGATCTCGCAGATCGAATCGCCTGATTGGAACCAGCGGTTCACCCTCTCGCTCCAGGCTCATCGATCCCCCGTCGCCACTAATCACGGCACGGACGCGGCTGGCTTGGGTCATAGCCATGAGTCGCGCCGTCCGAAGCTCTCCTGCCATCTCGGTGACCACCGCCTGTTCCCGATATCGCGCCACCATGGCGGCCACATCGGGAACAGCCAACGCAACGGACACAGCCGTCGCGGTCATCACCATGATCAGTTCCAACAGGCTGTATCCATTCTGATTCATCGCCTCTCCTCCCTCTTGAATCTCGAACCCGCCAAATCGGCTCTGGAAGCCGCCTCGCAGGTATTCCAAGAGCCATGCCTAAGCAGCGGCATCGAGATTCCCGATTGACGTCTCGACGGATTGGCTACCTAAGTGTGGCGAAATGCGCTGAAATGCCGTCAAGCCGAAGGCCGGTCCGCACATATCAACGGAGGATCAGGGCGTCTATCGCAAGGCGCGATGACGAAAGGGAGAGCAGAATGGATACAGTGCTGAGACAAACAGATACAGCTACTCGAAAGGAGGGGGATCAGGGTAAGGGACCGAGCAACCCCCAATACCAGTCGAAGAGCTGTTCATGGAAGAAGAGCGAGACAAGAGCTCCGAGAGCCAGAAATGGTCCGAACGGAATATATTGATCTCGCGTGAGGACCTTGAGGCCGATGAGGCTGAGCCCGACAACCGACCCAGCCAATGCCCCAATCATCATCGTCAGCAACACCGGACGCCACCCCAAAAAAGCGCCGACCATGGCTAGCAGCTTGATATCCCCTCCCCCCATCCCTTCCTTTCCGAACAGATAGGGACTGACCCAGGCAAGCATCCACAACACCCCTCCGCCTACCAAGACTCCGAGCAGACTATTGATCAAGCCGACGGGCAACACGCTGGCGGCGCTGACCAGTCCGATCAGGATCCCGGGCAAAGTAACCGCGTCAGGGATGATGGTGTGTGAGAGATCGGTGCCGGTCACGACGATTAGCGAGGAGAAGAGGACCGCATAGACGGCTGCAACCGGCGTCCAACCGAATTGCCAAACGATGATCAGGTACCCGAGACCGTTGGCCAATTCCACCATCGGATACTGCCAAGAGATACGCTGACGGCATCGGCGGCATCGTCCACCCAGCCAGACGAATCCCAGAATCGGGATGTTGTCATAGGCCGCGATTGGCTGTGAACAGGCCGGACAGTGCGAAGCGGGCCAGATAATCGATTCATGAAGGGGCAATCGGTAAATACACACATTGAGAAAACTGCCGACCAACAGTCCGAGGACAAAGACTACTATTAGTTGAGGGTCCATCGTTCTATCCCACTATGGATCCATCGAATCGCCACTTTCCGTTCATCCATCAATTATTGTATCCAAGGTATTGAAATTCATCGCCAGAATCTGAAATACTTCCATTCTGTCATCGTTTGCCCTACAGACCTAACACCCACAGGACCATTCTTAAGGAGACCTGATTATGGCCCAATCTGCGAGCGGCAGATCCAAACCCAAACGCATCACCAGCGCCGTGAGTTTACCACCGCGGAAAAAGAGGCCGGAAGCGTTGACCAGCCGGGAAATGGAAATCCTTCAACTCATTTGGTCCGGCTTTAAGAACAAAGAGATCGCGCAGCGGCTGCGCATCAGCGTCAAGACGGTTGAAGCCCACCGGGCGAACATGATGAAGAAGATTCGTGTCTCCAACACGGCCCAACTTATCAAGGCCGCGATCCAAGACGGGATGATTAAAGTGCGCTAGGCTCCATCGGAAGGGTGGACCGCCATCCGTTGCCGTACGACCTCGAAGCAGGCCAGCGCCGCGGCCGCGGAGGCGTTCAACGAGTTGACCCGACCCAGCATCGGAATCCGAACGCGTTCGTCGCAGAGCTCGAGCACGTGCTTACGGATACCGATTCCTTCTCCGCCGATCACTAGCGCTATTGGGCCGCGATAGTCCGGCTCGGTATAGCTCCTGTTGCCGGAGCGATCTAATCCGTACACCCAGAGCCCCGCTTCCTTGAAGCCCGTCAGCAGGCGGCTGATGTTCGTCGCGTGTGCGACCTTGAGGTGCTCCACCGCACCCGCCGACGCCTTCTCCACAGCTCCCGTAACTCCGACCGCCCGTCGATCTGGAATGACGACCCCGTGTACCCCCGCCGCCTCGGCGCTTCGAAGGATGGCACCGAAATTCTGCGGGTCCTGAATGCCGTCGAGCACCACGATGAATGCCGGTTCCCGCCGTGCCTCGGCGACGGCGAGGAGATCAGCGGGTTCCGCATAAGCCCTGGCGGCAGCAGAGGCCACAACCCCCTGGTGACGACCGCCGAGCGCCAGTCGGTCCAGCGCCGCTTTTGGTTCCACATGGACCGGAATATGCCGGATGCGTGCGATATGGACCAGTTCCTGGAACTGGCCATGCAAACTGATGACTTGAAGACGGATAAGTGGACGTCCGGCGCGAAGCGCCTCCTTCACAGCATGGAGACCAAAAATGACATCGCGTCGGTCAGCGCTTCCAGCGGCTTGTGCCATCGGGCCGGTCCTCGATTGTGATGCCCTGTGAGGCGAGGCGTTGTCTGATCTCATCGGCTTTTTTGAAATCCCGGCGGCGCCTGGCTTCGTTGCGTTCATCTATCTGCTTCTGGATTTCATGGTCGATGAGCACCACGGACGAATCTCCAGTCACAGTCAGGTTCTCATCGGCGCTGACCTTGAAAGGAGGATTGAACTGCCACCGGTTCAACTGAAAAAGACCCAACACGTCGCCAAGGCGCGCAAATTCCTGCCGGACCGCTTGCCGTCCCTCAACCGATAGGCCCTCGGCTATCAGCTTGTTCGCTTCGTTCCGGAGTTTCTGCATTTCCGCCAGCGCCGCCGGCGTATTGAGATCATCGTCCATGGCATGGGAAAACCCCAGGCGGGTCTGCTCCAACACTGCGCGCAGCGACGTGTCGCTATGCCCCTTCATTGTGTCGGCTTCACCCAAGCGATAAAACAAATCATAGAATCCGTTCAAGGCGGTCTTGGCTTCCGTCAAGCTCTGATCCGAGAAATCGAGCGGGCTGCGATAGTGCGTCGCCAACAGGAAATAGCGCAGCATCTCCCCCGTCACCTCTTCCGGCCAGTCGGACTTCTCGAAGATTTCCCGGATGGTGAAGAAGTTGCCCAGCGACTTGGACATTTTCTCCTGATTGATCTGCACAAACCCGTTATGGACCCAGTAACGCGCAAAATCCTTTCCCGTTGACCCGGAGGATTGGGCCATTTCGTTTTCATGGTGGGGGAAGATGAGATCCATTCCTCCTCCATGGATATCGAAGGTAACCCCTAGATGCTTCATCGACATGGCGGAACACTCGATGTGCCAGCCGGGGCGCCCCTGACCCCACGGACTCTGCCACCTGGGCTCTCCTGGCTTGCTGCTCTTCCACAGGGCAAAGTCCATCGGATGGCGCTTCCGTTCGTCCACCTCCACGCGGGCTCCCGCTTGCATCTCGGCGAGCTTTCGTTTAGACAGGCGGCCATAGTCCGGATAGCGCTCCACCGAGAAATACACGTCTCCGTTCACTTGATAGGCCAGGCCCTTTGCCATCAACGCCTCGATCAAGGCGATGATGTCGGCCATGTGCTCCGTGGCCCTAGGCTCTTTCGAAGCCCGCCGGACCCCGAGCCGTCCCATATCCTCGTAGTATGCCGCGATGTACTTCGCGGTCACTGCGTCACAACTCATGCCCTGCTCATTCGCTCGTTGGATGATCTTGTCGTCGACATCGGTGAAGTTCTTCACAAATTCGACGGAGAGACCGGAGTATTCCAGGTACCGCCGCAGGACATCGAACACCAACGCGCTGCGCGCATGGCCCAGATGACAATAGTCATACACCGTGACGCCGCAGACGTACATCCGCACGACTCCAGGCACAAGAGATTGGAACGCGTCTTTCCGGCCGGACAGCGTGTTGGAGAGCTTCAACATGACGGCGGTTTCGCATCGACACCCTGTTCGCGGGCCGGCCAGTGCGACCAGAGGAAGTATCCGGCTGCGACCGCCAAACAGACGCCGATGACAACGTCGAGGTAATGAAAATGTGCGCGCAGGTCCGCCCAGTGCTCGCCCATCGCGATTCCGATGTACGCCAACAGGAGACACCAGGGCAGCGCCCCGATGAACGTGAACACCACGAAACGCCAAAACGGCATCCGTGCAATCCCCGCGGGCAGAGAGATAAACGTCCGGATCACCGGCAACATCCGGCTGATCAGCACCGCCGCCTCCCCGTACTTAGCAAACCACCGATCCGCCTGCTCGAGGTCTTGCGCTCGAATCAAGGCATATCGACCATACCGTTCCACAATGGGACGCCCACCGAGCAACCCGACATAGTAGGCCACCGCCGAGCCGATCACGTTCCCGATCGTCCCGGCCAATGTCACACCCCAGAGCGAAAACCGGCCGTCCAGCACCAGATATCCGGCGAACGGCATGATAATCTCGCTGGGCAGGGGGATGCAGGCACTTTCGATCGCCATCGTCACGACGATGCCGGCATATCCCAACGCGGAGATCGTCGCAATAATAAAGCGACTCAACTCCGCAATCACCGCTTCAATCAGTTGTCCGATCATCGTCTCCTCACGCGCGTCCGGGCGCGGACCGCCCTTGAGCCAGGCGAGGAGCCCAACCGACAAAAGGGGCTCCACTGCCGCAAATCTTCGAGCGCCGCCTCGTGCGTCATATCCAGGTGCAGCGGCGTCACGGAGACCAGCATACGGCGGAGCGCCGTATAATCCGAATCCTGCTGTCGGCTCCAGGTGATCCGTGTCCCCGCGATCCAATAATATTTCTTCCCGCGCGGGTCCGTTTTCTCAATAATCGGATTCTCGAACCGCCGTCGGCTCAGCCTGGTCACGCGGATGCCCCTGATCTTCGCCCGCGGAAGATTCGGAACGTTGACATTCAGTAGCGTACCCGTCGGTAGGCCGTACCGCAGCACCGCCCTAGCCACGACGAGCGCATAGTCGGCCGCCGCCTCGAAGAAAAACCGATCGCGTCCGTCCTGAGACACCGCGATCGACGGAATGCCCAGAATTGCCCCTTCCAATGCCGCCGAGACCGTTCCGGAATAGGTGACATCGTCTCCCAGATTCACGCCGCGATTCACGCCCGAGACGACCAACGCAGGGGCACGAGGCAGGAGGTGCTTCACGGCGAGATTCACGCAATCGGTGGGCGTTCCATTCACCGCAAACCAGCGCGGCTTGACCGGCGTCAAGCGAAGCGGCTTGTGCAGGGTCAGCGCGTGTCCCACGGCCGTGCGCTCTCGATCTGGGGCGATGACCCAAACAGTGCCGAGACGCGCGAGTCTACGAGCCAGCGTGTGGATCCCCGCTGATCCGATCCCATCATCGTTCGTGACCAAGATCGTTATCATACGCCGTCCATCCGACGCAGGCACAAAAAAAGCTGCCTGCGGCAGCTTCCTCGACAGCCCTGCCTCTGCTCTTCCCGATCAAGAAAATGGTCGGGGCGGCGGGATTTGAACCCACGACCCCTCGCACCCCAAGCGAGTGCGCTACCGGGCTGCGCCACGCCCCGACCCTATATACCAATGATCGTACCGCTCACCCCCACAACTTCATCGAGAAGCTCCGGACTGACCTCCGTCCGATTTGGAATGGGCCTCCAACAATCGCAGGATGGCGTGCAGGTCGCCTTTCAATCGAGCGGCGATTTCCCGTGGCGTCCGCTTGCCCGGGGTTTGTCGTCCTCTCCGAGACCAGTACCGATTGACGCCGGCAATCGTATGGCCTTCCTCGTACAACATCCGCTTGATCTCGAGGATGGTTTCAATATCTCGTTGCTCATACAACCGTTGATTCCCACGGCTTTTCTTCGGCTTGAGAAAAGTGAACTCCGACTCCCAAAACCGTAACACATATGCGGGTAATTTCGCGATCTCGCTGACTTCGCCGATTTTATAGAAGACCTTTGTGCCCAGTCTGGGGCCGCCCGATATCAACGTCCTGCGTGTCGATGGGAGTGCCGTACTCAATTCCACTAGGAGTTCACGTATTTTTTGAACACTTGACTGGGCCGGAAGGTGACGACTCGGCGGGGCGTAATACCGATCTCTTCGCCGGTACGCGGATTCCGTCCTTTCCGCGGTCCCTTGCTTCGCACGATGAAGTTGCCAAAACCCGCGATCTTGACCGATTCACCCTTCTGAAGCACCGACTTCAGTAAATTCAGGATGAGCTCAACAATGTCGGCGGCATCATTCTTCGGGATGCCGACCTGTTTGAAGATCTCATTCGCGATGTCGGACTTTCTCATGCGACCTCCGGCAGCCGGTTCTAGATAGTCTCACACGAACGCGATCCGCATGGCGGAATGCAGCTCAAGAAGACGGACATGAATTTTGCATAAGTTACGCAAGGTTATCGAGCCTGTCAAGCTGTAGTTCGACTCTTCGCTCAATCGAAGTCAGGTAGACCTTCGATCCCGCCGCAGCAATTTGTACTCGATCCCGTCGGCGAGCGCCTGCCAACTGGCCTCCATGATGTTCTCGGACACCCCGACGGTGCCCCATTTTTCCTTGTGATCCCCGGACTCGATGAGCACCCGCACCTTGGCATCGGTCCCCTGGCTTGCGGTCAGGACTCGAACCTTATAGTCCAACAGACGTACTTCCTTCAGCTCCGGGTAGAACTTCTCAAGGGCTTTCCTCAAGGCATGATCCAGCGCATTGACCGGCCCTTTGCCGATTGCCGCAGTATGTTCGATCTCCTGTCCGACCTGGACCATGACCGTGGCCTCGGACCGAGGTCCCGGATCAGCCTCGCTCTGCTCGACGATGACCCGGAATCCCAACAATCGAAAAGAAGGCTGGTGTGTCCCCAGCGCGGTCCGAACCAGCAGTTCAAACGATCCTTCCGCCCCCTCATACTGATAACCGGCATTCTCGCGCTCCTTGAGGATATTGACGAGTTCATGCACCTTCGCATGATCGCGATCCAATGCAATCCCAAACGCTTCTGCCTTGGCGAGCAACCCGCTCCGCCCTCCGTAATCCGACACCAAGAACCGTTGTCGATTGCCCACCCGATCCGGACGCACATGCTCGTAGGTGGCGGCATTCTTCTGTACCGCATGAATATGCACGCCGCCCTTGTGAGCAAAGGCCGCGTCCCCGACATAGGGTTGATGCTTGTCCGGCACCAGATTCGCGATTTCGGCGACGAAATGCGACACCTCCCGTAGTCGGGTCATGCGCTCCCCCAGCACCGGCTGGCGCATCTTCAATTGCAGATTCGGCAGGATCGAACAGAGGTTGGCGTTGCCGCAGCGCTCGCCGATGCCGTTAATTGTTCCCTGGACCTGCCGCACGCCGGTCTCCAAGGCCATGATGGAATTCGCCACCGCCATCTCGCAGTCGTTGTGCGCATGGATACCCAACGGCACATCAAGGGTTTGCCGGACAGCGTGACAGATGTCCCGAACCTCCCAGGGCATTGTGCCCCCGTTGGTGTCACAGAGAATGATCCGTTGCGCTCCCGCTTCAACCGCCCGCCGCAGGGTGGCGAGGGCATAGTCGGGATCCATCTTGTATCCGTCGAAAAAATGCTCAGCATCGTAGAAGACCTGCCGTCCTTTCGAACGCAAGTATTCGATCGAGTCGCCGACCAACTCCAAATTCTTCGACAAGGAGATGCCGAGCGCGTCGGTCACATGTAACGGCCAGCTTTTACCGAATATCGTGATCGTGCTGGTCTCTGCCGCCAACAAGGCTTGAATGTTCGGATCCTTCTTAACGGAATTGCTGGCCTTCCTGGTGGACCCAAAGGCGACAACGGTCGCGTGATTCAAAGGGACGGTCTTAATCTGGCGAAAGAACTCGATGTCCTTGGGATTGGCGCCGGGCCATCCTCCTTCAATGAAATCCACACCCAGCTCATCCAGTTTCTGCGCGACCAGCACCTTGTCGTCAGCGGAGAAACTGACATCCTCGGACTGGGCGCCGTCCCGAAGCGTCGTGTCGTAAATCTCAACACTCGAACGAGGCTTCGCGGTCTCCTCGGCCAGGTTCAGAGGCTGCACATGATGGGTTCGTCGTCGCGTCGAACGGACCATGTTCGTGACTCCAGGTTGGCGACTCAGGGTATCGCGCTAAGGAGGTCGAGTGCCGGGCCGCTTCGGATCGATCCTTTAGGCACCGACACGCGCCACATCCAACCCGAAGGCAGAGTGCAGGGCGCGCATCGCCAACTCCATGTATTTTTCCTCAACCACGCAGGAAATCTTGATCTCCGAGGTGCTGATCATCATGATGTTGATTCGTTCTCGAGACAACACTTCGAACATCTTGGCGGCCACGCCGGAATGAGAGCGCATCCCCACCCCCACCAGCGAGACCTTGGCGATCGCTTCTGTTACCGCAACGGATTTGGCGTCAATCTCCTTCGCGATTCGCTGAACCAGATCGACGGCTTTGGCCAGGTCCGCACGCGGGACGGTGAAGGAAATGTCCGTCAGGGAACCCTGGCTCACGTTCTGGATGATCATGTCGACCACGATGCTGGACTCGGCCACCGGTCCAAAAATCTTCGCCGCGATTCCAGGGCGGTCCGGCACCCCGACGATTGTGAGCTTGGCTTGATTGCGGTCTCCGCTCACACCCGAGACCATGACACGTTCCATATCTTCGTCTTCACGCGTCACGAGCGTCCCCTTTCCCTCTGTGAAGCTCGACTGCACCTCCACCGGCACGTTGAATTTCGCCGCAAACTCGACCGACCGGCTCTGAAGCACTTTCGCACCAAGACTCGCCAACTCCAGCATCTCCTCATAAGATACCCGATCAAGCCGCCTGGCCGCCGGTACAATATTGGGATCGGCGGTGTACACCCCATCAACATCCGTGAATATGATGCACCGGTCCGCCTTCAGCGCGCCGGCCAATGCGACAGCCGTCAAGTCCGAACCGCCGCGGCCCAGTGTCGTCACGTCGGATCGGGCATTGATCCCCTGGAACCCCGCGACGATCGGTATGACCCCCTCTGAGATGGCTTCTTTGATTCGCTCGGCCGTCACTCTCGTGATGCGCGCCTTGGTGTGGGAGCTGTCCGTCATGATCCCGACCTGTCGCCCCGTGTAGGACCGGGCATTGATTCCCCGTCCCTGCAACTCCATCGCGAGCAGCGCGATAGTGACGCGCTCTCCGGTCGAGAGCAACACGTCCAGTTCCCGCTCGTCCGGATGCGCGGTCACTTCCATGGCGAGACGGATCAACCGATCGGTTTCTCCACTCATCGCGGACAGCACCACCACCACGTCGTTGCCGTCAGCTTTGGCCTTGGCCACCCGTTCCGCCACTCGATGGATTCGTTCCACCGTGCCGACCGACGTACCACCGTATTTGTGCACGACCAACGCCATCGTTCCTACCGTTTCAACAACCGCACGAGCAATCGCAACCCGTCACGGGGAGGTACCCCCGGTCGACTCGCATGGACCTCGTCGAACCCGATGCTCGATGCCTCTTCGGTGGATCGCGACGTATCCAGCAACGCCGTGAGTGCTTGATAGTGGCGAGGCTTCTGCTCGATCAAGGATTCCGACCGGTCGCAGACCACCA
The DNA here is from genome assembly GCA_040981105.1 of Nitrospiraceae bacterium. Classification (GTDB taxonomy): domain Bacteria; phylum Nitrospirota; class Nitrospiria; order Nitrospirales; family Nitrospiraceae; genus Nitrospira_G. The sequence goes on from JANRMO010000010.1 coordinate 10,841, forward strand.
GCAGGCGGGACGGCCCATTCTGCGTGAGCGCCTCCAACAGCGGCCCAACCAGGTCATAATCAAACGCCGACACCCCCTTGGCCTTGCCTCCTTCGTCCGATTCTGGCGCAGTCAGGTCAGCTAACCTCACGTGAAGATAGACCAAATCCTTCCGTGACAATTCCGTCAGCACGCATTGCCGGAGCAGCGGCAATCCGGCCGGGCCTTCCTGCGCCCCATCCAACTGGACCACTTCGAATCCCGCACAAATGCCTAATCCGCGGTGCAGGGTGCTCATGGCGACCATCGAACCGGTGATCCCGAACCGCTCCGTGACCGGCGGCCACAGGGGAGCGCGCCCCTGTCCCCACAACCAGAGGCAGTTGGCTGGCTTCAAGCCGGCCTCGCGCCGTTCTGCATTCACGGGATGGTCGCGCAAAATCATCATCGAGGCATCCATCAGCTTCCGGAGGATGTCCGCGCCGTCCCCGTTGGGCAGATGCTCCCCAATCTGGTGTCCTTCCACGGCCTTCGGATTGTGACAGACGGCTCGGGCCTTCCCATTGACCCAAACCATGAAATGTTCGTGGTGACCGCCAGGATAAAATTGAATGGTCTCCGACCCCACTTGCTCATTGAGGGCGTCGATCAACTCACGGGCCTCTTCGGTTTCAATGTTGCCCGCTCTGGCGTCCTCCAGCACCGCCTGCGGACTCAGCTTCTTGGGATCGGTGGAACTTGCACGGCCGGCCGTCTGATGGTCGGCCCGCAACGTGACCAGGCTGCACCGATACACGACATCCTGCTCCCCCACCGAGATGCCAAGCCCTGCGGCCTCCAACGGCGCCGGGCCCGTCGAGTACTTATGCGGATCGTATCCGAGAATCGTGAGCCCGGTCAGCTCGCCGGTCGGCGCCATCCCTTCGGAAGGGATCGTCGCCCATCCGAATTCACCGCAGCGAGCGATGCGATCGAGATGAGGCTTCTTGGCCACTTCCAGCACCGATTTGCCCGCGAGTGCCGGCTGCGGGCCGTCTGCAAATCCTTCCGCGTGAAGTATCAGATATTTCATGTGCGGCAATCCGCTGTCACTCACAACCGGAGCAACCGGACGACCTCCTCACGGTTGGCTTTGACCGTCACCGGCTGAACGGACACGCCCATGGCGGTGTCTGGGTCCTTGAGCCCATGGCCGGTCAGCGTACAGACGACCACCGCCCCATCCGGGAGCGCCCTGTTCCGCCACAGTTTGGCCACTCCGGCCACAGAGGCGGCCGAAGCCGGCTCGCAGAATACCCCCTCCTCACGGGCCACCAGCTTGTATGCGTCCAGTATTTCTTCATCGGTCACCATATCGATTAATCCCGAGGACTCCTCGACCGCCGTGAGGGCTCCCTGCCAGCTGGCCGGATTGCCGATTCGGATGGCGGTGGCAATCGTTTGCGGTTGCTCGACGACCCGGCCGAGCACAATCGGCGCCGCGCCCGCAGCCTGAAACCCGACCATGCGTGGGCGCCGTGTCGTTTGTCCTGCACGATGATACTCACAATAGCCGCGCCAATAGGCCGTGATATTGCCGGCATTGCCGACCGGCAACGCATGGATCGTCGGGGCCTCTCCTAACTGATCGCAGATCTCCATGGCAGCGGTCTTTTGGCCCTCGATCCGGAACGGATTGATGGAATTCACCAATTCAACGGGCTGCGTCGCCGCCAGCTCCTTCACGATCGTCAAGGCCTGATCAAAATTCCCCTCGATCTGGATCACCACTGCATGGTGCATCATCGCCTGTGAAAGCTTTCCGAGCGCGATCTTGCCGGCCGGTATGAGAACATAGACGGCGAGACCGGCACGCGCGCCGTAGGCCGAGGCGGAGGCCGACGTGTTGCCGGTGGAAGCGCAGATCACCGCTTTGGATCCAGCCTCGACCGCCTTCGAAATCGCCAAGGTCATGCCGCGATCCTTGAACGAACCCGTCGGATTGGCCCCTTCGAACTTCAGATGGATACGGCAGCCGGGCGCCACTCGTGCGGCCAGTCGGTTGGCTTCAATGAGCGGGGTATTCCCTTCTCCTAATGTGATCACAGGGGTGTGATCCGTGACAGGAAGGAATTTTCGGTATTCTTCGATGAGGCCGCGCCAGCGAGGCATGTCCGTCAAACTCTCATGTGGGGCAGGTCCAGGGACGGTCGCGTCCTATTCGTCCGGACCTTCCACGCGGATCAACATCGGAGGTTCCGACACGAACGGCATCCGCCCGATTTCCCGCAACGCGGTTTGCACGGATCGTTCGGCGGCCTGATGTGTCCGGATGACCACCGGGACCGTTTGCCCCTCTTTACGCCCCTGTTGCAGAACAGAGGAAATACTGATGCCGTGTTGGCCGAGCACCCCCGCGATCTGCGACAACACGCCGGGACGATCCACGACCATGAACCGCAGGTAATAGAGCGATTCAATGTCCGCCATGGGTCGCACGCGCAGGGGACGCCGTTGATCCGGCTGGAACGACGCAGCCGGCACGCGTCCGATCCCGCCCGTGATCAGATTGCGCGCGATGCCCAGAATATCGCTGACCACGGCGCTCCCGGTCGGCATGGAGCCGGCCCCTCGTCCATGGAGCATGACATCACCGACCGCATCACCGACCACTTGAATGGCGTTATAGACGCCGTGCACTTGAGCGATCGGAGAGGCCATCGGAATCATGGTCGGATGCACCCGGGCTTCAATCTCCCCATCCATCAACTTGGCGATGCCGAGGAGCTTGATCACATAGCCGAATTCCTTCGCGTATGCAATGTCGAGGGGCGTCAACTTGGTGATGCCTTCCGTATAGATATCCTTGACATCAACCGGTGTCCCATAGGCCAGGCATACCATGATCGCAAGCTTGTGGACGGAATCGATCCCTTCCACATCAAAGGTCGGATCCGCTTCCGCGTAGCCGGCCCCCTTAGCCTCCTCCAATACCGCTTCGAAGCCCAGTCCTTCCTGGGTCATCCTGGTCAGGATGTAATTTGAGGTTCCATTGATGATGCCGTAGATCGACAGAATGCGATTGGCCGCCAGCCCTTCGGTCAGGGCGCGGAGGATGGGAATCCCTCCCCCCACGCTGGCCTCGAAGGCCAACTCCACTTTCTGCCGGACGGCCGCTTGATAGAGCTCTTCTCCGTGCACAGCCAGAAGGGCCTTGTTTGCGGTGACCACCTGTTTGCCCTTGGCTATCGCATCGAGGATGAGGCGCTTCGCCGCGTCGTATCCACCGATGAGCTCCACCACAATATCGACCGCCGGATCGTCCAGCACCTGGCGGCTGTCCGGTGTCAGCATCTCGGCAGGGAACGCCAAACCGCGGTCCCGCGTCACATCCAGGTCCGCGATCCGGATCAACTCCACCGGCACCCCGACGCGTCGACGGATCAGGCCCGCGTTGTCCAACAGAATCCTGGCCGCGCCGGTTCCCACCGTGCCCAATCCGATGATGCCGACTCCCACGCGCGATTTCACGGCTCGGGTCCTTCCAACTTCAGCGCCCGCTTGATCCCTCGCACCGCTTGCCGGGTTCGATGCTCATTCTCGACCAGCGCAAACCGCACGTATTCGTCCCCGCCCTCTCCGAAGCCGATGCCGGGCGAGACGGCGACCTTGGCCTCGCGCAACAACAGCTTGGAGAATTCCAACGACCCCATTGCGCGATAGGCCGGCGGAATCCTGGCCCAGACGAACATGGTCGCCCGAGGCAGATCGACCGCCCATCCGATTCGATTGAGCCCGTTTACCAGTACATTGCGCCGCTTTTGATACCGCTGGACGGTTTCATTCACGCACTCTTGCGGGCCATTGAGCGCGATGATGCTCGCAATCTGCAACGGCTGGAAAATTCCGTAATCCAGGTAGCTCTTGATCTTCCCCAGCGCGCCGACGATGTCCCGATTGCCGACACAGAACCCGACACGCCATCCCGGCATGTTATAGCTCTTGGACAGGGTGTAGAACTCCACCCCCACCTCCTTGGCCTCGGGAATCTGGAGAAAGCTGGGAGCCTTGTACCCGTCGAACACGATATCGGCGTAAGCCAGGTCGTGGATCACGATCAGTTGATGTTCTTTGGCAAACGCGACGATCTTTTTGAAGAACTCCAGATCCACGACCGCCGTTGTGGGATTGTGCGGAAAGTTGATGACCAAGACCTTCGGCCGCGGCAGCGTTTGTTTGTAGGCCTGCAATAAATCCGAGAAAAAGTCGCTGTCATGGCGCAACGAGACGCCGCGAACCTCTCCGCCCGCGATGATCACGCTGTACATATGAATGGGATAGGTCGGAGTCGGCGTCAGCACGACATCGCCCGGTCCCAGCATCGCCAGGGCGAGATGCGCCAATCCTTCCTTAGAGCCGATTGTAACGATCGCCTCCGTTTCGGGGTCCAGGTCCACGTCGTAATTCCGACGGTACCAGGCCGTGATGGCATGCCGAAGCTTCGTGATGCCGCGTGACGCCGAATAGCGGTGATTCGTCCCCTTCCTCGAAGCCTCGACCAGCTTATCGACAATGTGCGAGGGCGTCGGCTGGTCCGGGTTGCCCATTCCAAAGTCGATGATGTCTTCCCCGCGGCGGCGGGCCTCTTGCTTGAGGGTTTGGACCTGAGCAAAGACGTAGGGAGGTAATCGCTTGAGACGCGGAAAGCTATCGAACATGGTAAGGCCGCTGCAAAGTCCTCATCCTGGTGATCGAAATGGCACGTGAAGGCGTCATTCTAGAGAACCCACGGGATATAGTCAATTTTCACAAGACCTTACACCGCAGCATCCATTGTCGGGCCGACTTGCTCGATTCGACGCGAAACGGGTCGCCACCTTGCCGAGAGGGGGTATCCTTGTGCCATAATGCGCCCGCTTTCCAACTGACTCTCACGACTGTCGTGGAGTCCTTCCGAGGGCGTTTCACACCTAAGAATCCAGGAGGTGTTGTGGCACGGTTAGGAGTTAATGTCGATCATGTGGCCACGCTCCGTCAAGCGCGGGGAGGCAGCGAACCGGACCCGCTTGAGGCGGCTGTGCTGGCGGAACTGGCCGGCGCCGACGGCATTGTGGTTCATCTGCGAGAGGACCGCCGCCATGTCCAAGACCGTGACCTGACCCTGCTTCGCGAGATCATCAAGACCAAGCTTGACCTTGAGATGGCAGCGGACGACACAATCGCCAAGATCGCCCTCTCCGTAAAACCCCACCTCGTCACTCTGGTACCGGAACACCGCCAGGAACTTACGACGGAGGGAGGACTGGACATCGTGGGGCAACGCGATCGCCTAGAGAAGGTCATTCACCTCCTTCACGAAGGCGGCATCCCCGTCAGCCTTTTCATCGAACCCGACCTCAACCACGTGAAGATGGCTCATAAAGTCGCCGCAGACTATGTGGAACTGCACACAGGACGCTATGCCAATGCGAAGCGGGCGAAAGAGGAACAGACAGAATTCGAAGCCCTCGCGCAGTCGGCCAAACTCGCCTATAAGCTGGGGCTTGGTGTGAATGCGGGACACGGACTCAACTACCGCAATATCGGCCGCCTTCGGCAGATCCCGGAGATCGTGGAATACAATATCGGACACAGTATTGTAGCCAGGGCCTTGATGGTCGGCTTGGATCGCGCGGTCCGCGAGATGAAAGACCTTGTGCGCTGACGACTCTCGAGCCCTGACAGCCCGGGTACTCGTCAACCTCCCAATGCTGTCCACCCTGCGGCGATCGGGCCTTCGGTTCATGTCATACCTCATCCCACATGCCTTGACAGCCTCGACTCCTCGCAGTGCCTCAACCCGTGATCAAGCAGGGGTCGGATGAAGATCGTCACCGCGGCCCAGATGCAGACGCTTGATCGGCGAACGATCCGCGAGGGCGGGATCCCGAGCCTTGTCTTAATGGAGCGAGCCGGAACTGCGGTCGTTGGGGCCATGGCCTCTCGCTACGGGGATCTGACGGGGAAACGAGTCACCATTGTCTGCGGCAAAGGGCACAATGGAGGAGACGGCTTTGTCGTCGCACGCCTCTTGTCGAAACGCCGGGCGCAGGTTCGAGTGTTACTGTTCCATCCGATTACGGACCTGGTATCCGACAGCAAGACCATGTACCGGCGCCTCCTTCGCACCGCGGGCGGCCGGACAACCGTCGCCGGCGCCTCTCCGAAGCAGCTCGCTGGCAGCCTGGCCTGGTCCGACCTGGTCGTGGACGCGTTGCTGGGCACGGGACTGTCCTCTCCGGTGACCGGGACCTACGGCACCGTGATCGACCTTCTGAATCAAGCCGGCCGCCCGATCGTCGCGGTCGATCTGCCTTCCGGACTCCAGACAGACACGGGGCACGTCCTGGGCCACACCGTACGAGCCGACCTCACCGTCACCTTTGGCCTGCCCAAGCTTGGCCTGTATCTGAACGAGGGGATTGACCATGCCGGTGAGGTGCGGATTGCTGACATCGGCATACCCGGCGATTATGTCGATGCCGTTCCGGCTCCCCTCTCTCTCCTCACCGCCGAAACGGTGGCGCGGCTCCTGCCAATCCGGAGACCCTCGTCGCACAAGGGCACCTTCGGCCACGCAGGAATCATCGCGGGATCGCCGGGCAAGACCGGCGCGGCTGCCCTGGCGGCCAAGGCGGCGCTCCGGACTGGAGCCGGCTTGGTCACAGTCGCCACACCCAGGGGCGTGAATGATGTCCTTGAGAGCAAGCTACTCGAAGTCATGACCTACCCGGTGCCTGATACGGCCGATCGAACGTTCAGTGTGAATGCCCTCGACCTCATATCCGGCTTTGTCGCCGCTCGAACTGCAGTTGCAATTGGCCCCGGGCTCTCGACGCATCCGGAAACCGTCGAGCTGATCCATCGGCTGCTCGGACTGATCGAGAAACCCTGCGTGCTGGACGCCGATGCTTTAAATGCCGTTGCCGACCGCCCGGAATCTCTGCTCCGCTGTCGGGCTCCGCTAATCCTGACGCCCCATCCCGGAGAGATGGCTCGGTTGGTGAAAGTTGATAACGCGCAGGCGGTCAACCGCGACCGTATCTCGGTGGCCTCTTCCTTCGCCGCTGCACATGGGAGTCTTGTCGTATTGAAGGGCGCACGAACACTCTTGGCCGACGAGGGAGGCCGTCTCGCGATCTGTCCGACGGGTAATCCCGGTCTAGCAACCGCCGGCACCGGCGACGTGCTCACCGGCATGATTGTCTCGCTTGTGGCTCAGGGGTTGTCCCCGTGGGACGCGGCCTGTTCCGCCAGCTATCTACACGGCCTCGCCGGAGACCTCGCCGCACAGGTACATGGCCAGGCGGGAATGATCGCCGGTGATGTGATCGACCAGATTCCATATGCCATCGGCCAACTCTCACACATCAGCTAAGTCAACTCGCCTGGATCAGCCATCCATCGGGCCGGCTGCGGCCAAACAGGCTCGACGTTGGACCAGACTGTCCCGGTCACCGGGTGAGACGGCCCGTATCGGCGAATGGCTGGCAGCCTGTGTCGTCCCTGGATCGATACTGGCGCTCACGGGGGAACTCGGCGCGGGCAAGACGACCTTCATCCGAGGACTCGCCGCAGGACTCGGCGCCGACCGGCAAGCCGTCTCGAGTCCCACGTTCATCCTCATCCAGGAGTATCGCGGGCGGCTTTCGCTCGCGCACGCCGACCTCTACCGCCTCGCCTCGCCAGAGGAACTTGACCACTTGGGATGGGCCGACTATCTTGACGGCGATTGGGTGGTCGCGGTCGAATGGGCGGAACACGCCGGCTCCAAACTGCCGGCCGATCGTGTAGAGATCACGATCAGCCACCGAACAAAGAACACGCGCCTCATCCTGTGCCAGGCCACCGGCCCACAATCACGGCGGATGCTTGCTCGATTGACTGCAATTCGACGTGCATCGGCGCCACGGACGAGAATCAGCCGGAGGCGGTCCCGCACCGCCGTTCGTTCGTAGGAGACCTGGTCCGATGATCCGCCTGATCCTGGTCGGCCTGCTGCTGCTGATGATGCTCGCCTTCTTCCTTGAGAATCAGGAACAGGAAGTTACCCTGCATTATCTCTTCGGTCTCCGCTTCGCTTCGACGCCGATCTATAAGCCCATCCTGTGGGCCTTCGTCGTCGGCGTGCTGGTGGCGGGTATTCTCCTGTTCCCTGCTTGGATTCAGGGACGCGTCGAACTCCGCCGCAAGACCAAGGCCTTGCAAGAGACGGAGGCCGATCTCGAACGGCTCCGTTCCTCTCTCGGACAGGCGCTGCGCCAACCGTCGGCATCCGGTCATTCCACGGAAAGCGAGCATCATGGCCGCGAATAACGCCGACTCGACGCCGCTCATGCGGCAGTATCGGGAAATCAAAGAGGCCTACCGCGACGCCATTCTCTTTTTCCGCGTCGGAGATTTTTATGAGATGTTCCACCAGGATGCGGAGGAGGCGTCCCGGCTGCTGAACATCGCGCTGACCTCGCGTGACAAACACAGTGTCAATCCGGTGCCATTGTGCGGGGTGCCCTATCACGCGGCGACCACATACATCGCCAAACTCCTGAAAGCGGGCCGCACGGTCGCCCTCTGCGATCAGGTGGAAGATCCGAAATTGGCCAAGGGATTGGTCCGTCGTGAAGTCGTCCGGCTGTACACACCCGGAACGCTGGTCGACGCTGAATTGTTGGCGCCTGAAGAAACCGCTTACCTTGCGGCTCTCACCGCATCCGATGAAGCCTCCCCGTCCCACCCGGTCGGATTCGGCCTTGCCGCCATCGACCTGTCTACCGGTGACTTCCGCATCAGCTCTTTCGAGGGTGAAGAGGCCCTGCCCCGACTCATGGGTGAGCTCAGCCGTTTGGAGCCGAGAGAGCTGCTGATTCCCGAGACTTTGGATCGCTCGCTGGTTGAACGGCCGGGCATCCCGCGAGGGTGCCGGATCTGTCCCCTCGGTTCCGAGCCGTTCGATCTCGCCGCGGCCGAATCCGCCCTCCACCAGCAGTTCACCCGCGCCGAGTGCGAACGCCTACACACACTCAACTCCCCGGCTTGCCTCCGGGCGGCTGGCGCTATTTTTTCCTATCTCCGCGATACCCAGCGCCACGGAGACCTGCGGCACATCCGCGGCCTCGTGATTCACCAACAGGGCGACGAGATGCACCTCGATGCCATGACCATCAGAAATCTCGAGCTCGTTCGCCCGCTCGCGCACGATCGCCAGGAAGAAACGAACCGCCAAGACACCCTGTTGTCGGTGATCGACCGGACGGTCACCGTCATGGGAAGGCGGTTGCTGCGCGAATGGGTGCTTCGGCCATCGCTTCGGATCGACCGAATTGCCGAACGCCTGGACGCCGTGCAGGAGTTGCTCCAACTCTTGGAGACCCGCGTACAGCTGCGTTCCCTACTTCGCGGTGTGCAGGACGTGCTGCGCCTCACCGGCCGTCTGGCGCTCGCACGGGCGACCCCCAGAGATCTGTCGGTCCTAAGGCAGTCACTGGCCGTCTTGCCGGGACTGCCGCCGTTGCTGGGTCGGTGTCATAGCACGCTGCTGGTCCGTCTGTGCGCCGAGTGGGACGATGCGACCGATCTGCACGATCTGCTGAATGAATCACTGCTGCCCGAGGTTCCGCTCTCGTCACGTGATGGGGGCATTATCAAGGATGGTTGTAACCCATCCGTCGATGCGCTGCGGAGCGCGATGCGAGATGGGAAGCAGTGGCTCCTCGACCTGGAGGCCAGAGAACGGACAAGAACCGGCATCGACTCCCTGAAGGTCCGGTATAACCAAATTTTCGGGTATTACATCGAAGTGAGTAAGCCGAACCTGAGCCGAGTGCCGCACGATTATATGCGAAAGCAGACCCTCGTGAATGCCGAACGCTTCATGACCGCCGAACTGAAGGAGCTCGAAGAACGCATCACGGGGGCGGAGGTCAAACTGAAGACCTTGGAGGCCGAGTTGTTTGATCGGCTGCTGCAGCAGCTCGCCGCTCATATCGTCCGACTACAGAGCATCGGCGCGAGGTTGGCTCTGGTTGATACACTCGCCGCATTGGCCGAGGTCGCAGCCCTCCATCGGTATGTGCGTCCGACGGTGGACAACGGCTCGACGATCGAGATCATCGAGGGGCGCCATCCGGTTGTTGAGCGCCTTGATCTCGAAGGCGGATTCATTCCGAACGACACTCGGATGGATCTGGAAACACACCGGCTCCTGATCATCACCGGCCCGAATATGGCCGGCAAGAGCACCTATCTTCGGCAAGTTGCCTTGATCGTCCTGCTCGCTCAAATGGGATCGTTCGTCCCTGCGAGTCGGGCGCGAATCGGTCTGGTAGATCGCGTCTTTACCCGGGTCGGTGCATCGGACAATCTCGCCGCGGGCCAGAGCACGTTCATGGTCGAAATGTCGGAAACCGCACACATTCTGCGGCACGCCACCTCGGGGAGCCTTATCCTGCTCGACGAGATCGGCCGCGGGACCAGTACCTACGATGGGTTGAGTCTGGCCTGGTCAATAGCCGAATACATTCAGTCACCATCGAACATTGGAGCACGAACGCTCTTCGCGACCCATTACCATGAGATGACGCAATTGGAGGACCTCCGCCCTGGAATCCGCAACTATCGAGTATCGGTGCAGGAGCGCGACGGCGATGTGTTGTTCTTGCGAAAAATCGTGGAGGGCGGTGCGGATCGCAGTTACGGCATTCACGTGGCGAAGCTGGCCGGTCTCCCCTTGGCGATTCTCAACCGCGCACAGGAAGTCCTCCATCAGTTAGAGCACGGCGCGTCATCTTCAGATCGGCCCCTCCATCATGAACGATCCAGGCAAGACTCCTCGCTTCCCGCGCCCCATCCAATATTGAGCGAGATGAGGCAGATGGATTTGTTCACGATGACCCCGCTCGAAGCCATGAACCGCTTGGCCGACCTCAAGCGTCGGCTCGATCAGGGATAGACAGCACATTCCCGCCATCCAACCGATTGCCACGCAACAGTATCATTCCGCCTAAAAACACGAAAGGCGGTACCCCTCACCGGGATACCGCCTCGTACCTTACCTTACGAGCGATGCTAACCGTGGATCACTGACCGCTGTTGTATGCAGCCGACCACGGGGTCAGCCCGCCCACCGTCTTGCCGCCCGGGAGGATCACATCGTACTCCATCGGGGGAGCGACCTTCGGCGCCACATTCAACGCCTGCTTTGCCTTGGCACAGCCTGCCTCGGTCTCATCCTTGCCCACGCACTCCTTCAGCCGGAGAGAAGAAATGCTCTTCGTCTTGCCCGGCGCGCCGGCGGTCTCGTCGAGCTTCTTGATGGAAGAAATCACGCGGTGATTCTGCTCCGTTTCCTGAACCACGAATTCCACGAGTACGGTCTTGGACCCTTCAGGCACTTCCTTGGCCGCTGCCGGGCCGGCATGCGGGCGGGCCATACCCTTGATCTGTTCCCACACTTCCTTATTGGCAGCGTAGAACTTGAGGTTCTTGCCCGGATGTACTCTCTGCCACCACAATCCGCTTTCGGCATTTCCTCCGAACACCGCGATGTTCAACCAGACCGCTTCATCGTATGGGTCAAGGACGATCACGCGGCCTTGCAGCGTGGTCGGCTTGCTCAGATCGCCCCACTCAAATCGCTCCTGGAACGATTCGATGGCGAATGCGGCGGAGGCTACCCCGACCACCAACGCCACGGCGGCCATGACGGCCACCCCTTTGGTATGAAGCTTCATAATGAGACCCTCCTTCATCCGAACAAATAGATGATAATGTGGGTAGTAGCTCCTACTTGATTACTTTGAAATCGGTGATCGTCCGCCCATCCAAGGTGACTTCCATCGCAACCAATTCTTGCGAGGCCTTGATCAACCGATCCATCAACGATTTGTCCTTGACGTTCAGGCGCACGGTCTGGGCGGCATGGTACCAGCCGCTGTAGGGGCTGTTCTTCTCGTTGCCTCCCACGAATCCCCATGCGCAACACGAGAACAGGGGGTCCGGCGGCTTCACTTCCATATCGGTTGACGACCGACCGAATGGGGTTCCCGACGCAGGCTCGCCAGCATTCCAATACTGAATGCCGAACAAGATTTCTCCGTCAGGGTTGTCGGCCCACTGTGACCACACACGGCCTTTGAGCGTTTTGACGACTTCGCCCTTCATCGCGCTGCCGCCGGCGATCTTTGATGCCGGCCCTGACGGCGCTTTCCCCGGGTCATCAGCCGCGAGGACCATTCCCGAGCTGAACAGTCCTACAGCCGAGACGAGTGCAACCGCTGCTATGACGACTCCTTTCTTCATCAAAGCACCTCCTTAATGGAAATCAAGTCCATCCAGAATCGAGTCAACTCTACTAGCAAAAAAGACAATGAGGACATTGCACGGAATACCGCAGCACAGGCGAGGAAGCTTTCCAGCCACCTCCTTTCTTTTTCCAGCCTTGCTGAATTCTCCGCCGTACTCGCGAATATAGTGTTCTTGAAAGAGACCACCCAGTAAAAAGTGGCGAAATCCTATAAAAATCGCCTCGAGGAGTCAAGGAAATATATCGTCGAGACTTTGAAGAGAGGGAGCGCCCAAAAACAACTTTCATTAACAATGAGTTACGTTGATTTGACTGGTGGAAACGGCCCTGTCAGCTTGCGAATGAAGTTGTTGCGAAATCAGCTGAGCGCAGAGACAAGGGACCGTTCGGAAACCAGGCCGAGAGCCGTGAGTGACCGCGCCTGCTCATCTAACAGGCGCCGGCTGAGTTCATGCACGTGAGGTACGGAAACTCGATCGATCTGACTCACCACTTCATTCAAGGAGACGGAGTGCCCGAGGTACAACTCATCTTTCGCCAATTTGCTCATTCGACCGTGCGAACTCTCCAGCCCTAGCATCAGACTTCCCTTGAGGTGATTCTTGGCCAGATTCACCTCCTGCCGCCCGATCCCATCACGCTGGATGCGTCGAAGCTCCCGGCAGATCAGCTCGACCACCCGTGGCGCCTCGGACGCGCGAGTCCCCGCATAGATCGTCAGCGTGCCGGCGTCGGAATAATTCGAGAGGTACGAATAGATGGAATAGGCGAGACCGTGCTTCTCCCTCACTGCCTGGAAGAGACGAGAACTCACGCTTCCACCCAAGATCGTGTTAAGAACATGCGCCGCATAGCGATGAGGATCGGCGGCCGCCACGCCCCGCAACCCGATGCAGAGATGCGCCTGTTCCAACTGCTTCTTGTGAACCAGTACCCCGCCCGTCACGCTCGGCGGCCGGCGTCCGTTCACCCGGGACGACCGCCCGCGGAAGGGGGCGAACATCCGCGCAAGCAACTGCCTGAGCGGGCGTTCACGAAAATTCCCGGCGATGGCCACGATGGTGTCTCGCGGGTCGTAGTGGGCCCGGACGTACTGCACCAAATCCCGGCGATGTAACGAGGCGATGGTCTCAGGCTTACCAAGGATCGGCCGGCCCAGAGGATGGTGTTTGAGCACCTGCTCGGTGTGAAGATCTTGCAGGAGATCCTCGGGGTCATCCTGAACCGTTCGAATCTCCTCCAAGACCACCTGCTTTTCTTTCTCCAATTCCCTGCGTGGGAACTGCGAGTGGTGGAACAGGTCCGCCAACAGGATCAGTGCCTGCTCTAAGTACTGATCCAGGACCTTGACGTAAAATGTGGTCGTTTCGCGTCCCGTGAAGGCATTCATCTCGCCGCCGAGCGCATCGATCTCGTGCGAAATGTCGCTGGCCGTCCGACTTCGAGTCCCCTTGAAGAACATGTGCTCGAGGAAGTGCGACAGGCCTTCTTCCCCTCGTCCTTCGTCGCGTGATCCGACGTTCACCCAGATGCCCAGCGTCACGGAACGAAGCGTCGGGATGGCCTCCATGACTACGCGAAGCCCATTGTCCAGCACCAGCTTCTTGTACATACAAGGTCCCTCGGAAATGTGCTCAGACCGAGCTTCCCGCAGGCGACCCGGAGGGCGCGGCCATGGCTTCCTTTCGACTCAACCTGATCTTCCCTTGTTTATCGATCTCAAGCACCTTGACCAAAACCTGTTCTCCCTCCTTGACCTCATCCGAGACCGATTTCACCCGGTGATGCGCGAGTTGAGAGATGTGCACGAGGCCATCCGTCCCCGGCAACACTTCCACGAATGCACCGAAGTCCATGATCTTGCGCACCGTGCCGAGATAGACCTTGCCGACTTCGACCTCCGCCGTCAGCCGATTGATCATCTCGATCGCTTTCTGCGCTGACGACTCGTCGGCCGACGCGACAGACACATCGCCCGAATCTTCGACATTAATTTTGACGCCGGTCTCCGCAATGATCGAGCGGATGGTCTTGCCGCCGGGACCAATCACATCTCGGATTTTGTCCTGCTTAATCTTGAGCGTGAAGATGCGCGGAGCGAATGGCGACAGATTCGTTCGGGGCGCGCTCAAGGCGCTCAACATCTTGTCGAGGATATGGAGTCGCCCGACGCGCGCCTGCTCCAACGCCTGTCGCATGAGGGCGGGCGTGATCCCGCCGATCTTGATGTCCATTTGAAGCGCCGTCACGCCGTTCTTGGTACCGGTCACCTTGAAATCCATGTCTCCTAGGTGATCCTCGAGGCCCAGGATGTCGGATAACACCACGGTCCGATCGCCTTCCTTGATCAACCCCATGGCAATGCCCGCAACCGGCTCCTTGATCGGTACGCCGGCGTCCATGAGCGCCAAGGTCCCGCCACACACGGAAGCCATGGACGACGAGCCGTTGGACTCAAGCACATCCGACACCAAACGAAGCGTGTAGGGGAATACCTGTTTACCGGGAATCACCGCCTTGAGTGCCCGCTCGGCCAATGCCCCGTGTCCCACTTCCCGTCGGCCCGGCGAGCGCAGCGGCTTCGCCTCGCCCACGCTGAACGGAGGAAAATTGTAGTGGAGCATGAAGGCCCGGCTGTATTCGCCTTCCAAGGCATCAATCCGTTGTTCGTCCTCGGTCGTGCCCAACGTCGCCACCGCAAGACTCTGCGTCTCGCCTCGAGTAAAGAGCGCCGAGCCGTGCGTCCGAGGGAGGATGCCCACCTCGCAGGTGATGGGACGGATGTCGGTGGTCCCCCGCCCGTCGGCCCGCACCCCTCGCTCCAGAATGCTGTGCCGAACCTCGTGGTATTCAATCTGCTCGAACGCCAGATGCACAAAATGCTCGCGCTTGGGGTCGTCCTCGGATTTCAACCGCTCCGCGGCCGCGTCGCAAATTTCATCGAGCCGTTCCTGTCGAGCCAGTTTGTCCGGAATCAAAATCGCCTCTCGCATCGGCCCGATGACAAGTGCGCGCACCTGCTCGATCAGCGTCGGATCGACGGTCTCCACCTCGACAGTTCGCTTGGGCTTGCCCGCCTCCCGCCGCAAGGCATGGATTGTGGCGACGATCTTTTTGATCTCGGCATGAGCCAGTTCGATCGCGTCGAGCATGACGGACTCCGGCAATTCATTGGCGCCAGCCTCGACCATCATCACCGCGTCCTCGGTACCCGCAACCACCAGATTCAAATCGCCGTTGTCCAGCGTCTCGAGATCCGGATTCACGATGAACTGCCCGTTGAGTCGCCCGATCTTCACTCCTGCCACGGGCTTCTCGAACGGAATAGACGACACCGCCAGCGCGGCGGACGCCGCGATAATCGAGACGATATCGGTCGTGCCGGTCTTGTCCGCAGACAACACCGACGCGATCACCTGCGTTTCGTAATAATAGCCTTCCGGAAACAGAGGCCGGATGGGTCGATCAATGAGACGGCTGGTCAGCACCTCCTTTTCGGAAGGCCGTCCTTCGCGTTTGAAATATCCGCCCGGAATCTTCCCTGCGGCATAGGCGCGTTCTTGATAATCGACGGTCAACGGGAGAAAGCTCACACCCGGTTTGACCGTCTGCGCCGCGACAGCCGTGGCCAGGATGACGCTGTCCCCGTAGCTCGCCACCACCGCACCGTCCGCTTGTTTGGCCATGCGTCCGGTTTCCAACCGGAGTCGCTTTCCCGCAACCTCTACGTCAACTGTATGGACCATTGTAGGTGCTCCTTTCCTGCCCTACAGATGCCCACAGAGATAGGCTCACCCCGGCCTTGCTGTCGAAGACCGACGGGCCTGGTGAGTCTATGTCCGTGTTCACCTGTGGGCAGCATAGTGACGGCGCCCGAGCGACATGGCGTCAAGGCGCCGAGTGTACTGCTCTACTTGCGGAGACCGAGACGATCGCAGACCGCCCGATAGCGGGCTCCGTCAACCCGGCGCAGATAGTCCAACAACCGGCGACGCCGGCCAACCATCTGTAACAACCCCCGACGAGAATGGTGATCCTTTTTGTGGAGTTTGAAATGCTCGGTCAGATAGGCAATCCGGTTGGTCAGGATCGCGATCTGGACTTCGGGCGACCCCGTGTCGTCGTCAGTCCTCCGATATTGCCCGATCAATGCGCTCTTGGCTTCTTTCGCTAACGCCATGACTTTCCCTCCCCTTTCGTCCCGTTCATGAATCGCTCCGGCTGGACACAAAGACCTTTCGCATGCGGATAACCCCGTTCGGGTCATCGAGCGCCGGAACGATCCCCAACCCCAGGAGTTGCGACTGCAGATCGTGAATCCGAACGATCCGTTCCGTGTTACCGCCGGAGACCGTTGCCTCCGGCGTCCAGGTGACCTGCCGCAAGGGCACCGGCATCCCATGCCGTACTCGCCGCGCGGTCTCCTCATCGACGGTTCCGACCGGAAATAGGCTGAGCGCCTGGTCCAACGACAATGACAGCGCCGGCCCCTTCTCCGCGCCCCATGCTTCGACGATCGATTCGACCGATCTGGCGAGTCCCAGATGCAACGGACCGACCCTGGTCCGCACCAGCATGGCTGCGTGCCCCCCCGGCCCCAACGCCTGACCGAGGTCGGCGCAGAGCGTCCGGATGTAGGTGCCTTTGGAGCACCCCACTCGCAGGTGAATATCCGCCCCCTCCACACCGAGGACGTCCAATCGATGAATGGTCACGGCCCGAGGTTCCCGTTCGACCGTCCGACCCGCCCGCGCGGAGCGATAGAGCGGCACGCCTCCAATCTTGACTGCGGAATACATCGGCGGGACCTGCATGGTCCTGCCGACAAATCGGGCCGCCTCCGCGCGCACCTGCTCTACCGTGATCCCATGCACGGGACGCCGTTCGAGCACTGTTCCCGTGCCATCCTGCGTGTCCGTCACCTGACCGAGTCGAAGCACCGTTTCATATTCTTTGTCCCACTCGACGAGGAACTCCGCTACCCGAGTGGCCTGTCCAATCAGGATCGGTAGCACCCCCGTGGCTGCGGGATCGAGCGTGCCCGCATGCCCGACCTTGAGACCACGAAACAAGGGACGCAGCTTGGCCACCACATCGTGCGAGGACCAGCCGGACGTCTTATTGACCGCCAGCACCCCGTCCATGAGCGTCGTGTCGGTCGCCCTGCACTCCTCAACGGGCATGATGCGTCCCCTTGTTTTCCCCATCCTCCCATGCCGCTGCTGCCGCTTCCGGCGTACTCGATTCGCTCGATTCGTTCGTGGGAGTTGAGAGGCCATCCCGGCCGAGTCGCACGTCATCCAACAAGGCCAGCACGCGATCGCCACGGGGGCCGCTGATGTCTTTGAAGAAGACCAGTTCCGGCGTGTATCGCAGTTCCAGTCGTTGACCCAACTCGGACCGAATGAAACCCGCGGCCTTGGAAAGCCCCGCGGCAAGGTCTCGATCCGACGCACCGTCCAATCCTGCCGTGAAATAGACCCGTGCAAGTCTGAGGTCATTCGTGACGGACACCTCCGTCACCGTGACCGCCCGGAGCCGCGGGTCCCGCACCTTTCGCATCAAGATGTCCGCGACTTCCATCCGAATCTGATCCGCCACACGCGTGGCCCGTTTGGTGACTGGCTTCATATGGTTGGGCAGACGATCGTTTGAGGGTCCTCATCGCACGCATTGGGGCTTCACAATGATCTGTCAGAGCAGCTCGATCCGCGATTGCAGGACTTCCAACGTCGGCACCTCGCGAATCATATTCAGTGCCTGATCCAACACGCTGGTCACGTGCGCACGTTCATTGGAGACACAGGCGATCCCCAGGAACGCCTTTTGCCACAAGTCCTGCCCCCCGACTTCAGCCACCGACACGTTCAGTTTCCGAAGCCGGTCCTTCAGGCTGTGCAAAATCTGTCGCTTCTCCTTCAGCGAATGCCCATTGGGGAAATACAGCTCTACCGTACAGAGCCCCAACATGGTCGCGCATTCGCTCAACGCCGCACTCCTTCGGTCACAGCTTCGCGGCGATTCGATCGAGCACGAAATTTTCGATGATGTCTCCGGCCTTAATATCGCTGAAATTTTCCACCCCGATCCCGCACTCGTATCCCTGCTGGACTTCGCGCACGTCGTCTTTGAACCGACGGAGCGACCCCAACTTGCCCTGATAGACCGGCACATGATCGCGGACCACGCGCACCCCGCTGCTCGTACGGGTCATGCTGCCTTCCAGCACGTAGCAGCCCGCGATAATCCCCGCCTTGGACACGTTGAACACCTGACGGACTTCGGCGCGGCCCAGCACCCGTTCCTTGAACGTCGGTTCGAGCAGACCCTCCATCGCGGCCTTGATGTCGGCGATGGCGTCATAGATCACGCTGTACATCCGAATATCGACCCGCTCCGACTCGGCCAGCGCCGCGGCCTTGGATTCGGGCCGGACATTGAAGCCGATGACAATGGCGCCCGAGGCCGCGGCCAGCAACACGTCGGTCTCGGTAATGCCGCCGACCCCATTATGGATGATACGAAGCTTCACGACCTCCGACGGCAACTTGTCGATCGCGACCGCCAAGGCTTCCGACGACCCCTGGACATCCGCCTTAATGACCAGCGCCAACTCCTTGATGTCGCCCTGCTTGATCCGCGCGTAGAGATCGTCCAGGCTGACCTTGGCCGGACCGGCAAGATCCGCGGCCCGCTGTTTTTGCGCGCGCGATTCGGCGATCTCACGAGCCATTCGCTCATCCTTCACCACCATGAACGTGTCGCCGGCCGACGGTACGCCCGTCAACCCGACGACCCCGACAGCCATCGATGGACCGGCCTCGGTCAGCTTACCGCCGGCTGCGGGAATCAGCGCGCGAACTCTGCCGCTGTAGGTGCCCACCACATAGGTATCTCCGACTTTGAGCGTGCCCTCTTGAACCAGCACGGTTGCGACCGGGCCACGGCCCCGGTCCAGTTTCGCCTCGATCACCGTTCCCTTCGCTGGCTTGTTCGGATCGGCGCGCAACTCCAGCACATCGGCCTGGAGCAAAACCATTTCAAGCAACAGGTCCAGGTTTTGTCGCTTCTTGGCAGACACCTCCACCATGATCGTCTGGCCGCCCCAGGCCTCCGAAATCAAGTTATGCTCAGCCAGCGCATGCTTGACACGCTCGACATTGGCCTCGGGCTTGTCGATCTTGTTGATCGCAACGATGATCGGCACGTTGGCCGCCCTGGCGTGATTGATCGCTTCCATCGTTTGCGGCATCACCCCATCGTCCGCCGCCACCACCAGGATCACGATGTCCGTGACCTTGGCCCCCCTCGCGCGCATGGCCGTGAAGGCTTCGTGGCCGGGGGTATCCAAGAAGGTGATGCGCTTGCCATGCAGTTCGATGGAATAGGCGCCGATGTGCTGAGTGATGCCTCCTGCTTCTTGCTCCGCAACCTTGGTCTGGCGAATCGCGTCCAACAGAGACGTTTTGCCATGGTCCACATGACCCATGATGGTTACAACCGGCGGTCTCGGCTCGGGTCTTTCCTCGCCCTTCCAGGTCGCAGCCTCTTCCAGCAGCTCCTCCCCGGCCTTGGGCGCCGTCACTTCGACCTTGACGCCGAGCTCTTCGGCGATCAAGCCGGCAAGCTCTAGATTCATGCTCTGATTGAGCGTCAGCATCTGCCCGCTTTCCATCAGTTTCTTCATGATGTCGGCCGGGCGTTGGCCCACGGCTTCTGCAAACTCCTTGACCGTCATGCCCGCGGTCAACTTGATGCCCTTCTTTCTCGGCTTGGTGATTTCTGTGACCGGTGTCGTGCCAGCATGGCGCACGCGGTCATCCCGTCGGTGGACGGAAATCGCCCGCAGATCATCCCACCGGGCCGCATCTTCCTTGGCTCGGGCTTCTTCTTCGTCCCGCTCTCGTCCCGGCTTGCGGACCTTCTTTGCCTTCTCGCGCGCCCCCTTGGCTTCGCCTCCTTCAAAGAGCGCTTCGGCCTTCTTCTTGGCAAGGGCGGCCTCGGATGCCGCATCAAGCGCCGGCGTGACGCTCGGAGACAATTTCGTTTCAAGGGGAGCGGTCGGCGTCGGTGAGCTTGCCGGCGCAGGGGACAGCATTCCCGATGGAGGCGAGACGGCGATATCCGGCTTCACCTCCAACGACGGAGCCGCCGCCGGTGGCTCGGCGGTCGGCAACCCGGGACTGGGAGGAAGCTGATCGGGGGGCGGGACAGGCATAACTCCGGATTCCGCTGTCGCAGTCGCGGCCGCCTCGATCTCCTCCTCTGTCTTTTTCTTCTTAATGAGGATGCGGCGCTTATCCGGTTTCGGCGGTTCCTCGACGCTGGCAGCCCCTGCCTTCGCTCCTATTGGTTTCACGTGTCCGCCTCCACCATCGGCTTCCTGTCGAAATCCTTCCCCTCCGCGTCCAGTGCGGGTTCCACCTTTCTCGTCGCCACTGGCTCCTCCCAGACCTTGCTGAGGGGTCAACTTGGAAAGCAGCTGCGCGACCACATTCGCCTCCAGAGCGCTACTGTGCGACGCGACCGGCACACCCATCCGCTTGAGCTCCGCCATGAGCTCCTTGCTCTCCATGCCCACCTTCTTGGCCACTTCATAGACGCGCATGCAGCGTCCGCTCCTTCACCGATGATCCCGACATTCGGGCGGAATTCTCCTCCCGCCCGAGCCGCAGACATCAAGCCCGCTATTCCGCAACTTCCGTAACTTCCGTTTTCGCGGCCGCATCGGCCGCCTCCCGTTGGGCGCGCGCCTCCTCCTGCTCGCGCTGATCGGCCGCTTCCTCCGCCAGCGCCGCCCGTATCTCTCTATCCCGTTCGACCTTCTTCTTCTCGTATTCCGTTCCGCTAATGATGTCGATCTTCCATCCTGTCAGTTTGGCCGCGAGCCGCACGTTTTGTCCGTTCTTACCGATCGCCAGGGAGAGCTGCGAGTCGGCCACAACGACCAGTGCGGATTTTTTTTCTTCGTCGATGCCGACCTTTTCGATCGTGGCCGGGTTCAGCGCCTCGGCGATAAAGACCCTGGGATCGGTCGTCCAGGCCACGATATCGATCTTTTCCCCCCGGAGTTCGCGGACCACCGCCTGGACGCGAGAGCCCTTAATTCCGACGCAGGCCCCCACCGGATCGACCGCCTTGTCTCTGGACGAGACGGCGATCTTGGTGCGATCGCCGGGCTCTCGGACGATTCCCTTGATCTCGACGATCTTCTCCGTCACTTCCGGCACTTCCAACTCAAAGAGCTTGGACACGAACTGCGGATGGGTCCGTGTCAGGATCACCTGCACATCCTTCGGCGTGCGGCGGACTTCCAACAACATAGCCTTGATTCGGTCGCCACGCCGATAGGTCTCGCGGGGAATCTGCTCCTGAATGGGCAGGACGGCCTCCGTCTTTCCGAGATCGACGATATAATTTTTCCGCTCCATCCCGATAATAACTCCGTTCACGAGGTCTCCTTGCCTCGTAGAGTATTCCCGCTGCACCACTTCCCATTCGGCTTCGCGCACCTTCTGAAAGATCACCTGCTTGGCCGTTTGCGCGGCAATCCGGCCCAACTCGTCCATCTCGATCACGGATCCGATTTCATCGCCGATCTCCGCTCCGTCATCCACTTTCCGCGCTTCCTGGAGCGAGATTTCGGCCTTGGGGTTGGTCACGGTCGCCACGATCGTCTTGACCGAGACCACGGAAATTGCGCCGGTCTTCGGGTCGATCTCCACATGGATGTTCTCGCCTTGGCCGAACCGCTTCTTCGCCGCAGTCTGAAGCGCGGACTCCACCGCGTTCAAGACCCGCCCTTTGTCGATCCCTTTTTGACGACCGATCTCGTCGATGACCGCGATCAATTCTTTATTCATAGGTGCCCACCCTTCTCTCCCCGGGAGTTCTCACGGCCCGCACGGCGCGGCCCCCTCACTTGGAAAACTCCACCTCCAAGCGCCCACCCGAGATTGCCTCCCAGCTCAATCGAATTGACCGGTCATTCTTCCCTTCTCGCACCGCCAGAGTCAGCCCCTGCTCGTCCACGGCGGTCAACCGGCCGACTATCCGCCATTGCCCCTCTCGAGCCTGTGCCAGTTTGAGGTTCACCAATCTCCCGACGACACGCTGATAGTCTGCGAGCGTTTTGAGCGGACGATCCAACCCCGGCGAGGAGACTTCAAGGGTATAGGAGTGAGGAATGGGATCGGCCACATCCAGGGCAGGCCCGAGCGAATGATGCGCTTGTTCGCAGTCGCGGAGGCTCACCCCTCCCGGTTTATCAATGTACACTCGCACGATGGTCCGCTGCCCCTGCCCCGAACAGTTCACATCGATGAGTTCGAGTCCCATAGCCCACAGGATCGGCGCGGCGACTTCCTGCACGCGCTGAGCGACCTGGGCGCTGTTCATGAATAACAGAGAAAACTGAGGGAGCAGACTTAATGGTATTGGACTGCACGGGCTCCAAACAAAAAAGTGGGCGACCGCCCACTTCAAAACAGCGGAACTCTACCATTTTGACTGTGGACAATGCAAGCGCGCGGCTAGGAGAGCACGGCTTCTTGGAACCGTTGCTGGAGCAGTCGGCTGATGGGCCCGGGACGTCCGTCCCCGATCACCGTCTCGTCCACCTTGATGACAGGGAGCACTTCGACCGTCGTCCCGGTCAGAAACACCTCGTCCGCCGCTCGAAGCTCGTTGAGAGTGACCGCCTCTTCCCTGATCGACAGGCCCTCCTTCCGAGCCAGTTCCAGCACGAGATGTCGCGTGACTCCGGCCAGAATTTCAGGACCGATGCTTGCCGTCCGCAGGCCTCTCTGCCGCACGAGCATCACGTTGCTGACGGTCCCTTCCGTGATCCGCCCGTTGCGGACCAACAGAGCTTCGAACGCGCCCCTCTCAAGCGCCCACTGACGAGCCAACACGTTGGCCAGAAGGTTGAGGCTCTTAATATCGCACCGGCCCCAGCGAAGATCCTCGGTTGTCACCGCCGTAACCCCTTCGGCCGCGAGCACCGGATCGAGCGGACGCATGAGCCTGAAGGTCATGACGACGGTAGGAGCTACCCGAGTGGGAAAGGCATGGTCGCGGGGCGCAACGCCCCTGGTGATCTGGATGTACACCTTGCACTCGGGATAGGCGGCGCGCCGAATACCTTCGTCGATCAGCGCTGGAAATTGCCGCAAGACATCCGGCACCATCAGTCCGATTGCAGCCGCGCTCTGAGCCAGTCGGGCAAGATGCGCGTCCACTTGAAACGATCGGCCACCGTAAGTCCTGATGACTTCGTAGACCCCGTCGCCGAACTGGAGGCCGCGATCTTCGACCGGAACCATGGCATCAGCCAGGTCTATGAAACGCCCATTGACATAGGCCAGATCCCCCATGCTCCGATCCCTCGCAGGCCCTACGATCGGCCGGTCACACAAATCACGAACACACGGCGATCCTCGGCAGTGAACTTCCATCCCATTCGCTTCTCGAACACCAGCCGGTGCCGTCCCTCGCTCATAGCCCGAAACTCGAAGGTTCTCTGCCCGGTATCCACGGCATTGTTGCCGGCAATGCGCAGGTAATCGTCGTTGAGGAGCGCCAGTGCCGTCCGATCATACGACGGCACCCACAGTTCTCCTCTGGTTCGATCTTCCCAGAGGTGGATCGTGAACGAATCCTGAATCACAGCGTCAAGGATCCGTCCCTCGCCTTCTTCTGCTCCATAAGCCGTTGCCTGTGCCTGCCCTAGTGCCGTCATGCCCATCGATCTGTCCTTTCAATCCCGTTCCACGTTCGACCGTCCTCTCGCCAGGTAGCGCTCCGCTCAGCGTGCCGCCACACTGTGTCACGGTCGAGCAAACCCCGCTTGCCCCGTCAGACTTTTCGCCGCCCTCCGATGAAAATGGTCTCCCCTTCGATCCGCACGTCGTAACTGGCCACACAATACCCCCCGCCGTCCGTTCCCTGACCGTTTCGGAGGTCGAATGCCAGATCATGCCACGGGCAGGCCACGACGCACCCCTTCACACGACCTTCATGCAGCGGCCCCCCCTCATGGGGACAGGTATCGTGAATGGCGTAAAACCTGCCCTGTACATTAAAGATGGCGACGGGTTTGTTTCGGATCGTCACCAGTTTGCTGCCGCCCGAGGGAATATCCGCCACTCGCGCCGCTGCCTCGAACTGCTCAGTCCCTTCCATATCCCAATCGTCCCTTCATCCGTTCAATCCGAGACCTTCAGCCCGCGCTCGTGGCCACAGTACCACGTCACATCACCAACGTAAACTTCAGGTCCGTTCCTACCGTCAGGCCTTCCTCACGGACAAGTCCGGCCCTGGTTTGAAGGACGTACCGGGCATCGCTTGGCGGAGGTCCATATCGCGGGCAGGGATCTTGATTACAAGGAGGCACGTCCGCCGCCAGATAAACCACGTGCCGGCTTTCATCCAACCAGATCATGTCGACCGGAAACCGGAACGCCTTCGTCCACAGGGTGTGTCTACCCGAGGACTCAAAAATATAGAGCATTGCGCGGTCGGGCGGTAATGTTTCGCGGAACGCTAAACCGAACAGGAGTTTTTCCGGTGTATTGGCTACCTCCCCCTCCAGTTGGCGCCCGCTTGGAAACGTGACGAGAATCGTTTCCGTTTCCTTTTGAGAGGAGAAGAAGAAACTGAACGACATCAGCAGAATCGCCAGCAGAATCAGCATGACGATTCGCTGTCGCTTCGGTCGCGGCATTTCGGAGCCAGATTTCATACATACCTCTTGGACACCCTCTGGCTCACATCATCCATGACGATTCCCGACGTTCCACCCGTTGCATCGACAGGGCAATGGATACTCCGATACGGAGGCACAGGAGAGCGGAGCATACCTGAAACCGTCTGTCGACCGACCACGCGGCGAGCCTGTCCGCCATACCACGCGCCGCGTGAACCGGCGACTTGTCGGGCGGAGCCCCTCTTCGTTGTCGCCGCCGAAGAAACACCTTCGGCTGTCATGACTTGCCGCGGCGCCGTATTGATGTTTGCAGCAGAAGCGTTCACGAACAGTGTGGGCTAGGCCCATAGGCCCAGAGACCTTCTTGTGATGGGCCTTCTGCGCTGGCCCTTCCCGTTGACTTGGCTTTTTTTCGCAGTCTAGAATGCCACTCGGTTTTGTTGCAACCGCAGACAGCAGGAGAGTCGGCGGCAGAAGGAAGCGGACGGCGTCGAGCATCACCGCCCCATGGCAATAATGTTGTTGATTTTCAGCGAGCGTTGAGAAGGAGGCATCGGTCATGGCTCTCTTAATTACGGATGAATGCATTTCGTGCGGGGCGTGTTTGCCTGAATGCCCGAATGAAGCCATTTTTGAAACCCGTGGCGACGCGGAGAGCAAAGGCTACCACGTCGGCGATGGCCAAGGAGTCGGCGACAATATCTACGTGATCACCCATGACCGCTGCACCGAGTGCGTGGGACATTTCGATGAGCCTCAATGCGCCGCCGTCTGCCCCGTGGACAATTGCTGCATCTCGGATCCCGCCTATCCTGAGACAACAGACGTTCTCCTGGAAAAGGCACGGACGCTGAATCCGGACAAGGCGATTGATCCCAACAAGGTCTGGAGCGGCGTTCGCAACTAATTCGCCGCACCAGACAGATACGATTCAAGTCTGGACACTGATCCTCAGAAGCCCCTTTCCCGTCTCACCGGAAGGGGGCTTTGCGTTAATCCATCCCGAGCACCTACCAGCTTTTCCTTTTCTACCGAGCCAAAAGCAGGGTATGATGAGTATAAGTCATATGCGGGAGCGCATCTGACGTCGTTCCTCCGGCGCTTTCGCAAGGCTCGACTCCTCGAAACAGTCCAACCCTAGCCAGGAGGCTCGTGTCATGGGACGCTTCTTTCATGGACTTGCGATCGGCCTGTGCTTCGCGACCGGATTCCTACCGGAGGCCATTGCAGGCAGCCAGGACATCCCTCGTGCAATCGAATCCTTCATGCATCAGCATTATCCACTGGCAGCCAGCTACACCTGGATCATCAATGAAACGGTGCGGGAGAAGGATGAGGTCACCGTCGTTGACCTTCAGGCCATCGTCCTCCCCAAGGTGGGACCAGGACCAAGAGAAGAGCGGTTTCTGCTATTGATCGTCCAGGGCAGGCTCGCCGGAAGCCAATCGCTTCCGATCGACAGTCCAACGCTCTGCGTCGAAGAGCAGGTTTGATCAAACGACGGCGGGGGCTCCACCGGTTGGTGGAGCCCCCGCTCATACCCAAGCAGCAACTTCGAAGCTTACATCCCTGCGCAAACCGAGATCGGCCTACTTCTGAATCAGCAACTGGCCGCCCAAGTGAGCCGGATGCAGTTGACACCTATAGGTCAGCACGGAACCGGCCGTCACGTAGGTCAGGTCGCTGGTGGGAATGCCGATGTACTTGGTTTCCCCTGGCTTTAGCACAAGCTTCACGTTGAGAGTGGTCGGGGCGGAGATGTTTTCCTCTGCAGCCAAGCTGAACCCGTGTTCCTCCTGGCCTTCATTGGTCACTTTGATCACAACCGGCGTCCCCGCACGTCCAACCAGGTTGAGAATGGCGACCGGAGGATACCAAGCCTTCTTCCCGCCAACATTGTCTAAACTCTGAAACGACAGATCGACCGGCAATTCCTTGAACGGCTGACCGACTACCGACCCGGTCTCAAGATCGCCGATTTCAACCCCACCGGCTTGCAACGCGTACGCCCCGTTGACACCAATCAACACCATCATGAGGCCGATAAAAAGTGCGAGGACCTGTTTACCCATGACCTACCTCCTTCACCAAGATGTAGAATTTGGTTGTGTGGAATAACGCCCGCTCGAACCTTGGCTATCGGAATGCTTCCACGAAATTCTTCCTCTGGAGCCTGTATCCTCGTATCAACAATAATCAAAGAGGCCGAATGAAACAGCGCGAGCTTATAACATGGCCATAGGAGGGAAGCAAGTAAGAATTCAGCCCAAGCCGCACCCACGTCCCCGAGCGATCAAACCAGCGCGCTCCAGCCTAGCTCCCCGTGAGACACCTGACAAATAGATATGAAAAATCAATTGGTTGCCTTGAATGACCTACCCTCATCCGACTCTCTGGCAATGAGGAGATCATAGGGGGCATAGTCGTCGGTCAACACGAGTCCCGGTTGCCATGGTGCCGCTCTGCGACGATCCCACAGTCTACCCATCTCGGCAGGAAGGCGGCGCTGCGCGATCAGTCGATTGGCTTGCAGTTGCAGTTCGTCAATCGTCAGGCGTTCGACCGGTTCACCGCCGAAGAAGATCAGGT
The DNA here is from genome assembly GCA_040981105.1 of Nitrospiraceae bacterium. Lineage (GTDB taxonomy): Bacteria > Nitrospirota > Nitrospiria > Nitrospirales > Nitrospiraceae > Nitrospira_G. Next base: position 38,434 of record JANRMO010000010.1, read on the forward strand.
TCTCCGCACGTGTTTGACGAGACTTCCAGGGACCCGCCACCGAGTAGGTTTCGAGCACGGGAAATGCCGAACGCAGAGTCGAGACGACCGCGCGTTCCCGTAAGAGATCGCTTCCCTCGCCGGAAGACGCCAGGTTGACCGCGACGACGCCGTTCGGTCGCAAGTGCGCTCTCAGTTCGGCAAAGAATTCCCTCGTGGTCAGATGGAACGGAATGAGATGCCGTGCAAAGGCATCCATCCAAATAATGTCATACTGTGCGGACGTGGACTGAAGGAACGCCCGTGCATCCTTGACGTGCACATGATGGCGTGGACCCGGTCGGTACTCAAAATATCGTTCCGCGGCCAGCGCAACCGTCGGGTCCACCTCGACCGTATCCAGGTCCATTTCTGGCCAATAGCGCTCCAGCCACTTGGCGAGCGACCCGCCGCCATGCCCTAAGATCAACCCTCGCTTGGCTTCGGGAGCCCACCCCAGCGCCAACATCATCATTTGACTGTATGGCAGATAGAGCTGCACGGGGTCGGCCCGCCACATCACCGCATGGAAGGTCCGGTCCAAGATCAGGTACCGGAATAGATCGTCGTCCCGTACCCGCACCTGCTGGTAGGGGCTATCTTCCTGATGCACGGGCGGAGGCAGCACCGAGAGCGGATGCCAAGCAAACCACAGGGCCGGAACCATCGCGGCCAAGAGCAGTACCCCGATGGCCTTGCGGGCCAGGATCGTCCGCCCCCCCCACAGGATTCCGAGCCCCACCTGTACCACACCAAGCCACGCAATGAGCAGGTGTGTCCCGAGCCACGACAGCAGATAAAAGGACGTCCCCCAGGTTCCGGCCAGACTTCCGATCGTCGAGACGGCGATCATCCGCCCCGTGTGTCGACCAAGATGACCCATGTCGTGAATGGCCAACCGGAGCAGAGCAGGCAGGACCCCACTTAAACCGAAAGCCGGCGGAGCGACCAGCACAGCCGCCGCGAGACAAGGCCCCCAGCGAGGGTCCTCGATAAGCGAGGAGACATGAAATAACACAGGTTGGTCGGCCCCGGCCAGCAGGAGTGTCCACAGGCCGGACCCGAGCAGCAGCCCGCTCAATACAGAGCCCCCTGGATACCGGTCGGAAATCCAGCCGCCAAACGCATAGCCGCTGCTCATTGCAGCCAAGATCACGCCGATGAGCGCGCCCCAAACAAAGAGAGAATTGCCGAAGACAGGTGCCAGCAGCCGACTCCCGAGGATTTCCAGAGCCATGACGATAGCGCCCGTCAGAAACGCAGTGAGAAACAAGAAGGAAAGAGGCCGCCTGTCGAGGGAACCGGTGGAGAACATGCGGCGAGTTGAGGCTATCGGACGGCGTGAAGGGGAGGAAGCGACCACGTCCGCGGCTGCACAGGCATGATCAGGAACCCCAATTCTTGAAGTAGCGGAGTAGATCCCGAACGGAGATGATGCCCACGATGCGCTCCTCCTCTGTGACGGGCAGATGCCGGATGTTGCACTCGGCCATCAAGTCGCTGGCTTCATGCGCGGTACGGTCGATCTCGATGGAGATGATGGGGCTGCTCATGACCCGTCGGACGAATTCAGTCGCAAGGTCCAACCGCGCTGCTATACCACGGCGGACCAGGTCCGTTTCGCTGACGATCCCCACGTACCGTCCACGCTCGGTCACCAACAATGCGCCGGTTTTCTCTTCGCGCATCACGACCGCAGCATCGGCAAGGGTCATCCCGACATCGATCGACCGCAGCCGGCGATTCATCACCACCGCAAGAGGACGGGCTATCAAGCCGCTTTGCGTCATGGTCGGCTCATCGACCCCGGTCTAGAAGACTTGAGGATTGTAAAGACCATGGGAGACCGCTGTCAACGCGGGGCCGATCACCTGATCGGGACACGCTCCGGCGAACCGTTCAATTTTCGAGCGACCGTCGTGCCTGCCCCCTGCACTCGGGTGTTTTTTCTTGTCGAGGCTCAACCCCTGCAGTATAGTCATCCCGGTACGCCCGCAAGTCAACTCAGCCCTGACACATGAAGCAAAGGAGTGGTCGATGCACATCAGCGTGATTGGAACGGGATATGTCGGATTAGTCACGGGCGCTTGCTTTGCCGAGTTTGGTCTATCCGTCACCTGTATGGACACCGACGCCCAACGGATCGGAAAGCTGGAAAAAGGAGTGGTGCCTTTTTATGAGCCCGGGCTCACCGAACTCGTTGCGAAAGGGATTAGGGAGGGCCGCCTGACGTTCACAACCAACATCGTCAAAGCCGTCGATCAGGCGTTGGTCATCTTCATTGCGGTGGGAACCCCACCCAAGGCGGACGGATCCGCGGACCTTTCCTATGTCGAAGAGGTGGGAAAGGGCATCGCCCGCAACATGACGGGTTACAAGGTCATCGCCACGAAATCAACGGTGCCGGTGGGCACGGGCGAGCGCCTTCGGCAGGTGATCAAGGCGAATCAGACCGGCTCGCATCGGTTCGATATCGTCTCCAACCCCGAGTTCCTGCGGGAAGGCTCGGCGATCGAAGATTTCATGCGTCCTAACCGCATCGTCATCGGGGCCGACAGCGAACAGGCCATGGCGATCATGAAGGATCTCTATCGGCCCCTATACCTGTTGGAAACACCGGTCGTGATGACGGATATCCCCACGGCCGAAATGATTAAGTACGCCTCCAACGCGTTTCTGGCCACCAAGATCTCTTTTATCAACGAAATTGCGAACCTTTGCGAACGAGTCGGCGCGAACGTTCAGGTCGTGTCGAGAGGCATGGGCTTGGACCAACGGATCGGATCAAAGTTCCTTCACGCAGGACCGGGCTTCGGAGGATCCTGTTTTCCAAAGGATCTTGCCGCCCTGGTGCAGACCGGTGAGCGGCACGGCTACGAGATGCAAGTGGCGGGAGCGGCGGCCCGAGTGAACGAAAAACAGAAGCTCGCGATGGTGGAGAAAATACGGAGCGCGATGGGCTCCCTCAAAGGCAAGACCATCGCCCTACTCGGACTGGCATTTAAGCCGAACACCAACGATTTGCGGGAAGCGCCAGCCCTGGCCATCATTCCAGAGTTGCAAAAGGACGGTGCGACCGTGCGCGCCTACGATCCGGCCGCATTGGAAGAATCCTGCAAACTACTGCCTGGGCTCGTGCCTTGCGAGGATACGTACCAGACCGCGGAAAATGCCGATGCCTTGATCATTCTCACCGAATGGAATCAGTTCAGGAATCTGGATTTCGAGCGGCTCAAGACCCTCATGAAGCAGCCGCTGCTGTTTGACCTCCGCAACATTTACGAGTCGGATCGGGTTGCCGGGTTCGGATTCAGGCATATCTCCGTGGGCCGTGTTCCTGTCGAGCCGTCCGCGTAGCCCGCTGCGCACAATTCAGGTTGCGTACCGACGTTAAGCGCTGGTGACCTTGGCCTTTTCCGCCGGCAGGCTGTCCTTCGCCTTTGGTTTATACCCCATCCGGTCCAACACCTTCAGTATCCGTGTCTTGAGCCGGTCGTCCGCCTCGCCCAGTGCCGTAGCTAGCGGTTCCACCGCCGGTTTGCCGATCTTGCGCATGATTTCAGTGGCCGACTGGCGCAGTTCGTCTTCCTCTGACACCAGCAATGGGATCAGCGGCGGGACAGAGATGGCTCCCAACTTAATGAGGGCATCGTAAGCCCTCTGCCGCACATCGCCGACTTCATCGGTCAGCGCCTCGATCAGCGGAGGAACCGCTCTCGGTTCGCGTAGATCTCCCAGGATCTCAACGGCATACTTGCGGTTGAGCCAATGGGAGTCCTTAAGGTCCGCCAGCATCGCATCGGCTTTCGCCGTGTCCGGGTCCTTCGAACGGATGCGAAAACTCTTCGCGATCCGCTTGCCGCCCTCCTCGACCACTCGAATCGTAGCCCCATCGCCGACCTTGAGCTGCTTCAGGTCCTCCAGCGCCTCCTCGGCAACCTCGAGCACAACCGTCTTGCCGTCATAGGCCAGCAATTCAACCTCGACCTGCTTGCCCTCTGGATTGACGGCCACGACCTTTTCCGTGACGAGGTTGAACCCGTCCTTCTTATCGCCGCCTTTCGGACCAATCTGAATCAAACGAGTCGGTTCATCAGCCATGGAGCTACTCCTCTCGCACACTCATCAGATGTGCGGCTATTGCGATCCCTTCCATCCGAGACTCCCCAGAACCGCTTCCACGGTTTCCTGGACCATCGTGTTCTCATCTTCCAGCAAGGGCACCAGAGACTCGATCGCGCGGGCGTCTCCCAAGCGAGCCAGCGATTCCGCCGCATTCCGCCGCACCAACCAATCCTCATCCTTGAGCGAATGCACCAACGGATCGAATCCACGCGGATCGCCGATCCGTCCGAGGGCCTCGGCGGCATGTCGGCGTACCATCCAGTTCGGACCCAGCAACCCCTCGATTAGCGCCTCCACGGCCCGCACGTCGCCGACTTTCTTGAGCGCACGGGCGGCATCTTCTCGAAGATTGTGGTCGTACAGCGCATCGATCAACCCGGGGACCGCACGCGAATCGCCGATGCGTTCCAAGGCCCACACCGCTGCGCCACGCACCGCGCCGTCCCGGTCCTTGATCGCCGCCATCACGGCATCCACGCCGCGAGGGTCCTTGAGCTTCCCGAGCGCGTGCACGGTCTGTTCGCGGATCGCCCAATCATCGCTTTCCTGCAAGGCCGCGATCATCGGCTCGACGGCCACCGGCCCCATGCGGACCACGGCGCTGGTCGCCGCCTCTCGGATCATGGCATCCTCGTCGGCCATCAGGTCGATCAACTGTGGCAGGGCCTCCGGTCCCGCCTGCCCCAAGCTGGCAATCGCATGATCTCGAAGCGCCTCATTCTCGTCGCGCAAGGCCGAGATCAGTTGCGCGATACGATCGGAGTCTTGCTGTAGCTCATCCACCGGTTTCCGCCTCCTGCACATGCGCGGCCTGCGCCTCGGCCAGCGCGGTCAATTTATCCACGATTAACCCCGAGTTATAAGCGACCAATCCGTCCCGATCCGTTTTCAGCCGCTCAAAGAGTTCGACATGCGGGCGCAGAACCTCCACATCCTTGATCTTCGCCAGCGCCTCCATCGCGAAGACGCGCAAGGGCCTGATCGGAATAGCTTCGACGTACAATTCGACAGGCCTGGCGTCCCCGATCAGCCCGAGCGATTTGAGCGCATACTCCTTAACCCCCGTATCCTTGTCCTTCCTCAGACGCTCCATCAGGGGCACGACGGACCGGGCATCGCCGATTTTACCCAGCAGATCCGCCGCCGCTTCCCGCACCACCCAGTCCTCGTCGTCGAGGTACTCGATCAGGATCTGCACCGCCGGACGACCCACGCCCAACAGATCGATCACGGTCGACATCCGCGCCTCTTCGCGTTCGACCGAACCCTCCACGTCCCGCAACGCGTTCATGGCCGCATCGATCCGATCCCGAATCGCGCTCAGTTTTTTGAGCGTGCGCACGGCGACCTCGGACAAATCGGGATCACCCATCGCATCGACCAGGGCATCGGCGGAGACCGGCTCCATCAGGTGTTCCAACAGTGCCGCCGCCGTCATGCGGGCCTCCCGGTCGGTATGGCGGAGAAGCCCACAGAGGGGATCGATGGCGTTCGGAATAATCCCCAACAGGGTGGTCACGAGCGTCCGGATCTCGTCGTCTTTCAACTCATGGAGATCCTGCACCAATGCGGTCGCAGCGTCGAGATCCAGGACCCCGGCCATCTGTTCCAACGCTTGGGCTCCCGCTTTGCGCACGCTCGCCTCCTGATTGTGCAACAACTTGACCAACGCCACTCCGGCATGTGGGTCCTTCATGCGAGCCAGCATGGCCGCCGCCTCGATCTGGAGAGCCGAGCTGCCGGTCTGCAGCGCATGGATGAGGCCTTGCACGGCTTTGGGGCCGCCGGACAGACAGGCCGCAGTGGCCCGCATGCGACGCCAATCTTCCTCATGAACCAATTCCGCGATCAACGTCTCGATCGTTTCCTTGGCCATCAGTTCCTCATTCCCTCTCACTAACCCGCAAAAGCCGCCGCGCCGGGCGTCTCCCGTTGCCGCTCACAGACGTCCCGGACGCCATCCCAGCGACGTGAGCGCTTCTTTCGCATAGTACCGAATGTTCTCATCGCTCGTGTTTTTCACCACCGCCAGCAGCGGCCCCACCGCCGGCGATCCAAACCGCACGAGCGCCGCCGCCGCCTCGACGCGGGTGACGGTACTATCGAGGGCCGCGATAAGAGCGGGGATGGCCTCTGCGTCTCCGATCCGGCCCAACGCCCGAACGGCTTCGGTCATCGCCAGCAGTTCTTCCGTCCATCGATCTCCGCAGCCTGCGATCACCCGGGTCTGCGCCGGCTCGGCTTTTCCGCCAGCGATCGCGATCAGGGTCGGTAAGGCCCGTCGGTCTCCAATGGATCCCAGCGCCTCGATGGCAAGAGGGCGAAGGCCGGGCTCCATGATCACGCGCAGCAGAAACTCGACGGCGCGGGGATCACCGATCTCGCCAAGGGCACGGACGCTATCCTCGCGGACCGCCTGATCCTGATCGTTGAACAAGACAAATAACAACGCCTCGACGGATGCGGACGTCGCCACCTTGCCCAATGCCTCCACGGCATGCAGCCGAACCAGCCAGTCCGGATTCCGCACAGATTCGAGCAGCGCCGGCAAGGCAGCGACTCCGATCTTCGCCAACGCCCATGAGGCCTCGATCCGCACCGCCTTGACCTTGTCCTGGAGCAGCGGAACCAGCACCTCGATTGCCTGAGAGGCTCCAATCCGGCCCAATGCCTTCGCACCGTGCATCCGTAGAACCCAGTTGGGATTGGTGAGCACGGCGATCAGCGCCGGAACCGCCCGGGCATCGCCGATGGTGGCAAGGATACACGCGGCCGCTTCCTGAGCCGCACCGTCGGCCTCTGCGAGACAGGACAGCAACGGCACCACCGCCGCGTCCCCGATGAGCGTCAGCGCGTCCGCCGCCGCCTGCCGAACGGCGCGATCTTCATCGCGCAAGAGGGGCAGCAGCGGACCCACCGCGCGCGCATCCCGGAATGACCCCAGTGCCTGCGCGGCTTCCTCGCGCACGGCCCAATCTTCGTCTCGAAGCGCGGCGATCTGTTCGGCTACGGTGTCACTCGGCATGGCCGTGATTCCGGACCGCTACGGACGATACCCTCCGCCTGACTCGCAAGGGAATGCCGACGCGTTTGACATCCAGCCGGTGCGCCGGCACCGCATGCCGCCGAGCGGCGTTCGACCCGATCGGTCTACGTGACATTCCTGGGAATATAATCGCCGGACGGTCCGAATCGACCGGTTTCACCGAGCGGCCGGTCGACCCGTTTATTGTCCGTTAGGCTGGAATCGACCTCCGCCTCCTCGGCCGGCGGCGTCCAACCTAATTGCTCCAACGTATCGAGCACAAGCTTCCTGAGCGCGTCCGCCGCACTGAGACGAGCCGTCGCGAACGACCAGACGCGCTCGCCCTCCGATCCCACGTCGGACGCTTTGGGATCGTGTACAAACGAAATCAGGGGTTCGATCGCCGTATCCCCGATCACGACCAATGCCGCCGCAGCCTTCTCCCGTAAGACACCGTCCTTCAACAGCATGATCAGGTCGGGAATGACGCGCGGATCCCGGAAGTGCCCAAGCGCCGTCGCGGCCGCCTCCTTGATGAACGCTTCCTCGCTGACAATGCACCCCGGCGTCGGCGTGCCGTCCTGCTTGATGCCCTTGCCTTTCAAGGCGTCAAGCACCGGCGGCAAGGCGCGCGGATCGCCGATCATGCCGAGCGATGCGATGGCGTGCCGCTTGACGGCTCCATCCTTCATCGCCTCAATCAACGGATCGATCGCACGTGGATCGCCGATCATGCCAAGCGCGATCGTGGCATCCTCTCGCACTGCGCGATCCGGATCTTTCAGGGCGGCGCACAACACCTCCACGACCTTGTCGTCCCGCACCCAGCTTCGCCCGATTTGATAGTCCGTCGTCATACCGCCGAGCGCCCGTGCGGCATGACAGCGGACAACAAAATCCTTGTCCTTCAAGCTCTCGATCAAGGGGTCGACCGACGGCTTCCCAATCGTCACCAACGCCGTCCCGGCCGTTTCGCGGACGATCTTCGAGGAATCCCTGAATAACTTGATCAACACGGGGACGGCCTTGGGATCACCGATTTTCCCAAGCGCCTCGGCCGTCGCGCTCTTCACCGCGCCATCACGGTCCCGGCACAGCAGCATCAATGCGTCGACCGCGCTTGCATCCTTGATGTCCCCCAAGGTCTTGGCGGCATGTTCTCTGACCCTCCAGCGCTCGTCCTTGAGGCAGGCCATGAGGCGCTCGACTGCGGACGCACCGATGCCGGCCGCAGCCCGGACGGCTTCCTCGCGGGTCTCCATGATGGGGTCGTTGAACAGCGTCACCAGCGCCTCCATGGCTTTAGCGCCGCCAATCCGGCCCAATCCCTTGGCGACGGCAGCCCGCACGGACCAGAAGTCGTCTTCACAGGCCTGGATCAATGCATCCAGCGTGGCAGGATCGGCGCGCTCCGCGAGTGCTTTCGCCGCCTCCTCCCGCGTGGCATCATCGACATCTTCCAATGCGTCCAGTAGCTCCTCCACTGCCTGTGTCATGATTCCCTCTCGCGCCTCCCTCGATTAGTCGGCTCTTCAAAAAACCTGTTCCCCGACGCCTTGGTGATCGCTGGAGAACCGTTCATGAACAATGTCGGGCTCCGAGCTGGAGTCCGCCAGCCTTCCTCTCGGATCGCTTAGAAGCTCACCGCACCAAGAGAGTACGATTCGCCTCGCACTCGCGCGTCCTCGCTGGACGGCTCTTTTGAACGCCCTGAGTGATATTCTGACATCATCTGTGTACGTGCAGCATGGTTTCTTTCGAGGGTGCTCAAAACGTTTTCCGACAGCCTGCCGGTATTCATAGCGTCACACGAATTTCATTCATAACCCATATGCCCTGAGTCCGTCGAAGAGCACGTACTTCCAGTGAATTCCGTTTGTGGTTCGACAAGCTCGTCCTGAGCCAGTCGACAGGCTCACCACAAACGATTTCTGGAACAGGATACTAGTACTCGTAATCGCGCTGCCCTCCATACGGCTGCATCCGTTTGCATTTCACCACCAAGGTTCGAGTTCCGCGCCCGCTCACACACTGATCGTATTTCTTCTCGAACGCAAGAGTCCCGTCCTGGGTGACCGTAAATTGAAAACTGAACGTAAAGGTCCAGAATGAATAGGTGCCCGGCTTCAGCTTCAACTCCGTGATATCGACGGTCCGCAAGGCATCCGTGCTTTCCGGATCCAGTGTCCAGATGGCCGGCGTCAGGCCAGGGATCTGCCATAACGACGGTGGTTCCAGGCGCGTGGCATCGAATGTAATGGGAAATTCCTTTGCCGGAGAAGCCCCGAAGGCCACCGCAGCAGGCAGGACCGCTCCGACCACGAGGGCGATCAGCAGCGCCCTCTCCAGGATCGGCCAGGAGGTCGCGCGGACTGCGGGCTTGATCCCTCGTGGGCCGGTTCTTATCCTCATCGTGTTTCTGGAGCCGCTTCTGTTTCTAATGACCATGGCGCTCTGTCCCCGAGGTCCGACCGGGCTCGCCTGATCCGTTGGTGAACACCTCCTTGATCACGTGACTCTGCCACTCCGTGTGCGTTTCGGTGTCCAACCCCAGCGCCCGCATCACCGTAGCCCCTGTATCGATGAGAGATACGGGATTTCCGATCACATGTCCCCGCTTGATTCCGGCGCCCGACGCCAGCCACAGAACATGAGGAGGCTTAGCTCCTGCTTGAACTGCGACCGGCTCCGCATCTCCAAAATGGTCGGCTCCCGGCGGACTGATAGAGGTCACAAAGACGGTTGTCTCTTTGGAAAGCCCCAGCTCCTCGTAGATAGTCAGCACATCCCCCATCGCGCGATCGACGGTCTGTAACGCGTCACGATAGCTTTTTGAGGTCCACCCTTCGGCCGAACCGGCTCGGCCGGCATCCGGTAAGTGCACGATCAGCAAGTGCGGTAGTGATGGAATGGCATGGCCATACCCATGCCCGCTGGTGGCCTTCTTGAAATACTGGCGGATATAGGACACCACGGTCGTCGCATTGCATTCGGGGCGAAGCGCTCCGCAAATCTGATGATCGATATAGGGCTCCGGCTTGGCCAATTGATAGAGCGACTCGTCCATGTAGAAGATGGTCGTGTCGCGACCTCCGCTCAAATCCAGATAGTCGAACATCGTCGGCGGCCGTGGATAGCCCCTGGCAAAATCAAAACTGTTCCACGTAATCCCGTGACGTTCCACCGGTAGTCCGGTGATGAGAGAGGCCATGGTCGGGAGTCGTAAGGGTGGATTCACCGCCGCCGCGTCCCAGGTCACCGCCCCTGTCTTGATCAGACGGCTGAGGACCGGCATGGTCGCCGTCTTTAGCGAGTCCTTGCCCACTCCTTCCAGGACGAACAAAATGGCCTGTCGCGCGGCCGCTGGACTCTTGAGCACCGCTTCAGGCAGAGGTGGTGTGCCGGTGGACGCAGCGTCGAGCGTGCTGTTCGCTCCCGCCGCGAACAAGCAGAAAAAGAGCAGCAGGCTCACCTTGCCGCAGCCCCTCCAATATTGAGAGATCATGAGTTCCCACCCCACGCTGGATCAGCGATTTCTGAATGAGCCGAGTACCTTACCACGCGCTTTTTGACGGTGACAAGGTCGAGACAAGGGAGATCCCGCGGCCTCCCTCGTCCTTCTTCTTCGCTCCGACCGGCCGCCTGTCGGCGCATCCTCCGTTCACCCTCCACGCACTGTGCATTCGCGAAACATCTACTCGTTATCCTACCCGTTTGGCAGAACTCTCTTCCAGCCAAGGTTTGCTATTTTCGCTCTGGTGCAGGATCGTGTATAGTGGCTCTGTCATGATTACTGATCTGATCGCCCATGAGTTGGCCCAGCCGTACCCCGCCTTGGTTCGCCTTATCGGGGTAAAGGTCAGAAACCGCGGTGAGGTCAAGAAACTGAACGGAGCGTCGGTGGTCGCCAATCTGGGCGATCCCCTCGTGCTGGAGCATGATGGTGAGTTGACTTACGGGATCGTCCACACCGAGCCCTATACCGTTCCGTTCAGTCCACCGATGAGGGTGATGAAGTCGGTGCTTCGTGTCCCGACGACGGAGGAATCGGCGATCATTCGCCGCCAACCGTCCCTCTCGCAGGAAGGGATGGCATTTTGCCGGGAACAGGCGACGATGTTGGGCCTGCGGATGAAAATGGTCGAGGTTTACGCCGCTTTAGACCGGCGACATATCACCTTTGTCTATACGGCAGACGATCGGATCGACTTTCGAGAACTAGTCCGCATATTGGCTCGACGCTTCCATTCCCGCATCGAGATGCGGCAGATCGGAGCGCGGGAGGAGGCCAAACGCCTCGGAGGCGTGGATACCTGCGGGCTGGTGCTCTGTTGCGCCAGCTTCCTCACCGACTTTCAGCCTGTCAGCGCTAAGCAGGCGAGAAAGCTGGGTGTTCCGGTAGATGATCCCAAGCTGCTGGGTGTCTGCGGTCGCCTCAAGTGTTGTTTGATGTTTGAAGCCATGGAAGCCAACAGTCCGACATTCCAATCGAACCGGCTCATTTCTCCCTCATCATCTTCTCCCGTTTCTTCCTAGCCCGCATTATTCTTGAAGGATTCTATTGCAACTGCGTATACGTTGCTCCGACAAGGCTGGTCATGGCCTATACACGGCCGTCGGAGGAGCCCGCCGCTTGCCCTCCTCAGCATATATAAGATGCTTCGGAGTCTCGCGCCCCACGTAGAGGTACCCACTGCCCCTCCGATGCAGTGGGTCCAACGCGTGGCACCTCCAGATACCCGTTGCTCCGAACATGCACTGGGTGAAACGACGCGAATCTTCATAAATAAGGTTCTTCCGGCTTTCGTGTGGGGAGCGAGGATAGCCCTTCTCGCCTTCGGCTGACGAAGGCCGGGCGTCTCCGGGCCGTGCCCTGCTGCGATGGTGTCGCCGCCCTCTTCTCATGTCGTCCTGGTGGTCGCCGCGCCTCTGAGGCTGCGCCGGCGCACGAAGCCGGCGCGGCGCCCCCGAGCCCGGCACCTGACAGGCTTGCGCCAGCCCGGGCCGCGGCCCTCCGCGCGCCGCCCTTCCAGCCTCGCCTCACGCCTGTCCCGGGGAGCAGCGCGAGGGAGGCCCGCTCGCATTGCCGGAGGATCGGGGCCCCACCGAGGGCACGGCAGGAAGGAAAGCGGGACCTGACCGATGCCCCACGGTCGCCAGACCGTGGGGGAGCGAATTCCAGAAGGGGTCCGCCTGCGGAGCCCCGGACGAGTCGATCCGGGAGGCGCGAGAGCGGGCGTGTCCCCTCGCCCCCACCGAGGGTGTGGGTTTTACAAGCAACCCACCCAATTTCCGGAAGAGCCATAAATAATGCGGGCTAACAGCCTCATCTTCCTATCGCGAGACAGGTCCGGCCGAGCGGGGGGTATCTTCCGGGTTCCATCACGTCAGGCTCCGCCGCCGCCCCGTCACAGAGAACTACCGGCTATGATACCCTAACAGTCGAGATATTCAGGTTGATATGGGCCGGAGCCAAGGAGCCGCCGGTGACACAGGAGGGGCGAGTGGTTCGATGCCCAATCGCGGATAGGCACTACTCCGGTTTCCTGCTCGCCCTTTTCATGATGGGACTTCTTGCAGCTCCTGCTCAGGCAGAGATCAGGACGCTGACGGCCGCGGGCGAACATGTCCTTGGAGAACACGACACCCAAGACGATGCCGTCCGTCTCGCGTCCGAAGCTGCCAAACGGAACGCACTGGAGCAGGTCGCGCTCTACTTGGAGAACGTCACCGTCGTCACAAACCTCAACATCACCCGGGATGAAATCCGCACCTACACCGCCGGAGTCGTCAACATCCTCGATCAACGGGTCTCGACTCGCCTCCACGACAACAAGGTAGTCTTCCACGTCGAGATGGTCGCGCAGATCGACACGGACGAGGTCGCAACCGCCATCAAGAAGCTCCGGGAGAACGACGAGGCGAGGCAGCAGTTGGTCGCCCTGCAGACCGAAGTGGATCACCTACAACAAGCCCTTGAAGCCGCAAATCAGGCATTGAGTGCCGCCTCCACACGCGATCAGATTGAGGAGACGACACGGCAACGGGCCGATCTCCTCAACCACGTGCAATCCAACGCGCTGGTCCATCAAGCCTGGACGGAGTGGGTGATCGCTGGGCCACTCCTCTTGTCTTCCCTGTCACCGTGGTCCGGTCCCGGCTACATCTACGGATTGCTCGCGCAGGCCGGCCAACTCTATCCCCAAAATCCCTACGTCCCAGTCGCACAACAGGCTGTGGCAGCTCAGAGCGGACTCCCCGTTCCCCCAGCCGCACCCGCCCCTCCGGCTCCCCACGCTCCTCCCCAACCGCCATCCGGAGTCACCCAACTTCCTCCCGTTGCCCCGACGACAGTCTCGCCGACTGCGGGAGGTCCGTTCACCTCCGCCCCTTCGTCCTCCAACCGAAGCCTACACCGCTTGCAGACCACATTTCCCAAGTCGGATCCGATACCGATGTCACCAACTCTTGATTCGGGCGGACAGGTCGTGACTCCAACCGACAAGCCAGACTCCCCGCGCCAACCTCGTCAATTCCTGATGCAGCCCGGCATCGCTCGGCCTCCCTCCGCGGTCCGGCCGCCGGCGGCCGGCAGTCCTTCGGCGGCACCTTCAGTGTCGCCGATCGTTCCTCAGCTTTCCCCGTCGAACCAGCCGGCAAGACCGCCCGCGCCATCGGTCCATGTTCCGCATGGGCCAAGCAAGACTCCGCAAGCCTCAATTCCTTCGTCAGGCCACGGGCTGTCTCAACTGCAACGTTCATTTCCCGCTGTGGCTCCTGAAGGTGGGGCCCCATCCGGCGGAGGCAAGCCCAGCGGAGGCAGTGGCAGGTGACGCATGAGCGCAATCTTCACCATTATTTCTAGCCTGGTTTCCACGATGCTCTGGGCATCGATTTCGTCGGCAGCCGATACCGGCGACGACACCGCTGCCGTTCGCCAGCGAGCGAACCAGGCGTTCGAGCGTCCGCACCAGCCCGCTGAGAACCAGCGGACCAGAGCCGGTGTGTCCCGCGAGGGGGACCGCTCGCCGGCGCTCGCCCCTCCTTCTTATTCTCCGGACTCCTATCTGATCGGGACCGGGCACGGCGACCTGGGGAAGGGGAGAATCACCTGTCAACGGGTCGCCGAGCTGTCGGCGCGGACCGACCTCGCGAAGCAGATCCGCGTCCTCGTCAAAGAGCACGCGATCGATCGGGTGCGCGAGCGGACCGGCCACAACAGCGAGCAAGACATCGAGATCGTCCGAGAAGAAATCGTCCAGGAATATCTGCAAGGCGTCAAAATTATCGACCGCCGGTTCGATGAGGCGAACGGCACCTGCTCCAGTACCGCCGTCATGCCCAAACAGGCCATTCCCTCCGATCTTCCACGCGAGGCTCCGGCCTCTCCTCCAACCTCGGCACGGTAGTGGATCGGTCGGAACCGGCCCTCTGCCTCCTCCGATTGCTTGCACCCTGCCCATGACGGTTGCGATCGTGCTAGACCTCCGATGATCGCGCGATCATCCGCCTATTTCCCATCCCTCGTTGCACTGGAGCCTAGGTTTCGGGTAAGTAAGTCCCGCCATGCCCCTCGACAACAACTTCCAACATGCAGAGTACAGCCGGGTTGAGCCGAAGGACCGGTTGATTTACCGGGAACTGACTTCCGACCCGCCCCCCGATTCCCCAGCCTGGGCTGATGCCATGGCTAGGCAGGGGACAGAACTGGCCCGAGGGGGAGTCCGACTGGTCGTGCTACTGCACGGCTCCCTCCTGGGTACCGATCTGTTCGGCATGCAGCGGCTCGACGAAGCCGGCGGCCTCAAGCGCGGCTATTCTCGAGGCATTGCCGGGTTGGACGCCCTGCTGTCACAGATGAGAGAAGCCACCAACGGCCTATCGGGTCCCCCCGGCTGGCTCCACCCGCCCTATCGGAACGACGCCGCGACGAAAACCATGCTCGACGAGACCTTGGCGGACGCCGGAAATATCACCGAGCGAGCCCTGCAACTCTTTCGCAAGGGAATCAATCGGGAGCTCTCCAAGCCGATCGTCTGCGAACGATACCTCTGGTCCTGCGAGCACCATCACTTGGGACGAGCGCAGGCGGCCTGTCGCTTGCTCGATGATCTGCACCGGTGGACTGACGACCTTCAACTCGGGCCCGGCGATCGCCTGCTGGTCCACGCCCACGGGCAGGCCGGCCTCTTGCTCGCCTTGGCATCGAATCTCCTCGCTCCGGAGAAGCTGTCCGGTTACCTACGTTTCTTCGCGATCCAGAAAGAGGTGGCAAGACAGAATCTGTCCGGTACGGTCACTGTCGAGCTGCTGGAATCGCTGGACCGGCGCCTGCGCGAACGCACGATCTTCAACGGGGCCACACTCGACTTGGTGACATTCGGCACACCGGTGCGGTATGGCTGGGACCCAGCCGGCGTCGGTAAGATCCTCCATATCGTGAACCAACGCATGCTCCGGATCGACGGCAAAGCATGGCTCGCAAAAGCAGAACTGCCACAGATCACCATGGAATTGCCCATCGCCTGGGGCGGAGACTATGTCCAGCAACTGGCCGTCGCCGGGACGGATGCCAAGCCCGCTTCACCCGAAGCTCAGACGGCCAACAAGGCGCTCTGGGAGTTTCTGGAGCCCTGGGATGGATTCGAGCGATGGCTGGAGTGCGTCCGCCGATCCGTGCGTTGCCAAAACGACGGGCTCTGCATGCTGGTGGATTACAAAGACTCAACGGGCTCGACCCAGCCCCGTGACCACTACTATGGCCACGCTGCCTATTCCCGTCAAAACGCGATGCTCTTCAACATATCGGAGATCGCCCGGGCGCTCTACACCTGACACTTCCGGCCACATCGTCTGTGCTTGCATCGGACATGCGCCGCCGTGGGTCGCCGTTATTTCGTGCGGCGCTTGGTGAGCGAAGCAAGATCATCCAGAAAGTATTGCAGATCCTGGTCGGTCGGCGTCCGTTCGATCACTACCAAGGTCCCGTGGCTCGAGTCGAGCAGACTCTTGAGCGCGACGGTTCGCTGCTCGGGCGTCTTCGGCTCGGGAACTACCGAGATGCTGGCTTTCCAGGCGGACACCGCCCAGTACTTGGGTTTCGGGTCCGTCTCCTGAACATAAAAGTGTCCCGAACCGTCATACACGACACGAACATGTTCGTTCTTCAACACCTCCTCCCCGCTACCCGGATCGAAATAGCGCGAGTTCGTGACCGCCTCGGACCCACTCAGCAGGCCCCGCACGATCAGAATCTCATGACCGAGGATCGCCTGCAGGCACGCTTCATTGCGCAAGGCGCGTTTCAGAATTTCGGCGGACACCACCACCTGCGTCGTATCTGCCAGGATGTACATCGCCGGCGCCGACTGAGCCACCGCCAGTTTGATCCGCGGTATCCGTTGCACGGCGACATTCATGAAGAGCGGCAGCTCTTCCTCGACCAGTTTGAACCGCGGGGGGCTGCCGGACGGCCAGAGTTCAGGTACATGCTGTGGGGCGGGGCGTTGATCCGGAGCGACTATACAGGCCGTGTTGAGAGGACGAGGATTTCCTTTCTTGAAGACAGCCCCGGGCGGCGAGGGTTCGGCAAATGATGGAATCGAGACCAACCGCGAATATTGCTCCGTGAGGTCCAGGTCTTGTTCCAACGCCTGCAAATAGCGTTGCTTGGCTTCGGCATAGCTGGTCGGGGTGGAGACGTTCGTTGGAGCGACACAGCCGGTGCCGCCAACAAGAACCGCGATCACGATCAGCCGGCAGCACTGATGAAGGAGGTGCGAACAGCGTGAAACGCCACCGTCATCCAGCTCGTTCATGAAGCCATATTCAATTCAGGCTCGATGCTAGAAGTCCAGGCTCACCGGCCATGCTGGCACCCTTCAGGCGCTAGCCTACTGTGGAGGCGACCAAAGCTCAAGGAACCCAAGTTCATGGCCCAACCCGATCCGGTTGACGCGACAATCACTTCTTAAAGATCAGTCTTGGAGAGGTCAGGTCGCCGAAACCCACCGCAACCAGTTCCCACCCGGCGGCGCCATACTCGTTCAGCAACGTCTGCATGTTGTGGATATCCGTCGTCGCTTCCACAATCTTATATTGAAACTTCCGCGGCTCTTGCGCCCCGACCTGAAACCAGCGCCCGCCCAACATCAGAGCCAGTACGAAGCCGAGCAAGGCCAGTCCGAACGATAGGGATGTGCTTCGAACGAGCATCATGGTTCGCCTCCTACGCTGGTACGAGAATGATCAATTGGGCGCAAGACTCCGTCTCGAGTTCAATACGGCATTTCGTCGTCGTCCAACCCGAAATGGTGGCCGATCTCGTGGACGACCGTGTCGCGTACTTCCTGCACCACCTCGTTCTTGGTACGACAAAACCGAAGAATCGGCCCCCGATAGATCGAGATGTGCGCCGGAAGCTGTCCGCCTGCCTGGAAAAACGATTCCTTGTCGATGGAAACGCCCTGATAGAGTCCAAGCAGGTCGTCCTTGCTCTCCAATTCCATCTCGTCGAGCACCTCCTGCGACGGCTCTTCCTCCACCACGACGGCCACATTAGCCAAATGCTCGGCATAGGGCTCAGGCACGCTGTCGAGCGCCTCTTGCACCAAAGCCTGAAACTCAGTTTCCGAGACCGATAGACTTCGCGATCGCCGTGCCATAATTAGCTGCTCAATAATCGATTCGCCCCTCCTCGATCAACACCGTGTCAACCGGTGCCTGTGAGCTCTGCTTGAGATCATTCCGAGGTTGCAGGGCGAACGACACTCGGCTTGACTACTCCCTCCACACTCGATCATCGTCCTTTTCCCAGGAATGACGCTCATGCTGGTTCCACTTCGACCGTCGAACGAGGCCCTTCCGAGGGCGCGCGTTCCGGGAGCACAGGACCAGTATGAGCGTCCTTCCACCTTCCCATCTGCGGCCTCTGCGCGCACGAGTATCGCCTCGATACGATGTGCCCCTTCTTTCTTATGGATGCGCAGCGCGCCAGTTGCTCCCCACCCCCACATCCACCTTCAGCGGCACCGACAGGCCCAGCTTCTCCCCTGTCGCCTCCATTTCCGACCGGACAAGGTGCCTCGTCCGCTCCACATCCTCCTCCGGAGTCTCGAAGACCAACTCGTCGTGGACCTGTAAGATCATCTTGGTGCGGGGGAGTTGGTCGCGAAGGCAACGGTGCACGTTGATCATCGCCAACTTGATCAGGTCCGCGGCCGACCCTTGAATGGGACTGTTGACCGCCATGCGCTCGCCGAACCCGCGCTGGACCGGATCGGTGCTGGCGAGTTCGGGGATGGACCGGCGGCGTCCGAGAATCGTGGTCGTGTAGCCCCGTTCGCGCGCTTGGTCGATCGTGCGCTCGAGGAACGCCTTCACCGCCGCATAGCGATCGAAATAGGCATCGATATATTTCTTGGCCTCGGCTTGGGTGATCCCCAGATTTTGGGACAATCCATAGGGACTGATGCCGTAGAGAATCCCGAAGACCACCGTCTTGGCGGCCCGGCGCATCTCCTTCGTGATACGGTCCGGCGGGAGGTTGAAGATCTCCACGGCGGTCGCCATGTGAATGTCCTCGCCCTGTTCAAACACCTTGATGAGTTTGTCGTCCCGCGAGAGATGCGCGAGAATCCGCGGCTCGATCTGACTGTAGTCCGCCGACAGCAACAGATGGCCCGGCGGCGGCACGAACGCCTCGCGGATACGCAGGCCGTATTCTCCTTTGACCGGAATGTTTTGAAGATTGGGGTCGGCCGAGGACAGGCGGCCGGTCGCGGCCACCGTCTGATTCAGCGACGTGTGCAAGCGCCCGGTTTCCGGATTGACCAGACTCGGCAGCGCCTCCACATAGGTCGATTTGAGCTTGCTCAGGCTGCGATAGTTGAGAATCTGCGCCGGCAGCTCATGCTGCGACGCCAACTGCGTCAGCGTATCCTCATCGGTGGAATACCCGGTCTTCGTCTTGCGGATCGGCTTGAGCCCCAATTTCTCGAAGAGCACGGCGGCCAACTGTTTCGGCGAATTGATGTTGAACGCACCACCCGCAATGGAGGCAATCTGTCCCATCATCCGATCCAATTCGCGCTCCAGTTCCTTATTGAGTCCCTCCAGCGCCGCAACGTCGAGCAAGAAGCCCTGCCGCTCGACCTCGGCCAACACCGGCACGAGCGGCATCTCCACCTCCTCGAACAACCGCAACATACCCTGAGCTTCTAAGCGTTCCTTCAGAACCGGGAAGAGCCGCTGGATGACAGTTGCGGCCTCACCGGCCTGATGCGCGCCGGGCGGAGGCTGCACGGTGAAGAGATCGGCCGGCGGCTCGGCCGCCGGACCTCCCCGGGCCCCGCGAAGCTGATAGCCCAGGATATCAAGCGCGACAGTCTCCAAACTGTGGCTCCGGCGGTTGGGGTTCAGCAGATAGGCCGCGATCATCGTATCGAAATGAGGTCCCGCAAGATCGAGTCCGTCGCGTTTGAACGCCAGCCACACCGGCTTGAGGTCGTGGGCCACCTTCAGCACGATCGGATCGATCAGCAGGCCTTTCAGTGTGGAGTCGAACTCAGTTCCTGGCCCTTCCACGTAGGCCGGAACGCCATCCGGTCCACTGAACGCCACGCCCAGCACATCCGCACGGACCGGCGCCTGTTCGCTCAGCAGGCAGACCAGCGCAAGAGACCCTGCTTGTTTCATTCGATCCGCGAATCGCTGGAGATCCGGCTGATCGCGAAGGAGCACCACTCCCTCACCCACAGTCTCTGATTCCGCCGGTGTCACCTGAATCGTTCGCAACAGGCTGTGAAACTCCAATTCGCGTAGAAGCGGAACGAGGTGGTCGGATTCCAGCGGCTTGACCCGATAGTCCTCCGGGTGAAACTCGATCGGCGCATCCACATGGATCGTCGCGAGCTTCCGGCTCAGCCGAGCCATGTCGGCTTGCTCGGTCAGCAACGTTTTTATTTTCGGCGGTTTCACCTCCTCCAGCCGCGACAGCATCGCCTCGATGGTGCCGAACTCGGCGATGAGCTTGGCCGCTGTCTTCTCACCGATGCCCTTCACCCCGGGAATGTTGTCCGTCGCATCCCCGACCAGTCCCATGACCTCGACCACCCGCCCCGGCTCCACTCCGAACCGTTCACGACAGTCCGCTTCGGTAAACCATCGTTCTTTGACCGGATCGTAAATACGCACCGTCGGCGTCAGGAGTTGAAACATGTCCTTGTCGCTGGTGACAATCGCCACATCGTACCCGCCCTGTTCCGCCTTTCGCGCCAACGCTCCGATAAGATCGTCGGCCTCGTATCCTTGCAACCTCACAACCGGAATCCTGAAGGCTTCCACGACCCTGTGAATGTAGGGAATTTGCGCCTCCATCCCGTCCGGCATCGGTGGCCGCTGGGCCTTGTACGCTTTGAATTCCTCGTGCCGGTGGGTCGGTCCTTTTTCGTCGAATACGATCGCGAGACCTTGCGGCTGGTGCTCGCGCAGAATCTTGGCGAGCATCGTCGTGAACCCGTAAATGGCGTTGGTTTGAAGGCCTTTGGAGTTCGTCAAGGCCGGCAGGGCAAAGAACGCCCGATAGATGTAGGCGCTTCCGTCGATCAGATAGAGCAACGGACGCGGGGTGTCATGAGGTGCCGGAGCAGCGGTGGCCATATCAGCGGAATTCCTCCAGTGATCGTTCACGGACTCTTAATGACCAGCGGAGGCGTGCCGAATTTTTCCCGCATCTTGTTGATCGTGGACAGGACAGTCGGCTGGCCGACCAATTTCCGCTCGAGTGCCCGCTTGCCCGGGAAATCCAACAACGAAATACCGATCAGCATCGTGAGGAGTCCCTGACCGGGCAGGAACAACATGGCAAACCCCGCGATCAGAAAGATGACGCCCAGGACGTTCTTGGTCAGGTGGCCGAGCATGCGCAGCACGGGGTGGTGATTGCGCATCCATGATTGGGGATAGTCCGAATCGAAATAATTCGATGGGATCCGGACGAGAATCAGCGGAATGGCGATCAAGGTTCCGACGAAGAGGAACACGGAGGAGAACGCCAGCCAGAGCAACGTCTGGCCGGAGACATACGACTGTACGGTGGACAGAAAGGACTCCATAAGCGGACCGGGCATCGTAGCATGCAGCTTCGGGGGACAACAATGATCGTCGGCCCTCGCCTGGACCGATTCTCTCCTCAAGACCCTTTCGGTCCGACCCGCGGGTTTACGTCCCAGAAAGTCTCGGGCTATAATGGCCTCGCAGTGTGTTCATCCGCGTCGATGCCGGAGCTACTTCCGTGCGCCGTCTGTCTCTCGACCGGGTTCACCGCGTGATCCGATACGGACTGCTCGTCGTCGCGGCTTCACCGTTCCTCTTGACGCCGAGCGCCGCGCAGGATGGGCCGGACCATGCCGTGGAGGTGGAGGTCAACAAAAAGGGTCTCGGCAAGGAGGCCGTGCTCCGCAAGGGCCCCCATGAATGGTACATTCTGGTGGAAGTCACCCCTGACAACACGGTGGTCATTCGCCAGGAAAAAAATCTCGACAGCTACGTGCTCGATGACAGTGAAACTCACGATCGCTCCTTTACCCCGGCCGAAGTCGATGCCGTGATCGAGGAATTCGTCAGCAGCGCCAAAGTCAAGGCCGCCAAGTATTAGCGATGTCCGGCATCACCCGTCCAGCCAAGCCCCGCTTCGTGATTTTTGCGCACAACGCGACCTACGACAAGCTGCATCAAGTGGCGACGTTGGGTCTGACGGCCGCCGCCATGGGCCAGGAGGTCCTGGTCATCCTCTTGTTCTGGACGATCAAGAAACTGGCCGACGGTCGATTGGACGAGGTGGATTTTCCGCCCGAGTATGCGTCGGCGGGCGATGAGGTGCGGCGACTGCTGAAGGAAAAGAAAGTGCCGACGATCTCAGAGATGTTTCAGGAGGCGAAAGCGGTGGGATCGTTGAAACTGATCGCCTGCAGTGCCGGGCTGGAATATATGGGGGTCGATGCGGCGCGCGTCGAGAAGAACGTCGATGAGGTCATGGGACTGCCCTCGATTCTCTCTCTCACCGCCCACGCGGAAACGAAGCTGTTCATCTAATCCGGCCGCTTGCGGGCCATTCCTTCCAGATCGTCTTCTCATAACACGGTTCGGATTCATCGCGATCTCGTCACGCCCACTCGATCACAATAGGTCGCGACACGGCAGCGGCTGCACCAGGGCGAGACCGGTTGGCAGACATGCTGGCCGAAGGGCACGAGCAGATCGTTATAGGTGATCCAATAGCGTCTGGGCAGTTTGGCGCGCAGCGCCGCCTCCGATGCTTCAGGAGTCTTGGTTTTGATGTAGCCCCAACGGTTGCTGATGCGATGGACGTGGATGTCCACACAGATTCCCGCCTTCCGGTAGCCCACCGTGACGACCAGATTCGCCGTTTTTCTCCCCACGCCCGGCAGGGTCAGCAACTCGTCGATGTCGTCCGGCACCGTCCCTTCGTACCGATCGAGCAGCGCGCGGCTGATACCCAGCAGTTGTTTGGATTTGTTACGGTAGAATCCGACGGGGTAGATGGCCCGTTCGATGCGCGCCGGCGTCAGCTGCAACATCGTGGCCGGCGTGTCGGCGAGCGCGAAGAGCCGCGCGCTGGCCTGAGCCGTCGTGAGATCCTTCGTGCGGAGACTCAGAACCGTTGCGATCAGGATACGAAAGGGGTCCTGCGAGGAGGCCTTCGCCACCACTCCGACCACCGGATCGGGCCATTGACGGATCTCTCGCCGCAGCGTGCGCAGCACCAGATGAATGTCTGCATCACGCATGCGCCTTTGATTCGAGCCCGGTTACTTGGCTGATGGTAGGTGTCTGAGGCGGCACCGACTGGCGGGCAGTCGCATGGAAGAACGCGTGCGGACCTCGCACGGGCCGGAGTGTTAGTCGGCTCGATGCTTCGACAGCCACTTCTGGCGTCGGCGCTGTGCTTCCCGCTGCTTGGCTTTTTTGCGGACGCTGGGCTTCTCATAGAAGCGCCGCCGCTTCAGCTCGCGGAACAACCCTTCACCGGCAAGTTTCTTCTTCGCGACCTTGAGAGCTTTCTCGACGTTGTTGTTGAAGACTTTGATTTCCATGTTCCCTATTTATCTTGAGGTGGTGTGGCTGAAAACGAGGCGGTAGTCTATCACAGCCCCCCAGACCCCTCAAGGCAACTTTCCAATAGTTTCAACTCATGCAGCATTTTATCCTTAACCATATGATTTACTTGACGTTTACAGTTCTCATGGACGACCGACCGGAGTCCCAGGAATGAGGCGCGAGCCAGCTCGCGTGCGACGAGCACGTCCGGGCCCAGCGAAGTATCGCGGCCCGAATCCACGTCCGGCAGGAGACGCCAAACCTCGACGACCAATCCGGCCAGCGCCAATGGGATCTGCGTCGCCTCTTCAAGGGCCTTCGAAAATGAACCCGCCTCCTGTGGATCCTGCCTCAATCGGCGCGCCGATTCCAACACCCTGGCGTAAGCCGGGGCATCGCGCTGCGCAAGCTCCCATAGCCGGTTTCCAAGCTCGGTCAGGCGAAGCGCCGAAGCGAGTGGACCTTTCGCTCGTTTTCCCTGGAGAGCCAACACCTTCGCGCCGAGTTGAGCCGCAAGCGATCCAGCCAAACCGGCGGCCAGCGCGCCGGCCTTCAGATTGCCGGGCTGTCCAAGCGCGTGTAACAAATCCACGACGCTGCCGGACGCAGGTCCAGGTCGCTGCTCACGCTCCGGGGCGGCTGCTGGCAGCGGCTTATCGCGGCTGAGCGCCTGTTCCACTTGGATCTCCAGAATCTGGTCTCCAGAAATGACCGGTAATCCAAGCGCCTCTTGCACCGTCACGAATACGCCCTGGAGCGGAATCAGCCCGATCAATTCCGATTCTGCCAGGCGGACACCGGCCTGAGCCGCTTCCCGAGCGACGGCCGCATAAGCCTGATGCAGAGACGTGCGATCAAGATCCGTCAAGTTCATCGACACCTGGACAAGCCCGCGGCTAGCCAGTCGCACACCAATGGCTTTCACGCCGGGCAGTCCGCCGCCGGATTCTCTGACGCGCCGCGCAATGGCTTTGGCTATCGATAGATCCTCGCTTGCCATGTTCACATTGAAGGCGACAAGAAACGGCCTGGCCCCGACCACCGTGGCACCGGCCGTCGGATGGAGCTTCGGCGGTCCATAGTCGGGATGCCAGACCGGATCCTCCGCCATCCGCTTGGCCAGTGCCTCCAGGCCGCCCTGCCTGATCGCTTCAAGACGACGCCGAACCGGCTGCCTGGCCGATTGCTCATACAAGAACACGGGGATTCCAAGTTCCTCTCCGATGCGACGTGCGACGCGGTCCGCCAGGTCCACACAGTCGGCCATGGTCATTCCTCGCACCGGCACGAAGGGCACCACATCGGTGGCACCAATCCGGGGATGCACACCCTGATGCCGACGGAGATCGATCCGCTCGGCTGCAATTCGGCAGGCTTGAAAAGCCGCTTCAGCCACAGCGTCGGGCGGCCCGGCAATGGTCAGCACGGACCGGTGATGATCCGGGTCGCTCGTGCAGGCGAGGAGGGTCACCTGCGGGAGGGCCTGTACCGCCTCGGTCAGCGCTTGCACCACCGAGAGATCCCTCCCCTCGCTGAAGTTCGGCACACATTCAACAACGCGATCTGCCATGGGTTCTCCACACTCGATGCTCATTCTGTTTCATCGAAGGTTGGAGCAATGCACGGAATATGCGAACGGGAGAGACACCGGTGGGAGAAAGGAGGGCTACGGACCTATTTCGTTTTCTTCACATAGGCTCTATACACCCGCTTGGCCTGCTGCTCCTCTTCCTCCAGCCCCACCATTTGGTGGCCGGTCGTCTGGCACCAGGCCGGCATGTCTTTCTTGATGCCCTCGTCGTCGGATACCACCTCCAGGACCTGTCCCATGGACAGCTCCTTGATTTTCTTCGAGGTCATGATGATCGGCATCGGGCAGAAGTACCCGAGCGTATCCAGCTTCACATCGGCTTGCATCATACGACTCCATCGCGGTGAGATTCAGACTGCAGCTCGGGGTCCCGTTTTCTCAACGTCGGCCCCAGCCGTAACCCCGCACGCTCAGATGAATAGATTCACCGCACCCTGCCGCGCCTCGTTCAAATAGGTGCTCACGCCGGCCAACTGATCCACACCGTCGATCAGCGTATCTTTCGAAATTCCCATCAGGCCCATCGTCGTGGTGCAGGCGATAAATCGAACGTCCAGGTCCTTGGCGGTCTGCATCAACTCCGGGATACCGGGCATCCGATTGTCCCTCATGACCTTCTGCATCATGCGCGCTCCCATCCCCCCGAAATTGAAACGAGACAGCGGTAATTGATGAGCGCCGCCCTTGTTCAACCAGCCGAACATCCGGCGGAGCAGATCCTTGGCGGTCGTCGAAGCACCCGGTTTGCGGATCGCGTTCAGACCCCAAAAGGTGAAAAACATCGTCACCGGCATTCCCATCGCCGCCGCGCCGGTGGCGATGATGAACGCCGCCATGACACGGTCCATGTCTCCGCTCAACACCACTATGGTGACGCGCTCCGGCTTCGTTTCTTGTAGGTCGGCTAAGGCCGCCGACGGTTCAACCTGCGTGAGATTCATGTGGCCACCTCCACCCTGTTCCCCACCGGCCGATCGCCGGCCATGTCAACGCTGTAAGAGAATCGCGACCGATTTTCACTATAGTCCCTGATTTTTTTCACTGTCAAGCAAGCCGGGACCTGGGTACTGGTAAAGCTTGACTGGATTAGAAGCTGATGGGGATTTGACTTTGACTCTCTTCTTACTTATGATAACAGGCAATTCAGGAAACTGAAGGTGGATAGCCCGTAAGGGCTAGCGTAAAAGAGCGGACTTACGTCCGCTCTTTTATTTTCTACCCAAGAAAAACGCGGCCATAAGCATTGAACTTTCCCCTTATTCTATTACTTACCTCTCTCGTACACCGCGTTGGATGATTAGCTAGCGGTCTACTGTGTCTAAGAACAATATCCTTTCTTGACGGTGCGGCTATTAAGTCAGCAATCTGAAGGCCAACTATATTTGCTTCCTTCTTCCGAAGTTTTAGTTCTTTACTCGTCAAGACCGTCTGAAATTCTTTCCCTGAAATAAATCTTGTTCCTCGCTCCCAAACCATCTGGTAGGTTCTTCGTAACTCTGCGTCTTCAACTTTCCCCCGTGATTCAGCCATAACATCTGCACATCCTCCAGTTGCATGGAGGAAACCACGCAATCGTTCCAGCATCACTGTCATGCAATAATGATATGGATGGTAGGCTGATTTTCCGTATTGCGTTAAATGAAAGGTGGTGGAAGAACAGCAGACGGATCCTTTCAACTGCCACCATTTCTTGCTTCTGCATCACTAAGGCCCTTTATTTCCAATGATTTGCTGGTTCCGCTGATGTCTCCCATTCTCTACAAGCCAAAGCATGGAGGACGGGCAGCGGTTGGTTATGAAGCAACACTTCTGCCGCAGATATGCGAGGTGATTTTAGATGCAGCGAAGGCTGGGGTGTTGCGGAGAAGGTCTAGCAAGATAGTTCAGGCAGCAGAGATTCTAATTCGAGGATTTGCGCGTGTTGGGATCATAGCTTTAATAGACGAGGCAACGGGATACCAGGCAGATCGCGCGCGAGATGAACTCAATAAGATCTTACAGGCCTATATTGCCAAAGAGCTTCTGCCATGGACCAAGCGATTTCCGGATGAGTTCTTTCGGCAGATATATAGGCTGCGCAAGTGGGATTATCGAGAAGGTAGCCATAAAAGGCCGCGTATCATTGGGCAGCTTGTAAAAAAGCTTGTATATGAACCATTGCCTCCCGGGGTTCTGCACGAACTCGAAAGAAAAAATCCCCCGGATGAGAAAGGGTACAGGCGGCACCGGCACCATCAATTCCTGACTCCGGAAACCGGGCACCCTCATTTGGACAGGCAGATTGTTGAAGTGACAACCCTTATGCGGGTGTCAGATGATGAGCACGCATTCAGGAGGCTTTTTGATAAGGCATTCCCCAAAAAGAATCAACAATTGCCAATCGAGTGGAAGGAAGATGGAGAGGAAATAAGCTAACGCTTCCGCCGCTTATGGACGGCTTTCTTTCTCGGTAAGCGGTTAGTTTTGTCAGTTAAGGATGCACCAATGGCTGACTCCACTACCTCGCGGGCAATCTGGAAGGTGTCTTTGGGTTGCTTCTTCTTTTTGGTCGGCATGGCTTAATATGCCATAGCGTGAGCGGAGAGTCAGCTAGGCAGCAATTCAAACTTTACCAGTACCGGGACCTGATCCCGATGCGCATAGGGCGTTCTCCGCAGCCGACGGTCG
This sequence comes from Nitrospiraceae bacterium, assembly GCA_040981105.1. Lineage (GTDB taxonomy): Bacteria > Nitrospirota > Nitrospiria > Nitrospirales > Nitrospiraceae > Nitrospira_G. The sequence continues at coordinate 65,979 of JANRMO010000010.1, forward strand.
ACCGCCTATCCCCCTGAGGACCGATCAGGCAGCGATCATGCCTCGTGGACCTTGGTTTCCGTTACGAGACCGATCGCCCGTCTGATCTGCGGTCGCGTGCCCAACAACGTGAGCACATCGCCCGCCTGAAGCGCCGTCCGGCCGGATAGATTGGACTCGGTCACACCGCCGCGCGTCAACGCAATCACCGAGGCGCCGGTTCTGGGCCGTATCAACAGCTCACCCAACGATCTCCCTAAGACGGGGGAGTCCTCGTCGATGCGGCAGGTCTCGACTTCCACATCGGTCAAGGTGCCTGCGCGAAGATGGTGCGCCATTTCGGGCATCTCACTGCGGCGCAACAGCGAATAGCCTTCCCGCCTGATCTGCTCGGCCTTTTTCATGACGTACTCCTGCGGCAGTCTGAACGTCCGCAAGACCAGCGCAAAAATCTCGATCGACGTTTCGAATTCTTCCGGCACGACGTCGTCCGCCCCCACCTCGTGCAGTTCCTGCAATTCTCGCAGGTAGCGAGTGCGCACGATGATGTAGAGTTTGGGATTCAAGCTTCGCGCGACCTGGACCGCCCGTCGCGCCGCGAACGGGTCCGAGTTCGCCACAACAAATACGCGGGCATCGTGAATCCGCACGTGGCGAAGCACATTGGGATTGGTGCCGTCACCGTAGTAAATCGGGACTCCGGCCCGCGACTCACGCCGCACGATGTCACCGTCGAGATCCAGCGCCACGAACGGAATCTCCGTCTCGCTCAGCACGCGGGCCAAGTTTCGGCCGTTGAGCCCATATCCCAGGATAATGACATGGTCGCGCACCTTGATCTGCACTCCGGTTTCCTGCTGCACGTGGCTGATCGTCCGCCCGGGCAGCAGGTGTCGGAGCCGCTGCCAAGCTTCGAACCGTCTGGCAAGGTGCGGCGCCCATTGCATGAGAAACGGCGTCAGCACCATCGTAATCACCGATGTCGCGAGAAAAATCTGGTAGGCGGGGCCCGAGAGCAACCCGACAGTCTGGCCCTGTCCAGCCAGAATGAAGCTGAATTCCCCGACCTGGGCCAGCGCGACTCCACTGAGAATCGCCGCACGGGGCGGCTGCTTGGCTCCGATGACCGCGCCCACGCCGGCAAGGAACTTCACAAGAATCACGGCGAGCACGAGCCCGAGGATCAAACCCGGGCTTGAGAGCAGCGACCGGACATCCATCAACATACCGATGGAGACGAAAAACAGGCTGTTGAAACTGTCTCGAAACGGCAGTACCTCGGCCATGGCTTGATGGCTGTATTCGGACTCGGAGATCACCAGTCCGGCGATGAAGGCGCCCAGAGCCAACGAGAGTCCTCCCAGGGAAGTCAGCCAGGCGATCCCCAGGCACAAGACAATGATCGTCAACAAGAACAATTCACGGCTGCGACTCCGCACGATCCGTTCAAGAAACCTCGGCACGAGATAGCGGGCTGCAATCAAAATCAGGCTGACTGCAAGCAGTGCCTTGCCTATCGTGAAGACCACCTGTTTGGCCGCATCTTCCATGTCGGGAGCGGCCAACAGCGGCACGATCAGCATCATGGGTACGACCGCCAGATCTTGAAAGACGAGAATGCTGGTGGTGGCCCGGCCGTGAATCGAATCCATCTCGCCGCGGTCGGTCAGCAGTTTCAGGACGATCGCCGTGCTGCTCAGAGACAAGACGCAGCCCCAAAAGACCGATTCGGCCAACGAGAGGCCCGCCAGAGAACCGATCAATGTGGCGACCAGGATTACCCCGCCGACCTGGAACGTCCCTCCGACCGACATCAGACGTCGGACCGACGTCAGGTGGGCCAGCGAAAATTCGATGCCGATTGTGAACAGGAGCAGGACCACCCCGATCTCGGCCAGCACCTTGACCTGTTCCTGATCGGACACGAGGTTGAGCCCGTGCGGTCCGATCATAGCCCCCGCACAGAGAAACCCGGCGATCGACGGGAGTCGAAACTGGTGGAAAATAAACACCACCGTGATCGACACCACAAAAATCGTCAGCAGGTCCGGCAGTAGCGTATGGTTGCTCATTCGAGTATGCAGTCCGGTTGTAGATGCATCGGTCGCGCCTCGTCAGGTGCCGTCGTCGAGGAGAATACCGGAGCAGCACCATGGGAACAAGCGAAGGCCGAAAGCCCCACATTCGCGGTGTTCCGGGCTTGCCGCCCGTATCGACTTCGCGTATCGTGCCCCTTCGCCATGCGTCCAACGACCCCATCCGGCTGGTGCCGAGCCATGATATTTGATTTCAACGGCGTCCTCGCCGACGACGAGGCACCGCACCTCCGATGCTTTCAACAGGCGCTGGCCGAGGAGGGCCTCAGGCTGACGGCCGAAGAATATTATGGAACCTATCGCGGCATGGATGAGCGGACCTGCGCCGAGGCGCTGATTCGAGCACGAGACAGCCGATACGATTCCGGCCTCCTCACCCGGATCACAGAGCGCAAGGCCGAGCTCTTCCGAGCGCATAGTCACAGGCACAAGCCGGCGCTATTTCGCGGCGTCGTCGAATTTATCAAAGAGGCGAAGACCTATTGCCGGCTGGCCATTGCCTCAGGAGGACGGCGCGACCAGATCGCTCGCGCTCTGAGCGGTACACCGATCGAGCATGATTTCGCCGTGATCGTGTCGGCCGACGATTGTGCCGTCGGAAAGCCAGACCCTGCCATGTATGCCTTGACGCTCAAGCTCCTCAACGGCAACGAGCCGCGGCCGCCGCTGATCCGGGCCGATGAGTGTTTGGTCCTGGAAGACTCCCAAGCCGGGATTCTGTCCGCCAAACAGGCCGGGATGAAGGTCGTTGCCCTGGCGACGACCTACCCTGCGCCGTTGCTCTCGGAAGCCCATGCGGTCTTGCTGGGACTCGAAGGACTGACCATCCGGGCGTTGTTGTCCCTCCCGGGTATCCGGAACCGCTGAACTGCGAAGACGATTGGAGCGGGAGATGAAAACAGGGACGGCGAGGGCGCTCAGAATGGAATCCGGACACCCATGTGAAACTCGTTCGGCATGTAGCCTTTGCCGGAGCCGTCACCGAGGATATTCTTGTTCTGGAGCGTCGGGTCCGACCCGAGCATCCGGTCCCGTTCAGTAACATACCCGCCCCCAAAACCGGCCCCGACATAGGGAATCAAGGTCTGCTCCCCGAACTGGAGTTCTCCATGTATGGTGGGCGGCTCGCGCAATAGCGTCTCGGACCGATCGGGCATCGGCATTGAGCTGGACAAGCCGGACGACTCTGCGGATGGATCCCCCGTGCGCAAATGAAAGGAAGGCTGAGACACCTCGGAAGACGCGTTCGCTTCACCCTCCTGTTCGGCCCAGGCCCCGGCGTTGAACCATGCCACCGCGGCGATCACGCAGAGGATTGAGACCCTTCTTTGCCTACGAGCCACCATCACCTGTGCCGCACATGGCTCGGCATCACCCACAACATGGTCGGCAACCGCGTTGGCGATCTCGTTCTCCTGATAGCCCATCGCCACTACCTCTTGCTGCGTATGGCCAGCATACAACGCAAGAACGATTCGCTTCAAGGCGCCGCCGCAGAACGGTGCGGGCCGTACAGCCGACCCGGCCGGTCAACACATCCGGCGCTCCTCGCTCCTCGGACCGTCGGCACGTCGCGGAGGGCGATTCTCATGGCGCGGAAGGGCGGTCTGGGAGACAATCTCGAAGTACGATCCATCGGAGGCTCCATGCTCTCCCCGGCACACAAGGCCATCGAGGCCGCCGCATATGATCGTCTTGTCTCCACGGGTCTGCTGACCCGCGAGGAGTTCGACGCGGCCCTTAAGGAAAGTTTCAGGGGGAAAAAGGAGCTTGAGGCCACCCTCCTCACCAAGTACCGTCTCTCGAAAGCGCAACTGGGCCAGGCGCTGAGCGAGTTTTTCGACTGCCCCTACGTGCCCTACGACGACCGGACCGTCGTCGACGTGGAGTTGGTGAAGAATCTCAGCTTCGACTACCTCCGCCGAAACTACTGGATTCCGCTTCGCCGCCAAGGCCCCCTGCTCGACATTCTGATCGACGACCCGCATAACCTCGACAAGGGGGTCGATATCCGCCGCGCATTCCCCGGCGTGACCATCCGGTACTCGGTGAGTCTCCGGCAGGAGATCGAGCAGTTTATCCTGTCCGCGATGGGGCAGACAGAATCGGGCTCGATCACCGAGATCCTAGGCGAGCTCGTCACCGAGGCCACCGATGCCCCGACGGACGATTCGGGCGCACAGGCCATCGACGAGCACGACTCGGCCATCGTCCGCCTGACCAACCAGATCATCGCAGAAGCCTATCGCCTGGGAGCCTCCGACATCCATATCGAACCCTATTCCGATCGCAAGGAAACGGCGGTCCGATACCGGGTGGACGGGTCCTGCTTTTCCTACATGAAAATTCCACCGGCCTACCGGCGTGCCATCGTGTCGCGCATTAAGATTATGGCGAACCTCGACATTGCGGAACGGCGGCGGCCGCAGGACGGGAAGATCCGTTACAAGCTGGCAAAGGACAAGGAAATCGAATTGCGGGTTGCCACGATACCCACCGCCGGTCACAACGAGGACGTGGCGATGCGCATGTTGACAGCCAAGGAATCGATGCCGCTGTCGGCGATGGAATTCTCCGTAGAGGCGGTCGCGACGATCAAGGACCTCGCCGATCGGCCGCATGGGTTGATCCTCTGCGTCGGCCCCACCGGCTCCGGGAAGACCACGACGCTCCACGCGATTCTGGGCGCCATCAATACCGATGAACGGAAGATCTGGACGGCGGAAGATCCGATCGAAATCACGCAGGACGGCTTGCGTCAGGTTCAGATCAATCCGAAGATCGGCTTCACCTTCGCCGCCGCCATGCGGTCGTTCTTGCGCGCGGACCCTGACGTGATCATGATCGGCGAGATGCGGGACAAGGAAACTGCGGACGTGGCCATCGAAGCCTCCCTCACCGGGCATCTCGTCCTCAGCACCCTCCATACCAACAGCGCCGTGGAAACGGTGACCCGCCTGCTCGACATGGGATGCGACGCCTTCAACTTCGCCGACGCCATGCTCGGCGTCATCGCCAAACGGCTGTGCAAGCGGATTTGTCTCCAGTGCAAGGAACCCTACCATCCGACCCGCGAAGAATACGACGAACTCGCGCGAGCCTATGGCGCGGCCGCTTGGCAATCGCTGGGAATTCAGTACACGGATGAGTTCCGGCTCTCTCGAGGCAGAGGCTGCGAGACCTGCAACCACAGCGGCTTTCGCGGGAGGGTACCGCTGCACGAACTGCTGGTGGCCTGTGACGAGCTTCGCAACTTGATCCAATCGCACGCCCGAACTTCGGAGCTGACCTGCCTGGCCATCAAGAACGGCATGATCACGCTCATGCAGGACGGCATACAGAAGGTCCTACGCGGGCTGACGACCTTCAAACAGGTCCGGACCGTCGCCATGAAGTAAACGACCCGACCCGGGCGGCGCAATCAGGGTTCCAGCCTCCCGTCACCCGGACGCCGGCGTTTCGAGCAACCGCACGAACTCAGCCAACCGGGACTTCATCACCTCCTGCACCTTGATGAACTCGCAGCCGAACCGCGAGCCTGCACGCCAGCGCACGGCCGACAGTTCGATTTCGAGAGGAGGCTCCTGTGCGCCCAGATCCAGGTCAATCCTCACGTAACTTCCCACTGCGAACGGCCGGTCGGCGAGAACGGCACACCCATCGACTGACAGGTTCACCACCGTGCAGTCCAGGTCTGAGCCGTCGCCGTGCAGCCGTGCGGGCAGTTGGACTGAATATCGTTCGACTCGCCGGAGCTTCATGCTCTCACCCGAATCCACCCCCATCGAAGGACGGCGCCACCACACGCGTGCGCTGCCGCGAAAGACCGATCAAACCCCATAATACTCCCGGTACCACTGGACGAAGCGGGCAATGCCGGTTTCGATGGAGGTCGAGGGTTTGAAACCAACGTCGCGGGTCAGATCTTCCACATCGGCATAGGTCGCCGGCACATCCCCGGCCTGCAACGGCAAGAACCGTTTCTCCGCCTTCCTCCCAAGCGTCTGTTCCAGCACCTCGATGAATCGCAGCAACGGCACCGGCTGATGATTGCCGATGTTGTAGAGTCGATATGGGGCATTGCTGCCGCTGGGGTCGGGACGATCGCCCGACCACCGGAGATCCGGCATTGCCGGACGATCGAGCGTCCGTACGACACCCTCCACGATATCGTCGATGTAAGTGAAATCCCGTTGCATCTGCCCGTGGTTGAAGACGTCGATCGGTTGACCCTCCAGAATCGCTTTCGTGAAGAGAAACAGCGCCATGTCGGGCCGCCCCCATGGACCGTAGACCGTGAAGAAGCGAAGGCCCGTGCAGGGAATCCGGTACAAATGGGCATAGCAATGGGCCATCAGCTCATTCGCCTTCTTGGTGGCCGCATAGAGGGAAACCGGGTGGTCCACGTTGTCGTGCACGGAGAAAGGCATGCGGGTGTTGCCGCCGTAGACCGAACTGGTGGAAGCGAAGACCAGATGTTCGATGCCGCTATGGCGGCATCCTTCCAAGATATTCAAGAATCCCTCGATGTTGCTGTCAGTGTAGGCATGGGGATTGACCAAGGAGTACCGCACCCCGGCTTGCGCAGCCAAATGCACGACCTTCTGAACCTTCGAGTCGGCGAACAACTGCTTCATGCCTACACGATCCGCCAGGTCCATCTTCACGAAACGGAACCGGTCGAACTTGGTCAAGCGAGACAGCCGCGCCTCTTTGAGGCGGACATCGTAATAGTCATTCATATTGTCGAGGCCGACGATCCGATCGCCGCGCTCCAACAAGCGCCTGGTCGTATGGAACCCGATAAACCCCGCCGCCCCCGTAACCAACACCGTCTCTCCCGCCATCATCCTCTCCCGTCGGTCCGGGGAAGCCCGGGCTACGACAACCTCATACCTTCGTGGCGCACATAGTCGATCGGATGGCCTCGTCGGCCGGCAAACCCGCTCGGCTTCGGGACAGACCCTCTCCGGCTCTACCCCCGTCCGGACGGCTGCATGAACGGCGGATCGCCATGATCGAGCCGATAGAGTTCGAGAGGCGCTAAGGTCTGTGCCAACGACACGGCTTCCATCGAACCGTCCGGCCTGGGGCGAAATCCGTCCAATGCCTGCGCATAGTGATACCGACAGCCGAACGGCGCCAGCGCGTGAGCCAACTCGGACGGCGGCTCCCAATGCGCCGTAAGCAGTTTCGTCCGAGCCGGATTGCGCCGGCTGAACGTAAAGGACAGGTGATCCGGATACCAATCGGCCCCGCCGGTCGCATAGGACACCAACCATTTCGCCTGCGCGGTTCGCGCCAACTCGGTCAAATAGGCGTTGGTCAAGAAGCCGTTTTCTCCGACCTCCAGCCAACTCCCCGGCGGCGCCAGGGCGGCATGGGCCGCATAGGTGCGCAGCTCCTTCAACTGTTGTTGCGAGGCGCAGACGATGGCGATCGGTCCGTGCTGCCGCACGAGCGCCTGAATCACGCCTTCTTTCAGCGCCGAACGCCCGTCATTCGTCGGGCCGCTGTCGGCATGGACGAGCACGGAATGTCCACGGTCCAGAATCAGATAGCAATTTCGAGGCATTTCGAGGTCGCACGGATCTTCACCGAAGAACGGAACCGAGACGACGGCCCCGCCGTCGAAGGTCCATGACTCGCCGTGCGCCAGCTCGATGACATGAGAAAAGCCCAAGTCTCGCAGCAACGCCTGATAGTCGTAGAAGCAGACCTTCCGATTACGCCGGCTGGGGACGATGACCGGCACGTCCTTGGGCAGACTCAACAGCGAGCGCGGTTCCACATGGTCGTCATGGTCGTGCGTGAGAAAAATCGCCGACGGCCGCGGCAAGAGTTGGCCCCAGAGCGAGGGGACCGGCATCTCGGCGAACCAGGGCAAGAGCCACGGATCGAACAGGAAAAATTGCTCGCGCTGGCGGTACATCAGCGCCGCATGGCCGAGATGAATCAGATCACGATCAACCGTCGTCTCCAGCCATCGAGCTCGCACACGGTGCTGCGGCGTGGCGGCCAGACACTCATGCTGATGCAGGAGGTCCACGAATCGGGTGAGGGTGCGCTCATGCTCCCGAGACGAGGTCACGACGGTACGAATCGCGCTGACCGGTTGACTGCCGTCCAATAATCCGATGAGCCTTGCAACGGCCGGACCGCCCATTCGGTCGAGTGAGAGCGGGATCGCCTGCCGCTTGACCGCGTGAAAGATTCGTAGACCGGCGCTGGTCACCGTCGACGATTTGCTTGGATCGTGTGGAAATTCCCACTGGAAGGTTCCATCCGGACGTCGCCCGCACCGGATATGCTGGCTGAGCTGCGGGCGCGAATTCACCAACTCGGCATAGGCATCCTCCAGCATTGTGCGGAGATTCGGATCGTCGAGCGACGCTCGCCTGGCAAATACGTCGCTGATCGCCGTCTCCACGCCGCTCAATAGATGTTGATGCGCCTCGTGCAACGCCGCGGTCACCTCAGGCGCGATCCCGCCGAGAAACGGAAATGGACCCGGCGTTTCGGCGCTCTCAAACTGCACCCACACCCAGGGCAAGAGGGCAAGGTAGTCGGACAGACGGTAGTGATCCCAGATTTTCATGATGGACACTCGCGAAGGATGATGAGGAAGAAGGCCGGGCCTCCGTCCCTTGAGCGTTGTATGCTAAGCCTCACGGGTTGTTCGGACCGGCCTCTTTGCGAACGAACGCCAGGGAACTAATGGTCGGTTCATACAAAACCTGCACCACATTGCCGTCAGGATCGGCGACATAAAACGAATAGCTCCCATCCCGGTGCCGTTTCGGAGGTTTTACGATCGTGGCGCCCAATTGGTCGGCCGCCTCGACGGCCAACTCATAGAGCTCATCGACCGCAGCGGGGTTCGCCATGATCACCCCCGCATGGTCGAGGAATTGGCCGCGCTGTCCGCGATAGTCAGCCGACTCGGCCTGTGTAATTTGGTGCAAGGCGAGGTTGTCGCATCCCGAGCTGAAATAGACATTGTCGGAATCCGGCTCCCAGACGACCTTCATCCCGAACAGGTGTTCGTAGAAGGCTCTCGATTTTTTCAGATCGGTTACGCGGAGCGCCAGATGGCGCAACCCGCGATGAGGAGGAGGCGTCGCCATGGCTCCAGATCGAGATCGCAGGGGCTTTCTTGCCTGCACGAATGCTGTGTATAGTAGGGAGCCGTCGAGAGGGCGTCAATCGCTTTTCTTACGGACACGTGTCTTTCTTACTCTCAAGGTTGCGGGACTCCGCGCGGAGAGGGTGCCGATCTCGCAGCTCTATTGATCTTCACCGTGTCGGAGGGATGCTCCATGTGGACCAGGTTCTCTGTGCTGACTCTTTGTGCCTACTCGCTGCTCTGGAATATCGGCTTGAGTGGCGCCGCCGGCGAGACACCGTCGAGACAATCTGGAGGTATCCAGACCGGTGAGATCACCGGCAAGGATGGCGCTCCAATGATACTAATCCCCTCCGGCCCGTTCCCCATGGGAGTCCCTCCCGGCGATCGTGATGGAGGTCGCGACGAGTATCCCCGCCACGAAGTCGATCTGGACGCCTTCTACATCGACAAATTTGAAGTGACCAACGGCCGCTACATCGATTTCGTACGCACAACGAACCATCGCGTCCCGCAGCATCCCAAAGACTCGAGGCGGAATCTCTGGCATCAGAACCTCATGCCGGAATCGGTCGCGGACCGACCGGTCGTGAACGTCGATTGGTATGACGCCGAGGCCTATTGTAAGTGGGCGGGAAAGCGTCTGCCGACCGAAGCCGAATGGGAAAAGGCGGCGCGCGGCGAGGATGACCGGCGGTTTCCCTGGGGCAATGTGGAGCCAACCGCCAAGCACTTGAACTACAACCAACGCTGGATCGGGGAGAAGACCTTGATGCCGGTCGGGAGCTACGAGCTGGGCAAGAGTCCTTACGGCGCCTATGACATGGCGGGCAACGTTTGGGAATGGGTGAACGATTGGTACGATGATCGTTATTATGAAAAGAGTCCAGCCAAGAACCCGCCCGGCCCGGAAACCGGATCGGATAAGGTGTTGCGTAGTTCCGGCTGGCAAGTCGAGACTCCGCTCGTCCGTAGCTTCACACGCGTGAAGAGCGATCCCCTGATCCGCAATGAATCGACGGGGTTCCGGTGCGCTATGGATGCCAAAGACACCGCCCGGTAATGAGCGCGGGCGGAGTGGTGCGGGGCGTACTGTGCGCCGTGATGGTCATCTCCACCGGAACGGGCTCGCTCGCCGCCGACAGCCCCGAGGGCAACGCCCCGGTGGCCATCGCACGCATCCTCTCCACTCCCTCCGTCTATAACCTCGACGTGGTGACATTGGTCGGCACGATTCGGGACATCCGTCGCATCCAGGTCGACGGTAGCTGCGGCGAGGACGGCGGATTCATCTTGTATCTCCGGGACGAAACGGGCGAGTTGCCCATCCGCCATGTCGGGACCTGTGCCGAAGGCGAATCGACGCCGGCCTTGCCGGGCGGCTATCGGCAGGGCGAACAGGTTCGCGTCCGAGCGGCAATCATCGAGCATCCGACCGCCGATCCGGACCGGCATGAGATTGAAGCCACGCTGGTGCGTGTCGATCATCTCGCCGAATAACGCCGGCCGTCCGAGACGCCGATGAGCCAAGACCAACCGGCTGAAGGCACAAGCTTTCGGGGACTCCGCGTCGCAGCCTTCGAGAGCCGCATGGCGGAATCGATGGCGAACCTGATCCGTCGCTACGGGGGCGAGCCTCTGGTTACTCCAGCACTCCGCGAGATTCCGCTGTCCGACCACCATTCGGCCTTTGAATTCGGCGAACGTCTGTTCGCCGGACAGATCGACATGCTGCTGCTGCTCACCGGCGTCGGAACCCAAGTCCTGGTCGAGGCCCTCGCCACACGCCATCCGATTGAATCCATTATCCGAGCCTTGGCTCATACGACACTCGTCGCCAGAGGCCCGAAACCCGTGGCCGTACTGAAGCGCCTCGGACTGACGCCGTCCCTGATTGTGCCGGAACCGAATACCTGGCGGGACCTGCTGGCGGCGTTAGATGAACAGGGCTCGCTGGCGAATCGACGGGTGGCGATCCAGGAATATGGTGCGCCCAATCAAGAGCTTGTACATGGGCTCGTCGAACGAGAGGCGAAGGTGATGCCCGTATCCGTCTACAAGTGGGCGCTCCCGGAAGACACGACCCAGTTGAGCAATCTGTTGATCGACATGATCGCCGGAACAATCGACGTTCTGCTCGTTACCAATGCCGCGCAGGTTGATCATGTCATGCGGGTGTTGGAGAGAGGCGGCAACGTGGATGCGATGCGGGCGGCGCTTAAACGGATGGTCGTGGCTTCGATCGGCCCGACCGCCAGCGAACGGATGCGCAACCACGGCTGGCCCGTGGACCTGGAGCCGTCTCACCCCAAGATGGGCATCTTGGTCAAGGAAGTCAGCGAGGCGGCCCACTCGCTCCTGCGTCGAAGGCGGACGGGATGAATTTTCTGACCATTACAAGCAACAGTCAGGATGCTCACCAGACAGTACGATCAACACGCTCGGTTTTGGGGTCATCAGTTTTGGGGTCAGCATCCAGTTTTGGGGTCAGGTCTCGACTTTGACATATGACAACATGGACCAATACGCCAGGAACGGACGAGCATCTTGTTCCGAGCCGGGTTGAGCACGGCAGAGACATGAGAGCCGACGCCGGCGAACGCCAGGCGTTTCGGTCGCACCATAGTACCTGGATATTAGGAACATCGCTTGTATCAGTCACGACATGACCCGATCTTTCAGCTTCCACCTCATCCTTCATCTTCTCGAAAGCTACCCGCTCCATTCGGTTTGGTCTTCCGGCCTGACGTCACCCTGGACTTGCTCCATGGCCTCCCTCGCCGTGCGCACGCATTCCCCAGAGACGATGGGATGCGGAACGCTCGACATCCTGTACTCGGCTCGCCAACGCATGGGGACGGACCTCCAGTTCTCGCCCGCATAGCCGAGGAGCTGTCAGGGCCGAAACGTCAGGATTCGTTGCCGCGCCACCAACTCCGCCTGCTTCGCATCCTCTCGCGCGACAGAGGTCCCGCGGGGCCTCCTGTTCGCCCGCCCGCAAGAGGTTGGCCCGTATGAGTGCATCTCGGCGGTCGGTATTCAGCCGATCCCCCGCCGTCACCGGAAGAGCGCCGGGCGTTGGGGTTTTGAGCCACTTTCCGAGAGATCTGGTCCGAAACCCGCATGCAGAAGTGCCGGCCCGTGTATGGCCGTCAAGCTCTTGTATGCGACGCAGCGCACATGACGTCGGCTCATCTCTCCGAGCCGATCTCACCCGTCCGGACGGGTGCCGTATACCGCGATGGCCTCCAGCTCGAACGAGGGGCGTCGAGAGCGGAAAATAAATCTGGTACGATCGTCACCCCATAAATCGCCATCCACAAGTCTTGACAATGTCTCGACGGCATGACTTGATTGTTGCTGTGCGGATGGGCGATCAGACTCTCTTTCAACTCGCGCCATCATCCTGATGAGGAGGTCGTATCTCATCGCCACAGTACGGAAATCGATCTGGTCGGGTGAAAGACCGTAGAGGGAGAGGAACTTCGGGATATTCCGACATCAGAAACTAGGTGGAACAAGAAATGGAGGACGCACCATGAAGATGAGAGGGTTCTGGTCAGGACTTGCTGTTGGAACGATTTCTACCTTCCTAATCGGCCAGTGGGTGTTCTCCGCGGCAGGCAAGGAGACGGATTCGCTTAAGGGTATCGCGCCCGGAACGGTGGCGGATTATATCCATAGCGTGATCCAGGCGGATCGGGCTTTTTACTCGACCGAGATTGTGGATCGGATGCAGGCACGAGGCGTGATGTTTCCTTCGGAACATTGGAGAGAAGATGGCGAGCTTCCCTTACCCGCCCAATTCTTGCTCGAATCGGGACGGCTCGTGGCTAAACAATCAAGCGGGGTGCGATTCCGGCTGATCAGCAATTGGCCGATAAACAAGAGCAACGGTCCGACAACGGAGTTCGAACGGACGGCTCTTATGAGGATCCTCCTGAATCCCGACCGCCCCTATGCAGGCGTGACCACCGAAGGAAACGCCCGTGTCTTCCAAGCACTGTATCCCGATAAGGCGCTGTCATCACAATGCGCCAGTTGCCATAATGTGCACCGAAACAGCCCAAAGAGAGATTTCAAGGCGGGAGACGTGATGGGCGGGATTCTTGTCACGCTTTCCCTCCCTCAATAGCATCGCCTGACTGTGGTGGAGGCGTTCGGGCCGGCCACCACTGCTCTGGAACGCCAGATCTGGGAGGTCATGATCTATGGATGGCCAAATCTTGAATCGAGTCTCCATCCATCAAGGTATGAAAGAACGGCCTCAACAGGGAGGGGCGGGGTCGCGCTGCAGGATCGCTGAACGGAGCATTGGCTGAGCGGGGAATCTGTCCGCCCTTGACTTTTCTGCTACGGCCAATGATCGGCAGCCATCTGCATCGTGCTCGTCCGAGGAAATTCGGGGCACCGATGACTCTGGGGGGGGCACTGGTTACCCCCACGCGGAGTCGTGAGAAAGGACGGCGTACTTGAAACAATAGATCAACCGACCGAGCGGCCAGCCTGCCCGCCATGTCGCACTTCACGTGAACCGGTTCGTCTGGCGACGCCCCTCGCTACCAAGCTTCAATTGAACCGTCGGCTACTCATCGTACTTTCGTAACTGCGCAGACGGAGAAGCACCTTATGGGCTTGTCCTTAGGCCGGATGGCGCACCGCGAACGGACTTCGGCAGCGCAACACCGGCCTCAATCCGAAAATCATTCTCCATCGAGGTCCATCGCCAGGGCTCCCGCCTCTTAAGCTCGAATCGATGGTTAAGGCGTGCGCTGTGAGACCGAAGGGGCGGCCGCGCTTTTTTGGTCCTGCACGTCCCGTGCGCAGCGGAAGCCGAGCCAGTTCATGGAGGTTTGGGGATCGGTCCCGTTTCGCTGTGTTGTCCGGACGGCCGGCGTGCTGTCGATCCAGCCGCCGCCTCGAAAGGCCTTATGCGTCCCTTTTTCAGGACCCTTGGGATTTCGATCGGGACCCGTCTTGTAATAGTCCTTGTCGTACCAATCCGCCACCCATTCGGCCACATTGCCGACTGTTTGGAACAGGCCATAGGGGCTCAGGGCGTTGTCGTACTTATCCACGGAAATGATCGGTGGATAGAGCAGCAGCCGTTCCGGGCGGTCTCGGACCGGCCCGGAGAGGCCCGTCCGCCCAAAGTTGGATCGTGTCAGCCCGGCCGGTTGATTGCCCCAGGGATAGATCCGGCCGTCCGTGCCGCGTGCCGCCTTTTCCCATTCGGCTTCGGTCGGCAGGCGCTTCCCCGCCCACTTACAGTAGGCCTCGGCCTCGAACCAGGTTACGTGCATGATCGGATGGTTAACCATGGTGTCTTGGAAGTTTCCACCGTCGAATTTCCAATCCACCTGCGGCGGCAAATCCTTCGCCAGCACATACTTCAAATATTGGACGGTGGTCACTTCGTACTTGTCGATTTCGTAGGCATCGAGATAGATCGACCGCTGAGGCATCTCCGCCTGGTAGGCAACCCTATCGACCTTCTTGTTGCTCCCCATCAGAAACTCGCCGGCCGGAATCAAGATCATTTCGTCGTGCGCCGGAAGTTTGATCCGCTCCGCCGCCAGCTTCTTGCCATCCGGCGTCCACTCCTGTTTGACGTCTCCGACATCCAGGGCCCACACCAACCCGACCGCCGACAGTCCCAGCGCGCACAGTCCGCCTCCCACGCCCGCGAGATGCTTCGCTTGATACTTCTTCATTGCGCCTGCGTCCTCTCCTCTGTTGACTTGGTTACATGCCCGGTTCGGATTCCGGCTGTTGTTCTTGTTTAGGCTCGGATGGCGACTCCTGATCGTACGATTCCAAAGGTTGGAAATTCACCGGCAGTTGAAACAAATAATCCGACACCGTCCGCATTTTCAAGTGCCGATACTCGACAATCCAACTGGCGTCTTTTTTGGCCAACTTTACGGGGAACCGCAGGTCCGTGGCTAGCCATTGATAGTATTGTTCCGTGCCCTCGGCCGTCTGCGTCGTCACCTCATAGAGAATGGTCGGATGCCCGTCGAACACCTCCGTCCCGATCTCCTCTCGGCCCGTTTCGCCATCGAGTTTCTCCCCGATCTTGGGCGCCAGCGCCGGATCGTAGGGCACGGTCTTGAAATGCTTCATGCGCGAGAGCAACAGCCACATGAGTTGCTTGTCCTTGCGAACGATCGTGACGTTGACGGGCCCCAGGTCATGGTGCTCAAGCCGCCACATGTCGTCGCGGTAATACATGACCGTCTTCCTGGTCCGTCCGTTGCTCTTGACGATCTGGTCTGCGGTGAACTCCAGCGCCCAAACCGGTTCCACCGAGAAGCACAACGCCAGCAGACCGGCGACTGCGTGCCACATATTCATACCTGTGCGCATACTGCATCCTACCATAGCTCGAGCCGCACCCGCGCCGCTGCAGGGGTCGAACCGTCCAGTCCGGCACGAGAGCGATTCAAGTCATCACAAGCACGCCGGAGCCGTTGATGGTTCCCGCTTTCAGGGATTGCAGCGCCCGGTTCGCTTCGTCGAGCCGAAAGCTGGTGGTGTGGGGCCTGATAGGAATCTCAGCCGCGACGCGGAGAAAATCCATTCCGTCCTGCTTGGTGTTGGCCGTAACGCTGCGAATGACCCGTTCGCCGAACACCTCCGTGTCGTAATCGAGCGAAGGGATCGGGCTCATGTGAATCCCGGCCAGGGCGAGCGTGCCACCCTGCTCCAACGCCCGCAAGGCCGGAGGCACCAGTTCGCCTGCTGGGGCAAAGATGATAGCGGCATGGAGTTTCGTGGGCGGAACGGCCACCGAATGGCCCGCCCATCTCGCCCCCATCTCTAAGGCCATGGCCTGATGCTCCGCTTTGAGGGAACAGACATAGACGTCACAGCCCCAATGCCGGGCCACCTGAATGGCCAGATGGGCGGCGGCTCCGAATCCATAAAGCCCAAGCCGTTGTCCCGATCGGATACCGCTGAGGCGCAACGCGCGAAATCCGATGATGCCCGCGCAGAGGAGCGGCGCCGCCTCTTCGTCGGCAAAGGTCGAAGGGATCGGATAGGCGAAGGTTTCCGGCACGACGGCCGCCGTCGAAAATCCACCATCCTCGTGGTAGCCGGTGAAGCGGGCGGAAGGGCAGAGATTCTCCCGTCCCGTCAGGCAGAAGTCGCAAGTCCCGCAGGTGCTCCGGAGCCATGCGATGCCCACGCGATCACCCGGACGGAACGACCGCACCTCGGAACCGACCGCTTTTACCACGCCAACAATTTGGTGTCCCGGGATCACCGGAGATTTGTGCGGAGGCAACTCTGCCTCGATCACGTGCAAATCCGTTCGGCAAATACCGCAGACCGACACCCGAACCAGAAGCTCCCTCGCCCCAGGCACAGGCTCCGGCACATCCTCCAAGACCAACGGCGCGGACCGAATATCGGCCGGCCGATGTAACACCATGGCTTGCATGAGCGACATCTCGGAGGCCGATTAGGGGCGGCGCCCGCGACCTGAACCCTCTGAAGAGATTAACGGATCAGGCCGCGAGAGAGTGTCCGACAACGAGTGGATGACGATCCTATCAACCACCTTTGGCCTTGATCACCTCGACTTCCAACCGGATATCGACCTCGTCGCCGACGATCAAGCCGCCGCTATCCAAGGCCTTGTTCCAGTTCATCCCGAAATCCTTCCGATTAACCTTCCCTTTTCCCGTAAACCCTGCACGCACGTTTCCCCAGGGGTCCTTGGTGATCCCGTTGAAGGCGCCGACCAAGGTAACCTCCTTGGTAATCCCGCGTATCGTGAGATCCCCGGTAGCGGTATATTCCTCGCCCGTTTTCTTGACCTGTTTGAGCTTGAACGTAATCGAGGGATATTTTTCCACATCGAAAAAGTCAGGGCTCCGGAGATGGGTGTCCCGCTTCTCATGATTGGTGTTCACCGAGGTGGCTTTGATGGTCGCCTCGATGGTCTTGAACTGACCCGCCTCCGGGTCCATCTCGACGAATCCGCTGTAATCCGTGAACCGACCGGTCGTCTTGGAGATCACCATGTGTTTGACCTGGAACTCGATAATGGAATGTTCCAGGTCCACGTCGTACCGGGCCATCTCGCCCCAAGCCGCCCCCCCGCCCAGGACGACCCCCGCCAACATGCCAACGCCCCACAGACTTCGAGTCACGGTGCTCCGCATCGCTTCACCTCTTCCTTGGTTGTGAACAAGTACACGGACGGTCCGGTCACTTCGTCACCGGCTTGGACTCCACGGACTTCGGCTCTTTGGATTCGACCCCGGTGATTTCGGCGGATTTCTGGTCCCCTTTCGGATCAGGGACGGTCGCCGGTCCCCTCGCTTCAGGAGCGATCGTTCCGACCGGCGCCGGCGCTTGCGAGGTCAATGGCACCACGGCAGCCGGCCTTGCCCCGGTTCGCATACGGACATGGACATCGACATACTGTTCATTGATGCCGCCGGGAATCGGCGGGAAGGGATGGGCCTGCACGATCGCCAACAGACCCGCTTCATCGACTTCACGGACCCCCGAACTTCGTTCGAGCTGAATGAGCTGCGCATTCCCGTTCGCATGCATGCGAAACCGCACCCGCACCGTTTCCCTCGCCTCATTGACGCCCCGTGCAAACCGCATCCGGTAGCTCCAGCTTCGGCTGATCAGTCGCGTGATTTCCTTCCAATACAGCCGTTCTCGTTTGGTCTCCGGCAACGGCCTGAGGTCTTCCTCTGCGATCAGCACATTGGCCACCGGCGGGACATCCGGTTGGACCTCATCGAGCGGCATCTCGTTGACGGACGCCTCGGAGGCCTCCTCCTCACTCTCTTTCTCTCGCGGCTTGGTCGGCTCGTGCACCATGGTCAGATAGATGGTGCGGGCGAGGACGCGCTTGAGCGCATTGTCTCGAACGCGGGAAATGATGACCCGCAGGCGCACCGCCTTCGGTCTCACCGACGTATACCCCACGGGCTTCGGTTGGATGGTCATCGCGGCCTTCCACTCGCCCGGCGTCTCCGTTTGCTCCATCGGCACCATGGCCTTGTCGAAGGCCAGGCTCTCGACCACAGCGACCAAGGAGGTGTCGCTTTTCGGCCCATCGGCGAGGGTGACGGCCAGCGGCAGTTCCTCTCCAAACTGCACAACACCGGTCCCCACGTCATCCTCCAGGCTCACGTTCAGGGAAGGTTTGGGAGCGGGAGGTTTGCCGGCGGGATTCTTGGACTCAGCCGCCTCGCTTTGGAGCGGTGCGAGCGACGCGCCGATCAGTAACGCGGGAAGGAAAAAGACGGGCGTCCGAACCGACCACCGTCGTTGGTCCGTGGCTCGAGGCATGGCTGCATCCTACCGTTCTCGAAAATGTGATGCAACCGCCGTGAACGCAACGCGAGTTTCCTTCGCATCCAATTCCGGTTGTGGGATAATACGCCCATGCAGGCCGTACGCAAGCTGGCTCCCGGACCCGGCTTGGTTCTAACCGATCGACCGGACCCGCGCCCCGGACCTTACGACGTCGTCGTGCGCGTCAAGGCCACATCGATCTGCGGAACGGATGCACACATCTACAATTGGGACACCTGGGCGGAAAGCCGTATCCACCTGCCCCTTACCGTCGGCCACGAACTGTGCGGAGAGGTTGCGGAAATCGGTTCATCCGTATCCTTGGTGAAGATCGGCGACTCTGTTGCCGCGGAATCCCATCTGACCTGCGGGCGCTGCTTCCAATGTCGAACGGGAAAAGCCCACGTCTGCCGGAACTATCGCATTCTCGGCGTCGATCTCGATGGGTCTTATGCAGAATATGTGGTCCTGCCGGAAGGCGTGCTTTGGAAAACAGCCGCGGACATTCCCTCTCACCTGGCCTGTCTCCAAGAACCTCTCGGCAACGCCGTGGACGCAGCCTTGGCGGAAGATGTGACGGGGCAGACGCTGCTGATCACCGGCTGCGGTCCCACAGGCCTGTTCGCCGCCGCCGTCGCCAGGACCGCCGGAGCCGCGACCATCATCGCATCGGACATGAGCGACTATCGTTTGGGCCTGGCCAAACAGCTCGGCGTGGATCATACCTTGAACGTCAAAGCCGACACCCCTGAGGCCATTGCGTCAGCCATCCGGGATATTACGAACGGTGAAGGCGTCGACGCCTCGTTGGAGATGTCAGGGGACCCGACAGCGCTGCACCAGGTGTTCCAAGCAGTCAAGAATGGAGGTCGGGTCACGCTGTTCGGCATTCCCAAAGGACCCATCTGCTTCGATCTGCCGAACGAAATTATCTTCAAAGGCATCCGTGTCTACGGGGTCACCGGGCGGCGCCTGTTCGAGACCTGGTATCGCATCGCCGGACTGTTCAAGGCGGGGCTCGATATTCGTCCCATCGTCACCCATACGTTTCCACTGGCGGAGTTCGAACAAGGCTTTACCCTCCTCAACTCGGGTCAATGCGGGAAGGTTGTGCTATTTCCTTAGAACAGGCTGAGATTGTTCTGAAATCCCAGGCCTCCCTTCGGCCTTTCAATCGGAGACAGATGAGATGGCTTACGGGTCATTGAAGAGCATCGTCGAGCGCCAACTGTCCGAGATTCGGAGTGCCGGCCTCTACAAGACCGAGCGGCACCTGCTCGGCCCTCAAGGGGCTGAAATCCAGGTGGCCCACGGGCACGGCCATCGCGAGGCGCTGAACTTCTGCGCCAATAACTATCTCGGCCTCGCCAACCATCCGGAGATCCGCAGATCCGCAAAGGACGGACTCGATCAACATGGTTACGGAATGGCTTCCGTGCGGTTTATTTGCGGGACACAAGACCTGCATCGGCGTCTTGAGCGGGCCGTCAGTACCTTCCTCGGGACCGGCGATACCATCCTCTACAGTTCCTGTTTCGATGCGAACGGCGGGCTGTTCGACACGCTGTTGGGCGAAGAGGACGCAGTCATCAGCGATGCGCTCAATCATGCCAGCCTGATCGACGGCATTCGCCTCTGCAAAGCCAAACGGTTCCGCTATGCGCACGCCGACATGGGCGAATTGGAGGCGGCCTTGACGGATGCGGCTTCCTGCCGCCTCCGTCTGATCGCCACCGACGGCGTCTTCTCCATGGACGGCGATCTGGCGCCGCTGGATCGGATCGCGGACTTGGCCGACCGGTACGACGCCGTCGTCGTCGTGGACGACAGTCATGCGACCGGGGTGTTGGGGCCCGGGGGGCGGGGCACACCCGCTCACTTCGGGGTTGCGAGCCGCATTGATCTGATCACCAGCACCTTGGGGAAGGCCCTGGGCGGCGCAGCCGGCGGATTCACGACGGGACGTACGGAGATCATCGAACTGCTGCGCCAGCGATCCCGTCCCTATCTCTTCTCGAATTCGCTTCCACCCGTGATTGCGGCAGCAGCCCTCCAGGCCGTGAAGCTGGTCGCCCAGGGGGATGGACTTCGCGACGCACTCCAGGCGAACAGCGAGTTCTTCCGCGCGGAGATGAGCCGCTTGGGGTTCAACCTGCTGCCTGGCACCCACCCGATCGTTCCGATCATGCTGGGCGATGCGACCTTGGCGACAAGAATGGCCGACCGGCTACTGCAGGAAGGAATCTATGTGGTGGGGTTCAGCTACCCCGTGGTTCCGAAAGGTCAGGCCCGGATCCGCGTGCAACTCTCTGCCGCCCATACCAGAGAGCAACTGGATCGCGCGGTGCAGGCCTTCGCCAAGGTCGGACGGGAACTCGGCGTCATCGTCTGACGCCGATGCCCATCAATCGGGCTGCGTCAACCGTCATTGGTCATTGGTCATCAGTCAATCACACCTGGCTCGCCCTCGTTGTCTCCTTCTCCTCATATCGACGTGCCCACCGCAATTCCAGTGACCCATGGCGAATGACCATTGTCGAATGCCGATTCCCCCTTATTCCTGAACCAGCTTGGCGCGTTTTTGCAGATAGGCGTTGCGGACGGCACTGTACAGGTCGAGTGTAGACTCCTCAACCCCTTCGAACGTCTCCAGATTACGCGACCGTTCATTGACGATGAAGGTGGCCCGGGAACCCAGTTGCACAATAGTGGTGGTCATGCGGTTTTGGTGGGCGACCAACGAGGGAACGTTGTTGATCTCAATGATCGGAAACACCAGCCAGTTGATCGGATCAAGCGCCAGATCCATCAAATAACCGGTAAAATCACGGACCGTGAACGGCGGAAACAGCGGGATGACGAGATAGGGTCCCTGCGGCACGTTGTAATAGCCCAACGTCTGGCCAAAATCCTCATCGGGCGTCTCAATTCGCATGTGCTTGGCCACGTCAAAGAACCCGCCGAGACCAAATGTGGTGTTGAGCACAAAGCGGCCGAGTTCTATACCCGCCCCTCTCAGCTTCCCTTGGAACAGATTGTTGAAGAATCGAGGCCCTGTTCGAGCGTTATGAAAAAAATTCTGCACCCCTCGCTGAACATCATTGGGCAGCACGGCATTATAGGCCCGGGCAATCGGCTTGAGGGCATACGTGTCGATCTTGCGGTTGACCTCGAACATAAAGACGTTCAACGGCTCCCAGGGATCGTATTCCTCGACAACATCTTGCGGACCGGCAAACGGATCGAAGGGCTCGCCTCCGGCAAGGTCGTCAGGATGATCGGTTGTGCCTGATTGGGCAGTTTGCGTCGAAGGGGGGGACGTCTGCGCGCCGAGCATGACCGGTTCGGCGAGCGCTGTCATCGAGGCGGGGATTCGCTCCTGTTCGGCTGCCGGCAGGACCGATGCCAGGTGAAATGGCGATGCGTGGCCGGCCTGAAGCAACTCGATGTGATCGGCGCATCCACTCAGACTGATGAGGACAAGCCACAGCACACCCTCCAGCCGCCTCCGACATCCCACTGCAAACACAGCCCTACCCTCGCGATGACATTCCACTGTATTCAACTGATCCTGATTGTATGAACTGCGTAGAAGACTGAACTTTAGCAAATAGAGAGCGAAAGCTCAAAGTATCTCAGCGAGCGGTCGGATAAAATCAATCCGACCGCTTTCCACCCGTGTGCCAAATCGGATTCACGATGTCGGTGCTGGGGATCGGGAAGGGAAACGACCATGATTGCCGGTCTGTTCACGGTGGGGCGGACAATCAGCGTCTGGCCCGCTGGAGAGCTGTGACAAGATCGCGGACCTGCCGATGGACGGTCTCCGGGAGATCGACGAACTGCACTTCCATCCCTGGAAGAAAGAGATGACGTTCCGGTTTGTGCCGAACCCACACGACTTTGGCCTTCGATGCATGCAGTTGATGCGGCTGATCAGGTAAGGAGAACTCGACGGTGAGCTCGGTTCCGACAGGCAACGGAGTGCCGGTCTCCAGAAAAAACCCACCTCCTCCGAATTCCGCCGTGAGCCCCTCCCCGGACACAGATCCGGCCGCATAGTACTGCACCTTCAGCGCCAGGGGAACCATCCCCTGGACCGATTCCCGATCATCACTTTCTTGCCGGCTTTGAACCAACTCGATCACGGAGGCCCAACTGATCGTCCCCAGTAACTCTCCAGCCGGAGAGATCACGGACAGCAGTTCCCGGGTATTGTCGAGGACCAGCGTGGCACCTTCATAACCCACGCTCATTTTGACCGGCAATCTCATAAGTGTTCCAGATTGTACACTGTCTGCCGAAGCATTTGAATACGTAAGGGCACCTCTTAATCCTTAGACTGGGCGAGCTCGCAAGGGAAGGTCTGCATAATTCCCAATCTTAATTAGTCGACGCACAAAAGACGGAGAATCTGGCCGCTCGCGGTCCAGAATTCCGAATCGATCAGGCATTCCTAAAGAATGCAAGACTCGATCCATCGAGACTCGTATGTTTGCGATGAATAACTGTCGCTGCCAAATCCATGGTTGCGGAGAGAGGTTTGGCCGTTTGAAGTGACGTGTTAGGGAGTGGTCCTAGCCCCGAAGGATTCACGATGCCTTTTCCTGCAATTGCCGTCCCATTCGTTGAGATCACAGAGCACCGGGTGAATGGTGACGAATTTTGGTGCAGGAAGCGAGCTATCCCCGAACGACGGACTCGATGAACGAACGAAGGCGAGTGAAATAGGCGAGTCCTCCCTGAAACGGCAAGTTATTATGATCGGCTCCTTTCACCAGGTAAAAGGTCTTGGGTCCCTTGAGCGCATCGAAGACGGCCTTCCCCAAGGCCGGGGGAATCAGATCGTCTTGATCTCCATGGATCACCAGGGATGGAAGCATGAGGTGCGGCAACCGGTCGACCAAACGGAATTCGGCGCCAATCAGCCAATGAGCGGGCAACCCCCAGTAGTGGAATCTGGCAACGGCCTCGACGGACGGAAACGTCGATTCCAGAATCAGACCCGCTGCCCGACGTCGCACTGCCAGTTCGCCGGCCACGGCTCCCCCGAGCGACCGTCCAAACAACACCAGTCGTTCCGAGTCGATGTGCTGATGGATGACCAAGTGGTCGTAGGCGGCTAGGGCGTCTCGATACAGCCCCTGCTCGGACGGTCGACCTTCGCTGCGGCCATAGCCACGATAATCAAAGAGCAGCACCGAAAGGCCGGTTTGGTAGAGGGCGCGAAGATTTTCCAGCCGGTGCGTCACGTTACCTGCATTGCCGTGACACCATAACAACACGGCCGACGACCGGGGAGCCCTGAGATACCAGCCGAACAGTTCCGGACCATCCTTCGCCCGGAACCGCACTTCTTCAAGCGGAAGCCCGCTCAACCTTGCCCAGTCACGCTCCTCCCAAGGCGCCGGATGATAGAGGAACAGCCGGTCGAGCATAGTCCCTTCGATCTCTCACAGCTCAGAAATAGGCGTGCAACAGGAACTCAACATCGTTGTCGTGATCGCGGTGATGATACTCGAGCCGGAGGGCGAGATTCTGGCTGATCGTATATCGTTGCCCGACTGACCATCGCCAATCGTCCGACCGATCCCCCAGCGGAAAGGTGAGATAGGTGGACGAGACCAGCAGCTTCCACCGTTCGGTGAGATCCGCCAACACACCGAGGGTACCGCCTCCTCCGATCCGATACCGGTCATCATAGGCCCGGCTGTAGTTCGCCTCGACCTCGGCAAACCCAAAGTAGACTTCCCGTTTGAACCACCTGGTCTCGAAGGCCGCGCCGATGCCTCCGCCGGCGACCCCGTTGCTGCACAGATCGCAAGTATTGTACTTGATGGTGTTCATCCCCAGATTCATCTTCCACGACGGCGCCTTGAACAAGTTATCCATCGGAGACAACGAAACCACATTCATGACCCCGAATCGTTCCAGTCTGGTCTGATCTTGATTGTGGTAGTACCTGAGCCCCACGGAAACCAACTCGATCTGCGCATCCGGCGTATAGCCCGGTTCCGGGTCCAGGAGATCATGATACACCCCGCGGAAAGCCAGTTCCGTGTATGCGTCGTTGTTACGCCATCCCGCACCCACCCCGACGCGAGCCGTACCGTGTCCGCGGTCGGGCCGGTCGGTGAATGGTACGATAGGCGGCTCCTCCGGCAGGACCTTGAGCCGGCTCCGGGCCAGAAGAATCGCCCGATTACGATCCTTGAACTCGGAGGAACGTTGAGGATCTCCCCCCCCTCGCATGAGGAGGTAATCGGAGGCTGCATCCATGAGGAACGCTTGCCGCTCGGGCGTGCGCGCGGCAAACGCGTCGGTCTGCAACACCTGCGGATCCTCAACCAGGTTCCCAAGCAGCCCCCTCTCATCTGGCGACATGGCTCGCTGCTTTTGACCGACCAGCGTGCGTCTCGATGGCCGATACACGACGTCCTTGACCAGTCCCGGGTGCGAGATGACACGGCGAACCGTGTCGCTCGGCAGGGTATAGAACGGGAACCCGTCGGTGAGATGGAATGACGGGTCGGCTGCATCGAGCAGCGAGAGAATGTGGTAGGCGCAGTTTTCATCAAAAAAATAATAGTCAAACGTGGCATTGCCCATTTCCCAGGCATGCATGAGCAGCCGCCGGATCTGCTCCTCAGACAGATTCAGCCGATATTCCCAGATGTCGCGGTTCTCAATATCGCGGTATTCCTGCACCTTCAAGTAGTAGGGAATGGTCGAATATCGCCCCGGATAGCCTCCGAAGATTCCCTTGTAGGCATATTCCGGTCCGGCATCAGGAGGAATTTCCGCCGCGAAATTGATCGTGTAGGCGAGAATCCGCGTCTGCTCGGTCTGACCCCGCTGATCGATGCGTAAAAAAGTATGTCCGAACATGGAAGCCGGGTTGTTCATGAACCCGGCTGGAAAAATCAGGCTGATGCCCTCGGCATTCAATTCCTTGAACCAATTTTCAAACCGCTCGCAACGTTGCGGAGGCAGGCGCCGCTCATCGAACGCCAACTGTTGCTTCAACCATGTGTACCGGGCCATGAACGCGCATTGGGCCGGTTGTCTGGAACGCCCGACGAGATCGTCTCTGAAAAAGGCGGCCAGGGTGGCTTCCAGTTCGATCTGAGGACTGGTCTTTCCTTCCCCCGAAAGAAAGAATCCTTCGTCGTCCTGTTGACTCTTCATGCCACCGAAGAGCCTTGGGTAGTAGTGAAGGAGCTGTCGCCATTCTCGACGATCGGCCAGCGCCTGTTGATCGGCGGCTTCAATCAGTTCACTCAGATACTTGGATGGATCAGCGGCAGTAGCGGCATTGGCACGGGCCAAGGTAGGCAGGGCCATGGAGAAACACCAGACGGCTGCCGCACCGAGTACTATCAGGCGTCTGAGGCTCCATCGGAAGGCGTAACGAAACATGTGAGCGACCTCCGACTCTTGACCGATCGGAGGCCGTAATGCGCTTAAGGAGTTGCTCCAGCGTTCGCAAGGATCGGATGGCCGGCGACCGCATCATTCAGCGCAATTACCAGGGCCTTGGGAGAAGACTCTCTACCTTCGGTCAGATCAATATACCTTTCTTTGGCTATCGCAAAGAAGGCGGCCTGATGCTCGGCCGAAACACCCATCAGCGAAGCCAGGGAAGCAAGGTGTTCGCCCTGCCCTTGAGCCATCTCCTGCATCAAATTGTCCAGATTGGTTGCCACGAAGGTGTTCACCTTTTGTGATGCCCACACCTGCCCGTCGTTGGTACATCCGGAGGTCCCAGAACTGATCGCGAACGTGTTCATCCCCGTGCCATTAGTCGTCACCATCAATACCTGAGGGGCGATGTTCTTTTGGTTCTTATGATCGGCCCACAACATTTTACCTAACCCACACCCTGGCCCTGTATCTGGGTTGGTCGCATAGGCCGTCCCAACCTGTATAGCCAGAAGCATCGCAACCAGTTGGCACTCGACAGCATACTTCATCCTGTCCTTCTCCCGGCAAAAGGGTTGCTACGAACACGGAGCATATGGATTACGAGTCGGAGCGGAGTATAACAGAATGCGAGAAGCAAGACAGAGGCCGTCCGCCTTAATCGCGCGCGGACGGGGCCCGTCAAAAACTCAGCCCCACGCCGAACAACACGTAGTGTGAGCGAAAATCCACGGCCAATTGAGTCCAATGAAAATTGGCCGCAAGATATTTGTACTCGGTAAAGAGGAATGTCCGTGCAGAAAGTCGCGTCCGCGCACCCGCAATGAATTGATAACTGAGTGCCCACGCTCCCTCGAAGCTGCGATCCGGTCTGTCGGGAATGTCCGTATCGGTCAAGATTCCCGTTGCCCATCCCACTCCAACTCCGGCATAAGGCTGCACGACCGCGTCGGGATATTGCACCAAGAGATTCGCCATGGAGGTGAATACCGTGAGCGCCGAACTGCCGGACCGTCCCGCATTAGCTCCAGAAAGCGGGAATTGGATCCGTCCCGAATGCCCGACGTATTCAAGTTCCAGCCCGACCATGCGCTTCACAAAAGCCGGGAACACTGCGGCTTTGATGCCCAATCCGACGCCCGGCCGGAGCTGAGTGCCGCCCCGCGACAGCCCCTGGAACACGGCGTCCTTATCTTCCGGAAAACTCCCGACCAACGCCGCCGCGATGTATACAAAATCTTTCGTTTGCGCAGAAGTACTGTCGGGGGCAAGCGCCAGTACTACAAGAATGCCAATGTTGAGCGCGACGCCCCAGTTGCAAGCACCTCGCCGTTCACGGAATCTACGGAGACGCCGAACCCGATCGTCCATATAACCATGGCATACCCGATTGTGCATCAGGTCTCCACAAACAAAAAGGGCCTGGTTACCCAGGCCCTTTCGTCGAACCCTATCCGAATGGAGGTCAGTTGCCCTTCACGATCGTGCAGAACTCTGCGAAAATCCCCAGGATGTTCTTGGCCGTATAGTCGATATGGGCCACGTTGGTGATGCCGCCCGCCGCCTTGGCCGCGCTGATGCTCATATCCCCGGTGGCCACCCAGCCCAGGATCGTGGTGCCGCAGGCCTTGCCTTCTTTGGTCGCCGCCGCATTCGTCGTAGCCAGATTCCCAAACTTGGTTTCGTTGAAGATGATACCGACCAGAGGCGACGCCACCGGCTGGCATCCGTAGAGGCTCAACAACGACACCGTCAATGCTGCAAGCACGAGATGCTTCTTCATAGCTCCTCCTTCAGTCGTCAAGAGAGTGGCGGCTTAGTTGCCCTTCACGATCGTGCAGAATTCCGCAAAGATCCCCAGGATGTTATGAGCGGAATGGTCCACATGGGCCACGTTGGTGATGCCGCCGGCAGCCTTGGCCGCAGAGAGGCTCATATCACCTGTCGCCACCCAGCCCAGGATCGTAGTGCCGCAGGCTTTGCCTTCCTTGGTCGTCGCCGCATTGGTGGTGGCCACATAGCCAAACTTAGTCTCGTTGAAGATGACACCGGTCAGCGGCGAGTGAACCGGTTGACAACCGTAGAGCGTCAACATACTTGCAGCAATCGCGGCGAGGACTAGATTTCGTTTCATACTCCCTCCCTGTTAGTGGTGGATTTAGTTTGAACGGGTCAGACTTGTCGTCGGGGATGTAGGCTTCCCCTAGACACCACTGCTCAAGACCGTGCCACTATATGGACGATGAATAAGAATGTCAATAATCTCCTGGGAAAATGTGGATAGCACATCAACTGTCCGCTTTGCCTAGCACATGAGTTGTCCGGTTTTATGAGGGCCCAAGGGGCCTCACGATGAACTGGATGATGGTGCGATAGGATGTGAGACGGATGCGATTTGAATAGCCGTATGAGTGACGACACCGGCGGGAGATCACCCTGGCGGAAGCGGCGGAACTGCTCGCGGTCACGGGTCGCGCGTTTCGCCGCCGGACTGACCGCTATGAAGCCGACGGGACAGAGGGGTTCCAAGATCGGCGGATTGGCCGAGCTTCGGCCCGCACGGTGCTCGGAGATGAAGCCTACGCATGGTGACGTTGGATGAGACCTGACACAGGGGTTTGACCGTCAAGCCTTTCACGAGTGCGGCAACCAGAGCAGGGTAAGATGCGCTTCGATACGTGGACGAAGAAGACCTGGCTGGCCACCGGCCAGCTTGTCCGCGCGCCTCCGTGCGGAGGACATCGCAAGAAGCGGCCCCACACACCCTTGCCCGGCATGATGCTGTACCAAGACGGTGCCCCTATGAGTAGGTACCTGGCTGCCCGTGGAATCTGGATTGCGACCCTGGATGATGCGACCAGCGAAATCTAGTCGGCCTTCCTCGTCGAGGAGGAAAACACCCTATCGGAGAGGGCCGCGCTCGTTGTTGTCCTGTTCCTTCATTCGAACCAACTGGTTGATCAAACTGGACCGTTAAGACATCGCACAGGAGCACCCGATGAGCACGAAACCCTCTGAGGTCAGCGCTTTCAAGGCCAAGAGCAGGCCGCCGGAACCGTTGCGAGAAACAGAGGTTGGACGATCCTTTGTCATTCGTCGTCACGCCAAGGAAGTGGCTCGGCTCATCCCGTCACACAAGGGCAACACCCGATTTTCACCAAAGAATGTCGCTGCGTTGTTCCTGGCCATCCGTCTCCACATCAAGGGGCCGCTCAAGATCCGCGCACTGATCGAGGGAGGACGCCGACTCTGATGGAGTGGATGCTGGACTGTTCCCTAGCCCTGGCATGAGCGCTCCCCGAGGAGTCCTCCTCCAAGGCCGTCGGTTTCCTGGAATCGCTGGACCCAGACGACCGACTCTGGGTTTCAGCCTTGTGGTGGGATAAACTGGTCAACGGGCTCGTCGTCGCTCAACGTCGGCATCGCCTCACCGAAGCGGAGCGTTTGCGGCTCGTTCAGCTCTACGAGGCTCTTTCGATTCACACCGAGACGCACCGGAACCCTAATGCCGCATGGCGATTAATTCATCGCGAAAAAGAAAACCTATCAGCCCATGACGCCGCTTACCTGGCACTTACTCAGCGAAATTGAACAGAGACGTTCAGCTCCCATGCAGCCGGAGCGCATGTGAGGCCGACGAGAGGAATGTCGGGTGGTATTTTCAGGAAGCGCAGCAGCGACTATTTCCGGTTGCTCGGTTTCGCACCGAATGCGCCGAACTGGGATCTGCCATGCGCCCTCCCTCAGGAGGGTCGTCGCTCGCCTTCTTCGTGCAACGCTTCCACTTCGACCATCACTTCAAAGTCGCGCGGTCGGAAGACCACGCGCTTCATTTCGACCAGGTGCCTGAGCCCAACACCGCATCAGGTGGCTCGCCGAACGGGACATCATCGCAGCGACCCTCCGTGAGAGTCGGATGAAGGTGGCGAAATCCGTCATTTCGCGCTCGCGACTTTACCGAAAAGCGAGGCCCTTCAAAAAATTTTAGCGCTTTCATCCTCGCCGCTTCAATAAACGTTCGGCTCCTCTCCCCTTGCGCGTCTGGCAACAATTCTCTTCCCGAGCCCCTTACGAGGTAGCTTGTTTGAACGAGGCTTGGCCGCACGATTGGCTAGAGCGATATGGCGCCCACTTACCCTGCCTTCACTGATCAGCATGATGCCCAGTGCGCGCGGGAGGGCGAACCGTTTCGGTCCCGCGGAGCCGGGGTTGAAGAGCAAGGTGCTTCCGAACCATTCGGCTCTTGGCCGGTGTGTGTGGCCGAAGATACAGACGTCCGGCCTCTCTCGTTCCAAAAAAGCCCGTCCCTGATTCGTTAGCTTGCCTCCCTCGAAGAGAACGTGCCGGAGTCCGATGTGCCGCCCCTCCAGTTCGATGATTCGCTCCGAAGGGTAGCCGCTTCTCTCATAGCCATCAACGTTTCCCGATACAGCCATGACCGGTGCGATCGCCTCTAACTTCCGGAGAATTGAACGATCACCGATATCGCCGGCATGAACGATGTAATCGACACCGCTGAAGTGGTACGGAATGGCCTCATCGAAAAGGCCGTGCGTATCCGCGATCACGCCCAGTCGGACCGATCCTTTCCGTTGCTTCCTCGTCCGCTTGAGTATTTGTGCTTTCGTACTCATCATCTACTTCACCGCCATCTGAACCGCGTGCCAATCGATGGCGAACGACTCGGGAGTCATGGGCGGCAGCGTCGCCGCTTCCGCCCTCAGCCGTTCCACGCGTGTCTCACTCATCGGATGGGTCGAGAGCAACTCCACCTGCCCCCCGTCCGAACCGGCAAGCCGTTGAAACAATCCGATCATCCCTTCCGGAGCCACCTTCGTCCGATGCAGGAGCCGGAGCCCTTCGAGATCGGCTTCCAGTTCCTGTTCTCGCCCGAACTTGAGCGTGGCCAGTTCGATACCGAATTCTTTCATCACGCTGGCCATACCTTGCTGATGACCGGTCAGTACGGTCACGACCGCGAGCAGTCCCATATTCTTGACGATTCGTTCCATGGCATGTCGGAGGAGGACATGGTTCAACTCGTGGCTCAGCACACCCGCCACTTCCTCCGGGCCATTCACCTTTTCGAGCAGCCCGCTGAACACCACGATGTATCCACCGGGGAGTGCGAAGGCGTTGACGGCATGATTCTCCACCACCGTTACTTGAAACCGGTACGGACTATCCACAAGATTGGCCGTCAGCCGGTCGGTTACCGCTTGCACGGCTTGCAGCGCCGGCCCCTCCTTCACCACCGTCTGGCCCGACAGGACTTGACGATACACCGATTCCCCCAGCGATTCCTCCCATGATGATGGAATACGCGATACAACCAGGTCGACCACCATGTCTGCGCCAGACCAGAGCCAGGTCAATACGCCGGCAAACAACGCGATCGACGCCGCCCAGGCAAGTCGGCGGATCGTGCGAACCCTGCGAACCTGGTCGGTGGTCTGCGCAAGGGCCGTAGCCAACGTCGCTGGGGCCGTCGTTCGAATCCCCCGGATGAGTTCAAGGTCTCGGCTGTGGAGCGCGAAGGCGCGACCCCGATCAGTCCACTTGAGCACGAGTTGGTCATGATCGAATCCTCCCGCTCCCACAGCCAGCATCGAGAAGGGAACGTTGTGCGCTTCCCCGCCACGGTCCGGAAGAAAAGTGAGAGTCAAGCCGTTCGGGGAAAGAATGGCAAAACAGGGGGCGCCTGAAGCCGGTAACTCAGCTCCGAAACAGAGCGCATTTGGCGAGATGGTCATAAAGAGCCTGTCATCCGTCGCCAGTCGTTGCTCAGTGGGAAAATAAGTGACTGACGACCAGTGACCATTGGCCACGCTATTCTGACACCGGGATGAATTGCCTGATCCAATTGCCGAATCCGCCGGGATTGCGGCTTTGGATCAACACCGCGCCGGGACCGCGAAAGCGGCAAACGAATCCTTCTCCGGACGTAAAGCTTGACACCCATCCGGTCGAGGCGCGCTCGATGTTATAGGAGGTCGTCGCCGACCAGGCGACGAGATGCGCGTTGTCCACGATATATTCTTCCTCGGGCCTGAGCTCAATTTTGTGGATGGCGCCGAAACTGTTCAGGATGAGCTGCCCCTGCCCGCTGATGCGTAAAATGAAGAACCCTTCACCGCCCAGCAGCCCGCGACTCAAACTCTGCACTCTGCTTTCGATCCTGATGCTCTCGGCTCCCGCCAAAAATCCGTCCTTCTGAACCAAGTATTCGTTGACGCCATCGAGATCAAACACCACAATTTCTCCGGGAACCGTGGGGGCCAACAGCACTTCGCCCGCCCCCCGCGCGGCCCGCAATGTTTGGAAGAAAAATTTTTCACCGCTGAGCAACTTGCGGGACAGCGCACCCAGCAATCCACCTTCCAGCTTGCTCTCGACGTCGATCGTTGGGGAAGCGCCTACCATCGCGCCCGACTCGGCCTTGATGCTTTCGCCGACGTCCAGGAAGACCCGCACCATCGGAAACGCCCCCGGATACAAAATCTCACTCTTCATCTTTGTCCTTTCCCCCTCATCTCGTTATATGTACCGGACCGGACATCTGACTTGTGCGCCTCCGCCGAGCACCGGCCTTAGCCCGCATTATCATGAACGTTTCTACTGCAAGTGCGTATACGCCGCTGCGACAAGCCTGCCCGGTCGAAGGGATTTCGCCGGCGGCGGAAATCCAGAGGGGCTCTGCACGATCAGCCGCCAGCTCACACGAAGCGCAGTGCGGCGGGCGGGCTCGCCGCTCGCGACCTCGGACATATTGTTTCACGTATGCCTTGGTCTCCCGTAGCTCCGCGCGGAGATACACATTGCCGGGAGACCCGTTGCGGGTGTCTTCATGCATCAAATCGAACATGCAATGGGTCTGACGCGCGGCGTCTCCGCAGTTTCGTCACGAAGCTTCATGAATAATGCGGGTTAGCTTTGCTCGTTTGATGATCTGGAGTGCGAGGTGCGCGAGCAGAAAACGGGCGGCCTACTACCTCTCATCCTGCCACCCATCCATACCATCGATGACTCGGCAGCGGACCTTCCTCGTGATAGGCCATGCGAATCCTGCCCAGGTAGTCCGCGGGCACCCGATTATGCGTGGCCGCGACGTCAATTCCGAAGAGCTTAGCCGCGTTGAGACCGAAAATCCGTTCCTTGGCCGATCGTGTTAGCGGCTGGTAGCCGTATGCTTCCACGAGCGACTCCGGAATCTCGAATCGTCTAAATGCCTCGATCTGCCATTGCGGTGTGCCATACCAGATGGAGTCGGTCCCCCAGAGCACATGGTCCACGCCGAATGCTTGTACGAGTTGGCCCAGGAGGTGCGCACAGATCACCGGATGCGTGACGATCAGTTGGGCGAAGGTTGAGCCCAATTCCATGTAGATGTTTCCAAGCTCCGGCTCGGCCTGTTTCATGCGACAAAATTCCGTGGTCCAAGGAATGGCCCCGGTCTTCGCGAAAGTCTGATCGATCCCCGATGAAGTGAGCAGGCCGGAATGGTAGACCAAGAAATCCAGGTCTGGGAAATCCTTCGCGGCCTGGATGAGATCTTTAGGATGGTTGTAGTCCGGCACCGGTCCCAACGGAAGTCCCTTGTGGACGCACACGCGAGGGACCTTGAGAGCGCGGGCCTTTTCGAGCATGGGGTATGCGATGCGCTCGTCGCTCATCCACCATCCGCGGTCGAATCCCTTCGGACAAGAGCCCGTATAGCACTTCCATGCGTCGATCTTGAGCGACGCGACCTGCAATTCCATGAACTCCAGGTCGGGGACGCCCAACTGAGGCGTCGCCAAGCCATGAGCCAGCATCCGTTGCGAGCCGGCCACACGATTGACTTCGTCTCGGATATGGGCCATCTCCTTAGGCGGGACGACAGCTTCCTGGGGATAGGGACCAGGCGGAGTGCTGATGAGTCCGATCGTTGTGTCACTGTCCAGAAACACTTCCTTGATGAACGTCTCCCAGGCCAGATCCTTCATTGTTCCCGTGTCCGCTAACAGCGCCGGGTTCCATCCCGCTTCACGGATGCGCCGGCGCAGGGCCAACAGCCGATCCTTCGCTACGGCCCCTTCTCGTTTGGACTCGGCATTGGTTGGATCATAGTGGGTGCTGACATAGTGGGTTTGCACATCGAATATAAAAAAGGGATCGCCGCGGCGCTCAGTGGCCGCGGCCATATCGAACAATTCTGCATCCAGTACGTCGAAGACTTTCCCGAACACGGAGTTCATGGCAAGAAAAACCGCAGCCATCCCACCCGATCGGCGTAGAAAATCCCGGCGCGTCACATTCAATCGCGCGGCAGCCGACCCAGCCAGACGAAGGGCCAGGGTTTCAACCATGGCCTGGCGCGAGGTTTGGGGAGACGGGAGAAATTCCTCGTTGGAGATGACCTGCGTAGGAAACGGAAGTGACGACACAAACTCTCGTGTGAAGGGGGATCCGGATCGTTGTCTCATTCGCGGAGCCATCTCCATCCGACCCTGTCAGGGATCAAGCGAAGGAAGATTCTCTGGGTTTGATCAACCCCTGTCAAGCAGTGGTTCAGGGGCAGGCGTACGAAATCGGTTCAGCTTGCGCCGGTGTTCGGCAAGGAGCAGGATGACTGTGTCCGCACATGCCTCGGAGGGCGTGATGAAACCGGGGGTAGCCTGCCGATCGCTACCTTATCGATATCACGGTCCACGATACCGACCTCACCCCTTCATCGAGTGTTCTCGGGGGAGGCGTGGGTGTTCTGGGGAAGGAGGATACCATGCGACACACATTGCGATGCTTCTTGGTTGTTCTGGGCGCGGTAGCCCCGATAACACTCGCGTTTGCCAATGCCGCCCTGTTGCCTCAACACCCAGGCTATCCCACGGGAAAAGCTGTTGACCCGGTGGCCGGCCAGCCGCTAGCAAACGATCCAGGGCAATCGAATGCCACAGGAGCGCGAGCGCTGCAACAGGCCGCCACCTTTGATGACACACATGTCAAGCAAGAGCTCTCCAGCAACCAAACTGATCAACGGATCATAGAGAAGCCCGGAGCCGGTCTTCTTCCGAAGGTTCAGGGGCCTCAAATCAAGATCGAGCCCCCAGTGAAGGAGGCCACACAAGTTCAAGCGGCTCCTCAATGAACGGCGCCGGAGGAAGATCCAGGCTCGGTGCACTCCTGAATGTGATGAATAGAATGGTCCCGGCTCAGCGAGGGAATCGGCCGAGCAGAAACTGAAGTCGGGGTTCTGAGAAGGCTATCTTGATGAAGTGCTGGTTGGCGAGGCAGCGCCCAGACTGGGTGGTGTGCCCGCGGCCGGGAGGCGAACGCTGACGTCCTTCTGCACCGCAGCATCGTCGTCCTTGCCGTCGGCCCCCACGCTATACAGCCGATTCATGGCCTGGTTGATTAACATCGGATAGCCCGTGAAAGGATCATAGAAATTCTGCCCTGCCTTGGCTACCCGAGTCTTAACGTCGCCATCCATAGGTCCTTTCCGAATCCACGCCTGAAGGCTGACCAACCGCAGCAATGCATCGGTCTCTCGTATCTGACCGATCGGTTGTTTCCAATCAGGCCCCGGAGGAACCTCCAGAATATTGTTCACAGGATTGAGCAGGTAGTCCACCAGTCTCGCCGCCGGCGTTCGGATGTGCGGATAGGGACTGAGCCCCGTCGGCATCGCCCGAGCAGTCTCCACGGATTTGATCAGGTCTTCATAGTAGTCAGCATAGGCATTCAGGATACGTTGGTCCGGCAGCGGCATCAGCGCAACCCCTGCCACGTACCAGGGCCGAGCGGGATGGCGGTCGGCCCGGCTAGTCATCTCGATCCGTTGCTTGGCGAGAAGAAACTCATGCTGCATGGGCCAGCGTAGGGACTGTTCGGGACTATCCAGAGGGGACACAAGCTTCGCCAATCGCATCAGAGATCGCGCATCTAACTCCGGCATACCCAACAGCCCTGAGACGACACGAGCATCGTCATTGACGGCCGCAACGGCGAGCATTTTGGTCCCCAAGGTCTTGGCCTTCCGTAGCAGTCCTCGCCACGTCGGAAGATCAGCTTCCAGTCGCTCGATCCCCGGTTCCAGGCCCTGTGCGAAACCTTCCGCCACAAAGAGCCGGTGCACGTCCAGAATCAGCCGACAATCCGGAGTCGCGGGCTGTCCATAGCCCGTATCATCAAACGGCAGCGACAACCACTTCTGATATCGAGTCATCGACATTGATCGGGTCCTAACCCAATCCTTGACCGTCGTGGCTTTGTCGCGGAATAGGATGGACGGGACCTCTTCGCGATACCATCTCGCCAAGGAGGGGGCGGAGACTTGGCCGGTGTGGGGAATAGTCGGATCGTCCTCGGTCACGCAACCATTTGCCGCACCCAGCCCGGACTGCTCGTGCTGGATCGCGAGACCGACCTGAATCGGATCTTTGGATTCCGGCGCACCAAACCCCATCAGGAAGAGCGCCCCGTTGCGGTTGGGATCTTCGGTGAGCTGGGGCCGCGCAGCTACCAAGTCCTGAAAGGCCGAATTCGGTTTCTCTTCCAAGCCTAACCAGACAAGTCCCAGTCCCCCGATCAGGAGAATGACACACCCCACGGATAAGAGCGTGAGACTGATCAGAGTCACCGCCACGGCGTGGGCGGTTGCAAAGCAAGACCGTATGAAAAGAGCGCCCCGAAAGAAGATCCCGGAGAGCGTCGCCGTAACAGGCCTCGACGCCGGCCGAACGGTCGAGTCCGTGAGCCCAACAGTCGCTAAAGGTTTTCGTGAATCTTGGAACTGGACCGAGGCCTCCTTCTGGGCCAACGTTCTATCTGTCGCAGGTTCAAGCGTCGCGATGAGGTTACTCGATGGTTCTGTGACCGGCGCAGGACGTGCGGCCACCGGCTCGTCCTCGTGCCGTCTAGATTCCAATGGAGCGAATGCGCCCGCGGGTTGCTCTGATTCCGATCGCGAACGAAGGTGCACCGGCCAGGGCTGTGTGGTCGCCCGCTCTTCGCAAGTTGCTTCGTCAGCGAACGTCGGGACTAAGCGGCACCGGATGGGAGTCGCGGGTTGCGCATCCCATGATTCAGAAATGGGAGGCGATTCCGGAAGTTGCTCCTCTAATCCGATCGAAGTGCCTGTTTCCAATGCACCTGCTTGTTGGTGCCGCTCGCCCTCGGAGCGATTTCCACAGAGATCATCCAAATTAGGGGAGTCCGTTGTGCCCTCTCCGACGACAGACAGGGGATCGACTGCTTTGACAATCTCCGGTTCCGAATTTCCAGAAGGGGATTCTTCCAAGTCGGTAACCGGTTGAGATTCCGATTCGATCCGTGATTCGGTAACGATTTCACCGACGAGCAGCGCTTCGGTTCCCGGGTAGTCCAAACCCGTCACGGTAGTTTCCTGGATATCGGGGACCGCAGGATCGGCTACGACCCTCGCTTGATCCAGATTGGATGGGTACGTAGGCATTCCAGCCGCGGGCGCCTCTTCGGATTTTGGCAGCGACCATGACGAATCGGAGATATCCGCTTCCCTTGAACAGTCTTCTCGGGTTCTGACAAACTCGGACGATCCGATCTGAGCGGCAGATACTACTGCTGTATCGGCATTCTGTTGTACGTCAACTGTCGGGATTGTGGCGGGCCACGCAGGCTGTATCGCGATGTCCTCAGGCTGGCTTGTCTCGACTGGTTGGTCGAATGCTTCGTCCTCCAAGGCGGTCGAGGGACCGCCTTCCTCTACAATTTCAGAGGCTGGTGCCGCGTCGAACGGCTCTATTGGTTCCGTAACGCACGGTATTGAGGGCGCGTCCGGCAAGGGATCGGCCGGCGGCGTTACGAGCACTATCTCTGCTTCATCTATCTTACCGATCGATACCGTGGACGGAACATCCAAGACGGGTTTCAACTCCGGCAATGCGGCGGGTTCGGATGCAAGCGGGCGGTCCGGAACCTCTAGGGTCGCGGCTCCCATCAATTCACCGGCAAGGCGTTCTCGCAAGTCGATCTGTTGCAGGATGCCAGCGATGAGGTTTTCGTTAACCTCCTCGACAACCAGCCTGTCCGCTGTTTCAACCGGCATCGATTCCAGACGAATTTCCTGCACTTGTTCCCAGGGCATCGGAGGGGGAACCGCTTCGTTGGGTCGATCGGACTCGGAGTTCTCTTGACGCGAGAGGATCTCAACCGAGGGGGATTCTTCGGTGGCCGTCAGTCCACCGCCGAGCGGAGTTGGCTCCGGCCGACTCCCAGGTAGAAGGTCCTGGTCGGCCGGTTCCTCCTGAAGCCTCACCTCGGTGAGCCCCGGAGACGGTTCGCCCATTTCTGCCGGCTCGGGAATGACGTTGAGTTGCGATCCGGGCTGCTCGACCTCATCATTCAATTGAGCAGATATAAGCACCGAATCCCCGATTGACGAGGCTGGAGGAACCTCGTCCTGGCCGATATTCGCAACCCTTGGGTCAGCAGAAAGAGGCGACTCGGGTATCGGAACTGTGGACCACTTCCTCTGAACGCTTTCCGGTTCTGCTACCGCAAGCGTGTTCTCCGGCGATGGCAGGGTAGGTTGGTCCGTCGAGAGGAGAGCATGCGTCGCCGCAATCTCTACATTGTGCGGGACCGGCAGCGTGCCAAGGCCTACCAGTTGCACCGGTTGCTCAGGAGCATCCTGACTCGATGTTGACGCTCCTGCATCCTGACCGGCCGTCGGCTGCTGCGGCACCACAATATCGTCGGCCTCCTCCTCCCAGGGTAGGCGCACACGTTCGTGATCGGATGACGCTTCGGCCGGCGGAATGCGAAACTCGACATCTGTAGCCGGTTGATCGAGACCCGACAGGCCCGGCTCGAACTGCGGCCGGGTGCCGTTCTCGTCCATGGGCATCGCGTCACCCGGATGTTCCTTCGCCTGCTGCAAAAGGGACTCCAAATGAAGCAGAACAGGATTGTGCGGGGACAATTGGGAAATCTTCGTCACCAAGCGAGCCGCAAAATCGGGCTGTTCCGGATCGGGATCTTCGACGAGGATCTCGACCGCCTTGACATACTCTTCTACAGCGGCGTCCAAATCGCCCTTACGTTCAAAAACGGAACCGAGCCTTTCCACAAACGGCACGCAGCGAGGGCCGGCGACCAAGTATTCTCTTAGTAAGGACTCCGCAAGCCAATAGTCCTGCCGTTCCAACGCTTCGTCCGTCAACGCCTGAAATGCATTTCTGGCAGTCACCAGGCTCCCCAATCGAAGCTGGAGCGTGGCAAAGAGCCGCTTCGCCTCCGGATTACCGGGGTCAAGGGCCAGCAACTCCTTGAGTACAGAAGATGATCTGCCATACCGGCCGGCATTCATGTGGGTGATCGCTTCTTCGAGAAGGGCGGATTTCTTTGAGGATGATGGGCCAGATCCCTGGCTTCGCTTGTGAGCGCGCGCCGGAGACTTCTTATCAGACCGAGTTGGGGACCGCCGATCACCACGCACTGTACAACCTTAGCAGAGCGCCAGAGGGACGTGACTGCTTCGAACCGACTTGGCCTGCATGCCGGGATCGCCTTGAGTTTGAGAGCGGATGAGCCGGAAGAGGACCACCCGGGCTCTGCAAGGGAAATGCCTCATTTTGTTAAACTCAGTGCTCACAAAATTAGAAAAAACAAATGGTTAGGAATCCGATCACGAATATGCGGTCATCTTGCTGTGCGATTTTGCTCGTGACGAGTTCATCCGTGATCAGGAGGTCAAGTCGAAGAGGAATCGGAGGTGGGCTCACTGTTTGAAGAACAGGCTTTTAGCAGGGTGGCACATCTTTGCAGGATCTGAAATCGACAAAGTCTTCGACTCGATAGTGGGTACCCACTTGGTATACATATCCGGGGGGTAGACCGCTAGCACGCCTCTGCCCGTCGCGGACGAGCACCTTCCCGCATCGGATGCAATGCTGAATCCCTTCCCACGAAAGATCTCCCGCCAAGTGCTGGATCGGCAACTCATCTCCAGAAGGTTGCAATACGATCGGAGAAGAGGAAGAAGGCATGAGGATCCTTCGAACCTCCGAGATCAGTCGGTTCACCATGTTCACGTCCTGAGTGTCAACGCCATCCAGCACCAATACGAGCAACCCCAGAGCACGAATGGCGTCACCTTTGGCCTCCACCAACAGCCGTTGCGCGAAGGCCTGGACTTTGGTCTGAATGTCTTGCTGATCCATCGACGATCTGCTCATGGCCAAGTGTAGCATAGGCCGCCCGCTCACACGCCCCGACTGCCACCTTGAGCCGGAGGAGTGACCGGGCATGGGGATCGAATTCTGGCAGATCCTGAGAGGACGGAAGAAACGAGTCGCTGTGGCAAGGGAAGCCGGGACTACAAAAATGCAAGAAAGCTGAACGGAGCAAGAACGGTGATCCGATCAGCGTCGCTTTCGAACCTGCGCAGCTCGAAACTTCCAGGGAGGAGTCGGATTGGCATCGGCCCAAAGACCTCGCTTGGCATAGCGTGCCCCCTCTTCTAAGTCCCTTCCGGAGGAATCCACCGTCGCGACTCTCCAGGCTAGGCCTTCCTCCAGCAAGATCTGGCTGAGTTGGCGTCCGTTCGCAATGATCACATCGGCGCGGAGCGAGCCATCCCGGCCTCGTCCATGGGTTTTGATGGTCACCGAAGATCCGATAACCAGCGCCATCACCGCCCGTTTTGCCTGCTTCCCATAAGGTTGTGTTAACTCTGGGCAATCAATTCCCTCGATACGGACTCGCTCTGATCGCCCATGGTGACGGATTTCGAGGGTGTCACCGTCGATCACTCGGAATACGTCTGCACGGAACTCCGCCGCATACACAGCGCCAGGCACCATGATAGCGAGGAGCCACAGCGCCACTCGTTTGGAAAGCGTCTCCGAGATCCGCATGGGCCAAGTGTAGCATGCGGTCGCACCGACCTCCTGGACCCATTTGGCGGTCGGGCGAGAATGCAAGCTGCGATGGTGGCGTTTTGCCCCAATGCCAATCCAGAAGCGGTGGCAGAACTTCTCTTGCATACCGATCATCGTCTGAGAATTCAGCACCTTATTGCGGCATACGAGTTGCTGAGATCCTGAGGGGATTCATGTCAAGAATTACCGGATGCTTAACTCAGGCCACTGTTCTGAGTATTGAGTATTGATTGTGTAACCGGAAGCGAGGAGACCACCGAATGCCCTGACATGACTATCGGCCGTGCCATTTATCTACTATTTCCACGTCTTGGGGTAACCGATTTCAAAGCAAACCGCGTCTCTTTGAGCCTGATTCAGGGGGACCAGAGGTGCAGCGGTTTACTCATAACCGTTCTCTGCACCATCCTCTTGACGACTGCTTGTGATGGCCCCCCTCAAGAAGTATCCGGCAACAAGACACGGACCCCTGATCCACCTACGAATCTCTTGCGGCTGACGCCCGAAACTGCCGCGAAGGCCGCGCTGCGAATCGCGCCGGTGACCACACGCGACTTTCGAGTCTCTCGC
The DNA here is from genome assembly GCA_040981105.1 of Nitrospiraceae bacterium. Lineage (GTDB taxonomy): Bacteria > Nitrospirota > Nitrospiria > Nitrospirales > Nitrospiraceae > Nitrospira_G. The sequence goes on from JANRMO010000010.1 coordinate 107,405, forward strand.
GAGTTTCCTGCCACAATCCAGGCGAATGCCAACCGGATGGCGGAGATCGCAACCCTGGTACGAGGCAGAGCCGACGAAGTCCTAGTGGACTTCGGCCAAGATGTCGAGGCCGGAGCATTGCTGGCCACTTTGCAGAGCAGTGAGTTAGGCCTGTCTCAGGCAAGCTACCTCAGAGCCCACGCGAAAATGACGGTGGCTGAGCGCGCTTTCCAGCGCGCCACGGTGTTGTTGGAAGAGAAGGTGATCGGCCAGGCCGAATACCAGCGGCGCGAAGGGGAGCGGCTCACTGCCCGGTCGGAATTGCGGGAGGCTCACGACCGGCTCCGTCTTCTCGGCATGCAGGAAAATGACATTGTCCGGCTGCGCCGCGACGAAACAATCCGTTCGACCGTCTTCATTCGTGCGCCGTTCGCCGGACGCATTATCGCGCGAAACATCGTTCGGGGTGAAGTCGTCGAGATGACCGACCAGCTTTTCACAATCGCCGATCTCTCCGATATTTGGGTCATCGCCCACATTCCAGAGAAGGACATCGGCTTCGTACGGGCGGACCAAGAAGTCGAGGTGGAGATCGCGGCCTACCCTGGGGAATCGTTCGAGGGGCATATCGGCTATATCAGCGACGTCTTGGATCCCGCCACGCGCACCGTTCGTCTCCGGGTGGTGGTCGCGAATCCACACAAGCGACTCAGGCCCGAGATGTTTGCCAAAGTCCGGCTGTGGACAAACCCAGAGCCTGGCATCCTTACAGTCCCAGCCACCGCCGTGGTGCACGACCGTGGGGAGAGCATCGTTTTCATTCAAATTGAGGACCATGCCTTCGAACGACGTCCGATCACTCTAGGAGAAGAAACCGATGGACTGGTGAAAGTACTCGCCGGGCTGCGCGCGGGAGACCCGGTCGTTGTCGAGGGCGCGTTTCGCCTGAAATCAGAATTGGCAGCTCGTCAACATCCCATGGTCATACAGTGATCGCCGCGATCCTCACGTTTTCGCTTCGTCAACGTCTGCTGATTATTGGGCTTGCCTTGTTTCTCGCGGCCTGGGGGCTCCACGCGTTTCAGAGGATCCCGATCGATGCCTTCCCCGACGTAACGAATGTACAAGTGCAGGTGGCAGTCCAAGTCCCTGGACAATCCCCCGCGGACGTCGAGCGATTCGTCACCATCCCGATTGAAATCCAGCTCACTGGGCTCCCGGGGCTCATGGAAATCCGATCCATGTCCAAATTCGGACTGGCTCAGCTTACAGCGGTCTTCGAGGACGACATCGACGTCTACTTTGCCCGACAAGTGGTATTGGAGCGATTGATCGAGGTGAAGGGCCGACTCCCAGCCGGTATCGAACCCGTCATGGTGCCTGTTACCACGGGACTCGGCGAGGTCTACCAGTACTACCTCGACGGCCCGGACCCAGGCGACCATCCGGATGCGCGAACGGAACAACTGAGGGCGATGCGCACGGTCCAGGACTGGGTGATCCGCCCCCTTCTCAAAGGCCAGCCCGGCGTGATCGAGATCAATTCCCTCGGTGGGTTCGTGAAACAGTATCAGGTGATCGTGGACCCCGATCGGCTCAGGAAATACAACCTGGCCCTCCAGGACATCTTCGACGCCGTCGCCAAGAACAACCAAAACACCGGCGGCAACATCCTGGAACGGCACGAGGAAAAGTTCATCGTCCGTGGCATCGGACTAATCCGGACACTCACGGATCTCGAGAACATCGTCGTCAAAGAAGAACACGGTACTCCGGTCCTAGTCCGTGACATTGCGGCCGTGCAGATCGGGCATGCCGTCCGACACGGCGCCGCGCTCCTCAACGGACAGGAAGTCGTGGCCGGCATCGTCCTCATGCTGCGAGGTTCCAACGCGCGCGAAGTGGTGACCGGCGTCAAGGCACGGGTGGACGAAATCCATCGCAAAGGGCTGCTTCCGGACGGGATTCGGATCATCCCGTTCTACGATCGCATTGGCCTGATCACCTCCGCCCTTCGAACCGTGTACGATGCATTGGTGGAAGGCATCGGACTTCTCCTGCTGATGTCGATCCCGTTTCTCGGCAACTTCCGAGCTGCGGTCATCGTGACCGGCATTCTCTTTCTCACCCCGCTCGTCAGCTTCATCATCATGGACCATGTCGGCCTGAGCGCCAACCTTATGACGCTGGGCGGGATGGCCATCGCCATCGGGGAGATCGCGGACGGCTCCATCGTCGTGGTCGAAAATGCCCATCGGTATCTCACGGAACGGTCCGCCTCAGCGCGTGATCGGTTGAGCATCGTCTTCGAGGCAGCCGGGGAAGTCGCGCGGCCGATCTCCTTCAGTATTCTGATTCTGCTCGTCGTGTTCCTGCCGCTCCTGACCCTCCACGGCATGGAGGGCAAGATGTTCCAGCCTCTGGCCTATACGATGGTCATCTCGCTGCTCGTGTCTCTGGTCTTGTCGCTGACATTGACCCCGGTCCTGTGTTCGTTGGTGCTCAAAACCGGCTATCAGGAGGACATGGCCATGCTCCGATGGCTCAAAGCACGCTACCTGCCCGTCTTGCGATGGGCGCTGTCGAAGCGGATGGCGGTCTTGAGCATCGGGGTTGCGCTGTTTCTTATCACGCTGACCCTGATTCCATTTCTCGGACGAGAGTTTGTCCCAATTCTCTTCGAGGGTGCGCTGACCCCTCAGATCATCCGACATCCCAGTGTCTCCCTCTCCCACTCCATCGAGCTCGAGCGGCAAGTTCATGCGACGCTCGGCTCATTCCCCGAAGTGCAGAGCATCGTCAGCAAGATCGGCCGCTCCGAGATTGCGACGACTCCGGAGGAGCCCAACGAGAGCGATCCGGTAGTCAGCTTGACCCCCCAGTCATCCTGGACTTCGGCGGAGACCAAGGACGGACTGATCGCGCTCATGCGGCAGCGCCTGGCCGACATCCCCGGCATCGCCCTGCTCATGAGCCAGCCGATTCAGGAGCGCGTGGACGAGCTGATTTCCGGCATTCGGACGGAAGTCGCCGTGAAAATCTTCGGTGAAGACCTCGCCCTACTGAAAGACAAAGCCGAACAGGTGGTATCAATCCTGAAGACGATCGACGGCATCCAGGACGTGAAGATGGAGCAACTGTTCGGGCAATCGTACCTCACGGTCTCCATCGACCGATCGAAGATCGCCCGGCACGGCATCAACGTCGCCGATGTGCAGACGCTGATCGCCACGGCTGTCGGCGGCATGCCGGCCACACAGGTCTACGAAGGGGAACGCCGATTCGATCTCGTCTTGCGGTTTCCTCCCGGAGCTCGATCGACCCCGACGGCGATCGGCAACATCCTGGTTCGGGATCCTCATGGAGTCCCCATCCCTTTGAGTGACCTGGCCGCCATTGAGTTGAAAGAAGGACCGGCGCTCATCAGCCGGGAGGACCTGCGACGTCGAATCGCAATCGGGTTCAACATCACCAATCGCGACGTCGCCAGCGTCGTCGCAGAAGCGCAGCAGAGGATCTCCGTGGAAGTCGATCTTCCGAACGGGTATCGCTTCACCTGGGGCGGAGCCTTTGAAAACATGCAGCGCGCGATGGACCGCCTGCTGATCGTTGTGCCCGTCACAATTGCACTGATCTTTCTCCTGCTCTTCTCGTCGCTCACCTCGCTTCGTTATGCCGCGCTGATCATCCTGAACGTTCCGCTGGCGCTGATCGGCGGCGTCCTCGCCCTGTGGATGACAGGGGAATACATCAGCGTCCCGGCCTCGCTGGGCTTCATCGATCTCTTCGGCGTGGCGGTCGGCAACGGGATCGTGCTCGTATCCCACATCCATGAGCTCCGGCAGCGGGGGTTCTCCCATGAGGAAGCGGTGATCACCGGCTGCCTGCATCGGCTCCGTCCTGTGATCATGACCGCGCTGACAACGCTCCTGGGTCTGCTCCCGTTGGCCTTCGCCCGGGGCATCGGAGCGGAAGTGCAGCGTCCGCTGGCCATCGTCGTGATCGGTGGCGTACTCAGTTCGACGCTCCTCACCTTGGTCGTGCTTCCGGCTCTGTTCCGCTGGTTTGAGGACCCGAGCCTACGCGCCGCGCCCGCAGCCCTCCCCGCTCCCGAGATCCTACGATCGGATGCCCGGCCCGACGAGACGCTGTCTACGTCATCCAGCACGAATCTGTGACCGGACTTGCGGAGAACGGATGGTTTCAGTAACGTAGTCTCCAGGATGAGCGCTTCGACGGATCCTCCTCCTGTCGTCATTTTCACTGACCTTGACGGCTGTCTGCTCGACGGGATCACCTATTCATGGGAACCGGCTCGGGAGGCGCTGGCGACTTTGCAGGCGCGCCAGATCCCCCTGGTGCTGGTGTCCAGCAAGACCAGGGCCGAACTAGAAGCGATTCGATCGCAATTACAGCTCCCCCATCCCTTCGTGAGCGAAAACGGCGGAGCCGTCTTTTCCCCGGAAGGCTATTTCTCCATCTCCCCGGAGGAGTCCGTCCAGCGCGACGACTATGAAGTCATCGAGCTCGGAACGCCTTATGCCCTTTTGCGACAGGCTCTGCGCGAGCTGGAACAGGCGGTCGGCGTGCAACTCAGGGGGTTTGGAGACATGTCGGTGGAAGAAATCGCCGAACGGACGGGTCTCTGTGAAGCGGAAGTGCATCTCGCCCGGCAGCGAGAATACGACGAGCCGTTCTTAATCGAGGGACCAAGCAGTTTGGTGACGGAGATTCAGCGGGAGGCTCGGGATCGCGGCCTAACGGTGACGCATGGAGGTCGATTCCATCACTTGATGGGAGACAGCGACAAAGGTCGAGCTTGTCTGCATCTCATCGAACGATACCGTCGTCAGCGACCGGAAACGTCACAGGGACTCATGTCGGTTGCGTTGGGCGACAGCGTAAACGACCTGCCGATGTTGCGGGTTGTCGATTACCCCGTGCTCATCGCGCGGCCAGATGGGTCTTACGACCCAAACATTCAATTGTCAAATCTTCTCAGGGCCGAGGGGATCGGTCCTGCCGGTTGGAACCGCGCCGTGCTGGCTCTTGTACAACCAGACCCAGCCGACATTGCACCAATCCCCGTGCCGAAAAAACGCCGCCGCCGCTGACAATCGTCAGCGCCTTACCGATCGGCAACCTATGGATCACTGTGACCGGATCTGCTATACAGAATCCACACTAACACAGCGACGAAGTGCGGCCTCGAGGCGACGAGCGGCCAGTGGAGCCTACAATCGTGATGCTGCGCCCCACCGACCTCGGGTTCGGCCAGTCTTGTCACCCACCGACATGGCGTTGGCTCGTCCTGGGAACCCTGTTATACATGCCTCCTGTTCATCCGTTTCCGACGAGGGACACAAGTTTGTGCTCGGGCCCGACCCACTCAAATGAGATATAGGACGCCACCCATGCCCTCCCTTATCATTGCGCTGATCCTCCTCCTGGTCGCCGCGACCTTCGCACTGCAAAATACGGACGTCGTGACCGTCCAGTTTCTTTTGTGGAACTATCAGGCTTCGCTCGTCCTGATTATCTTAGGAGCCATGCTGCTGGGGACCCTCCTTGCCCTACTCGTCTCCATCGGTCCCCGCCTCCGGCGGGCCAGGGAGCTGCGTCGCCTGGAATCGCTGACCAAGAGTCAGGAGACTCGTATTCAGGAGCTGGAAGCGACCCTTCACACGACCGGCTCCTCCAATCAGCAGACGGCTATGGGAAGTCTGGCAAGAGACCACCCCGCCTAGCAGGCTGGTGAAAAACCTTCCGAATACCCCTGAAATCCTTCACAACAAGCAATCACGAACGATCTCAGAACCCTGGGCTGGATGAGCAAGAAGACCGATATGCTCACCGGCCCAACCCCGGCACGCCTGAGACACGAATTTCCGCGGGCGAGGTCGGAGCGAGCGAGGAAGCGAGAGGTACAGACCGCGCTTCCCGTGAATCAGCGACTCATCGGGCGAAGCTCCTCCCGAATAACGCCGCTCAAGAAAGCCCTACTGGGGTGAACCTCTTCGCGTCAGACCCGTAGCATCAAGGTAAGACCGCAATGGGTGCCCCAACAACGCTGGACGCGGTTATCGCCGGACGGCGGTTTCAGAAGCGTGCGGATCCGCGATCTGCGCCTGCATCGTTGCCCGGCGTTTGGCGCCTCGTCCGTCACCCGCTTCATCGAGCCACCCGTATAGCACCGGCAGGACGATGAGCGTCAACAGCGTCGAGCTCACCAACCCGCCGATCACCACCGTCGCCAACGGCCGCTGCACCTCCGAACCGATACCCGTGGCAAAGGCCAAGGGAAGCAACCCTAGCAGCGCGACGAGCGCGGTCATCAGTACCGGGCGAAGGCGCAACAGACAGCCGTTGATGACCGCAGCCTGGATATCGGACCCGTCCTCACGGAGCTTGTTCATATAGGACACGAGTACGATCCCGTTGAGGACCGCGACGCCGAACAGATTGATGAATCCGACGGACGCGGGCACGCTCAGATACTCCCCGGTGGCCCAGAGCGCGACGATTCCTCCGATCATGGCGAAGGGTAGGTTCATGATGATCAATGCGGCATAGCGCACTGAGTTGAACGATGCAAACAGGAGCACAAAAATGATCCCGATTGTGATCGGCACGATCACCCGCAATCGGGCCATTGCCCGCTGCATGTTCTCGAACGAGCCGCCCCACGTGATTTGATAGCCGGGAGGCAGCTTGATTCCGCGATCGATCTTGGACTGCGCCTCCGCCACAATGCTCTCGATATCGCGGCCCAACGTGTTGAAGCCGATGTAGATCCGCCGTTTGAGCCCTTCCCGGCTGATCAGCGCCGGCCCTTCCGTCAGTTCGACTCGGGCGAGGTCGCCCAACGGGATCAAGGCGCCCGATGCGGTCGTGAGAAGGATGTTGCTGATATCCTCCACGCTGTCCCGGTACTGCTCCGGATACCGCAGGATCAAATCGAATCGGCGTTGCCCTTCATAGACTCTCGTCGCCGGTTCGGCGCCGATCGCCGTCGTGATAATTTCCCGGATATGGGCGACGTTGATGCCGTGACGCGCGATCTTCCCGCGATCGATGTCGATGGTCAGATAGGCCTGCCCGAACAACTGTTCCACGCGCACATCCTGGACGCCTTTGACCGATTTCATGATTTCTTGAATCCGATCGGCCGTACTTCGCAGCACGGCCAAATCCTCGCCCAAGACCTTGACGGTGGCCTCGGACCGCACCCCCGAAAGCAATTCGTCAACCCGTTGTTGGATGGGCTGACTCATCAGAAAGTTGGCGCCCGGCACCCGCTCCAGCCGTTTACGGATTGCGTCATCCAGTTCCGGTTTGGTTTTCGCCGTCGTCCACTCGTCCATCGGTTTCAGCGTGACCACCGGGTCGCTGGCATTCGGCTCCTGTGGATCGTTTCCCAGCTCGGATCGTCCTATCTTGGACACGACCTTCCGCACTTCCGGGAACTCCAGCACCGCTTTCTGCATGTCTTTCTCGATCTCAATAGATTTCTGGAGCGAAATGCTCGGCAGTCGGATCGTCTGAGGCGTCAGAGCCGCTTCGTTGAGGATCGGAATGAACTCGCCTCCTAGGAACGGAAACAAGAGCAGGCTGGCGACCAACAGCCCGATCGCGATAGCCAGGACCGCCACCCGGTGGCCCAAGGCCCAGTACAGCGCCGGCAGGTAGAGACGTTTGGCCCATCTGATCAAGAACGTGTCTTCTTCGCTGCCTCGTTTCATCGCCAGCGAGCACAACACGGGGGAGAGCGTGAGCGACAGGACCAGCGACACCAACAGCGCGATCATGATCGTGTAGGCCAACGGATGAAACATTTTTCCCTCCATCCCTTCCAGGGATAGGATGGGGAAAAACACGATAATGATGATGAGAATCCCGAAGATCACCGGCTGGCCGACCTCTTGCACCGCTCGGATGACGAGCGCCTTTCGATCCAGACGATCGCCTTTGTGCTCCGACATCAGACGATAGACGTTCTCGACGACCACCACCGACCCGTCTACCATCATCCCGATCGCGATGACCAACCCGCCCAGCGACATCAGATTGGCGGTCAACCCCACCCGATCCATTACGATGAAGGTGACCAGCGGTGTGACGATCAACGTCGCGGTCACGATCAGGGCGCTGCGCACATTCCCTAGAAACAGAAACAGGATCACAACGACCAGGACGATCCCTTCCATCAGGGCTTTATAGACCGTCTTCAGCGCTGCGGTGATCAACTCGATGCGGTCGTAGAACGGCACGATGCGCAGCCCGTTGGGCAGGAGATTCATCTTGTGAATGGCGTCCACCTTCGCCTTGACATCCTGCACCACCTCACGGGCGTTGCCTCCCCGAAGCATCAGCACGATGCCGGTCACGACCTCCCGATCCCCGTTGAGAACGGCAGCGCCGTGCCGCACCGCGTGACCGATGCGGACGTGGGCCACATCGCGCACGTAGACCGGCGTCCCGTGGACTTCCTTGACGACGATATTTTCGATGTCCGCAAGAGCCTTGATCAGCCCAACCCCTCGGACGATGTACTTTTCCGCATCCTTCTCGAGGATATTCCCTCCGGCATTCGCGTTGTTTTTGGCGACAGCATCGAAGACGTCATGGAGCGCCAGGTCGTATTTTCTCAACAAGCCCGGTTCCACCATGACCTGATATTGCTTGACGAATCCCCCCAGCGAATTCACTTCCACGACGTCGCGCGTGCCTTTCAAGAGCGGCCTGATCACCCAATCCTGAAGCGTTCGCCGCTCCATGAGTTCCTGGTCCGTCAGCACATACCCCTCGTCATTGTCTCTCGGGCCTTCCAGGTAATACTGATAGACCTCCCCAAGGCCGGTGCTGTTGGGGACGAGTTGGGAGACGGACCCGGGCGGCAGCAGTTCCTGCACTTCGAGAATTCGCTCGAGCACCACCTGCCTGGCCAGATAAATATCGACGCGGTCCTCGAAGATGATATCGATCAGCGACACGCCGACCTTGGAGAGCGAGCGGATTTCGACCAACCCTGGGGCCCCGGTCAACTGGAGTTCGAGCGGGAATGTCACGAACCGTTCGACTTCCGCCGGCGACAGGCCCGGGGCTTTCGTCACGACCTGCACCCAAACGTTGGTCACATCCGGGAAGGCGTCAATGGCGATGGTGCGGAACGCATACAGCCCGCCGGCTGCGAGCACGCTGGCCAGCGTGACGACCAGCACCCGCTGACGAAGCGAGAGTTCTAACAGGGAGGCCAGCATCTGGTGAGGCTAAATTTGTTCCCCGAGCAGCTCAGACTTGAGGACGAAGGCGCCCTTGGTCACGACCGCTTCTCCTTCAAGGATTCCGTCCAGGACCTTGACCATCTGCCCGTCGGATTCGCCCAACTTGACTTCCCGCAGTTCGAAGGTGTGAGGATCGCGTTGCACGAAGACGAATTTCCGCTCTCGGTCGCGCTGGATCGCGCTTTCAGATACGGTCAACACGTCTTTCTCCGGCGAAGAATAGACCCGAATCGTCGCATACATTTCCGGCTTGAGTTTCCGCTCGGCGTTGGGCAGCTCCAGCCGGAGATTCATCGTGCGACTCTTGGCGTCCAACACGTCCCCGACATAGGTAACCTTGCCGTGGAAGATCTCATCGGGATAGGCATTGACCAACACCTCTACCACCTGGCTCGGGCCGGGAGCACCCTGATGTTTGATAAACGGGATATCCTTCTCCGGAATATTGGCCAGCACCCAAACGTCCGACAGATCGGCCACGACAAAAAGCTTTTCCGTGACCTCAACCACTTCCCCTTTGGTGAGGTTTCGACCGATCACCCTCGAATCAAACGGCGCCGTGATCGGCACATAGGACCGGATTTTCTGGTCGCGGTCGAGCTGCTGGATCTGTTCATCGCTCATCCCCAGCAGACGGAGCCGATCCTGCGCCTCCCGCTCTTCCGCACGCAGGCTGATCATCTCGCCTTCGCGTCGCTGGGCCTCAGCCAGGCCGATCACCTTTTCTTCGAGCAAGGACCGCGCCCGTTGATAAGCGCGCTCGGCCACATAGAGTTTGGCCTTGGCCTTAAGGTAGGAAGACTGCGCCATACCCAGTTCCGCGCTGTAAAGAATGGCCAACAGCGCTCCGGCCTTCACTTCCTGCCCCAGATCGACATACACGTCCACCACGCGCCCGCGAACCAAGGTCGTGATATTGGCCAGGGCATGCTCGTTCGGCACCACCGTCCCCGGAAAGGTCCGCACCATGCGAAAATCGGATCGCACAACCGCTTCCGTCTGAATACCGGCGCTCTGCATCTCCTCATCGGTGACGCGGATAACGCCCGGAGGCACCGGCTTGTCCCCCACCGCTGCGCCGGTGGCCTGATTCGGCCCCTTTGCGTCGCAACCGGCGGTCATCAGCAAGCCGGCAGCCACGACCGCCCGCAGACTCCACGTTCGCGCGATCTGATCGATGTTGGTCATAGGGTCTCCGTTCACCCTCAGAGCGACCCGCCGATCGACCGTTCCAACCGCGTCAGCGAAATGGACAAATCGAACCGGGCCTGCATGTAATCGAAGAGGATCTGCCGCTGGACCCGTTGCGCGTCGAGCACTTCGAGCAGGCTCGAGGCGCCTTGTCGGAAACTGAATTGCGCGATGCGCAGCGCCTCTTCCGCCTGCTTCAACAGCCCCTCTTCAAAAACTCGAATCAGTTCGGCTGTCGTTTGCGCGTCCTGATAATGCAGGTTCACGGCCCGAAGCAGGTCATTGCGCATCCGCAGCAACTCGGCCTCTTGCTGGCGCCGAATGCCAAGCGCGCTGGCGATTTCACCCTTCTGCTGGTACCAGATCGGAACCGGTACGCTGAGATTGGCCGTGACGGCCTCCCGCCCGATTTCTCGCCAATAGCCTCCGCCGACGGTCACGTTGGGAACCCGCGCCTGCCGCTCGAAATCGACGGCGTAATCGGCCCGCTCCACCTGCCTCGCCAACCGGTTGAGCGAGGGATGATTTTTCAGCATGCTCGCCACCATCTCCTCAAGGAGGAGTTCGCCCGGAACCCGCCGAAAGTCGCCCTTGATCGCGTAGGTCCGTCCGAGCGCGCCTGCGGTGAGGGTATCCAGCGCCACCCGCGTGACGCGGACCGTGTTGCGCGCCCTCGTCACCACCTGGTTGGCCTTCAGCACCTCTACCTGCGCCTTGATGGCCTCAAACTGCGGGGCCTCGCCCAACCTCACCCTCGTCGTGACGATCCGCTTCACGTCCTCCACGATACCGAGGTTCTGTTCGGCCAATTCGGCCTGGCGCTGGGCGAACAATAACTCGTCGAACGCGATTCTCACTTCAGCAATAAGGTTCAGCCGCTTCTCCGAGAACCCGGCTCCGGCTCCGGCAAATCCCGCGTCCGCAGCCCGTTGCCGCGCAGCGCGCTTCCCCGGCCACTCCAATGGCTGTCCCACGCTCACAGCATACTCGGTGATCGAGTCTCCCGTGCTGGGGTCGCGAATGGCGCCTCGCCCGCTTTGTCCGTACAGGGTCGGATTCGGATAGGCTCCGGCTGCGATCTGCTGCCCTTGCGTTTGATCGATGATACCCTGAGCCTCGGTCATGAGCGGGTTCCGTTCGATGGCGAGTTGGATGACCGTGTCGAGTTCATACGACGGGAGATCGGCCGCCCCTACCGGAAGCGCCGGCCCGGACATGAGTTGGATTCCCGCCCAGAGCGCAAACGCCAGTCTGCTGTAACGTGCCATGTTCCCTCTCCTCTGCGAGAACCGGAGCTCGGACGAGACAGCTGTCATCCCGGCCCTCCGGAATCGTTTCGCTTCTCCATCACCCGAATCGTCGCCGTCGGACTGATCTGGCCTCGCAGATCGCCGGCATTCATCCACACGTTGAACCGGAGGGTGCGGGGGCGCGACACGCAGAGGCTGACATATTCCCTCGGTTCGATCGTGATAAATTCGCGCGCTATCCCCAGCCAGGAGAATCCCTTGCCGCACCCAGGCGAGGTCCAGTCCTCACTACCAAGCAAGTTGATCCGCACCGGCTCCGACCGAAGATTCTGCCACCGCACTTCGTCCCCGACGGTCACATAGAGCACCTGCGGTTCGACCGTATCCCGAATCTGGATGTACCGCACAGGTCGGTCAGGTTCGGGCGGACCGCCGCTCGCGCAACCCAACAGGCTGAGCAACACCGCTTCCGCCATGACAGTTCTGAATCTCATCGCGTGATACCTTTACACGCACCGTGGATATTCGACGCTTATTCCCTCGCAAGGGACGCCGGTATCGAGGTAAGCCCCTTGCCAGGTGGCGCGGTGTCGCGCAGGAACCGCTGGGCCGATGCCGATTTGCGGCAAGCTCGCGTCGTCCGGCCGGCTGATCGACTAGTTGAGCGGTACCAGAGAAGGGGGACGGAACAGAGAGTGGTCGAGCAGCACGTGTGGGGTCGGCCTCGCATCCGCGAGAAGCAGAACCGACTTTGGATCGGCAAAGACCAGTTCGCGCGGGGAATTGAGCACATCCTCGAACAACGACTCCGACGAATCGTAATCCGGCTCTATATCCCAATAGGAAACGGGATTCCCCAAAGTCTGAGCCGCGGCGCCCAGGCACAGGATTCCGACACAGAACAGCGCCGTCGCGGCGAGCAGGATTCGAGATCGACTGTGATCCAGCAACACAAGCCTCATCGGATTCGGGGGTCATCTTACGTGGCCTTCGGGATGACTGTCAATTCCGGCGCGGATCTTCACCGGACCCGATCCTCTCACTCATCCATTTCCGCTCTTGAGAAACAGCGCCGACAAAGCCGGCAGGGTTATGGTCAGCGAGTGAGAGCGGCCATGGAGCGGAACGGGCACGGCATCCACCGATCCCTGATTGCCCCACCCCGATCCTCCATAGATTCTGGCATCGCTGTTCAGGATCTCCCGCCACTGCCCACCGCTCGGCACGCCGATCCGGTAATTCACCCGCGGCACCGGCGTGAAATTGCACACGACGGCCACCAGATCACCAGTAGACTTGCCCTTGCGCAACAGGCTGATCGCGCTGGACTCCGAATCATGACAATCGATCCACTCAAACCCCGCCGGGTCGAGATCCCGCTCATGCAGAGCCGGCTCGGCGCGATAGGCGCGGTTCAAGTCGGCCACCCATTGGCGCAATCCTGCGTGCGAGGACTCCTGCAACAGCGACCATTCCAACTGGCTGTCATGCGCCCACTCGCCCCATTGTCCGAACTCCCCTCCCATGAACAGGAGTTTCTTAGCCGGCTGGGCGAACATGTAGCCGAAGAGGAGCCGAAGATTGGCGAACCGTTGCCAGTCATCGCCGGGCATCTTTCCCAGGAGCGAGCCTTTGCCATAGACGACTTCGTCGTGCGACAAGGGCAGCACGAAATTTTCGTGAAATGCATACAAGAGGCGAAAGGTCAGGTTGCTGTGATGAAACTTCCGGTAAATAGGGTCCAGGCGCATATATTCCAGCGTGTCGTGCATCCAACCCATGTCCCATTTCATACCGAATCCGAGTCCGCCCATATAGGTCGGGCGCGACACCATCGGCCAGTCGGTGGATTCCTCGGCGAAGGTCTGGACATCGGGATGCACCCGGTAGATCTCCTCATTCAACCGACGGAGGAATCCGATGGCGTCCAGATTCTCCCGGCCGCCGTACTGATTCGGAATCCATTCGCCCTCATTTCGTGAATAGTCCAGGTACAACATCGACGCCACCGCATCCACACGCAGGCCGTCGGCATGATACGCCTCCAGCCAAAACATCGCGCTGCTGATAAGAAAGCTGCGGACCTCGTTCCGTCCGTAATTGAAGACGTAGGTGTTCCAGTCCGGATGGTATCCCTGATGCGGATGGGCATGTTCATAGAGGTGCGTCCCGTCGAAGAATCCGAGCCCATGCTCATCGGTCGGGAAATGGGACGGCACCCAATCCAGAATCACCCCGATCCCGTGCTGATGCAGGATGTCGATCAGGAACATCAGGTCCTGCGGCGTGCCGTAGCAGCCGGATGGCGCGAAGTAGCCGGTCGTCTGGTACCCCCATGATCCGAAGAAGGGGTGATCCATCAGCGGAAGAAACTCCACGTGGGTGAAACCGGCGTCCCGCACATACTCGGCCAGGGGAAAGGCCAATTCTCGATAGCTCAGCGATCGGTTGCCCTCCGCGAGCACGCGTCGCCAGGATCCCAGATGGAGCTCATAAATCGAGATGGGCGCATCCATCGCGTTGTGCCGGCGGCGGTGCCGCATCCATTCGCCGTCTTGCCAATCATAGTGCACATCCCAGACGATCGAGGCCGACTTCGGTGGAATTTCGTTGAAGAACGAGACAGGATCGGGCTTGTCCACCCGATACCCGTTGTGGTGGGAGCGAATGTGGTACTTGTACAGCGCCCCTTTCCCGACCCCGGGCACGACGCCCGCCCAGATTCCCGAGCTTCCGGACGGTCGGAGCGCATGCCGTTCAGGGTCCCACCCATTGAAATTTCCGATCACAGCGACGGACTCCGCGTTGGGAGCCCAGACCGAAAAGTGGGTGCCGGCGACTCCGTTCACCTCGATCGGATGCGCACCCAATTTGTCGAACAATCGAAAATGCGTGCCTTCGTTGAACAAATGGAGATCATCCTCGCTGAAGCGGTGGGGTTCGTCGATTGTCCGGTTTTGCGCGTGATGCATGGTCATATCTCAGGTCCCTTCCCCTCTCTTGTACGATGGCATGGCGAGGTCCGGTTCGACGCCTCTCTATCCGGCCAGATCCTCACCTACGAGAAAGTTCCAGCGTCTTCAGAATGCCCTTCAAGGGAATCCCCGCCCAGGCGGGACGGTTGTTGAGTTCGTAGGCCAGCTCATAAACCGCCTTCTCCAGTAGGTGCGAGATCAAGAGCCGTCTGGCTTCGTCCCCATCGGACGGCCACAGCTCTTCCCGGGAGACGCCGGAAAGGTAGGCCTTCAGAAACTGGAGGCTGGTCCAGCCCGACCACCACTCCGCCCAGGTCTCCCGGTCCTCAACCGGAATCGATGCCAACGCCTCCGGCCGAGATTGCAACCGGTCCAGGCACGCATACGGCACGTAATGCAAGGACCGGAGCATGCCCGCCACGTCAAGCACGGCGGGATGCTTCGTCCGCCGCTCGGCCAACGAACGAGCCGGTTCGCCTTCGAAGTCGATGATCATGAAATCGTGATCGCAGCGTAAGAGCTGGCCGAGGTGGTAGTCGCCGTGACAGCGAATGCGCCAGACCACCGGATCACGCTCCATCACGTGCCGGAATTGCGCCAGGATGACCGACTCCAGCTCCAGCACACAGTCCGCCTCCTTTCGACTACCAGGCGGAAGCAGCCGGCGCCGTGCACGGAGCAATCCGCACGTACGATCGATCAGCTTTGATTGCGACTCGTATCGCATCGCCCAGTACTCTGCGGTCGCAGGCTCCGGGGCAAAATTCCCATTGGCGGAGGCCCGGGCCAGCGCGACATGCAGGTCGGCGGTCCGGGTCCCCAGCCGTTCCGCAGATTCCCAATAGGGCCCGATCAACTCGCGGACCGCATCGGGGCAGTCCCCCTCAGACCATTCGAGAGGCGACGGGGACGCGAACGGACCCGTGCACCGCGAGAAGCCGCCCGCGGCCGCCCGATGAAGACATTCCGACGCCGCGTCGAGACTGAATCGCCAGGCGTCTCCCTGGTTTCGGACAAATCGTTGGAGGATGGCCAACGTGACCGGCTCCCGATCGACACAGACGTACTCGATCGCGCCGAGCAGCGCCGGCGAGTGGGTGAATCGCGTCTTGGTCAGAACACGGCCGATTTCCAACTCCGGATTGATCCCCTCGCCGTATTGCCGGTACAGTTTGAGGATGACCTGATCGCTCACCACGACCGAGCTGTTGCTCTGTTCTCCCCCTATAACGCGACAGCTTGCCCGTTCCCCTGAGAAATCGGTACCGATGATTCCTCCCGTATCTTCCGTCTCATCCGTAGCGTCGAGACGCGAGCCAACGATCCAGCCTCCCCGAGCCGCAATCCTCCCGTTCGATCGGACCACATCGAGTAACGCCGACACAAATCCTTCGTTCCACATCGCATCATAGAGGAAGCACGATGATTCCTTCTCTCCTTCTTCGCACTCCAGCGCCACCACAAGCGAGGGTCCGCTTCCCTGATCCGATTTCGGAGGCCGGTCCGTCGACAACGACCAAGGAACCACGTACGTCTTCGCCTCGCCATCGGCGAACTCCACGTCGATCAGCGTCAGATACGAGCGCATCGTGCCATGGGGCATCGGGATGGCATCCCGAACGGTCGCGGAGCAGATTTCCCGGGCCTTGTCGGCAAACCATCGGACCGACGGCAAGACCGATGGCAGCATTCGTTCCAACTCAGGCGGCCAGCCCGGTCCGAACACCTCCGACCACTGTCCCCGCATCCGTAGGCGTTCCATCGATGGAGCCTCCCCCGCCCCGCACATCCCTTAGAGAAAATAGTCGAAATCGCGCTCCGTCCGCAGATGGGACCGCACCGCAAAGATTTGAGCCGGGGCCGATTGTGGATCGATCACGACATAATTTCTTGACCCGGCCCAGAGATAATAGGCGTTCGTCAACAGATCATGGACCTGAAAGGGCTGATCCGGCTTTAGTCCCAGCACGTCCAGATCCAGATCGATCCAACCGGCATGAACATGATGCGGACTGAGGTTCACGACCACGAGGACGATATTGGAACGGTCCTCCGTATGTTTGCTATAGGCTATCAGGTACTCGTTGTCGACCCGGTGGAAATGCAGGCTGTCGTCCCGCTGCAGCGAGAGGTTGCTGCGACGCGCCTGATTGACGAGACCGATGAATTCGCAGAGGCTGTCGGGCCGGTCGATCGGCCAATGCCGAACCTCATATTTTTCGGAATCCAGATACTCCTCGCTGCCCGGTTTGATCGCACGATGCTCGGAGAGTTCGTAAGCGGGCCCGTAGATACCGTAGCTCGCCCCCAAGGTGGCCGCCAGCACGAGGCGGGACATGAAGGTCGCCCGGCTTCCGTGCTGAAGCTGCTCCGTCAAGATGTCCGGCGTGTTGGGCCAGAAGCTCGGGCGGAAATACTCCCGAACCTCCGTCGCGGTCAGTTCGGTCAGGTAGTCCGTCAGCTCGGCCTTGGATGTGCGCCATGTAAAGTACGTATAGGATTGCGTGAACCCCGCCTTGGCCAACCGGTACATCACCTTCGGCCTCGTGAACGCTTCCGACAAGAAGACCACTTCCGGATGGGCGCGCTTCACCTCGCCGAGCAACCACTCCCAGAACCGGAAGGCCTTCGTATGGGGGTTATCCACGCGAAAGATCCGCACCCCCTGCTCCACCCAGTACACCACGACGCTCTTGAGCTCATCCCACAGCGCCTGCCACTGCTCGGTTTCGAAATCGATCGGATAGATGTCTTGATATTTTTTCGGAGGATTCTCGGCATATTGGATGGTCCCGTCCGGCCGCTTCTTGAACCATTCGGGATGGTCCTTCACATAGGGATGATCCGGTGAACACTGAAATGCCAGGTCCAGCGCGACTTCCAGGCCGTGTTCCCCGGCCTTGCGCACGAGCCGCCGAAAATCCTCGATCGTCCCGAGCGCCGGATGAACGGCCTTATGACCGCCTTCATGAGACCCGATCGCCCAGGGGCTTCCCACGGCGTCGGGCCCGCCGTTCGGATCGTTGTTCTTGCCCTTTCTGAACGTCCGTCCGATCGGATGGATGGGCGGCAAGTACAGGACATCGAATCCCATGCCGGCGATGTAGGGAAGCCGCGTTGCGCAATCGTTGAATGTACCGTGCCGGCCCGGTTCCAGCGCACAGGAACGGGGAAACAGTTCGTACCAGGCGCTGAACCGCGCCCGTTCGCGATCGACGGTCACCGACAGTTCCCGTTCATAGGTCGTCGCGAAACTCCGATCGGCATAGCGCGTCATCAACCGGCCGATCTCCTCACTCAACGCCGCATCAAGCCCTCCCGCCGAAGATTGTTGGTCTCCCCGCAACCGTTCCGCAACCCGCCGAAGCCGGTCCGCATCGGGCCCCGGAGCACGTGACGCGCTCTCGTCGAGCAGTTTCGCGCCGACAAGCCCATCGTTCGACATGACCTGCCCGGCCGCCATCCGTTTCTTCATGTCGCGCTGCCAGGAGCCGAACCGGTCGAGCCACGCTTGT
The DNA here is from genome assembly GCA_040981105.1 of Nitrospiraceae bacterium. Lineage (GTDB taxonomy): Bacteria > Nitrospirota > Nitrospiria > Nitrospirales > Nitrospiraceae > Nitrospira_G. The sequence goes on from JANRMO010000010.1 coordinate 125,599, forward strand.
ATCGTATACTGGTAGGTGCCGATCACCTGGACGGAGAACGACGCGCGCCAGCGGTCGTTGCTCACGAAACGAAACTCCGCCTCCTGCCACTCCCGACTACGCTCATGCCGGTACAGCAGAACGCCGGAGAGGACATCGTGCCCATCGGCAAACAGATCGGCCTCCACGACGACGGTGTCTCCCACCACCCGCTTGATGGGAAACCGCCCTCCATCAATTTCCGGCTTCACCCCCTCGATCACGACCCGTTGCCGCCCATCCGGTCCCGACCGGTCCGCAGGAACTCCGACGCCGTTACCCGTCGGTCGATCCACCGGCCCCGTCTCGGGCGATAGAGCGGGCTGGTTCACGTTCTTGCTCCGTCGAGACATCCGGCTCGCTCCCGTTCTACGCGTGAAGGCTTCCGCCGATCGACATCGCACGACCCTCTCGGCGGTCCATCGGCTGACATCAAATATGAGACAATTCGTCCACGTCCTCGTGTGCCGGCTTGGAACCCCAGCGACGCTCGATCGCCCGGCGCGCCACATTTCTTGAACCCAATCCGACGGCAATGGCCAAGGCCAACACGACGCCGCCGAACGTGATGGAGAAGGCCGCCACCACGATCTCGTTGGCAATCCCCAGTTGCGTCAACACCATCGCGAACGTAAACAACAGAATCCCCCAGCGCACCAACGCAGCCGCAAGTCGAGCTTCATGGATGTGCGCATTGACCGCGGCGATCAGCACCGCTTCGGAAAAGAAATTCGAGGCCAAAACCCCGACCAACAGCAGCAGCGCCGCCGCCAGGACCCGCGGCAGAAAACTCATCATCTGGCTGATCAGCGTGGCCGTCGCCGGCAGATCCACCGCGTCAACCCCCATAAAGATGAACAACAAAAAAACCGTCCAAAACAGCAGACGGCCGACCACCTGGGACACGGAGCGTCTCACGCCGGCCTTCAACAAAGCCGTGCTCAGACCGAAGCGCTCGCACAACGCGTCGAAGCGGAATGCGGCGAGCACCCGTACCGTCAACACCTTGATCAGCCAGGCGGCCAGGAGCCCCAGCAGGATGAAGGTGAGCAGGGCCAACAGCTTCGGGAGCACCAGCATGATCTGAACCATCGTGTCGCGAAAGGCGGCGACCATCGTATCGCGCCAGATGTCACTCATCTCGCCACCTCCATCGTTCGAGCAGGTACGGTTTCATCCGTTCAAACGCATCGCCGATCGATTCCGCCGCCGTCTCCACGTCCGGTGAGGCGCCGTCTGAGGTCTCCAGGACGAAGGAAGCCGTGCGTCCGAGATACAACGGCGTCAACGACTTCAGCAGGTGATCTCGGTGCAACACCTGGTCGTGATACGCCAGCGCAAAGTCATAGACAACCTGGACCCATAGCTCGACCGGGAATCGAAATTCGTCGGGATCGAGTATGCCGAGCGGCAGAATCTGATCCAAAGTCTCGGGAGGAAGAATCAACTCCCAGAGTGGGAGCAGATCCCGCAGCCCCTGTTTGAACCCTCCCACCATACGGGCGACCCGAACCGGCTCGCTCGCGGAGGCATGCTCGACCTTGCCATACAAGGGAACGTCCGTAGAAGCTCTGATCCCCTCCCACCGCGATTCGTATGTTTCCATGGAGTGGAAGATGCAACCCACCGACTGGGAAATGACCGTCGCCAAATCGGCGGCACCGAAGGGGCCATCCTGCACCTTGGTGCCCAGATAGGCATGGCAGATCCGGCGGTCGCCGGTGAGCGCCAGCGTGGTGAGCGCGCCATCCAACCCACAGCCCTGCGCAGCCCGTTCGAGAGTCATTCGTGCCAGGACGTCGTGAACAAACCGGCCCGACAAGGCACGGGCTCCTCCGCTCGGATAACGGATCCGCTTTCCATACAAGGCCCGCAACAAGGGAGAGAGCAAATTATGCGCCAGTGTCCCATCGTATCGATGTCGCTGATACAGCGGGATGACGAGATCGGCGCTGTCCTCGCGCATCGGCCGCCCCAGCAACTCCATCCACTCGGGCGTGATCGACCGGAGGTTCCCGTCCAGGATCAGACAGGCGCTCGCCTGCGCCTGGTCCGAGATTGCGCCCAACTCCCGCAGAATCCGCTCGCGTCCGGAGATCCCGGCCTCGGTCGGAAGGGTCGGATACGCACCGAGCGTCGTCCCGTCCAAGCGATGGACGGGATACCCGCCGGCCAGTCCCTCGATCATCGACGGCGTCCCGTCCTGCGACCCGCCGTCGCAGTTGACGAGGAGCCCCGGCGACCCGGGAAAATACTGCCGAAGTCCGGCGACGATCCCCTTCATCAACGGCTCGATCGTGCGGGCATTGTTGCGGGT
>JANRMO010000011.1:0-118089 GCA_040981105.1 Nitrospiraceae bacterium
GTGCCCGAACGGCGTCTACTGGGATTCCACGGCAGCAATGCCGTGGCCCCATTGAAGCGTTGCGAATGTGCAGCGTCTTTACGTTCCGAGTCGTGGATTCCACGGCAGCAATGCCGTGGCCCCAGTGAAGCCTCCAAGCCGACGAGAAGGCCAAACGCGGCGACAAGGATTCCACGGCAGCAATGCCGTGGCCCCATTGAAGCGCATTCTCGGTACTCATCACGAGCCCGAGCCGCTTGGGATTCCACGGCAGCAATGCCGTGGCCCCATTGAAGCAAAATGTTCACGTCTTGGACGCTGTTGATGATCGGCTGATTCCACGGCAGCAATGCCGTGGCCCCATTGAAGCGTGGTTCTATCGCGGAACCGTCGAGCTACGCCTACCGAGATTCCACGGCAGCAATGCCGTGGCCCCATTGAAGCAAACACGTATTCAGTTCGGTGACAATCCGATTAAGCATGATTCCACGGCAGCAATGCCGTGGCCCCATTGAAGCGCAGGACGGCCACAGTGGGAAGTCTTGAAGACGCTTTGATTCCACGGCAGCAATGCCGTGGCCCCATTGAAGCTACACCAGAGGCGGGAGCCTTACTCGTCGGTAACGACAGGATTCCACGGCAGCAATGCCGTGGCCCCATTGAAGCGGACGACTTTACAAAGGGCATTTCAATGGTCCTCCTGATTCCACGGCAGCAATGCCGTGGCCCCATTGAAGCAGTTCTACCACCGTGCCGAGCGCAAACGGCGCGTCGGATTCCACGGCAGCAATGCCGTGGCCCCATTGAAGCCAAGTGACTTACTAAGTTCATCATCGAGCCTCCTTGCTAGATTCCACGGCAGCAATGCCGTGGCCCCATTGAAGCCGCGACAACAAAGTTCCCAAAGACAGCAAAAAAGTATGATTCCACGGCAGCAATGCCGTGGCCCCATTGAAGCCTGCCACTTCTCAGATCGTGATTCCACGGCAGCAATGCCGTGGCCCCATTGAAGCTGAAATAACCCTTGGTCTCCACAATGACGCCATTCGGGATTCCACGGCAGCAATGCCGTGGCCCCATTGAAGCGACATTGAGACCAACGGCCTCCTGAAGGACCTCACGAAGGATTCCACGGCAGCAATGCCGTGGCCCCATTGAAGTGCGAATGACGTGTGGCGCCAGACCTTCGGTCGCTGTAGGCTTCTGTCAATGGCACACCTTCGTCCTTCAAGACTGGCTTCCGTTATTCCTCTTGAGCCTGAGACATCGACGATCGTGCGAGATTGAATGTTATGGAGGTTAGGCATGGGATTCTGTTTTGTAAGGGCCAGTATCTACCCGCCGTTCAATCCCTCTCTTTCCATGCGTCTGGAGAACCATCCCATCCCCGGGCGACCTCAGAATTATCGGATCGTCTTTCGGAGTCCGGCCTCAGTCCCCGAGGGCCTGGATTGCAATTTGGTCGATATAGGGGCTGAGCCGCGAGAGTGGTCACAGGAGGTGCCGCTCAGTTTCATCGAGGAGATTCAACGTCTCATTCGTACGCCGATCACCATGCAGAGTCATGCAGATATAGGATTGGACCGTCCCGGGTATGAGGTGCGATTCGGCGAATTCGGACAGGAGGCCATCTATCGTTGGTATGGCCGCGATCCAACGGGATGGGAACCGCTTCAAGCCATCGTCTCTCGACTGGCCAGTTACACGGGAGAATATACCTACATGTAGGGACCGCTTACCGGGCAGCCACGTCTATGAATCGGAGGGATGCTCAATGCCTGAACAAGATACGGGCTCGGGGTCGGGGGTCCGGCCTGAGGGTCGTTGCTTGCCTTGATACTCCGGTAGCGCCTGCTCGACCTGCCCGACACCAGGCTGGCGGGCAGGGTGAGGCAGGATTGATGGTCTGCGCGCCTCTCGCATGACGTTGCCGCTCATCGGATGCCGCGGCATTGCTGCCGTGGATCCGTTGAAGCACAGGGAGTAAGTCTTTCAGAGTAGGTCTTTGAATTGTTCAGCGGAAATCTCGGCGACGTGCGGAATCCGGTTGAGTGTGCCAGCGTTGATCACGAGGCGGGGCAGGTCCTCGATGCGGTCGACGACGGCGTGATGGAATGAGACGAGGCGAGATTCTGCTCAGCGCAGCTCCAAAACATCCTCGATGGCGCGGGCGATGGGGCGGAGTTGTGCGGTGGTGAGACGAGTCAGGGGGCCTTCGATCAGTCGGTGGTTGTCGATCGCACGGAGTTGGTCCACGAGCAGATCGGAGTCTTTACGCAGTTTGCCTTGTGCCTGAACGCGAAGCCGAAGAGGCTCTGCGTCGTCGACGAGCTGGGTGGTGAGAGGAATGATCAGTGTGGAGGGGTGTCCAGCGTCGAGCAACGCTCGAGCTTGGACGATGAGCACGGGCCTGGTCCTTCCGGGCTCCGTCCCACGCCGGGGATTCAGGTCGGCGAGCCAAATCTCGCCGCGCTTACGCATGTGGATCGGTTTCGATGGTATCGAACTCCGCATTGACGCGCATGCTTTCGTCGCGAACCTTGCGCGAGGCGTGGATGAGGCGATCGGCTCGCAAACGCCGTTCGGTTTCCCGGTTCATGCGTTCCAATGATTGCCGGATGTACGCCGCTCTCGACACTCGCAACGAATGGGCGAAACGAGTAGAGCGTTTGAGCAGGTCATCAGGCAACGTCACGGTAATGGTGCTCATCGATCCCTCCACATGCTATCAAATCGTGATATCAAATAACACTGTAACCGATTAGGCGTGAAGAGGCAAGCCGCACGCCCGCGCAAGCCGCACGCCCGCGCAGACAACACCATGCCGTTCTTTGACAACTGAATGGTTCCGTCGCTCCTGCCGACAAGGAAAGTATGGAAAGGAAAGCGCCTGATGCTGTCACGCACGACGGAGGATTTCCGGTAGGACTCGTCCCTGTCAAGCGCTTGCTGCCTAATCCGGTCTTTCACCCCGCTCTGCCTGGAATTCACCAATTCCTATGACGAGCGTTCACTCGGATATAGGATGCCCCGGTTCTAGGAGCGACTAGGACGGAGCCGCTATGTCTGATATCGACTGGGATCACAAACAATCAGCCCGGCGTTCACGACTCAAGGAGACGCCCCTTCGACTCCCCGGCCAATCCATCGATGAGCGCATCGGATTCTTGCAGGAGAAAATAGTCGAGCATTTGATCATGGCAATGTGTTGCATTGTCGCGGCATGTTTCGGGTGGATTCAACAATGGACGGGGCGACCACTCAACCCTGTCGTGCTGACGATCATCGCGATCATCGCCATCGGCTATGCCTGGAGAAGGATCGTGCCTTTGAGGACGACCATGAAGAATCTTCGTACAGGTCGAGATGGGGAACGTTCAGTGGGGCAGACCCTCGAACAGTTGCGGGAAGGAGGCTATCGAGTGTTCCACGACGTTCCTGGTCCGGGGTTCAATATCGATCATGTGATTGTCGGGCCTTCCGGCATTTTCGCAATCGAGACGAAAACGAGAACCAAGCCGATCGGGGGCTGCGCGAAAATCGTCTACGATGGTCAGACCATTCGGATCGGACAGAATCAAGTCCTCGAGAAACCGTTACGGCAGGCGCACGCACAGGCAAGCTGGCTGTCCGACTTTCTCAATGACGGGCGGAGCGCGGTGTTTCATGTCCGACCGATTGTGGTGTTCCCTGAATGGTATGTCGAGCGGACAGGGCATCACAGTAAGGACGATGTCTGGGTCCTCAATCCGAAAGCCGTCTCCCATTTTCTCCGACACGAGCCTTCCGTTCTGTCTCGGCCCCTCATCGAGGCAGCTTCGCATGCTCTCGCCCGACATTGCCGGTCTGCGCAGTCCGCATGAACTTGCAGGCTGCAAAAAAACGCGATGTGTGTGCTTCGACTGGCTCAGCACGATCGAAAAACGCCGGTCTCTTCAAAAACCGCTTCGTTCGTCCTGAGGCTCTCGAAGGACGAACGGAGGGGTTGGCCGCATCCTGCTAGATCCCGAGAGCTCAGCCCGGCGGCACACCACACAAGAATGCTCGCCGGTTCGCCGGCTCGTGCGTAGGATTCGTGGCGGGTCGTAGCATCTCCCCCGCTGCGTTGCGGTTGCAACGGGCCACGGTCGGAACCGCGGTCTGGAATCATACGGGAGCGCTCCACAAGCCGCGAAGGAAGGCGCTCCAGCGGCTCGCGAGATCGTAGCCATACACCCAGTAGTAAAACGTGGTGCCCACGAGGGCATGTGACAGCGCCAGCGGCCAGAGCCGGCGGTCGCGAAGGTACAACCAGCTCCAAAGGGTGCCTCCCAGCGCCGCCGAGAGCATGATCTCGATGTCGGTGGCGTGAACCAGACCGAAAATCAGCCCATTCAACGCAGACTGCGCGAGCGGATGGAGCGATGGGCAGAGCATGCGCAACCGGCCGAGGAGGTAGAACTGGAAGAGCGTCTGCTGGAGCCAGGCCCAGGGCAGGTACAACAGGATGGCGGTGGGGATGTAGGGATGGAGGAGCCTGGCCCTCACGCCGGGCCAATCGGCGCCTCGATAGCCGATCACGGCTCCGACGAATAACAATCCGAGAATCACAAGGATTGTCAGGGCCAGGGTGACCACCACGCCGTGCTGCCGGCCTGCGCCACCGATGGCCACCGGGCGCGGTCCCCAAAACTGAGCCTTGATGGAGCTGGCGTTGAGGAGCACAAGACCTGCTGCGAGGATGGCGAGGCTGAGATCGACGACAATGGGTCGGCGTGGAAACAGCGCGAGGAAGCCGCTCGTCAGAGCACCTACGACCAGCAACTCCAGCGCCGCTCTGCGCCGCTGAGGCGTCTGACAAGGGGGCTCGGCCGCCCTGGCTGAAGATACGCCCATGGAACTCCCGCCTGCCGAATTCATCATATCAAACCTTGGAAGGTGGTTCGCGTGCCCAACGGAGGCGAGTCGGTGTAGACTGATCAGGAGCTGGGCTTGTGTCGTTCGGGAAGCCGGCCTGACAAGATCGTGCAATGATGCGCTACCGATCCCACCTGGTGGAACTGAAGACCACGCTATCGGCCCATCAACTTGAGGTGCTGAACAGTGAGATGGTGCGGCTTCACAAGTCCGCCCTGACGGCCTATGCCCTGTGGTTGGTGCTCGGTTGGTGCGGGGTGCACCACTTTTACTTGGAACGGCCCCGGAAGGCGGTCGGCTATCTCCTGGCTTTCACGGTGGGAACGGTCGGGTTCTTCGTGGGATTTCTGTGGTCCTGGGTGATGGACGAGAGTTGGAGTCTGGTGTTCCGCGGCGCGGCGATCTGCGGCGGGCTGATGCTGATCGGCTGGTGGTTCGTGGATCTCGTCACGCTTCACAAACAGGTGGATCGCTACAACGAACAGATGGAAGAACAGGTCATCGAGACCCTTCGTGAGCCGGCCGGTCCTTCGCGACCCGAGCAGGAGAGGAGACCGCGTCCGCTCTATCTGAACCAAGAGTGACGCCGGCGTGAGCGCATGATGGATCGAATCCGACTGATCGGCCTCTTGATTCTCTTATCCGCCGGCGTGGCTTGGGCCGCCGGGTATGATGTGCTGATGGGCGGAGACGAGCAATTGTGCCGGCAGGCGGCGGAGGTGCTTGAGGTGGGGGCCTCTCCATCGAAGGTCTTCAGGCCGGGGGACGATCGGATTCATCTCGTGATCTGGCAGCCGGTTCAATTGGGAGGGGAGGCGCCCAAGACCACCGTCTGTTCCGAATTGCAGCAGGCGCTCGTCGATCTGAACAACGACGGGCGTCGGGACCTGGTCATCCGTGCTCGTTTCTGCATGAAGGGGAAGCCGAGCGACAGCCTGTACGTGTTTCCTGAAGACAGTCCGGTGTTGCAAGAGGCGACCTGGCAGGACCTGACGCCTCTTCATGCCACCCCGGACAAGTTCGAGCGGACGGGTGGCGTCTATCCGTTGTCGGAGGGAGCAGGCGGCGGCGCCTCTGCGGCCTTGCGCACGCTGTTTAGGATCGAGCCGTTCGAGGTGGATGGGCGGACGTACGTAGGCCTCACTTCGCCGCCCTATGATGATGTGGTGATCGCAACTTATCAAGCCGGTGATGCGTTTCGAGACCTATGCTATCTGCGAAGGAGGCAGTCCTCAAACCGCTAGCTGCGGCGGGAGCCGTCCGCGTCGATCCGATTCTTGCCTGATACCGTCCCGGTCTTCGAGCGCGCAGCACCCTGTAGGGACTTCATCGCGTCCTTCATCAGAATCACGAGAATCGCAGAGGGGAAGAGGAGCAGCAGCACATACCACCACGTCCACATCATGGGCAGGCCTCCCTTCTTGAAGGGCGGTTCATGATTCAGCAAGGCCTGTGCCGATCGGTCTCTCCAAGAGGGTCGTTCGATGGAGGCTGGGACTGAGTCATCAGATTCGCGAAATAAAACGAGAGCATGACGGGACGGCGAGAGGCGTGAGCGCGGAGAGACGATGTTGCAAGGTGATCGGACCGGCGTCCCGCAAACGAAACAGTCTGTTGAGAGAATCGCACGGCATTCGTGCAGAATCGTCCAAATGCCGGCCGGCTCGCTCAGCCAAGGCGGGCCAACCGGTCGCAGGCGTCGGCGAGGTCGTTCTCGGTCTTGGCGTAGCAGAATCGGATAAACCGGTGGCCGGTCTTGCCTTGAAAGAAGGCTTCACCCGGCACGCCGGCCACGCCGCATCGCTCCAAGACATATATGGCCCGCTCCTTTCCCGTCTTGCCCGGTAGTCGCGAGACGTCCGCCAACACGTAATAGGCTCCCTGCGGGACCGACGGGGTCAGACCGGCCCGTTTCAAGGCGTCGCAGAACCGATCGCGTTTGGCCTGATAGTCGGTCGCCAGCGCGGCATAGAACTCCGCCGGCAGCTCGTTGATGCCCGTCGCTACTGCATGTTGCAGCGGCGCCGGCGCGCAGACGTAGAGCAGATCGTTCATGGCCCCGATGGCTTGGGCCCAACTCGGCGCGGCGATGGTATGGCCGATTCGCCAGCCCGTGATTGCAAAGGTTTTCGAATAGCCTGAGATGGTGACCGTCCGTTCGGCCATGCCCGGTAGGGAGGCCAGGCTCACATGGGAGCGGCCGTCGTACAGGAAGTATTCATAGATCTCGTCGGTGATGACGAAGAGGTCTCGTTCGACGGCAATCCGAGCGATCTGTTCCAGCTCGGCCCGGCTGAAGACCTTGCCCGAGGGATTTGACGGCGTATTGACCACGATGGCCTTGGTGCGAGCGGTGACCGTCTGCTCCAGCGATCGGAGGTCGAAGGCCCAGTCTGGCGGAACCGTGGGAACGATGCGCGGGACCGCATCGACCGATGCCAGGGCATGTAGGTGATAGGCATAGTAGGGTTCGAACACGATGACTTCGTCACCGGGATCGAACAGGGCCATGCAGGCGCAATGGAACGCACCGGTTGCGCCCGCCGAGACCGTGATCTCCGTCTCGGGGTCCGGAGTGAAGCCGTTGTACTGAGCCGTCTTGCGGGCCAGAGCCTGACGCAACTGAGGCAACCCATCGAACCTGGTATAGATGTTATAGCCGAGATCGACCGCATGTTGGACGGCCTGAGATACCGCCGGAGGCACGCCTGTGTCGCAGACGCCCTGCGCCATGTTGATGCCCTTGATCTGCGCGCAGGCCTGCGTCATGGTTCGGATGTCCGATTGTCCCAAGCCCGCAATGCGCTGACTCCATGTTCGTGCCATGATCCGTCCCTTCGATTCAGGCCGTGCGTTGGTTCCGTTCACCGGCGCTGCACTTCGCGCTCAAGGTCTGGGCGCAACGGTCGGCGCTGAGGATCGCCCCTTCCACCGAATCCGGCAGGCCCGTATCGGTCCATCCGCCGGCCAGCAGCAAGTTCGCAAACGGCGATTCGGTCACAGGCCGGTAGGCGGTAGAACCGGGTCTGGCCATGAGGCAGGCTCGCTCACGCTTGATGACCTGTGCTTTGATCAGGCGCGCCTGGCTCGCTTCCGGGAGAGCCGTCCTTACGTCTGTCCACGCGAAATCCGCCAGCGCCTGGTCGGAATGGTGCATCAAGTCGGCCCGTCCGGTTGCGACCAGCGAGACGACCGCCTCGGTGTTCGAGCCCGATGTCCGCCGGATGACGAGCCAGTGGAAGGTGTGGCCGACCAACAGGGCCAGGCGAGGCGTCCCGCTCGGTGCCTCCAACCAGAGATGGACGGTGAGGCCGACGGCATCGGCGAGTTTGCCGAGTTGGTGAAAAGTCGCGTAATGCGTGACGACGCCCTCGGGCAACAGGTCGGAGAGCCGTCGCGGCGGGATGGCGGCGACGTACCAATCGGCGGTCAGCAGGCGGCGGTCTTTCAGGCGCACGCCGGCAACGCGGCTGCCCTTCACGTGAATTTGGTCGAAACGCGCGCCGGTTTGCAGGATCACCTGTCGCTTCTTGTAGTGATCCGCAACGGGCTTGATGAACAGGCCGGACCAGTCGTGGTCGGGGATGCCGACACGTGAGTTGGCTCGGGTGGTCAGGAAGCTGCGACGGAGCATTTCGACAAGCAGACCGGCGGAGGCCGAGGACAATTCGCTGCTCAGCAGGAAGCGGGCGAGCGGCGCCCACACATTGACCTGGGCTTCCTCCGACTGCCGGATTTCCGTCAACCATTGATCCGCTCGACGGCTGTCCAGATCCAGTGGAAGGCCGGGGTCTTCTTCCCAGGTCCGTTCCAGAAAGACGAGCGCTCGCCAGAGATCCCGGAGCGTGAGGCCGCGCGACGCTGCGAGACCAAGGATGCTGTGAAACGGCGCCGGCAGCCAGAGATTGCGCATCCGCCTGGTGGTGCGATCCCTTGTTCGAAACTCGATCTGGCCGGGGGTTCGGAGTCGGGCATGTTTGAGCGTGCCGAGATCCTGAAGGAGCTGCAGGGTCGCAGTCTGGTGGCCGAAGATGACAGGGGGGATCGCGTCGACCAGGTCCTGGTCCTCAGCCGAAGCCACGAGGCCGCCGCCCAGTCGATCACGCTCTTCGAGCAGGGTCACGGAGTGACCCTGCTGGCTCAGGCGAAAGGCGGCGGCCAATCCGGCCGGGCCGGCGCCAAGCACGAGAACGGACGAGGGACGTGTCATGCCGAGGCCTGGGAGAGGAGATGAGATCGCAACCGAGACCGGAGCCAGATGGCCGCCGCGACTCCCAGCCGGTGAGGGGACGACAGGCGGATGCGCGGACCGAAGACCTGGTAGTTGGAGGATTCGATGCGCGTCAGAATGCGGCTGTACACTCCGCGCATGATTTCCGCGACGGTCAGGAGCTGTCGATCGGATGCCGGCAACTCCTCCAGGGACTGCCGAGCCTTGTCATAAAATGTACGGGCTCGCTCGCACTCGAATCGCATCAGCGCATAATAGGCCGGCGTCATCCGCTCCGCGAGCAGATCGGATTGCTGGTAGCCGAACCGGTCCAGGTCCTCCAGCGGGAGATACATGCGGCCGTTGCGTGCGTCGACCCCCAGATCGCGGAGGATATTCGTCATTTGAAAGGCAAGACCGAGGTCGATGGCGTAGGCCGTGGCCTTAGGAGATTGGACGCCGAAGATGCGGAGACAGATCAGGCCCACGACCGAGGCGACCCGATAGCAGTATTGGTACAGATCGGTGAATGTCTGATAGCGGGTCAGGCTGAGATCCATCTCAACCCCATTGATGAGTTCTTCGCACAACTCCTGCGGAATGTCGAACAGTTTGGCATGGGTTGCCAAACTGATCATCACGGGATGAGTGGGGCGGCCGTGGTAGACCGCGGTCAGTTCCTGACGCCATCGGCGCAGTTCTTCCCGGGGGTTGCTTCCCGCCGGCGGCTCGTCCACGGCGCTGTCGACCTCTTTGCAGAAGGCATAGACGGTGTACATCGCCTCACGGCGCTCTCGCGGCAGAAAGAAGAACGAGTAGTAGAAGTTGCTGCCGCTTCGCTTGGTGAGCGTCGTGCAGTAGGCTTGAGCCTCGGTCGGCGTCATCGCTTATACCTTGAGACTCTGAGCCGGCACCTTGGTGATCCGCCGTGCCCCCGGCGGCAAAGGAGCGACGAGGTCCTCTTCCGTCAGCAGGGCCTCCAGTATCTCCAGCCCGTCGATGAGTCTGGGACCGGGCCTGGAGAAATAGGCGTTTCCGTCGAGCGCAAACACACGTCGGTGATGGACGGCCGGCAATTGGTCCCAGGGGAAGGCCGGGCAATGGGAGTCAAACTCGTCGACCGTGCGTTCGAGGGTGAATCCACAGGGCATGATCAGCAACAAATCCGGCGACGCGGCGACCAGGTCGTGCCACTCGACTTTCCGAGAGGGCGCCCCGGCTGTTCCCAGCACATCCCGTCCTCCGGCCAATGCCACGAGTTCGGGCGTCCAGTGTCCTGCCACATAGAATGGATCGAGCCATTCCAGACAGACGACCTTGGGTGGCCGCGCGCGGCCCGCCTGCCGCTGCCGCACCGCTTCGAGCCGTCGGCGCAGGGCATCAATCAGCGATTCAGCCGTCTCGGTTCGTCCTACCGCCTGGCCGATCCGCACGATGTCGTGGAAGACCGCTTCCAGCGTGGAGCCTCCCACGGTGATAAGCGTCGGTCTGGCCGGTAGGCCACTGAGCGTTTGATCGAGGTGGTCGGGAGCGATCCCGCAAATGTGACAGAGGTCTTGCAGGATTATGAGATCCGGATTCGCGGCTGCGAGCGAAGCGGCATCGATTTCGAACAGCGGCTGGTCCGCCGCCATCCGCTCCGCGACGGATCGGTCGATTTCGCGGCAGGACGAAGGAGCCGGCGCGGTGAACGACCTGGTGACGACCGGCAGGCCGGTGATCGTTGGGGGATAGTCGCACTCGTGACTCAGGGCGACAAGGTGATCCGTCAATCCCAAGGCCGCGATGATCTCGGTGGCGCCTGGCTGTAAGGAGCAGATTCGCATTGCCGATATTCGTTAATCGTCGCCCGTCATGCGTCAATCGTAGGTAAGACAGCGGCGATTCGTCTATTCACTTGGTAAGGGCGATTCGTGACGGATGACCAGCGACCAGCGACGTATGACGCGTCAGCCTGGTCCCCACAGTCGCCCGGTCAGCTCTTGAAGATCGACCTGGTCCAGGCCGGGTGTGATGGCGTGTGCCTCGGCCAAATCTCCGATCGCGTGGGTGTTGGCCACGGCCAACACTTTCATGCCCGCGGCCTTGCCGCTTCGGATGCCCGGAATGGAATCCTCGATGACCAAACATTCGCCTGGCTTGATCGGAGCCGTCGCCGCCGTCCCGCTGGACTTATTCACACGTTCCAACGCCAGCAGGAACGGTTCCGGGTCCGGCTTGCCCCTCACTACGTCCTCGGCGCTGGTGATTTCCTGAAAACAGTCTCGTAGGCCGATCGTGCGCAAGATCAGTTCGATCTCGGGTCGGAGCGCGCCGGAGGCGATAGCCAACGGATACTGCCGGCTGGCTTGCTGCACGAAGGCCGGCACGCCGGGGAGCACGACCAGGTGCCGGCGCACGGCGTCCAAATAGGCGGCGGCTTTCCGCTCCATTAAGGAGTGAATGGTATCGGCTGGTGTCGGGTGTCCGTTGGCGGCCAGGGCCGTGATAAAACAGCCTCGATCGTCAAATCCCAAATAGTCGGCGTAATACTCGGCCTCGCTCATCGAGAGGCCGATCCCTGCCAAGACCTGCTGGAAAGCCCGGAAGTGAAGGGGCTCGGTATCGGCGATGACACCGTCGAAATCGAAAATGATCGCGCGCAGCATGGCTGGGAGTTCGAAATGAGAGGGCAGTATAGCACAGGACTCGGCGCCGGAGAGAAGGCCGAAACGAAGGGGTCGATGGATGTGGCGGTCGGAGCTTCGGGGGGCGTGGTGGAATCACAGAACAGCGCCGGGGTTGTCCTTCGGGCAACCCCGGCGTCTCTCACAGGATGCGGAAAAAGTCCGCCGCCGGAGTGGGGCACCCATTGCGGTCCTCTCTTGATGCAATGGGTCTACCGCGAAGTGGCTCACCCTGAAGGAGCTTCTCCAGCGGCGTCAATAACGGATGGGCTTCTTCCGATGAGTCGTTGGTTCACACGAAGTCGAGTCTACTCGCGCCGTTTCAGTCGAGCGGAGGCTGGCGAGAGGCTATGGGATCAGCCGCAGCATCCTTTCAGGAACCCATCCCTTGGCGCCCTGCTCGGTCCGCACCGAGTAGACCCACCCGGTCGCTTGCAGATCGCCGTCCAGGACGATCAATAGGCTTCCCGGTTTGACCGACGGCCCAGGCTGCCGTCCTGCCGCATCCTGTGACAGGATCAACGGTCCGGCTGTGCCGGCGATGGTGACACGCTGGCCTTCGCCGAATTGTGGGTCAGTAAACGGTCTGGCCGTGACGGTTGGCGCCGGAGCGGCCGTCGCTGGAGGTGAGGGGATGGCGCGCGGCCCGGGCGCCGACCCCGATTCCATCGGAGCCGGTTGTGCCGCCGGTGAAGGAGTCACCGGTTCGGGTCGGGGAGTTGTTGGTTTCGCCGATGGCGGATTTTGAGCGAGCGGCGGTGTCGAGACCGGTTCGCCTAGCAGCGGATTGAGGAGGTCCATGACGATATCCGGGTCCATCGCGACATAGGCGCCGCCGCCAAGGAGCAGGAGCAGCAGGACCCACATCATCGGGCTGCTACCCTTGCGTTTCGGCGGCTTATTCGCGGAGGAGGGCTGACCCGATCCCGACTCCGCCCCTTCCAACACATCCTCTTCGAATTCAAGGTCCGGTTCCGGCGCTCGGGCAAAGAGCAGATTCCACTGCGGAAGTTGTGCGGCGCCTGTTGACCACCCGCTATGAGCGAACATGGATCACCTCTCGTAGGATGTGTGACGGTCGATCTGGAAAGTCATTCCTGTGTGCTGTGATAGCATCCTCACCCGGCCATGTCAAACTTCCGCTGAAATCGTGCGGGGTTAGGGGTCAGATTTCTTGGCTTACGGCTGCATGGTACTCGCAGGTCCGGTGTGAAGTCAGCAGTATTGGATGTTGGCGCATGAGAGCACTTGCCTTTCGCGGCTCCCGCTGCGAAACACGGTCAGCCCCTTGCAGCCCAACTGGTAGGCCAGGCGAAATGCTCCGGCCACGTCGGCCCGTGAAGCGCCGGTCGGGAGGTTGATGGTCTTGGAGACGCCGCTGTCGCTGTATTTTTGGAAGGCGGCCTGGATTCTCACGTGGTGTTCAGGGCTCACGTCGTGCGCGGTCACGAACAGCCGGCGCAGGTCCGGCGGGATCTCAGTCAGGTGCTGAATCGATTCCTGTTGGGACACCTCCCGGAGCAGCGCGTCGCTCGCGATGCCGTGACGGCGCGCCAGCCTCAGGAACTCGGGATGGACGCTCGTGAGGCGCACATCATCCATGACGGTCCGCACGAAGCTCACGCCGTAGAGCGGCTCGATGCCCGCCGAGCAGTCGGCGATGATGCTGATGGTGCCGGTTGGGGCGATGGTCGTCACGGTGGCGTTGCGGCGGCGCTCCCCGGTCTCCTTCAAACGACTCGTCGAGTAGTTGGGGAACACCCCCCTCGTCCGTGCCAGGTCGCCAGAAGCCTCGTGCGCATGTTCGCGGACGAACCGCATCAGGGATTCGCCGAGCTTCAGCGCTTCTTCGCTGTCGTAGGGGACGTTCAGTGAGATCAGCAGGTCCGCAAATCCCATCACGCCCAGCCCGATCTTGCGATTGCCGGTCGTGAGCTTGGCAATCGCCTCCAAGGGGAATCGGGTCATGTCGATGACATTGTCCAGAAACCTCACGGCCAGACGGACCCTTTCGGCGAGTCGCTCATAGTCGATGTGGCGGGTCTGTAACGGTCCGTCGACGAACTTGGCCAGGTTAATCGAGCCCAAGACGCAAGACTCGTAGGGCAACAAGGGTTGCTCGCCGCAGGGATTGGTGGCTTCGATCTCCCCCACGGTCGGCGTCGGTTGGGTCCGGTTGATGGTGTCGAGGAAGATGATCCCCGGTTCACCGCTGGTCCAGGCCGCGTCGATGAGCGTGTCGAAAACCATCTGCGCGGAGATCCGACGCACGAGCCTGTTGGTCCGGGGATTGATCAAGGGGTAGTCGCGCCGGCGGGCCACGGCTTCCATAAAAGCATCCGTGACACCGACCGAGATGTTGAAATTGGTCAATGCCTCAGGACGCTGCTTGGCCTGAATGAATTCCAAGATATCGGGATGGTCCACGCGGAGAATCCCCATGTTGGCGCCGCGGCGGGTGCCTCCCTGCTTGATGACGTCGGTCGAGGTGTTGAAGATTCTCATGAAGGACACCGGACCTGAGGCGATGCCGTGCGTGGTCGCGACCACGTCGTCCTTTGGCCGAAGCCGGCTGAAGGAGAAGCCGGTGCCGCCGCCGGATTGATGGATCAGCGCCTGGTGCTTGAGCGTCTCGTAGATGGATTCGAGCGAGTCCGCGACGGGGAGCACAAAACAGGCGGACAGTTGCTGCAACCGGCCCCCGGCGTTCATGAGCGTCGGCGAGTTCGGCAGAAACTCCAGTTTTGCCATCATCTCGTAGAACGAACGGGCCACACGCGCAGGGGGCATCTGTGCGCGGTAGCCCCGTTCCGCCCCGGCGATATTGGTGGCTACGCGGGAGAACATCTGCGCCGGTGTTTCAATGAGACGTCCCCGCTCGTTCTTCATGAGATAGCGCCGTTGCAATACGGTCCGCGCGTTGGACGAGAGGCGGGGAACTGTCGGGCGGCGAGTGGCCACAGATGTTCCTGAGGAAAATATCCGTTGTCCGGTGATTATAAGCGATGCAAGGCCTCAGTACCAGCAAGGCGCCATGCGCATTCGTTCGAGGTCGCGAGTCCTCTGATTGTGAGCCGGCCCTCATTCTGCCATGATTCGATCAACCGGTTTCCGTTCGACATCCGCGTCGGCGACGGCGGGCTTGCAACTCTGCCGGAGCGTGAGGCATCATCGTGCGACGGACTATCCGTGGCTCGTCATGAAACAGTATCGAGAAGAACTTTCCTTCGAGACGCCCACCCGCCGCGCCTATCTGAACATCACGCCGCAGGTGGAGGGGGCGGTGCGGAAGAGCGGCATCCGAGAAGGCCTGGTGCTGGTCAACGCCATGCACATCACGGCGAGCGTCTACATCAACGACGACGAGCCGGGCCTGCTCCAAGACTACGACGAGTTTCTCGAGCGACAGGCTCCTCAGGCCGGTTCCTATCGTCATAACCTGACGGGAGAGGACAACGGCGATGCCCACATCAAACGCCAGCTCATGGGGCGGGAAGTGGTCGTGGCGTTGACGAACGGGCGGTTGGATTTCGGTCCATGGGAGCAGATCTTCTACGGCGAGTTCGACGGGCGGCGAAAGAAGCGCGTGCTGATCAAGATCATCGGCGAGTAACGACGAGCGAGGCGCGACTCGCGGACGTGTCGATGCGGATGTCTCGATGATGAAACTGTGAGAAACTTGCCTCTCCATTCAATCTTTGGCAACATATTTTGGGTCGGCTCGCCATTCTATGCAAGCCGACGCGTGATTCGAAGGAGCGCCACATGTTCAGTTGGACCCGTCCCGATCCCCTCACGCGGGACCTGATTCACCTCATCAACGCCCGCCGGCACGATCATGGGGACAACGATGCGGCTGTCGATACGCTGCAGGCCTTTTTGGATCAGGGCCGGGAGCAGGAACTCCTCATGGTCATGGCCGCCTTGGATGAAGAAATGGCCGAATGGCTGTTCGACCTGCTGGCCGAAGCGGCCTGTTCGGCGATGATGGATGTCCACGATCCGGACGAGAAGCCGACCTATGCGGTCATGGGCGCCTTGGCGCTGCCGTTGCAGGCGAACCTCACCCTGCCGCTCGGCCTGAAAGTCGACCCGGTCGCCACCGCGAACCTGCTGCACCAGTACTTGCGCGTGCCACCCGGCACGGTCATCACGGTGGAGCCGCGCTTGCTCACCGACTCGACTCTGGACCTGCTCAGCCTGCAATCAATCCATGACCATCTGTCGTTGTTGGCGGAATCTCAGCGGCCGCAACCGGTCGCGGCGCGACTCCATCCTCCGGTCGAAAACACCGCGTTTCTGCTGTTCGAGCTGATCGGGGCGACGGAGCCGGCATTGCCCGAGGGCATGGAGGAGCAGGATCGGCGCGCACTCTTGGCCGGGTTGACGGAACAGTGCGCGGAATTGGCGCAGGCGCCCCATATGATCGAGGCGCCTGTCTATGCCGCCTATGCGTTGTACGACGCGCAAAATGCGGTTCGTCTCCACCGGCTGGCCGACGAAACCGCAGCGGTGTGGCGTGAATTGGACCCGGCCGTGCGCGCCCGGACCATTGTCCATCTCCATACACAGTGCGGGAACGGAGTCTACATGCCGATCTGGACCGACCTGTTCGATCCCGAATTGCCGGAAGACCATGGCCCGGTCTGGACCTCCCCCGATGTGTGGGTTTTTACGGCGGATCTTCCCATCGAGTGGCCGGGGGAAATGCTGACCAACCGTCTGCTCGCCGAAGGCTGCACCAAGTTCGAGAATCACATCGTCGAAACGCCGGAGAATTGATCTGCAGTTCGTGGGTGAGCGCCGATGTTCGCGCGACCGGCCATGAGAGGGAGCGTGTCCCATGACTGATCCTCTCCCAGGGCGATCCTCGCTGCCGGCCAGGGTGGTCACGTTCTTCGTCTTGGGGATTGCTTGGTCGCTGATCTGGGTCAATCTGCCGACCGCGCTTTTCAGCGCCTGGACCGGCGTTGGGTCGGAGTCCGGCGTCGAGTCTCGCCCATCCCTCTTCATTGCGCCGGATGATCCGAAGGGTTCCGAGAACAGGCATCCGCGTGGTGAGGGGCCGGCTGTGCCGGCGCAGGAAACCACCGGAGCGCCGGCTGTTCCGCGCGACCAACCGGCGCTCTCGCTCGAGCCGAGCCCGGAGTTAAACTGCGTCGAGGAAGTCAGGAAGCTGTGCGGCGAAGTGGAACCGGGGAGCGGGCGGTTCCGAGATTGCCTGCAAACCTACGGCAGTTTGCTGCCGCCCGCTTGTCGGCGCCGCCCTGTCGAGATGGTGGCGCGTCCTCATGATGGAGCCCGAGCCGTCCTCGCGTCGTGCCGTGCCGATGTGCGGAGGTTCTGTCCGCAGACGCCCATGCGCGGTGGTCCTATCTTGCGCTGTTTGCGTACCCATGCGGGGGATCTGTCCTCCGCCTGCGCCGAGGTGCTGATCCGAGAACGCGTGCTGGACTGAGCCGACCTGGTCAGCCGTCGGATCTTCCAGCCAGGGCCTCGACACGGTTAGGCCGCCTTGGGGAGGATCAACGAAACCCGCAACGTCGCGCCCGCCACATCGATTTGATCGCCGTCCTTCAATTCCACCTGCGTGGTCACCCGAGTCTGGTTCAGGAGCACCTTCTTTCCGTGGTTGGACGGGATGAGAGTCCAGGCCTCCCTCCGCCTGGCGATCATGGCCGCGACTTTGGGGGCAAACCATCCTGTCAATCGGATCGTGGCGTCCTCCTGAGAACCGATCACCGTCACGAGTTTCGTCAAGTGATATTCCGACCGATCGGTGCGACCCGAGAGGACCTCCACCTTTGCCGGAGGACAGGCCGGAACTGAGCTCCGAGGCGTCTTCCCGGTGAGGACCATTGTCCTGTCCAGATCCGTTGCGCCGATCGCACCTGTGAATGGAGGCTGCAAGGGGACAGGACTCTGATCGCGGAAGACCAATCGAGCATGACCGATCGTGATGACATCTGCATCCTGCAACTGGCGGCGGTCCACGGCCTTCGAGTTCAGCAGGGTGCCATTGGTGCTCTTGAGATCCTCAAGAAAGTAGGCCGCCTGGATTTTGAGGATGCGCGCATGGTGCCCGGACACCGTGGGATCGTCTACCACGACATCGTTGTCGGGGTTTCGCCCGATCGTAAAGGTCGGTTTCGTGATGTCGATTTCTTGTATCGCGACCTCCTTCGATTTCAGGAGCAGTTTGGCATGTGGGGCAATCACTTCAGGCATTGGGATTCTCCTTGTTCATCGTGACGGACATCGTGTGGTGACAGAAACAGCGTCGGATGCGATCCCAGACAGTCGGCGGCAGTTCGGTCTGCACCGACAAGGCCAGGATCGTAATGTTGTCGCGCCCTCCGGCGGACTTGGCCAGCGATAACAGGTGTTCGGCGATCGGCTGCGGCATTTGGCGGTCGAGAACGGTTTGCAAGATGGCGTCCGTCGTGACCTCACGAGTCAGGCCGTCCGAGCAGAGGAGCAAGACATCGCCGGGCATCAACGGCGCTTCCGACAGTTCCACCTCGACGGAGTCGGCGATCCCCACTGCTCGGGTCAGTGGGGAGGTGCAACGAGGGTCGTCGGTCTGGCGGGTGTCGGCACCGTTCCAGCGACTTCGTTCAGCCTCCACCGTATGGTCCGTGGTCAAGCAGTCAAGCCGCCGGTCGCGCACCAGGTAGAGCCGGCTGTCGCCGACGTGAGCGATGGAGGCAACCTGATCGTGAATCAACACGGCAACGACGGTCGTGCCCATGCCCACACAGGCCGGCCGATGCAGTCCCTCGCCATGGATGACGCGGTTGGCGTAACGGATCGCACTATTCAACCGGCTTGTGACCGGGGAAACCGATTCGTCGCAGGGAGCGCCGGCCCGACGGTCGAGCCCTTCCGGCATGTGGCGCAGGTAGGAACAGATGCTGTCGGCGGCGAGACGGCTCGCGATGTCGCCGGCCGCATGGCCGCCCATGCCGTCGCACACCAGGTAGCATCCTAGAGACGGGTCGATCGCATAACTGTCTTCGTTCCGTTCCCGCAGGAGGCCGCGGTCTGTCAGGGCTGCCGCAGTGATCGATAACGCCATGGTCACAGCTCAACGTTCAGGCGGCCATCGCCCGCAGGCAGTCGCGCAAAGACCGACTCAGGTCGCCGGCCTTTGCGAATCGATGGGCCGGCTCTTTTTCCAGGGCGCAATCGACGAGACGGTAGAGCTCTGACGGAAGATCGGGGCGGTCGTCGGCCAAACGCCGATGCGGTTCGCGGGCGATCCGATAGAGCAAGGTCGTGAGATCGTCGGCTTCAAACGGTCTGCGTCCTGCGAGCAACTCGAACAACACCACCCCCAGTGCGAAGATGTCGGCACGGCCGTCGGCCTTTCGGCCGGCTACCTGCTCCGGAGACATGTAGGATGGGGTGCCCAGAATCGCCACGGAACGGGTCTTGATGGAATTCGTCACGGTGGCGATCCCGAAATCCATGACTTTGACACGAGGCTCGGAGGTCAGCATGATGTTGGCCGGCTTGATGTCGCGGTGCACCACGCCTTGACGGTGGGCATGGTCGAGCGCGTCGGCTACGGTGGCCACGACGTCCAGCAGCTTGACGAGCGGCAACTGGTTCTGCCGGTTGCCGTAAGGCCGCAATGTCGTCCCTTCCACATATTCCATCGCGATGAATCCCAAGCCGTCCTGCTCCCCGGCGTCGTAGATCGTGACGATATTCGGATGGGAGAGACGGCCGGTGGATTCGGCTTCGCGGAAGAACCGGGCCTTTCCGGCTTCGGCCTCCTCCGCGTCGTCCCACTCGTCCAACCGGACGGTCTTGATGGCCACGAATCTTTGGATGGTGGGGTCTTTGCCCAGATAGACCGTCCCCATCGATCCGCGTCCGAGTTCCTTCAGCACTCGGTAGCGTCCCAGCGACGATCCGAGCGGGCTGTCGGCGGGGCGAGGCCGTGGTTGGGGAGGCGCAGGGGAGCGACGGGTCTGAGACAAGGTTTGTGTCCGCTCCTCTCTTCCTTGTTCGATGACGGATGGTTTCGCCTCTCCCTCCTGATCCGTGCTCGGCGCCCTTGTCTTCGAGAAGCGGCTTTCGAGCAGGTGGTGAAGGGAATCGATGCGTCTGAGCCAGGCGAGCGTGAACCACAGGCCGGTGCCGATCAGGGCTCCGGCGAACAAGAGGAGGAGAGGGGCGTGGGCCTGCGATTCGGCGGCCGATTCAATCGTTCGACGGATGGATGGGGCGGTCAGGAGGCATCCTCCCAGTACCGTGGCCGGCGGCATGACCGTCCGGGTCCAGCTTCCCCCCTTGCCATCGTCCGGACAGGCGCCGGCGAGGTGGCGGGCCAACAGGTAAGCCCAGAAGACGACGAAGGTGTTGCCGAGCAGCGGGCTCCAGGCTCCGACCGTGAAGGCGGACTGGCCGATCGGCAGGCTGTGTATCAAGGGATGGCGGCTCAAGACGGACCCGCCGATGAGCGATGCCATGCCGGCCGTCGTGCAAAAGCCGACCCAACCCCAGGAAATTGTGCCGTGAGTCGTCGACATACAGAACAGTCCCAGTCTAACGGAGGGTCGGGCAGAGTCAATGATTTGGTCGGTTTTCGACGGAGCCGCGGCGACGACAGTGGAACGGATGATTTGCTGGCGCCTCTCCGAGGAGTTGCTAAAATTCAAGGTCGTGGAGGACGGGGCTACGTAAGGAGGAGCGGATGAAATTGTTTGTCTCGCATCGTTCGATCGTGACGGGAATCGTGTTGGCAGCGCTGCTCGCCACGACCAGCGCCTGTTACGGTCCTTTCAACCTGACGCAGAGCGTCCATAAATGGAACGGTGACGTCAAGGGAAGCGGGGAGGTCGGCGGCAAATGGACGAAGGAGGCCATTTTTCTGGCGCTGGTCATCGTACCGGTCTACCCACTCTCCACCCTAGTTGACGCTCTTGTCCTCAACTCCATCGAATTCTGGACCGGCCAGAATCCGGTGAAGGTCAGCCGAACGTCGTCGTCCAACGGCACGAAGACGGTCCGGGTCGGCGATTTGCGAACCGAGGTGGTGTTCATCTCCGACGAGGCATCCAACCGAGTTGAATATCGACGGGACGGGATGGTCGTAACAACCGGCACGGTGATCGAAACCGGTGGTCATCTGAAGCTGGTCGATCAAAACGGACAGGAGCTGTTCACCGCCGAAGTCTCGCGCGATGGAGGCGTGACCATTCTGGACCGTAATCGCCAGCCCATCGGAATTCTCTCGTATGAGCAGGTGAACGCGCTTAGACAACAGGCGGAAAAATTGTAAACAGGAGGATTCCGAGCTGGCCCCTGCGAACGCCATCCGTCTCTCCATGCACGGCGAGCGCAAATGGGATGGCGGCCGGAGCGGCTCCGAGCGTCAAGGGACTATGAAGGTAAGAGAGAAGAACCGGCGTCGGTGCGAGGCTCGAAGGTGGTGGCGGTATCCCGAAGGGTGTACATGTCCGAAAACCGGCCTTCGCGTCGGAGACGGGCAAAATGCCCAGTGCCATGGCGAAGACCATCGCCATCGTGAGTCATCATCTCGTCAGAGCTGCCTTGAGAGTCGATGAAGCGCTCCGCTTGAACCCGGATCTTCTATCGGTCAGCCCGCCACGGCCGCTGCGTGCCGTAGCGGTCCCAACAGTTTCTCGGGCACCCTGAGATCCCCCCGGCCGGTGCCGACATCGATGTCCGGTTTTGTGAATCCGTGAAAATCGCTCCCGCCCGTTACCAATAAATCCAAGCGTTGCGCGAGTTGAAGGTATTCGGCCGTCTGCTTGGGCTTGTGGGTGCTGTAGTAGGCTTCGATACCTCCGAGACCGGCCGCTTTCAGTTCCTCGCACAATTTAATGAGTGCGGCGCCGGTTGCAGGCGCCCAGGTCGGATGGGCCAGAACCGGAATCCCCTGTGCTTCGCGAATCCATCGTATCGCGGTCGTCGGATCGGGCAGGTCGCGTGGGACGAACGCCGGGCTGCCGTTCCCGAGGTAGCGGTCGAACGCTTCCTTGGCCGATGAGACATAGCCCTTGGCCATTAGCACTCGCGCGATATGAGGACGTCCGACCGATTCCGTCCCGGCAAGCTGCTCCACCTCGTGATAGGTGATCGCCAGTCCGAGATCCTGCAATTTTTGGATGATCTGAGGATTCCGTTGGTGGCGGCTCGCACGCAGGCGGGCCAGTCGCTCATTCAACAGGGGATCTTCCCAGTTCAAAAAATATCCGAGAATGTGCAGTTCGGCATCCAGATAGCGTGCGCTGATTTCGATGCCGGGAATGACTTCGATGCCGTAGTCGGCTCCCGCCTTCATCGCCTCGGGCAAGCCGGATGTAATGTCATGGTCGGTGATCGCCAGTGCGGTGACGTTGGCCTGATGGGCGAGGGCCAGCACGGCGGCCGGGGACAGGCTTCCGTCGGAATGGGTCGTGTGCAGATGGAGGTCGATGCGGCGGGCTCGGTCGTTCATGCGGATTTGTGTCGTCAGACCTTTTGTGCGAGGAGCTGTGCGGTCCAGAGAGGCGCAGCGCCGTCGCTCCCTGCGTGCTCCCCTTCATCGTAACACAGAAGGTGGAGGGGCTGGATGAGGCCGATCAGCTCGTTCGGTTCGAGACAAAACTCCCGGCGTCGTGGGTGTTGGTGCTTCAGATGGTTCGCAACCGTGAATGTCTCGTACACGAGCATCCCGCCCGGTTTCAGCGCTTGAATCAGGCGCGGAAACAGCGGGCGATACAAGTAGAAGAACACCAACACGACATCATATTGCGCTGTCCCGAGATCCGGAATATGGGCGGGGTCGGTTTCCAAATCGATGGTCTTGGTCGAGAGGGTCGCGAGATGCCGTTCCTGCGCCATCGTATTGAGCGCGATCAACGCTTGCTCGTCCCGATCGATACAGTCGAGCTGGAACCCGTTGGCCGCCAGGTACATGGCGTTGCGCCCGGCGCCGCTCGCCACATCCAGTGCGCGGCCGCGCGGAAGGCGATGGAGTTGTTCGACCAAAAAGCGTGCGGGAAGCGGATCGTGTCGCTGATTCATATGGGCCTGCCTCGTTCGTTTGATCTGGACCCCGACCGAACCCTGCACGGCCTTGACCGGCGGATGGACTTTACGCACCCACAGGTACGCCGTCTCAACCGGAAACTCTGCAAACAGGGTCGCAAGCATGCGCTCGGCCATGGTCTCAAGGAGGTGGCACGGAGCGCCGGTACCGACCTGAACCAGCCGGGCCGCCACCTGGGCATAGTCGATCGTGCGGCGTAGATCGTCGGTGAGCGCGGTCTCGTTGGCCTTCTCGGGTCGGCCCTCCAATTCCACATCCACCGCAATGGGTTGCGGAATGCGACGCTCCTGGTCGGTGACGCCGCAGGAGGTCTGGAACTCCAGCCGTTCAATGACAATCCGCGCGGGCATGGGGGCCATTCTTAAAGATTGCTGCGGGCCAAGTCAAATGAGGATCAAGAGACCGGACACGGAGACGGCTCAACGGCGTTCGAGACGATGCTGACGGTCTCAGACCACCTGAGGAATGGGCGTGGGGACTGGTTGGGATGCCAGGAGAGGCAGGAGGTTCTCGGTGATCCGTTCGAGCGCCCTGGCGGCGGGGGACTGTGGAAAGGCCTCTGCGACCGGGAGGTAGCTGCGGACGGCCCGCTCCATGGCCTGGTCGTCGGGAATCTCTCCGATCAAGGTCATGTCCCCGCCGACGTAGTCACGAAGGAGCTTGCGGAGATGCAGGATGTTGACGTGGGTGTGGCGAACGGTGCGGTTGATGATCAAGCCGGGTCGAAAGGTGGACAAGGCCGCTTCCGCCGAGGCCCGCCCGGCTTCGTCATTCCGGCCGGCCGTGTCCAGCACCTCCTGCACGCTGTTGAAGTTCCGCTCGGACAACGCCTCTGTCATCGGATCACGGGCCAGAAAGTGGGACAGCACTCGGCGGATCGCGGCGAGCTTGATAAACCGATAGAGGTCCAACACCGAGGTCGGGTCCGGCGTCGCCACCGCCAGATGGATGTCGGCCATCAGGAAGAAGTCCAGAGCCTGAAAGCCGGGGCCGGCGCCGATGTCGATCACGACCACGTCGGCCTGCAGATCCTGGAAGCTGCGGATCAATCGTTTCTTGCGCGCATAGGGCATGTTTACGGTTACCAGCGGATCGCCGGTACCGGCGATCAGTTTCAGGTTCGGATGGATCGCCACCGACTGGGCCGCCTCGTCCAACCGTACGATGCGCTTCTTCAGAACCTCCGTCAGGGTCACGGGAGGATGAAAAAGTCCAACCAGGGCATGCGCATCGGCGCCGCCGACATCGAGATCGGCCAACACCACCTGCTTCCCCTTTTTCGCCAGGAACAGGGAAAGATTGGCGGCAATCACGCTCTTGCCAACCCCGCCTTTCCCGGAGGCAATGGAGATCATGATCGGCATGGGATGCTCTGGAGTTCTGGGTCTTGTGAAGGATCGTACTGAACGGAACGACGCTCTCCTGCCGCGTGGTGTCCGCCTCGTGAGGTCAATCTTACCTGCGGAAGCCCGATTCCCCAAATGATTTGCCAGATTCAAAAGGGGTCACCGGGCGCCTGCCCTGTCCACTTGAATCCGCTTCCTGTCTCGCACTAGGATGAAATATCGGATCGGCTCGTCGCGAAACCACTTACTCAAACCCAGACCCGACAGCGATGCGGGACTATCGGACCGGACGGGAAGGTCCGTGTCTCCGGTCGGGCCCGAGCGGTGCTGCAGCGGTCCGCTGTGCGTTGGATTTTTCCTGCGCCCGAGGGTACGAGCCTTCTGCTTGAATCATTTCGGGTTTCACCCACAAAGTAGTATGGATCTCTCTCGCCGTTCTTCTCCGGTCATTCCCCGTTGGTTTCTTCTTCTCGCCTTCGTGATCCTGATCGGACCTTCGCTTCAAGCCCTGCTGAACCTGGCATCGGTGCGGAGCATGATCGTGCGGCACATTGCGAGTGAAACAGGGCTTGAGGCCGGAGACCTGCGTATTCGACTTGTCCCGCGGCCGCGGGTG
The DNA here is from genome assembly GCA_040981105.1 of Nitrospiraceae bacterium. Classification (GTDB taxonomy): domain Bacteria; phylum Nitrospirota; class Nitrospiria; order Nitrospirales; family Nitrospiraceae; genus Nitrospira_G. The sequence continues at coordinate 24,782 of JANRMO010000011.1, forward strand.
CAATTGCTCGATGTGGTGATGCGGGATTCGGCCGGGCGGGAACCGACCTTCCGCGCGGATCGCGTCGAGATGACCATGGCGATCCGCCCGCTGCTGCGCAAGCAATGGACGCCGGCCACATTGCGTATCCGGAATCCGCGCGTCACGGTGCGGCGAGATTCCGAGGGGCGTTGGTGGCTGCCGTTTGAGGATAGGACCAGCGCCGTCTCTGAGAGGTCCGAAAAAGAGCCGACCAGTCGAGTGGCAGGTCTGCCGCCTGTCGTCGAATGGGTCGGAGGAGAGATCGAACTGGTCATGGAGCGAAGTGGACAGACGCCCGATTCGCTCCGTCTCACGGATATCCACCTCGTCACAGCGAAGGATGCCGCGCACCGCACAACCGATCTTCAAGTGACCGGACAGGTCCTGACAGGAGAGCAGGCCTCGACTTTGAGTCTGGTTGGAACCCTGACCGGCCTTGATCAGCCTACGCCGATGCCTCGTGCGGAAGAAGTCGCCCAAGCGACCCCGGTGTCCTTCTCCGGCCGGATCGAGGTGCAGCGGCTGGCGACGCGGGAATGGACTCGATTGTTCGGCCGTGCGGATCGAGCAGCTTTCGAAGGGGTAACGGATGTGACATCTCGCGTGAGCGTCGTCTCAGGGCCGGCTGGCTACGACCTCGCGTTGTCTCAGTTTGAACTGCGGCTGGGTTGGCTGTCCCTGAATGGAGAGGCTGTCATGCAGGGGATTGGGTCGGATCATCCCAGGTATGCGGCGACCTTGTCCTCGTCTCCTTTTCGCCTCGGGACCTTCTTTAGAAATATGCCCGCGCTCATGGCCGATCCGAAGATCCGGGCCCTGCTACACCGGTACGAAGGGGACGGATTCTTCGAGGTTGTCAAGGCGACGCTGAACGGTCGGATCGGCGAATCGCGAGTGGATGAGTGGAAGGGGATCATGAAATTGTCGCAGGGCCGCCTCGTGCTGGGCAGCAACAGGGTTCCGATTCAGGATCTGTCGAGCACGCTGACCTTCGATCCTCATACCGTCCATTTCACGGATGTGAAAGGTTCCTACGGGCCGATTCAGATCTCAAACGGTGGCTTGGTGTTATCCCACTTGCAGGTGGCCCCGACGTTGGAATTGGACGCCTCCGGGGGTGTCGAGGCCGGAGAGCTTCTCCGGCTTGCACGGGAAACGGGCGACGCCGATCTACAACAGGTGTTACGGAACACGATCGATGAAGCCTCAGGTTCGCTTCGGCTGTCGGTCCGCCTGGCGGGAGGGCTCACCCCGGAGCCTGAGGTCGCGCTGGTGAGGGCGGAGATCTCCGGGCAGGACCTGGAGGTTCGGACGCCCAGGTTGCGCCACCCCATCGAACGGCTCTCGGCCGATGTGACGCTGACGCCGCGGGCCGTTGAAGTCCACCACCTCAACGGAGCGATCGGGCCGCTCCGTTTCGATGGGAAAGGGGCGGCCGACCTCCAACCGCTGCCGAAGCTACATGATGCCAGGGTCCAGTTGGAGGGGAACGGCGAAGAACTCCTTCCGTTGGTCGGCTTCGAGTTGTCGGCCCATCCCGGACTCGCATTGAAGGGGCCAATCCGGTCGACGGCCACCGTCGAGGGCCTCTGGTCGGCGCCTCGCTTCAAGGGCCGACTCGAGTTGGACCAGGCGGCATTGGCGGTGGCCCCGGTTCTTGATAAACCGAAGGGAGTTCCCATCGTCGTGCATTTCGAGGGACGTCTCTCGGGAGCGGATCGGGTCACCTTGTCACGGCTCGATGTCGGTCTGCCGTTCGTGCGGTTGGAGGGGAGCGGCAAGGTCGATCTGGCTCAGCCTCATCGATTCAAGGTGCGTCTGGCTACGGGGTCGGTCTCGGTCGCGAGATTGGAGAGCGCGTTTTCGGCCGGTCCCCTCAAGGCAGGCGTATTGAAGGTATCGCTCGATGCCAAGGGGCAGTGGTCGGATTGGGCCTCGTCACGTCTGTATGGGTGGATCGAGCTGAGAAAGGGCGTGATCCACGACCGGAGAATGAAGGATGCGTTGAAGGACGTCTCGCTGCGGGTGCAATTGGCCGGACAGGGGGTCAACATCGAACGATTGGCGTTCAAGATCCGTGAAAGCGACATCATGATCAAAGGGTTCATGAAGCGATTGTTGCGCAACCCGGACATCGTGCTCACGGTCGAATCGTCGAAGCTGGATCTGTGGCGCCTATTGGTGCAAAGGGACAAGGCTCATGTGAAAACTGCGGTCAAGGACCAACCGCTCCTCGACCGGCTGCGTCGCTGGTCCTATTCGAGCCATGCCGATGTGGGGTTCCTGATTTCGGAGGCACGCTACCGCCGACTCCACTTTCGGCAACTCAGCGCCCGCCTGCGCATGGGAGAAGGGAGGATCGCGCTCAATCGACTAAGCGGCGACACGAAGGAAGGGACGGTGGCAGGAGAAGCCTCGCTGGATTTCCGCGTTCCGGCCGGGGCCGATCTGACCGGCGCATTCGAGTTCGACGGCGTGCCGGTCCAACGTGTGGTGTCGCTATTCGACCCTGACGAAGACGTGGTGAGAGGCCTGTTGTCGTTGACGGGAAGGGTGCAAGGCACGTTTCAAGAGGGAGTTCCCTTCCTCGGCGGCCTACGCAGCCTCGATCCGATTGTGCTGCGCATCGAGGAGGGGCACATTATACATGGCAGGGTGCTTCCGAAGGTGCTGAAACTCCTGAACGTACCGGCTCTGCTTTCGGGCGAAGTGGATCTGGACCGCGATGGAGTGCCGTTCGATTCCCTCGCGGCAACGGTCGCGATGAAAGACGGGGTGCTGGCATCCGAAGACATTCGGTTCGACAGCCCCATCGTCAAGGTGAGCGGAGCCGGAACGCATAATCTCATGACCGATGAACTCGATCTGGCCCTGGCCGTGAGTCCATTGGGAGCCTATTCCGACACGATCGGCAGCATTCCCCTGTTCGGGCAACTCTTGGAGGGTGATCGCCCCGGCTTGACGACGGCCCTTTTCGATGTCAAGGGGCCATGGCACGATCCGGACGTCCGCTATCTTCCGATGGAATCCGTCGCCAAAGGCTTGACCGGCTATGCTCGGCTGGCTGTGGATGTGTTGACCAATCTGGTAACGCTGCCAAGCACCCTGACGACCCCTCCCCCGCCATAGCTCCCATCGTTCCGCATGTGGGGCCGTCTTGAACTGTTGCGGCTGTTTCCAGCCATGTTACGTGGGCGATATCTGCACAAGTGAGATGATGGCGAAGTGGGATACATCGCGAGACAGGTAGAGCCGTGGTGAGCCATCAGCACGATCACTCGACGTTACCTCCCAAAAGGAGTAGCCAGCTTGAATAGAGGGGGAGTCATGAAGAGGTTCAAGGTATGGACCATGCCGGCGCTTGTCTTATCCGTGGGTCTTGCGGCCTGTGCCGGCCCGAAGACGACGCGGAGTGGAGAGATACAGACGGTGAATATCGAAAAGGAGCCTGTTCCGTCCGATCTGGTCGTCAACGTCGGCGATGAGGTCCGGTGGGAGAATCACCGAGCGTGGCCTGTGCGCTTGGGTTTGGTGACCGGCAATCTGCGGGAAACCCTGTCCTGCGAACGCGGATTCTCCAATTTCTTGGGCATGAAGCGAGATTCGGCTGAGATCGGCCCCAATGAATCCGTCTCGACCTGTTTCAGCAAGGTCGGCGTGATCAAGTACAATCTGCGAATGGAATCGGCCCTGCCGGGCGGAAAGACGATCACCTCGGGGACGGTGCAGGTTCGAGATCCCGTTAAGCGCTGACGGATCGTGTCTGATGCGCGTGGTCCCCTATCAAGCTGCTCGAATCCGTGAACTGAAACCGTTACTACGGGGCCAAACTCGACGAGGCTGCTCGACTCTGCCATGAATAGGATCGCGATATGAACAGGGCTGATGTGGAGTACCAGGATTTTCGGGGTTCGTGGGAGCGCGAGACGGCTTTCTCTCGGCGGTGTCCGACGGCGAGCGGCTTGTGGACGGTTATCCTGGCCGGGGCCCTCCTGGCGGCAGTCGGGTGCATGTTGCCGCAGGAAGTCTCAAGAACCCCGCGGAGCGCGGTCGAACAACTGCTGCTGACGGAATCGGTGAGACGGGCGGTTGGCGAACTCGATGTGTCTCTGCCGGAAGGAGCCACGGTCGCGATCCAGGTGAACGGCCTGGATGCGGATCGTAGACAGGTGCATCTGAACGATGCGCAGGTGAATCTGAACGGGGAACAGTATATCGGGATTATCGATGCTCCCTCGTGGGACCTGGGGTACGTGCGCGACGCCGTAGCCGGACGATTGGGAAAACTGGGCTATCGAGTTATCAGCGCGGCCGGCGACAGGGAGTATGTCGCCCGAGTTATGGTGGAGTCGTTGGGAACGAATCAGGGGATCACATTCTTCGGGATGCCGCCCGTCCAAAGCGTGTTGATCCCGTTTGCGCTCCCACAGCTCACGTTGTATCAGGAAATTGATCAATTGGCCCATGCACGATTGTATGTGGATCTCTATGACAGCCGCACTGGACGCTTCATTCGTTCGACGCCTTCGTGGATCGGCACGGCCTACTACAACCAGTACACCCTCTTTTTCTTCATCTCTTTCAAGTCTACCGATCTGGTTGAGGCGCCGTAATCCACATCATTCATGACGGCTCGTGACATTGGTTATCTCAGCTTCGGAGGAGAAAGAATCGGACCGATGCCCTGCTCCATCAACCGGACAAGTTCGTGTGTGATCCTCACCTCCAATCCGTCCGCTTGCCTCGGCTCGGGTCGCACTCTACGATGAAGTTCTTATCAACCTCCGATAGGCAACACCCATGAACCCAGCCCGGCCGGTTATTTCGATTGTCGGATCAGCCGGGGAGGCTGGAGAAGCATCCGTGCCGCCGCTAGCCCTTATTGTTCACAAGAATTCGTGACGAAACCGCGGAGATGCCATGCGTTGGACCCATTGCTCCGATTTGCAACGGGTCGCACTGCGGTTGTAGTGGAAGTCATCGCGAATAATGCGGGCTCAAACGCTCGATAGTCGAATGCAACCCAATCGCCGTCTTTTTTCCGTCATCCCTCGTTGGTTTCTCGTTCTCGCGTTCTCCATTCTCCTCGGCCCTGCGCTGCAGGCCCTGTTGAATCTCGCGCCGGTGCGAGGGGCGATCGCGGACCATCTGGCGAACGAGACCGGGCTCGAAGTCGGTGACCTCCACATCCGATTGGTCCCGCGACCGCGGGTGCAACTGCTCGATGTCGTGATGCGTGATCCGACTCTCCGGGAGCCGGTGCTTCGCGCGGAGCGGTTGGAGGCGGCGATGGCCGTCCGCCCGTTGCTGCGGAAGAAATTCGAGCTGGCCAGGCTGCTGTTGGTGAATCCGCGGGTGACGTTGCGCCGCGATGCCGAGGGGCGGTGGCGCCTGCCGTTCGAAAGCACGGCAGGCGGCGTTCCGGAGCGGCATGGGCTGCAGGAAGAAACCCTGTCTCACCTGCCGTTGACCGTCGAGTGCCTTGGAGGGGAGGTCGAGCTGATTGTGGAGCGAAGCGGACAGGATCCCGAGTCGCTCCGCCTGACGGATATTCGTTTCGTCACGACGACGGATGCCCTGCGCCGCGAAACCGACCTTCAGTTGACCGGACATGTCCTCAGAGGCGAGCAGGCCTCGACCGTGACTCTGGGTGGGACCCTGACCGGCCTTGATCGGCCGGCGGAAACACGGCCTGCGGAGGTAATCGCCCGAGCGGCACACCCGTCCTTCTCCGGCCGGATCGACGTGCAGGATCTGGCCACGCGGGAATGGACCCGATGGTTCGGCGGCGATGCGGCTCGAGAAGGGTTCGAAGGGTTGACGGATATGACAGTCCGGGTGAACGTTGCCCCGGGGCCGGCCGGCTACGACCTCACTCTGTCTCAGTTTGAGCTGCGGTTGGACTGGCTGGCCCTGAATGGGGAGGGCGACATTCACGGTATCGGGACGGATCATCCCACCTATACGGCGACCTTGTCCTCGTCTCCTTTTTGGCTCGGGACCTTCTTCCGCAATGTTCCTGCGTTATTGGCCGATCCCGAACTCCGAGCCATGCTGTATCGGCAAGAAGGGGATGGAATGGTCGAGGTGGTCAGGGCTACGGTGAACGGGCGGCTCGGCGAATCTCAGATGGATGAGTGGAAGGGGATCCTGAAATTGTCTCAAGGCCGTATCCTCATGGGGAAGGACCGCGTCCCGATCCAAGACCTGTCCGGCAAGGTAGTGTTTGATCCTCATACGGTTCAATTCGTGGGCCTGAAGGGAGCCTATGGGCCGATCCGAATCTCCGATGGCACGATGACCCTGTCCCATGTGCAGGTGGCGCCGTCGTTGGATCTGGACGTGGCCGGCGACGTGCAGGCAAGCGAGCTGCTCCAGCTCATGCGGGAAACGGGCGATGCCGATGTGCAACGGCTGTTGCGAGGCATGATCGACGAGGCCGCGGGAACAGTTCGGCTGTCGGTCCGGCTGGCGGGGGAACTCACACCGGAGCCGAAGGTCATGCTGGTGAAGGCGGAGATCTCCGGGCAGGATCTGGAGGTTCGGACGCCGAGGTTGTCGCGCCCGATCGAACGGCTCTCGGCCGATGTGATGCTGACGCCGCGCGCCGTCGAAGTCCGGCGCGTCCACGGCGCGATCGGGCCGGCCCGCTTCGAGGCCAAAGGGGCGGCAGACCTCGAACCGCTGCCGAAGCTGCACGACGTCACGGTGCACTTGGAAGGACAGGGCGAAGAACTCCTCGCGTTGGCAGGCTTCGAGCTGTCTGCCCATCCAGGCCTGGCCTTGAAGGGGGCGGTCCGCGCGACGGCAACCATCGAGGGCCGATGGTCGGCTCCTCGATTCAAAGGAGTACTCGAATTGGAACGGGCGGCTCTAACGGTGGCTCCCGTGATCGACAAGCGAGAAGGGGTGCCGTCTGCCGTCGCCTTCGAGGGGCGGTTGTCAGGCGGCGAACGGCTCACGTTGTCACGGCTCGACGTTCGGCTGCCGTTTGTGCGCTTGGAGGGGAGAGGCACGGTCGGCCTGACCCCTCCTCATCAGTTCAAGGTGCATCTGGCGGCGGGTCCGGTCTCTGTCGTCAGGTTGGAGAGCGGGTTTTCCGCCGGTCCTCTCAAAGCGGGCGTATTGAAGGTCTCGCTCGATGCCAAGGGGCAGTGGTCGGATTGGGCCAAGTCCCGCCTTTATGGGTGGATCGAATTGAAACAGGGCGTGATCCAGGACGCCCGGATGAAGGACGCGGTGAAGGACGTCCAGGTACGGGCGCAATTGGCGGGGCGAGACATCAACATCGAGCGGATCTCGTTCAAGCTCCGCAAGAGCGACGTCATGATCAAGGGGTTCGTCAAGCGGGTGCTGGACTCGCCGGACATCGTGCTCACGGTCGAATCGTCGAAGCTGGATCTATGGCAGATGCTGTCGCAACAGAACATGGCCCAAGGACAGGGAGCCGAAGCAGCCGAGCCGCCGCTCGATCGGCTGCAACGCTGGACTCATACCGGGCATGCCGATATCGGGCTGCTCATCTCGGAGGCGCGATACCGTCAACTGGTCTTCACGAAACTCAGTGCCCGATTGCGGATGGGAGAGGGACGGATCGAGATCGACCGCGTGAGCGGCGACACGACGGAGGGGGTGATCAAGGGAGAAACCATGATGGATTTCACGGTTCCCTCTCAGATTGTTGTCACCGGCGGGTTTCTGATCGACGGCGTGCCGGTTGAGAGGGTCGTCTCGCTGTTCGAACCGAACGAGGAGATCGTTCAAGGGCTGTTAGTCTTGGAGGGACGATTGCAGGGTACGTGGCAGGAAGGCTCACCCTTCCTCGGCACACTGCAGAGCCTCGATCCGATCACGATCACGATCCAGGACGGGCGGATCCTGCGAGGGAAGATCATGCCCAAGGTGCTGAAGATTCTCAATGTGTCGGCCCTGCTGAAGGGTCAAGTGAACCTTGACCGCGACGGAGTGCCGTTCGATTCGATCGCGGCGACCGTCGCGATCAAGGACGGGGTTCTGACATCCGAGGACATCCGGTTCGACAGTCCCATCGTCAAGGCCAGCGGGGCCGGAACGCACAATCTCGTGGCGGATGAACTCGGTTTGTCCGTGGCCGTGAGTCCGTTGGGAACCTATTCCGAAACGATGAGCAAGATTCCCCTGTTCGGCCAGTTCTGGGCGGGCGATCATCCGGGCTTGACGACGGCGCTCTTCGAGGTCACGGGGTCGCTAAACGATCCCACTGTCCGCTATCTTCCCGGCGAATCCCTCGCGAAAGGTTTGGCCGGCTATCCTCGGCGGGCTGTGGATGTCCTGGGGAATATGGTGACCCTCCCCCGCAAGGCAGTTTCTCAGGTTGAATCCCGATAGCCCGCCGTTTGCCGACCGCGAGCGGCAGTGGTCGCGATGCCGGTGTCTACGCTGGCAAAGGCCGGGATTTGGCTATTCTCTTCGATTCAACCGCGGCGGGATTGCCTGGTTGGGCGATCCTCAGAGGTGTTCGCCCCAAGGCGGGCAGGGAAGGAGGCGCTGCGCCGCCGATCGCGAAGTCGATGAGGCGATCATCCGATCAGCGCGAAATAGGCCATGATCGCAATCCCAATCAGGACAAGCACCAAAAGCTGAAACCTCTGGAGCGTGGCCGCTTGCTTGGCTTGCATCTGTTGCAAGAGGGCCGGGTTGGCTTGCAGGTACCGATCGACCTCGTCTTTCGCTTCCTTTAAGCCGACCTGTCGGTCTTCGCGCAGCAGCTTGATCGCCTCGATCTTCTCGCCCCGCCGTAACGCGGCCACGACGGGAAGCGGAAGTTGGTCGTGTTTGCGCAGTGCAAATCCCATCGTCGAGCGCCTTCGGCAAGAATGATGTGACTGCCGGTTCGGATGGAGGACATCACGGCCGTCGGCTTCACTCTATGACGATTGTCTCTCACGACCAAGGATTCATGAATTTGAAACCGGTCCGTTCCGTAGAAAATCAGAGACACAATTCGCGAAAACTCTTGCGCGAGATGAGCGGCCCGCCGGGTCGAGCGACCGCCGCCGAAGCGATGAGCAAACGAGGAGAAAGCTGCGCGGCCGTCGGTGGACGGGCGGCCGCGGGAGTTGCGACGATCACTTGTGTGCAATCGAATTCTTGGTGAAGAGGTAGTCCTTGAGATGTTCGGAAAAGGTCGGATCCTTGCGGCGAATCCATTCGAGGACCATCGACGCATGTTCCTTTTCTTCGTCACGGTTGTGCGCCAGGATCGCCTTCAGGTGCGCGTCCTTGCAAGCATCGACGCGTTGGTTGTACCAGTCAACGGCTTCCAATTCCTCCATCAACGAGGTGATCGCGCGATGCATGTCGCGGGTGGCGACGGAGAGGTCTTCAACTCGTTCGTGGTATCCCTCATTGGCCATAGGGTCTCCTTCCTGGTGAGTGCGGGTCAGAGGAGGTCATGTCAAATGTCATCGTACCGGCATCTCCTCCGAACGGTTGGATTGGGAATCTAGGCAGGCTGACCGGACGATGTCAACGGGAAGAGTCAATGAACGGTTGTGGGCCTAGTGAGAGTGACGATCAACCACGCGATCAATCGGATCAACGATTCTGAAAGCCTCTCTTCGATATCGTGACGACGTCCGGCCAAGGCCGGCCGGCGGCAGGGTTGGCGTTGTAGGATTCGAGTCGTTCGTGAATGATGCGCAGGTGTCGCTCTGGGACTGGAAGACGCTGAGGACTTGGGACAATCCGGCGCTGCAGAGACTGGACATAGGCGATCTGTCCATCGACCGGAAGGCGCTCGAAGGCAGGCGGTGGTACTGAGGTCATCTTGGGCAACCGTTGTGCTCCCGTGATGAAAAGTTTCGCATCACCAACCAGACAAGCAGGGGAACCGGTCGGATCGTGTATTCAGATTCGGGTGCCTCCTCAACTCTCTCCAAAGTTGTGACGGTGTTTGCTAAAAGTCATTTTGAAACTCCATGACCCTGCTTCGACAAGCTCAGCACGAACGCAGAAATATCGTGTTTTCATGAACGGACCCGTTCGCTCTGAGCGGATCGAAGCCTGCGATGAGTGCATCGAACCGGGTGAACGGAGGGTCTTGAAAAGACTTCCAAGGCGCCGTTGTCAATAAGCTAGCCCTCCGCTTCTCGCCAGTGACAGCTTGGTGAGGTCCCTCACCGTTATCGATGCTCCTTCCAAGCTTGCTTGTTTGTTCCTCTTTCAGGGCTGGGAGGAGGGTACTCTCCGACTGCGCGCATGGACCGAGCACCCCCCAATGCTTGTGAAATCTGATTGAGTCCTGCGTGCGCGGTCTGCGAGCAGGGGAGAGTACCCTCCTGCCAGCCCTGCCCCCGCCTTGACTGCCCCTTCCACCGGCTCCTATAATCCGCCGACAGTGGGTGCAAACCGGCTGATTCGCCAAGACAAATGGCCGAATTGACGCATTTTAACGAGTCGGGTCGGGCGCGGATGGTTGATGTGGGCGCCAAGGCCTCGACGGAACGGGTGGCGGTGGCCCAGGTTCAGGTCTTGATGGAGCCTGCAACCCTCCAGGCCATCCGACGGGGTGCGATCGCGAAGGGCGATGTGCTGGCGGTCGCCCAGGTCGCGGGGGTGATGGGAGCCAAGCGGACCCCGGATCTGATCCCGATGTGCCATCCCCTTCTGCTGACCAGTGTCGATATCTCCTTTAAAGAAGACCCACAGCCGAACGCCGACGGGCAGTGCTCCATCAGCGTCACCGCGACGGTCAAAACCACCGGGCAGACCGGGGTGGAGATGGAGGCGATGACCGCGGTCTCGGTGGCCGCCTTGACGATGTACGATATGTGCAAATCCATCGATAAGCGGATGAGTTTTCGCGATATCTGTTTGCTCTCCAAGTCGGGCGGGAAATCCGGCACGTTCACGAGGGAAAGGTCCTGACGATGGCCGGTCCGGTGCAAGTCTCCGTCAAACTGTTCGGCATGACCAAGAGCCTGGCCAAGAACCAGGCGGATTTGGTCTTTACGTTGAACGGCGACCGGAAGGTCCGCGACCTGGTCGGAATGATCGATGCCCAATATCCGGCCATCGGAGAGTTGATTCTGAAAAAGAAGGTGCTGGTGTCGGTGAACCAGGACATGGCCCATGAGGACACGGAATTGTCTTCCGGCGACGAGATTGCTCTGTTGCCGCCGTTTGCAGGAGGCTCCGCGAGGAGTGAACCGAATGGGAACAGCCTCGTGACCGACGAGGAGGCCATGCTCGTCCGGGTGCAGCGCGAAAACTTTTCCATCGATGCGGAACTTGACCGTGTGCGCCGTCGTTCCAAGCGCATTGGCGGGATGACCGTGTTTCTGGGCACGGCGCGCGATCGATCGAAGGGCCGTGACGTGAGCGGCATCACCTTTGAACATTACGAAGGGATGGCGCAGAAGAAGCTCCGGGAGATTCGCGAACGGGCGCTCAACGATTTCGATATCCTTGAATTGTTGATCGTGCACCGCTACGGCCCGATCGAGATCGGCGAAAATATCGTCCTGATCATCGCCGGCGCCGAGCACCGCGCCGATGCGTTCCGGGCATGCAAGTGGGCAATCGACGAGTTAAAGCAGATCACTCCGATCTGGAAGTTGGAACAGACACCGGAGGGGGAGGTCTGGGTCGAGGAACACCCGTAGAGGAGGATAAGAAAGGCCGCCTGCTGGTTGGGACGCAAAGTCTACTGGCGGCCTTCTCCAGCGGCGTCGATATGGAGGCGGCGTCGCCCGAAGCGCCGCTGGTTCACACGAAGTATGGTATGTACCTCCTCACCTCCTCAGCTCCTCACTCGCTGCGGCGTTGCCTGTGGAAAGGCGCGTCCCGGGAAGTCGATTGCGGAGCAATCGGAGGGTGGGCGAGTGAGACAAATACGCCGGGGGTCGGGCGGGTGAGAAGACTGACCTTTTTGATCATCCTCTTGTGATCAAGGTTTGACATGGAACAGGCGTTTTCTCACAACGCGAACCTGCCGACCGTGAACGATACCTTCGGTCGGCCGTTGCGCAGTTTGCGGCTCTCGGTGACCGATCGCTGCAACCTCCGTTGTAAGTACTGTATGCCGGAGGAGGAGTATGCCTGGTTGCCGCGCGAGACGGTGCTTTCGTTCGAGGAAATGGCGCTCCTCACCAAGGCCTTTACCGGGTTGGGGGTCGACAAGGTCCGGATCACGGGCGGGGAGCCGTTACTGCGGCGTAACCTGCCGCTGCTGATCCGTATGCTTCGGCAGAATCACCAGATCAAGGAGCTGGCGCTGACGACTAACGGCATTCTGATGGCCGAGCAGGCGGAGCTGCTCTACGAGGCCGGCCTGGATCGGGTCACCGTCAGTCTGGACACGCTGCGACCCGAGCGATTCCGCGCGCTGACCCGCCGCGATCTCTTCCATCAGGTGCTGGAGGGGATCGATGCCGTGAATCGGACCGGCTTTCCGAATCTGAAGATCGACACTGTCGCGATGAAGGGCTTCAACGACGACGAGGTCGTGTCCTTGATCGAGTACGGTAAGGCGGTCGGTGGCGAAGTGCGGTTCATCGAATATATGGACGTGGGTGGGGCGACCGATTGGTCGATGAGCAAGGTGCTCACCCAGGCGGAGATCCTCCAGATTCTGACGAAACGATACGGGCCGATCGAACCGATCCACGAAGCCTCGTCTGCACCGGCGCAGCGCTTTTCCTTGGCGGATGGAACGACCTTCGGCATTATCGCCTCCACCACGGTTCCCTTCTGCGCAACCTGCGACCGAAGCCGGCTGACCGCCGACGGCATGTGGTATCTCTGCTTGTATGCGAAGCAAGGATTCGACCTGCGGGTGCCGTTGCGTCGGGGCGGGACGCCGGAGACGATTCAAGCCCTCGTCACCTCCGTGTGGCAGGCGCGTCGGGACCGAGGGGCCGAACAGCGAAAGGCCCTGGAAGAAGGAGGGCTTCGCGAATTGCAACTCATCGATGTCTCCCGTCTGCGTGAAGATCCTCACCTTGAAATGCATGCCCGCGGCGGCTGACGCGCAACGAACGTCCTGTCGGCATCAGGTTCGGCGCAAGATCCGGTACGAATTTCTTCCGCATGTCTGACCTTCACTTCCTGACCATGTTGGGGTTGGGTTTTGTCCTGGGGCTGAGGCATGCTCTGGACGCGGACCATGTGGCCGCCGTCTCGACGATGTTGGCGCGGTCGTCGTCCGTTTGGCGCTCAGGCCTTGTGGCACTTTCTTGGGGCATCGGGCACACGGTGATGCTGCTGGCCGCCGGGACCATCCTGATGACCTTTCAGGTCTCGATTCCCGATCCGGTGGCCCAGGCGTTCGAGGGGATGGTCGGCTTGATGCTTGTCTGCCTGGGCGGCTCGCTGGCCTGGACGCTCTATGCCGAGCGATGGCATTGGCACAGCCATGGGCATGACGGAGCCCGCCACCTGCACCTCCACCACCATCGAAGCGGTCCGGATCATGACCATGCGCATTGGCTCAAGGGCACATGGAAACCTTTTGCTGTCGGAATGGTCCATGGGCTTGCCGGATCGGCCGCCCTGCTGCTCCTGGTTCTCGCCAACGTCCGGACGTTGGGGGAAGGACTCACCTACATCGCGATCTTTGGTGTCGGCTCGATTTTCGGTATGATGCTGACCGGCGCGCTGATCAGTTTCCCGATGGTCTATGCCGGGTCTTGGGGTGCGTGGGGGCCGGTCGCGCAAGTGGCGATGCGAGGCATGGTGAGTCTCGGCAGTGTGGGCGTCGGCATCGTCATGATCGCGCAGGCCGGTTTCTTGAGCCCGTAACGCGATGAGCGCCGAATCGATCTTGATAGGAGAACCACCTCGGAACCTCTGAGAGACATAGCGTATGGCCTGGTTCAAGAAGCAAAAGACAACGGTTGAAGAGCCTCCTCGGAAGTCGAAAGCGGCCGAAGGCATGTGGCTCAAGTGCAACCACTGCCGCGAGATCATCTATCGCAAAGAAGTGGAGCGGAACCATCGAGTCTGCCCCAAGTGCGATTACCATTTTCCGATCAGCGTCCTCGAACGGATTGCGCTGCTTCTCGACGTGGGGACGTTCAAGGAATGGGATACGGATCTGGAAGCCCAGGACCCTCTGAATTTTCAAGACCAACGTTCATACAAGGATCGGCTCAAGGCGCAGCAGGACAAGACCGGCCGCAAGGACGCGCTGATTACGGGCGAGGGGCTCATCCATGGTCGTCGAGCCGTATTGTGCGTGTTCGACTTCGGCTTCATGGGCGGCAGCATGGGATCAGTGGTCGGGGAAAAATTTTGCCGGGCGGTGGACCGCGCCATAGAGGAGAAGCTGCCGGTGATCCTGGTGACCTCCTCCGGCGGCGCGCGGATGCAAGAAGGGACGCTGTCGCTGATGCAGATGGCCAAGACCTCCGGCGCTGTGGCCAAGCTCCATGAGGCGAGGTTGCCCTTCATCTCGGTTCTGGCCGATCCGACCTTCGGCGGGGTGACGGCCAGCGTGGCGATGTTGGGCGATGTCATCCTGGCCGAGCCGAAGGCCTTGATTGGATTCGCCGGGCCGCGCGTGATCGAGCAAACGATCAAGCAACAGTTGCCCGACGGCTTTCAACGCGCCGAATTTCTGCTGGAACACGGTATGATCGATCGGATCGTCGAACGCAAGCAACTGAAAGACACGCTGGCTACTCTGATCGGACACTTGTAACCGGCGTCCCTCTGTCGTGATGCCGTCCCCCTACGCCGCCTCGGTTGCCTTCCTCTACGGACTCCAGCGACACGGGATCAAGCTCGGGTTGGAGACCATCCGGTCGTTGCTGGCGGCGTTGGACCACCCCGAACGCCGATTTCAGGTGCTTCATATCGGCGGCACCAATGGGAAAGGGTCTACGGCGGCGATCGTGGCCTCGGTGCTGACTTCGGCCGGCTATCGCGTCGGGCTGTACACCTCGCCGCACTTGGTGGACTTCCGCGAGCGCATCCGGGTCAACGGCGCGCAGATTACCGAGGCGCAGGTCGCGGAACTGACCGATGCACTGCGCGCGGCCTGCGAGCCCGGGTCGATTCCCACATTCTTCGAATTCACCACCGCCATGGCCTTTCGGCACTTTGCCGAGTCGGGGGTCGATGTGGCGGTGCTCGAGGTCGGGCTCGGCGGTCGATACGACGCGACCAACGTGGTCACGCCGCTGGTCGCTTGCATCACCACCGTCTCGCTGGACCATGAGGAGCATCTCGGCCATGATCTGGGCTCCATTGCGTACGAAAAGGCCGGGATCATCAAACCCTCGGTCCCGATCGTCACCGGTTCGTTGCCCGCCGAGGCCGCGCAGGTGGTGGAATTGAGGGCCAAGGAACAGCAAGCGGCGCTGTTCCGGTCGGGTAAGGATTATTCGATTGTTGGCGATCATCCCGGCGATTGCCGGTTCAGCGGTCGCCGCTGGACGTTCACGGGATTGTCCTGTCCCTTGCAGGGAGCGCATCAATTGGATAATCTCGGCTGCGCGCTCATGATGACCGAGTTGGCCGCGGAACGCGGAGTGACGATCCGTGAGCGGGCGGTGCGCGACGGCGTCCGTAGGGTGGAATGGGAAGGACGGCTCGAAACGGTCGAGCGGGAGCCGACGCTCCTGTTGGATGGGGCCCATAACCCGGCGGCGGCGGAAGCGTTGAGCGCGTATCTTCGGCACGCGCGGACGGGGCCTGACCATTCGGATCGTTCCGTTATTCTCCTGATCGGCATGATGCGAGACAAAGACCATCTCGGGTTTTTCCGCGCCGTCCTCCCGCTGGCGGATCACGTCGTGCTCACTGAGGCGAGGATGGCTCGTTCCGCGCCGGTCGATAGCTTACGCGCCGCGATCCCCCTCGACGGGCCGCCCGTCCACGTCGAACCGGCCGTGGCCGACGCGTTGGCGCTCGCACGGCGTCTGGCCCGTCCGTCCGACGTCATTTGCGTAACCGGTTCCCTCATGATCATCGGAGAGGTGAAGGCTTTGCTGCGTGGCGCCGCTCTATCACCGCTCCGGGGTTGACATGAGGGATTTCCCTCAGTCCCTGGTCTGGGTCCTCTGGCTCCTCTGTCCGTTCCTGGCCCTCCTGTCCGCGCATTCGGCCTCGGCCCAACCGGTTGCGGCTTCCAGCGTTGCGACCAGCGGCTCGGCCAATCAACGCGTCGAGGTCACGGCCGATCGCATCGAATACCTCCAGGAGGTGGATACTTACCAGGCGGACGGGTCGGTCGTGATCCTGTACGGCGACCAGCGTTTGACGGCGGATCACGTCACCATCCATTCGCTCACGGGCAATGTCATCGCCACCGGCAACGTCCACCTGGTAGGGCCGGTCTCGGAGGTTTGGGGCGAGCAATTGCGGTTGGATATCAATACCGAGGGCGGCGTGGTCGTCAACGGCCAACTGCATTTCAAACAGACGAACACGTTCGCTACCGGACGCCTTCTGCAGCGCTATTCCGAAAGCCATTACCGTATCAAAGAGGGGTCCTTCACGAATTGCGACGCCAAGGACGGAGAAGTGCCGGCCTGGCGGTTCAAGTTCCAGGACTTGGATCTCGACACCAGCGACAGCGTGGCGATGAAGGGCGCGTGGTTCTGCGTCTTGGACCACAAACTGCTGCCGCTGCCGACCTTGACCTATCCTTTGACCTATCGCAAGACGGGTTTTCTGATTCCGTCGCCGACGTTCGACAGTCGCTTCGGGTTGGGCGTTCAGGTCCCCTTCTTCTGGGCCATCAATCCCAGCCAGGATCTGCTCATCACGCCGAACTACTATAGCAACTTGGGATACGGAGCGGATCTCGGCTATCGCTATGTGCTGAACCGGCAGACGCGGGGCCAGTGGCTGGGGAGCTTCATTGATCAGGTCTCGAGCGGAAAAGGAGTCGGAGGGAATGAGCGAGGGTTCCGCGGCATGCTCAGCGGCACTCACGTGCAACAGTTCAATCCGGACCTCCGGATGAATGCGCAGGTGTTCGTTGTCTCGGATCCCGACTACCTCCAGCAGCTCAGCAATTCGGGTGTTCTGCGGGCCTTGCCGAGCGGAGAGTCGAACCTGCTGACTACGCAGCGGTGGGGAACCGGTAATCTCTACCTGCAAGGCCAGTATCTACAACCGTTGCAGTCCGGCGGCAGCGATACCTTTCAGCGCCTCCCCGAACTGGGGTACAGCATGGCGAACACGGCCACCCCGTTCACCGGGCCGCTTCAGTTCAACATGGATACGGGCCTGACGTACTTTTATCGAGAGGAGGGATTCCACGTCGGTCGCGGCAGCATCATGCCGGGGCTGACCACGGACCCATTGAACCTGGGCCATATCGTTGCGATCACGCCGCAGGCCAAGTTTCTCGAGGCCTACTATTCGCGTGGAGCGGTTGAGGACGTGTCGGTCCAACGGCAGACCGCCTGGTTGGCGCTGGAAGCCAAGTCCCGGCTCATGAGACGGTTCGGGACCAGCGAAGGCAATACCATGCTCCACACGATCGAGCCTCAGGTGATCTATGAATTCGTACCGCCCTCGGACCAGTCTCAGATCGCCCAGATTGACCAATTGGACGACCTGCCGAAAAAGAGCCTGGTGACTTATGCGGTGCGCAGCCGATTGCTCGAAAGCAAGCGCTCGGGCAGTGCCTTTAACTGGCTCGACCTGACGATCGCGCAGAGCTACCGTATGGGGGCGGTCCAGACCAGCGCCCGAGACTTTATGCCGGGGGTGCCGCCGACGCTCGGCACCATCACGCAACCTTTGATCCCGGCCACCACGCCGATCGAGGGGCGAAAGTTTTCCGATTTGTGGATTCGGGCGATGATCGGCAACAACACGCCGGAGTTCATTCCGGGGCTGACTCCCAATACGATCGATGTCTGGTCGCGACACTATTCGCTCAATCAATACCTCACCGTGGACGCCTTCATCGATCCCTATAAGGGAACCTTGAGCCAGTTCAACACCGACTTCCGGGTACAGAACAACAATGCCTGGTACATCGAAGTCGGCCAGCGCTTTGCTCGGGAGGGCAACCTTGTTCGGCGCGGCGACATCTGGAATCCGATCTCCTTCAACGAGGTCTACGCGCCGACATCGGAAATTCAATTCGTCACGGCCATGGCGGCGGTACGCTTGCCGATGGGATGGACGGTCGGGGCGCGCGGCTATTACGATGTGAAAAACAAGCGGAGTCCGGAGTTTGATCTGGTCGGGATGTATCAGAACCCCTGCAAGTGCTGGTCCCTGGGGATGTGGTATCTGCAGTTTCCCGACCGCGTGCAGTACAACGTGGTCCTCAGTTTGACGGGAATCGGGTGGACGGAGAACTTCGGCACGGCGGTTCTGAAGCGGATTCTTTCGCCCATCATGATCGGCGAGCGAGGCCTGCCATGGGGGGCGGTGGGAGGTCACTACGGGCGCATGTTGCCTGTGGGACAGTCGGGCGCCTCGACCATGAAATGACCGACGTGGCGGTCCGACCGAACGCTCGAGGGAGTACCTGCTGGCTGTCACAAGGTGAGTCGCACGCCGGAAGGCGTCGAACGGTCGCACGGCATTCTGTTTCTGGATAAGGAGGTGGACCATGGGTCGAATGGCGCTGGGAGCGATCCTGTTGCTCTGCGCTGCCTGTTCGAGCGTGAAGGGGGCGACAATACCTGCGGAGCCGATTCCCCCGCATCTTCACCTCCGCCACGCCCGTGTCTTCCTTGCCGCTGCGGACTATCGTCGCGCGATCCAGGCCTGTCTGGAAGAGATCCGGCTGCACCCCTCAGTCGAAAGCTACGTCTACCTCACATACGTCTATCACGCCTTGGACGCCTATCTGGACGATCTGGCGAAGCAGGACCAGTGGGTCGGCGTCGAGCAACTCACACTCAGCCTCGCCGGCGATCGGCCCGAGCAGTTGTTGGATCCCCCCGACATTCTGGCTCGTGTAGCGAAGGAGCTGATCCATACGAGCGTGCAGAAACAGGCGGATATCACGGCCGCAATGGCCTCGCGGTTAAACGAGACGGAAGTGAGGCGCCTGTGGGAGGAACAAACGGTCTGGCGGCGCTCGCACCCGCAGGATTGGTGGCGCTTTTCTCCGGGGGCCTGGCGATGGGATGGTTCATGACCGTAAGAGACTTGAGATCTTTGGCCTTGGCCCAATGCACGGAAGCACGATGAGCGTCAGGATTCGCCGTCGCGGCAAAGTGCAGGAGGAAGTCGAGATCAGCCTGCCTTTCAGCCTCGATGGGAACGCGCCTGGAAGGTGTCCTGTGGTCGCACGGGTGTGCTCGTTGCCGTTGACAGCCGAGCGACGGGCAGATTAGGATGCAAGAGCGTCTGGACTTGCGCGCACGGTTGCGGAGGTCAGAGCAAGGCGATCGTCCTAAGCGAAGGAGGCCATCCGGTGTCTGGTTTAGCGCTAAAAGTCGATGATAAGAATTGGGAGACCGAAGTCGTCAACGCGCCGGAACTCGTCATGGTCGATTTTTGGGCGGTTTGGTGCGGCCCCTGTCAGATGGTGGCGCCGATCGTCGATGAGTTGGCTCAAGAGTACGCCGGTCGAGTTCGGGTACGAAAGCTGAACACAGACGAGAATCCGGAAATTGCGGGTCGCTATCAAATCATGAGCATTCCGACCATTCTGTTTTTCAAGAACGGCCAATTGGCCGAGCGTCTGGTCGGCGCCCGTCCCAAACGGCAGTTTAAGGACGTCATCGACGGATTGCTGGCCAAACCCTCCGCGACCACCTGACCGCTCGTCTCGATTCACCCTCAACGGGGTCATGCTCAGCGAGTTGCGAGTTGCCAACTTTGCGCTGATCGAGCAACTCCAGCTCACCGTTCCGTCCGGATTTGTCGTGCTGACCGGCGAAACTGGGGCCGGTAAGTCCCTGCTGATTGATGCCATCTCTCTCTTGCTCGGCCAGCGGGCTGCCGCGGACCTGATCCGAGCCGGATCGGATGAGGCGGAGCTCGAAGCCGCCTTTTCCTTCTCCGACCCACATCCGGCGCTTCAACATCTTCGCGCTCTCGATCTGCTCGGTTCTCAGGAGTCGGAACTGATCGTCCGACGCGTCCTCTCCCGATCCGGCCGAAGCCGGACCTATGTGAATACGCGACTGGTCCCGCTTCAGTGCCTGGAGCAACTTTCCGGGGTGCTCGTGGATATTCACGGGCAGCACGAACAACAGTCCCTATTGCGACCCGCCATGCAACTGGCCGCAGTGGACGCCTTTGGATCTCACGATGAACTTCGTGGACGGTATGAGCAGGCTTTCGAGCGATGGCGTCTGGCGCGTCAGGCGGTGACGGAGGCCGAGACTCAGGCCCGGGATCTCCGGCAACGAGAGGAGCTGTTGCGGTTTCAGTGGAAGGAAATTCAGGATGCAGCTCCGACGGCGGATGAAGATCAGCAGTTGCATGAAGATCTCCAACGACTTCGTCATGCGGACAAACTTCAGCATCTATCCGATGCGGTGTATCACATCCTGTATCAAGACGACGGGGCCGTGTTGGCACAACTGGCGGTGGTCGAACGGCAAGTTCAGGACCTGACCGGGATCGACCGGGCAGGTGCGGAGTGGCTGCCTGAGATCCGTACGATGGAGGTCAGGTTACGGGATATAGCCGAGGAGATCCGGCGGTATCGAGACCGGATTGCGGCCGATCCATCGAAGTTGGCCGAAACGGAAGACCGCTTGGCTCTGCTCGATCGGCTGAAGAAAAAATACGGCGGAACGCTGGCAGAGGTGCGCCGGAAGGGCGACGAACTCTCGGCAGCTCTCTCCCTCTTGGACAGTTCTCAACACCGACTCCAGGATCTGCAGGAGGCCGAACGGCAGGCATCTCAAGAAGTTCGCCGGTTTGCGGGTCAGTTGTCGGCTGCCCGTGAGCACACGGCCGCGCTGCTCGAACGTCGTCTCCAGCGGGAGTTTATGGAACTCCAGATGCCGCATGCGCGATTGCAGGTGAAGATCGAACGTAACGTCGGTGACGAGCCCATCGGTCCGGCTGGTCAGGATCGGGCAGAATTCCATTTTTCGGCCAACAGAGGTGAACCGCTACGCCCTTTGGCACGGGTGGCATCGGGTGGGGAGATGTCTCGTGTCATGCTCGGACTCAAAACCGCGCTGGCCGCTCACGATATCATCCCCACTCTGATCTTCGATGAAATCGACGCCGGAGTCGGAGGAGCGACGGCCGAGGCGATCGGTCGGCGACTCCGCGCTCTGGCCGCCTACCACCAAGTCTTGTGCGTCACACATTTGCCGCAGGTCGCCTCGCAAGCCCATGCACACATTCTCGTGGAAAAGAAGGCTCGAGATCGACGGACACAAACCTCGATCCGACTGTTGGATGCGCGCGCGCGATCCGAGGAAATCGCCAAAATGCTGGGAGGTCAGACGGTCACGGCCGCAATGCGTCGGGCGGCGGCAGAATTGCTGAGACAGGGTGAAGAGGCCGAGCCGAAGTGATGGATCGCCTACGGATCAGGCGTGGAGATGGGAACGTTGGCCAGAGCCAGTGCCGGCAGCGAGGTTTTACATTCGCTGATGACCTGAGCGAACATGGTCGCAAGGCGTGGATCAAAGTGGGTATGGGCCTGCTGGACCACGTAGTGGATGGCATCGTCGATCGAAAGGGGTGCGATACCGGGGCCCTCGAAGGTGATCCGGTCGAACGCTTCGGCGATCCCCACAATGCGGGCCAGAAGAGGAATGCCTTCTCCTTGCAACCCGTGAGGAAACCCTTTCCCATCATATCGTTCATGATGGTATGAAATGATCTGTCCAACCTCGGCCGGGATGCCCAATGAGAGGACCATGCGGGCGCCGATTTCTGTGTGGCGGCCCGATTGTTCCGCCTGTACGGTATCCGGCGTCGAGATGTGACCTGCCTCCATCCCGATCATTCCCAGGTCATGGAGAAGAGAGCCGAGCGCCAGGGATTTCTGTTCCGCCGGGGTCAGGCTCAAACGGTTTCCGAGCAGCGTGGCATAAAAGCTGACACGGCTGGAATGGTTCAAGAGGTTGCGGTCCTTCGCTTCCAGGAGGCTGGAGAGTAATGGCACCAGATCGGCGTAGTCCCCCGACTCAATACGACCATCGGTCTTGGTTTTCGTCAGAGCGCGATAATTTTCCTGTAGTCTGACCCAGGCCTGCGCGGCCTGATCCTCAGACTGCCAAATCGTCTGACTCTCCGCGATGAAGGTGCGCAGAAAATCGAGACGCTTCTTCTTCTCCAAGGTTTGATTGATCAGCGTGATAAGCTCGGTCACGTTGAAGGGTTTGAGTAAGTACCCTGCCGCCCCGTGACGGATGCCGTCCATCGCCGACTTCAAGCTTCCGTATCCGGTAATGATGATCACTTCGATGTCGCGGTAGAGTTGTTTGATGTCCTGCAAGAGATCGAGCCCCTGTCGATCGGGAAGCTTCTGATCCAACGTGATGAGATCGATGCGGTGTTCTTGGAGGATGCGAAGCGCGTCGCGCGCGCAATCGGCCGATTGCACATTGAAGAAGGGGCGGAGGATAACTTTGAGGGCGTCTCGAGGGCCGGCTTCGTCGTCGACGACCAAAATCGTAGGTTTGTCCGTCTGCGAGAGGCCCGGATTAGGAGGCATAGGTAGCTGTGTAGTGGTAATCGCCTAAAATGTCAAGCGATTCGCAGGGCCTGAAGGATGAATACTGTGGACAAGTGAAAGCTTGAAGGGCGGACCATGGCAGGGTATCGTCGACTTTCTACAATATATTGCGGAGCTCTTCTCCTAGAACGTTACATATAGGTATGAAACAGTCCATTCAGATCGAGCCATAATTCTGAAAAAGATGAATATCCTGTGAAGAGATTGTGGGGCGGCTGTGAGGAGGATGTGAGTGGGATTTGAGTCGTCAATCCTGAGTCAGCGACGGAGGATCGGGCACGACGGCGACGGTCTCCGGACGCGAGATGCCGAGGGTATCCATTCGGTACTTGAGCATGCGCCGGCTGATACCGAGCAGTGTGGCGGCATGAGTCTGAATGTAATTGGTCCGGCGCAGGGCATCCAGAATGATGTCCTTTTCGAAATCCATGACGGCTCTTTCCAACGACACGCGTCCCGACAGGATATCCTCGCGGAGCGTGCCGGATTTCGTATCTGACTTAAGTGAGGCCGGAAGGTGGTCGGGCATGATCGCGGCGCCTTGTGACCAGAGCACGGCCTGCTCAATGACGTTTTGCAGTTCGCGCACGTTGCCGGGCCAAGAATATCGGCAGATCAATTCCATGGCCTCCTTGGAAAAGTCCTGCGCGGGACGCTTATCCTCTTCATTGCGCTTGGTCAGAAAATGGCTGGCCAACAGCGCGACGTCCTCTCCACGCTCTCGAAGCGGCGGCAGGTACAGGGAGATTACGTTGATGCGGTAGTACAGATCCTCTCGAAACGTGCCTCGTCGGACCAATTCGTCCAAGGTCTTGTTCGTAGCCGCCACGATCCGGACATCCACTTTGATGGGTTGCACGCCCCCGATCCTTGTAAATTCACGCTCCTGAAGCACCCGAAGGAGTTTGGCCTGCGTGGTGGGACTCAAGTCACCGATTTCGTCCAGAAACAACGTGCCTGTATGAGCAAGTTCGAACTGTCCGACGCGACGGGCGGTCGCGTCGGTGAACGAACCTTTCTCATGTCCGAAGAGTTCGCTTTCGATCAGGGTCTCGGGCAGCGCCGCGCAGTTGAGCGCGACGAACGGCCGGTCTCGACGCGCGCTGTTATAATGGAGGGCCCGTGCGACCAACTCCTTGCCGGTGCCGCTCTCTCCGGTGATCATCACCGTTGTCCGACTGTCGGCTACCTGCTCGATCTTCGAATAGATCTGCTGCATCGCCGAGCTCTTCCCGATTAGATTGTGAAATCCATACCGGTGAACAACCTGGGCGCGTAGGTATCGCACCTCGCGCTCCAGTTCCTGATTGTCGAGGGCCTTGGCAATGACGATGCGGAGCTCCTCGATCTCAAACGGTTTGGAGATGTAATCGGCGGCCCCGAGCTTCATGGCGTCCACGGCCGTTTTCACGGCCTTGGTGCCGGTGAGCATGATGACTGGGATCGAGCGGTCTTCCGCGCGAAGCTTCTCCAGCACGGCTAGACCGTCCATGCCGGGAAGGATCACGTCGAGGAGCACCAGGTGCGGGCCTTCTCGTCTGAACAGGTCCAGCCCTTCCTGCGCATCTGCCGCCTGGAGTACTTCGTAGGTCGGCTCCAGCACCATTTTGACCGAGGTGCGGACCCGTGGCTCGTCATCAACGATCAGGATTCGTTTCTTCATGCCGGCTGGTGTGACGAGGGTTGTTGAAAATCTTTGCGGTCCACCGATGGTCGCCGATGGGGAGGGGCTGTGGACGACGCACTCCCTCCGGGTTTTACCTCAGCACCGGAGGAAGTATACACGGCGGTCCCGCTTTCAGCCAGTGGAATTCGGCTTCTTGGCCGACGCGACATGTAAAAGGTGGCTCAGAGCGGACTCGACCGAAGGCAGGCAGCCTCCGGCTGTTTCGAGCAGCAATTCCACCTGACGGTGCGTGAACCGCCACAGTACCCCTTCGAGATAGCTGCGCTGGATTTCCCCATATGCGTGGAGCAACTCGCGGCTCGGCGGTCCCGCGTCGGGTGCAGATCCCGAGAGCTGATGTTGGTGCCAAGTGCGCAAATCGGCGTCGGGTTGGAGGCACCACACGACGAGTCGGCCGCCTGGAAGCAACACACGTAAGCATTCTCGGATCGCCGACAGTGGGTCGGCAAAATGTCCCAGGACAATATGGCAGAACACCGCGTCAAAGCTGTTGTCAGCCAGCGGGAGCGGACTGTCGAGATCGCCGAGGCAAAAGGATGGCTGCCTGTACCGATCTGTGGGCCAGGGGCGGGGAGCCTCGTGTGAGATGTTGCCTAGGATCGACAGAAGGATCCGGCGACTTTGAATCAACCCATCGATACAAAAGTCGAGACCCGTATACGCCGGACTGACCGGCCAGGTCGGCCCCAGTGTTCGATGGCGGAATGCGTGATGGGTCAAGAGAAATGTGCCGAGGTGGCCGCTCACGTCACCAATGCACAGCAATCGACTAGTGGCCTCCAGGGGGCCAAGCAATTGACAGGATCGCTCCAACAGTTTCCAGTAATCAGGAAGGTTGAGGAGCGTGCGCGAATGGATGGCGTAGTTGGTCCAGTTACGAGCCCGCTCGGTGGAGGAGCGAGCATGGAGAGACCGGACCCGAGTCCGCTCGAGACTTGTTTCAAGGTGGAGGTCCTGCGTCGGTGTGAGGACCGGCCCGTCCGCTCGCGGTGCGTACGAGGCTTCCGCCAGACAGAACCGTACGATTCTGTCGAACCAGTTGTCCGGATGGAGCGGTCGTACGGGTATCCCGGTGATCGGTTCCGCGAGATAGGCCACGAAGCGACAGGCTTCTCCGAGAGTCGCGCGCATACGATCGAGGAGGTCCCGGTGCGCTGCCGCCTCTTCAAGGGGTGCAAAGATGCCGACCGACGCTCGGAGTCGATCGAGATCGTCGAGGAAATCCTGGCTGCCCGCCAATCGAGACAGGATAGCGTCGCGGATGAACGGCTCGGATATGACGTTGATGCCATAAATGTTTCCCGAATCGAAGTTCTGTCTGTGCATCTGCATCGGATCGTTGTCGGTCTGCTGGAGCCGATGCAGCTCCTGATCCAAGTCTAAGGGCGCATGCAGCAGGAGAAGCCCGGCGAGCCGGGAATGGTCCTTGAGCCCTCGTGCCGCGATGCGGCCACCGATTCCATGGCCGATCACGAAGAGCGGGCAACTGGGCCAGAATTCATCGGCAAGATCGAGCACGGTCGCGAAATCGAGGAGCATGTCGCTCAGCATCGCATGTGGAGCAAGGGCATCGCTCTCGCCGATATGGTTGGTGCAATCATAACGAAGCACCTGCATACCCTGGGAGGCAAGGTCATAGGCCAGTTCCGCATAGCCCTCCTTCGGATGGGCGAACCCGGGCACGATGATCACGAGTGGAGCCAGAGTCGCCCGACTGCCTGGTTCATGGTCGTGATACAGGACGATCTTGCGATCATAAGGATTCATGCAGAATAGGAGATCGGTCACAACTCGTCGGGCGATTCGTCGCTCGGGGTCCTCCATGACAAAGAGGGCCTGGTGATTCACCAGCCGGAAAAAGGATCCGGAAGCCGGATCGGGAATCGGTGCCAATCGTGCGCCATAGGTCCAGTGGGGCTGCTGATCGAGAGAAGGTGTCTCCGTGTCCGGATGGCGCTCCCAGATGATCATGATGGGCAGGGTGTCCGGACCCTCCAAACCATACACCGTATCACGCGCCGATCCACTCGTTCCGATAGGACAAGCGGGAGGGGTGCCGAAGGGTGCGAGGATGAGTTGAAACGGACCCTGACTGATGGGGAGCGGCATTGGACTACTGAAACGACATCCGCCCAAACTGATGTCCTGGAGCTTGAGAGCGATCGGCCCATTCCGGTGTTTCTCCTTGGGAGTCGCGAGCAAGGCCGCATAGGCGCAGGGCAAGCGCACGTTCAGTCGGCGGTCGCCGCGGTCGATCGTCCAGGGAGTTCGAGGCGAGCGTTCAGAAGGTGACGTAGGGCGGGTCCCACCGGTGATCACGATCTCCACCTTCAAGCCGTCCGGGTCCTCTCGAAGAGCTTCCAGGAATGAGAGCAATACGGCTCGCTGGATCACTTCGATGGAGTCGAATAGGACACGACCCGCCGAGGGGCGGGCGGCATCCACCATGACGATCCCGGTCAGATGGAGGAACATCACGTCGGATGCCAGGCGAATTGAGGCCTTGCCGGTCGGAACGTTCGTGGACCGCGTGGCGAGGTGAAAGTGCAATCCGGTCACGTCCAAGGCGGTCGTGACCCCGCTGACCGTCTCATGGTCGGATCGGATCTCGGTGTGTAATTGGTGTGTGGGGAGTTCTGTCTGGCGAGGCGCGATGAGGCTACGGTCCGGTTGTTGAACCTCATGTCTAGTGGGAACTGGGTCCGTGTCAAGCACGGGAGGAGACAAGCAGGAGGACGCGGCGGTGGAGGTGGACACAGGCTCCGGTTTCATCGTTTCAGCTTGCCGCGGCTGGGAGACGGGAGTCCTGAAGGGCCTGTCCTCCCCGCCCAATTCCGCCTCTCTGGGCTTGCCGAGAAAATGGTGGATCTGCTGCCACAACGTCTCGACATACTCCCAAGGTGGAGTCGGTTGCGGGGGCTGTCCGGTCGGTTCCGGTGCAACCGGAAGCTCGATTGTCGATTGGCCCGGGTGCGTTAAAACCCGAGCATGAATGACTCCCAGTGTTCCGAGAAATGTGTGGTGGGGTGCGTAGAGGCCCTTCGCGCTGATCACGGCGTGCAAGCGGGTACGAAGAATCCCTTTGCGAAATTTCGGCAACAGATGGAGATCGAGGCGGCGGGTGGCCCGTGCACCGGCGCGCCGCTCGTTAAATCGCTGCTCCGCATAGCGTCGCGAATCCGGATCCAAGAACCGACTATAGTGACAGCCTAGAGGCTCCTGGTCCCCGTACCCGAGCCATCGATGAAAACCGGGGCTGACGTAGGTAAATTCCCCCCTGGTGTTCAGTTCATAGAGAACTAACCCGGTGGACTCAACGAGATGGAGGTACTGACTGAGAGTCGGACCCCACGTGGCGGGGCGCTCCTTTCGGATGAGGACTTCTTGAGACGCCGACAGAACCTCGTCCGTAAAATTGGCGGATTGCCTGAACAACACCGCGTCGGCGCCATGCTGCATGGCTTGCAAAGGACTCAAGACGGTGCGTTCAGAATGAAGCAGAATGCCTGTTTGGGGAGCCTGCGCGCGCAGGCTGCGGATGCAGGAGGGGCCGGAGAACGCGTCATGGTCGGCATCCAGCAGGATGACATCCCAGGTCAATCGTCCCGCCCACTCAATCCCTTCCTCCAACGTTCGGACGGACTCGATACGACAGGCTTCGTGGTGTCGCCGTAGAGCGTGCGTCAGACGGGTCGTCTGTTCGGTCGAATCGGTAATCAGAAGGACGTTCATCAACCGAAGGGACATCATCGAGCCTGTCCTGCACAGAGCGATCTGGCTGTCTTGAGAGGGCTCGTTTCCTCAATTGGCTCTGAATCAGCGATCGATGTTTGACCGGCACAGGCCGGCGTCTCCGTCCCAGAGACCGCTTTCCGAGGACAACGGGTACCGATGCGATGTCGTCTCAGGGCAGATGGCTTGAGCAGCGAGGACTGAACTCTTCGAAGCGCCATCGAGACCGTTCTCCCGTAGGGCCTGGATAGCATAGTTCCTGCACATCGGGGAGATAACAGCTTGGGGGGCCTATCCTACTTGTGCAGGGCCGAAGAGTCCAATATGTCATGCATCCATGTGAACTTATGTGGTAGGGCCGTATGGCCTCATTTCGATCAAGATCTCCAATAAAGGTGCAATGGCTTGGAGGGCATAGAGAACTCCTGCCGAGCAGCCGGAAATGCAGGGTAGCTTGTCAATAAGACGGCGGAATTCTGACGGTCAGAGCGCGCTCGGCCATTCCGTGGAAATGATGCGTTCAGGGAAGGACCGAAGCTGGAGGCTCGACCAACCAAGGGACAGACTCTGTGCAGTCTATCCGGAGAGAGGACTCGGTGTCGCTACCGGGGAGTGTGCGATGTTGAAGGGGAGTCGACGCGTTTCCACGTATAGGGCCCGCCCCACTGCCTGGGAGGAATGTTGTTCTTGTTACCGACACGGCTATACCACCACACTCCCCTGGCTTCCGATCCATCGCCACCGAATAGCACGTCGAACCCGCCTTCTCGGTCATTACCTGTTTGTTTCCAGGTGCCCTCGCATCGACGATTGTGGCATTTGGAGACGGTGATTTCGCCGTTCTGCCATGTATAGAACCCATGGCCATTCTGATCCAGAGTGGCCACATAGGACTTGTCTTCCTCCTTGATCTCCCACTGTCCCTGTAGCTCAGGCTGCTCGATCTCGAACGTCTCAGCGGATTCGGCGCGGAGGGTATTTGGTAACGTACACAGGAGGCTTGCCAGTCCAACCAGGATGGAAGGGAAGATCCGGAGAAATCGATGCATACGTGCGATCGCCTGCCTTTCTGAGAGGATGATGTTTGAGGCGTGGTTGGGGACTAGCAGGATGATCAAAAAGTCCGCCAGCGTCGCTCTCTCGACGCTCGGAGGATCAACACACGGGCAACCGCACGCTTCGCCTCTTCGCTCGGTGCGGCCTTGCTGGACGGCCTATTTGACCATCCTGCACGGACTTCTCAGATCATCCGTGGCCGCTCGCGGCGTGGTTATTCACGGACACTCGAAGGGCTTTCCTGTAGCTTGTTAGGCTACGCGGCAGCCGAGGTCATGTCAATGGAGCTGGATCAGGAATCGTGGCGTGCACAGACAAGCACGGTGATGTTGTCCTCTCCGCCACGGCGGTTGGCTTCCTCGACCAAAATCCGAGATAGGTCGGCCGGACGTCGTCCAGCCTTCGCCACGAGTGCGGTGAGATCCCGATCATCGAGCATCTTCGTCAGGCCGTCCGTACAGAGGATCAACCGATCGTTGGGTTCCAACTCGAGCCGTGTCGTGTCGGCTTCGACGGTCGGGTCCAGACCGACCGCCCGAGTCAATACATGTCGGCGTGGATGGGTGGCGGCTTGATCCCGCGTGAGCAGTCCTCGTCGGACATAATCTTCAACGAGGGAATGATCGCAGGTGAGGAGCGTTAAGATACCTGCACGGACGAGATAGGCGCGACTATCGCCGACATGGGCGAGATAACCGACCGAGGGTGGCCCCTCCCTGATCATTAAGATAACCAAGGTGGTGCCCATCCCGCGGAGGCTGCGAACGGCTGCGCCCTCTTCGAACACACGGCGATTGGCCGCATCTACCAAGTTCCGGAGGTGCCGTTCGACGTCAAGCTCTGAACCGGTCGGGATGCTAAAAGGAGCGTCCTTCGTTGCCAGATGGCGGATGGCGGCGACCGCCAACCCGCTGGCGACGTCGCCTCCCGCGTGGCCGCCCATGCCGTCGGCGACCGCCCAAAGCCCGTGATCATTCAGCACGAGCACGGCATCCTGATTCGAGACACGTATCAGGCCGACATCGCTGAGACCGTATCCGACCCAAGGTCCGGTAGGTGTCGTCGTCGCTCCTCCTTGCACCGCTGGAGGCGGAAACCCCCGCCACACCGAGAGGAATCACCGGTAAGCCGGTCGAGTCTGCCAGAGTCGACCGTGGGGAATCCAGCCTTGATTTCACGGTGATGAGTCGCTACAGTTTCCGATCTACACTCGATCGGGAATATCGCGAGCAGAGGAGGAAAGAATCGGCTATGGCGGAGGTCACCAAACGTATCCGGATCACCGTCGGGCCTGTCCGGGTCGATGCGGAACTCAAGTCCACAAAGACCGCCGACAGCGTCTATGCGGCCTTGCCTGTCGAGGCGCCGTTGAATACATGGGGCGAGGAATACTATTGTAAACTCGGAGGCGTCAAAGATTTTCGAGAGACCGCCACGACCAAAGTCAAAGTCGGCGACGTGGCCTGGTGGGGACCGGGTGAGGTGCTGGCAATCTTCTTTGGCCGGACGCCCATGAGCATGGGGTCCGATCCTGTGCCCGCCGATCGTGTCAATGTCATCGGGCAGATCGTCGGCGATGCGACGGTCCTCCGACAGGGATTCGAAGCAAGCAAAATCAAGATTGAAAAGATCTAGCAGGCTACGGAAAAACCCTCCGTTCATCCTTCCAGAGCCTCAGGAGGAACGGAGCAGTCATCGAATATACTGGTGTTTTCCGATCGTACTGAGCCTGTCGAAGCACACAAATCGCGTTTTTCCGCGGCCTGCTAGCCCGTTTTATTTCATGAAGGATTCCACGGCAACAGCACATACGCCGCGCCGACAAGCCTGGCCGCGGCCTGAATCATGTGGGTTGGCAGACTGATGGAAACCCCTGCGAGTCTCCGTGAATGGCCGCACCGCGAGGTCACGGATGATGTGAGAAGTCCGTGCAGGATGGTCAAATAGGCCGTCCATCGAGGCCGCACCGAGCGAAGAGGCGAAGCGTGCGTTTGCCCGTGTGTTGAGCCGCTGAGCGTCAGACCCATCGCATCAGGATGCGGTTAGCAAGGGGGTGTCCCAGTAGGGTCGGCGGACATGCTCAATATCCTGTGAGTGGAGCGTTATGCGCCTGTCGAAGGAACGTGTTCATCATCTTGCTCAGACACTCAGCGAGCAGCTCCAGTCCGAAGGTCTGGTCCGCGTCTCGGAGGACAAAAAATCCCTGGGCGATGCACTGGAGCAGGCCATCACGAACGAACTTCAGGTCGAGGATCGCTTGAATGCCGAGGTGCGGGAACTCTTGAAGGGATATGCGGATCAGATTGAACGTGGTCAGGTCGATTATCAAAAGATGTTCACGATGATCAAGACCAAGTTGGCGCGCGACCGAGGGATTGTGTTGTAGGGAGCGCCAAGGCTCATGTTGAGCGACGACAAGATCTCGCATCTCTCCCATGTCATCCTGGCGAGTCTCAAGCGCATCCCGGCTGCAAGGCTGGTCGGGGAAGAGGCGAAGGTCTTGAGACTCATCAAACGGGTGTTGGCATCTGAACTCGAGCAGGATGCTGCTATCGACCGCACGGTGCGCCAGCGGTTGGCGTCCTATGCCAGACCGCTCATCGAGGGGACGCAGGAATGGGATGTGTTGTATCGGAAGTTTACGGAAGAGGAGCTGCGCCGTCGGGTAGGGGCTCGGTAGGGCGGTGATCGGGACGTGCGCGGTCGCCTGCAAAAGAAAAGGTGACATCCAATGCTCACACATGGAACGCATTGTCGACTGCTGTGGGTGACGATTCTCCTGATGGCGTTGGCCTGCCAGGGTTGTTCCCGAACCAAATCCCAGCCGCTGCTGCCCTTGCCGCTCGATTCGCGCGCCCCTCAGGAAGCAATCGCGCTCACTGACCAGGGAAGCGGAGCCTATCAAGCTCAACAATTTGATGAGGCCAAAGTCTTCTTTGAACAGGCGGTGAGGATGGCCCCTCGCTTGGGGGCTGCGCATTACAATCTGGCCTTGGCCCTCAACGCGCTCGGTGATGCGCAGGGGGCCCATGATGAATTTATCGAAGCCGCCACACTCGAACCCGGACACAAGGTGATCTGGGATTCTCCGGCCTTAAGACCCTACGGCAACCCGGAGGTTTCGCGGCCCGCGACGGCGCCGCCAACCGTGAACAATCGGCGTGGGCCCACGAGCGGACTGGGCGGCTTGGGATCTGGCAGTTGAGTCGGGTGAGTGGCGAAGAGCTGCCAAGGAGCATAAACATGGTAAAAGATCTCGGGAGCGGGGATGCGGCACCTGATTTCGCGTTGCCCGATCAATTCGGAAAGTCGGTCAGCCTCAAGTCATTGAAGGGACAACCGGTGGTACTGTATTTCTACCCCAAGGACGATACGCCCGGGTGCACCAAGGAGGCCTGCGACTTCCGCGATTCCATGGCGCGCATCGCCAAGGCCGGGGCCGTGGTCATCGGGGTCAGTCTGGACGGCAAGGACGCTCACCAGAAATTCATCGCCAAATACAAACTGCCGTTCACGCTTCTGTCGGACGAGGATGCCACGGTGGCCAAGGCCTATGGCGTGTACAAGCAGAAGAACATGTACGGAAGGAAGTATTGGGGCATCGAACGCAGCACGTTCGTGATCGACCGGACTGGCAAGATCAAAGAGGCCTTTCGCAAGGTGAAGGTGGACGGACATGTCAACGATGTGCTGGCTTCCTTGAAGTAAGTCTCGATCGACCGGCTCACCCGTCTTGTTGCTAACGTGCGACCCTCGTCAATCTGGATCTGTCTTTTCAGCCTGTTGATGAGCTGCTGGTCCGTCGTTGAGGGATGGGCGGCAGAGCGCCGGACGGTCTCCGTGATCGTGGGTGACAACCTCACGAAGACCGATCGATCTGTGAGCATCGAAACGCTCTTAGTTGAGGAAGGCCCCCTTCGCTCGCAGGGGGTGGGGGGCGAGCCCCTCATTCTATGGGTGGACGATGTTCGTGCGGCGACCGCCATGACCGGCGGCGATGGGCGGGCGTTTTTCCAGTATACTCCCTCAAAACTCGGCACGTTTCGTGTGAGAGTCGCGGTCGGCGAGTCTCCTCGCGTGGCGACCGCAGAGGGCACTGGGATCTTGGCGGTCTGGGAACGACGCCGCCCGATCCTGCTTGTGGAGGGAGCGGCCCTGCTCGCCTCCATGGAATCTGCCATCACCCCCTCTCTGCCGGTGCCTGTGCCCCTATCGGTCACAGTCGACAAGCCTGCGGAACATGCGGCGGAAGAATTGGAACGTCTCAGCCGCTTCTATTATCACCTGCTCTACCTCGTGCCGCCGAGCGGATCAGCGCTGAAAAGCGTCCGGCAATTCCGTGAGTGGCTCGATGAGCACAAGTTTCCTCAAGGTGTCGTCCTCCCGGCCGATCCAAACGTGGACGGATTGCGAGGTCTAATTGAACGGTTGCGAGCCGATGGCTGGGAGAACATCAAGTCCGGCGTGGGAACAACGTCGGTTTTTGCCGAGGCGCTGATCGCGGAGCGCCTGACGGCTGTTCTGATCACCGAGGATGACAAGGTCAAGCTACCCAGAAAAGCCCGTCGCGTGAAGGAATGGAAGGATGCACGCAAGCGGTTGCAAGAATAGGCGGACGCCGGAACGCAGCGACAGCTTCCTTCGCCATTGATCCTTCGCCATTGATTGAATTGATCGCTCACGTCTGGCCACGAAGACTCTCTTTTCTTTTTGGGAGCCCATGCATTAACATATTGTAAGCATGCGGGCTAAAACCACTTTTCACTGTCACGCCTGCGGGCACCAGGCGCCGCGATGGCTTGGACGGTGCCCGGATTGCGGACAGTGGAATAGTTTCAAAGAGGTCCGCGAAACTCCCGTCTCTCGTGGCCGTCCTCAACCCCTCTCGGATCAAGGTGCGCAACCCACGGCCCTTGGTGAGATTGAACTGGCGGAAGAGCCGCGGCTGCCGACCGGTATCGGCGAATTGGACCGGGTTCTGGGCGGAGGCGTCGTCCCTGGTTCGGTCGTCTTGATCGGCGGCGATCCCGGTATCGGCAAGACCACCCTGCTGTTACAGGCCATTCCCAAGTTGGCTGGGGCGAAGGAGCGGGTGCTCTATGTGTCGGGGGAGGAGTCGCCTCGGCAGATCAAAATGCGCGCGAACCGACTCAGCGTCGAAGCCGACGCGTTATTCATTCTCTCCGAAACATCCCTTCAAGAAGTGCTCAAGGTCGTGCGCGAGTTTCAACCCACCGCCCTCGTCGTGGACTCGATTCAAACCGTGTATTCCGATCAGGTGACCTCCGCGCCCGGCACCGTGAGCCAGGTGCAGGAAGTGGCGGCACAATTGATGTGGCTGGCCAAGCGCAGCGGCGTGCCGGTGTTCATCATTGGGCACGTCACCAAGGAGGGAGCCATCGCCGGCCCGCGTTTGCTGGAACATATTGTGGATACGGTGCTTTATTTCGAGGGGGATCGAGGGCATGCCTATCGTATTCTTCGCGCCGTCAAGAACCGCTTCGGCTCGACGAACGAGATCGGCGTCTTTGAGATGAAGGAGAGCGGTCTCGAAGAGGTCAACAATCCGTCGGAACTGTTTCTGGCGGAACGGCCGGAGCATGGTACTGGATCTGTTGTCGTGTCCAGCCTGGAGGGGACCCGTCCGATCCTCTGCGAAGTTCAAGCCTTGGTCTCCTCGACGAGCTTCAGCATGCCCAAACGGATGGCGAACGGCGTGGAGGTCAACCGGCTGTCGTTGCTGTTGGCCGTAATGGAAAAGCGACTTGGGATGCATGTAGCCGGTCAGGATGTGTATGTAAATGTGGTGGGTGGAATCACAATCGACGAGCCGGCCATCGATCTTGGCCTCGTCGCCGCCGTCACGTCGAGCTTGCGCGAAGTCCCC
This sequence comes from Nitrospiraceae bacterium, assembly GCA_040981105.1. GTDB lineage: Bacteria > Nitrospirota > Nitrospiria > Nitrospirales > Nitrospiraceae > Nitrospira_G. The sequence continues at coordinate 59,783 of JANRMO010000011.1, forward strand.
ATAGACCATCGGACCGTCATGATGGGGGAGGTGGGATTGGGAGGAGAGGTGCGTTCCGTGACACAGGTCGAACTGCGAATCAAGGAGGCGGCCAAGCTGGGGTTCAAACGATGCCTGTTGCCGGAACGAAATCTTGCCAAGCTGGACAACCATGGGAGTCTCGGGGTGGAGTTGGTGGGGGTTGAGGAGATCGGAGAGGCGCTTGAAGCCGCGTTGGTCTGAGGTGCGCAACCGAATGGCCTGGGCATTGGTGCTGGCGTGGCTCGGGATAGCCGCCTGCGCCGGCCCGGCCGTGAAATCGACCGAGGAATATCAACCGGCCACTGCCGAGCAGTTGGTGGCTCTGGTCCAGATGCGGGCCGAGGCGACGCGGAGTGCGAAAGGCCTGTTTCGTGCCCAGATCAAGGGGCCGGGTCTGTTGTTGCCGGCCCGAGTCGAAGGGGCGGTCTATTATCGCCGTCCCGATGCGATGCGGGTAAGGGGGTTCACCCCGTTCGGTGGGGAGCTGTTTGAACTCGTGGTTAGCCGCGATCTCTACCGCCTGTCGATGCCCACCGAGGGCCGGGAATTGAAAGGTCACACGGCCCGCTTGGGAGAGGCAGGAAAACTGGGACGTCCGGTGCAGTTGAGTTTGTGGGCAGTGCATGGGGCGTTGGGTTTAACGACCGTGCCGGCTGACGCCCATGTGCTCTTGTACGAGGAGGGAGATCGATACCGGATGGAGGTGCAGAGTTCCGGACAGGCTGCCGGTGCGATCGGTTCTGCCGACTTGAACGGGTCGGCCCGCGTCGATCATCAGCAGCCAGACGCAGACGATGCAAATAGCCATAGCCGGAGACTCTGGTTCGATCGCCGAACGCTCCTCATGGTGCAGGAAGATCGGCTCTTAGCGAGCGGGGAGGTCGAGGCCGTGATGAAGTTCGAAGATTTCCGTGCGGTCGGAGACCAGGTGGTCCAACCTGTCGGGGGGGCCGGATCGGCCGCGCCATTGTTGCGGCCCTTCAAGATCACCCTGGAAGACGGACGCGGGCGCGGTTCCGTCCGCCTGACTTTTCACGAAATCGTGCCGAACGTTGCCTTACAGCCGGACGAGTTAGGGGTCATCTAGCCGTCCCCTGAATGATAAGCATCGCGAGATGAAGATCCTTGCCGTTGAAACGGCGACAGCCGACCAGAGCGTCGCGATCCTGGATGGTGACCGGGTCTTGGCCGTGAGTGAGCAGAGCGAACCGAACAGCCATGCGAAATGGCTGGTGCCGGCCATCGATCGGGTCCTGAGCGAGTGCCGGTTGTCGTTATTCGATCTGGACGGTTTGGCCCTCTCGATCGGACCCGGTTCCTTTACCGGGCTTCGGGTGGGGTTGGCGACCCTATTGGGATTCCGCTCGGTGACAGGGTTGTCGGTGGCCGCCGTGCCGACGCTGGAAGCCTTGGCCTCGAATGTGGAACGAGGATCTTTGCCGATCTGCTCCGTCTTGAAGTGCCGACAGGGTGAGCTGTATTGGGCGCAATATGAATGGATCGGTGGCGGCGAGCTGAAGCCCATATTGGAAGAGCAGGTCGGACCAACGGCGATGCTGAGCCAGACCATTCGGAAGCCGACCGTGGTGGTGGGACCGGCATGGGAACCGAATCGAGATCAGATTGAGTCGACGACGGACCGTCGGCATGACCATTTTCAACCGGCCTCGCAGGACCGGATGAGGCCGTCTGCCGTCACGGTCGGTCTTCTGGGCCAGGCGCGGCTGGAGAGGGGCGAAGTCTTGGAGTCAGGCCAAGCCCCGCGCTACGTGCAGCGTGCGGAAGCGGAGCTGAAGAGAGGGTTGGTGCCGGCTAAGTCGAGGCAAATCATCGAAGGATTGGGAAGGGCCGGGAGGCGCACCGTTAGGTCGAGGGGAATCAAATCCGGCTCCTAGCGCGCAAACTCAGTTGACACTGGATGCTGGCGCAAGATTCTAATATTAGACCGACTCTGCCCGCGGGGTTTGTGTTGCTGCCTGCGACCGCCAAGGATGTGCCGGAGATGTTGGCGGTCGAAACGGCCTCGTTTTCGGATCCCTGGACCGCCAAGATGTTCACAGGGGAGATGACGGGCAACCAATTTGCTCGCGTGCTTGTGCTGCGGCGGCGAGACGATCTGGGTGGTCTCGGTCGCCTCAGCGGGTACCTCTGCTACTGGCTCATTTTCGACGAGTTGCGGATCATGAACCTCGCCGTGCAGGAGGAGGATCGGCGTCAGGGGTTGGCCCGCGCAATGGTGACCCATGCGGTGCAGGAAGGTTGCCGAGCCGGAGTCCGCCACGGGCTTCTTGAAGTGCGCGCCGGCAATGCTGCGGCCCGCGCGCTCTATCGGGGGCTTGGATTTCGGGAAACAGGTGTGCGACAACAATACTATCGGAACCCATGCGAGGATGCGATTTTGATGTGTGCCGACTTGCTTTCGGAGAATCGGGCAGACTGAAGATCATGGCACAGCAACGGTTCTACTATTCACCCTCATCCTGACCAGGGAGGTGCCACATGCTCAACGACGAGAGCGTCATCGCCGACCGGCTGCGAGCTACGAACGTGGAGTACCGGGAGCTGGAGGAGGCCCACCACCGGCTCGATGCCGAGCTTGCAGATCTGCAGAAGCGTCATGTGTTGACGCCGGCGGAAGAACTCTTGAAGAAGCAGATCCAAAAGGAAAAGCTGTCCAAGAAAGACCAAATGGCTGAACTGATCCGTCGTGCCAGGGAGGAGAGTCTGGGCGCGCCCGCACGATAATCGGTTCACTGGACAGGGGCGGGCCGGATTGCGGCTTCGCCCCTTTTTTGTCTGGCTTGGATGAGACACCATGGCGGCGGTTCTAGCTCCCCTTCAAGCGCATATCCGATCACTCAAGCACCGGCTCCTGATCATCGCAGGCACCGTCATGGCGGCCTTTGTGGTGATGTTCGCCTATTCGGCCGAGATGGTGGCCTGGCTGAGGCGCCCGCTCGCGGATGATCTCGTCTTTTATGGTCCGACCGAGGCGTTTTTCGCGTCGGTCAAAGTGGCGCTGTTCGCGTCGGTGGTAGTCAGCCTTCCGGTCATTTTCTATCAATTTTGGAAATTCGTGGAGCCGGCTCTCCTGCAGAAGGAGCGGCGGTGGGCGATTCCGCTGTTTTGCCTGGCGGCGGGTCTCTTCGTGCTGGGATTGGTGTTTTGCAACCTGGTGATTCTCCCGCTCGTCATTGAGTTTTTCGTCGAGTTCGGCATGGAGCGCTCTCTGACGCCCCAGTTGGCGGTCGGTACCTATATCGATTTCAACACCAAGTTTCTCTTCGTGATGGGGTGTGCCTTTGAGCTACCGCTGGCGATGACGCTCCTGGCCCGAGCCGGAGTGCTGGGCTGGCAGGTGTTCGCGCGCTTCCGGCGGCATGCCATCCTCGGGTCCTTGATCGTCTCGGCAATCGTCACCCCCGACGCGACCATGTTCACCATGCTGTTGATGGCCGTTCCGCTGATGGTGTTATATGAGATCGGCATCTGGGGCGCCTGGTGGTTCCGTCGATACGCACCGACTCCCTCGGCGAACCAAGCGTTTACGATAGACGGAGAGTTGCCCATCGAAACTGCCGGTCATCGTATGCGCTAGGCGCAGGAGGTCGTATGATATTGCCGACATCACCCGATGGCAGCCGGTGCATGCAGGTCATCGGGCAGAGACTGCCTGCGGTCGTAGGCTTGGCCGCGGGCGTCGCGTTGTTTGCGGTGATCGATTCGCGCTTCGGTATGGTCGAATGGGCCTGCCGGCAACTCGGCGACCGGCCCGCCTACGGCAAGGAGGGAGGATTCGTCATCCCGAATCCGGCTGCGAGCATTCAAGCCTTGACCGCCGTGAACGATCACCTCATCTATGCCGGGACATTTGGCGCCGGTATTTACCGTAGCGACAACCGCGGTGACCAGTGGGTGGCGGTCAACGAAGGACTCAGCGATCCCTTTGTTCTGTCGTTGGCGACCGCTCAGGATGGAACCGTCTATGCCGGCACGTTTCGCGGCGGGGTGTTCCGAAAGAAAACGGCGCAGGCCGGATGGGAACCGATCAACGAGGGACTCAAGCGATTGGAGGTGAAGGCTTTGGTGGTCAACCACGGCCAGTTGTTCGCCGGAACCGGAGACGGAGTCTATCAGACCTCCGAAGCCTCGCCCAAGTGGTCGGTGGTGACGACCGGTCTCGATGACACGTTGGTGCATGCGCTGGCTCAGACCAAGGACGGGACCCTCTATGCCGGCACGTCGGGGAAGGGAGTGATGCGGTTTCGCAAATCGACCCCGGGCTGGTCGCGCATGAGGCAGGGTTTGAAGGATCATGAAGGGTTGGTGGAAAACTTCATCCGTGTCATCACCGTGGACAAAGATCAGGAACTCTACATCGGGACATTCGACGGAGGGGTCTTCCACAGCGCGGATCGGGGGGAGAATTGGCGCCCGATCAGCCGGGCGCTGCCTAACGATAGTATCCGCGGCATTGTGGTCGCCGGCAAGACCTTGATCGTGGCGACGGGGCGAGGCATCTACAAAACCGACAACAAGGGGCAGAAGTGGGTACCCTTGAACAAGGGGCTGACCGAGCAATCCATCCAATCGCTCGTGCTGTCTCGGAACGGCACGCTCTACGCGGGCACCAACGCCGGGGTTTTCCGCAGCAGCGACGAGGGCGCCACGTGGGTCGGCGTGAGCGAGGGGTTGCGGGTTGAACAGGAAGTGCCGTTCACGTTTCAATAACCTCAACGCAGGAGACATCAGCATGACTGGCGTGACCGAAAAAACCCGGGCCACCGTTCGCGTGACGATGAAAGGCGAGCCGGCGGGCGAGATGGTGCTGCGCTTTTTTCCGGACGTAGCACCCAATCACGTGGAGAATTTCGTGAAGCTCGCCCGCGAGAAGTTTTACGACGGGACGACCTTTCATCGCGTGATCCCCGGGTTCATGATCCAGGGTGGCGATCCGAACAGCAAGAGTCCCGACCGTGCGTCGCATGGCATGGGAGGGCCGGGTCACAAAGTCAAGGCGGAGTTCAACAGCAATCCTCATAAGCGCGGGGCGCTGTCCATGGCGAGGGCCAATGACCCGGACAGCGCAGGGTCGCAGTTCTTCATCTGCGTCGCCGATTCCCATTTTCTGGACTGGAACTACACGGTGTTCGGAGAGGTGGTGAGCGGCATGGAAGTGGCGGACCGGGTGGTGAGCGCCAAACGGGATGGCCGCGACAATCCGCTCGAGCGAGTGGAGATGACGGTGACTATTAGCGAGTGACCGACAGAGTACCGAGCGATGAGTGCTGGGCGAAGAGAGGAGGACAGGAGGCAAGGGTTGAATCGGGATCCTGCATGCTCTGAATGGCCGCGTTCGAGATTGGTCTCCTCCATAGTACTCGGTGTTCACATCGCAGCGATGTTTCTGGCCTTTGGCTGCGCAATTCCCCAGGTGCCGGCCCGCGTGATTTATGAAGACCCGGTCAATTTCGTTCGGCTGGAGCCGGACCCCTATGTGCTCCCCGAATGGCCTCCGTCCGCTCACAGCCATCCGGCCTCCCTCAGCGAGGATCTGCTCAAGCGCATCCTGACCGGCTTCCAGGTGCAGGAGCGCCGCATCGTGATCCAGAAAAAATTGCTCGGGATGGCGCCACGAGAGCCGGCGTTTCGCGACGAGGAGCTGAGGCTGCTGGTGCCGAAGCTGGCTGAGGCTCTCAGCCAGGCGAAATGGAATGAACGGGTCATGTTCTATCTCAGCCGGCCGGAGACATCGATCAAGCGGGAAATCACTTCTGGGGGTCTGTACCTACAGGGGTCGTTGCTGCATTTTGTCCTCGCGAACAGGCAGATTATGTACGGCATCCCCGCCTACGGCATGATTTACGACAAGCGGTATCCCATGCGACCGACGGGACCGAAGGGCTTCCACCTCTACTTCGACGATGGAGCCGCTGTGGTCGAGCAGCGTCCCAGTTGGTTCGATATTCTGATCGGTCTGGAAAAGGATGAGCTGGTCATCGACCTCGATCGGGTTCAGGAGCCCCCGACCTTGGTACGGGCGGCAGCATTCCCTACCGCAGCACTTCATCCGGCCGGTCGGCCGTAATGAGTCCCGCCGCATACGCCAGGGTCGCCTGAGAAATTACATAATCGTACTGAGACTCCGCGAGTCTTGTCTTAGCGGTTGCCACCGCGACTTGAGCCTGCGTCACTTCCACCACGGTGCCCAACCCAAGCTTGTACCGCTGCTGCGAGAGTTGCAGGGCTTCCTTCGCCGTCCGAACCTGCTCCTCCGCAAGGCGAATCTGTTGGGCGATGGTCAACGTTTCGAGGTAGGAGGTCGTGACTTGCTGGCTCAATGCCTGCTCGATGTTGGCGCTGGCCGCCTGCGCTGCGGCCTGCTGGGCGCCGGCCTCCCTCACCTGGTTCTCGATCAAAAACCCCGTGAAGAGCGGCATGGACACCAGGGCGCCGGCGGTCCACCAGCCGCCGGTCTGCTGGCCTTGCCTCGTATCAAAAGGCTCAAACGCGCCGCCGCTGGCAAATGCGGAGATCGTCGGCAGGTATTGCCGTTTCGTCGCGACGAGTTTGGCCTCGGCCGAGGCCGTGAACTCTTTGGCACGACGCAATTCCGGGTGGGCCTGGCTGCCCTCTAACAAAGAGGGAAGCGGAGGCAGCTCGTGAATGGCGACGGGGAGATCCTCCAGCACATAGTCATCCAAGCCCTGGATCCCCATCGCACGGTTCAATTCGACGAAACTGGCTTTCAAATCATTGCGGGCTCGGACGAGCTGAGATTCGGCGTTCGTCAATTCGACCTGCGCCAAGTTGAGGTCCAGTTTGGATTTGAGCTGCTGGCGATGGAGCGCGGCGATTTGACCGGTGATCGTCCCACGTTCCCGGACGGTTTCCTCCGCGACCTGGACGAGGCGTTGGCGCTTGAGACTGTTGAAGTAGGCCCGTTGCACCGTCAGGGTGATGAGCGAGCGCCGCGCCCGGAGGTCTTGCCCTTGTGCCTCTGCCGCGAGCTTTGAGGATTCGACCATGTTTTGGGTGAAGCCGAAGTCGTAGATCCGTTGGTTGGCGAGCAGGCCGCCGGCAAACGTGGACTGGTTCTCTTGCAACAATCCACCGCTGATCATGAATCGCGGGTTGTTCCGCCCGGCTCCGGCGACCGTGTTCGCGTCCGCATACACTTGCGGGTAGTAGAGCGATTGTGTCTGTTTAATGCGCGCGTCCGCCGCGTTGACCTGCGCCTGCGCCTCTAGGACGGCCGGGTGCTGTTTGAGCCCCAGTTCCACAGCCTGCCGGAGGGCGAGGAATTTGCCTTTCAGCAGGACCTCCTGTCCGAACGCCGGTCCGGCGGTTAGAAGGAGGGCGCAGACTGTGAGCCAAAGCTGTCGCGGAGCTGAGGTCGAGTCAGGGCTCATCGATGGCTCCTTGTATTCATTTTGAATAGGCGCCGTTACCCTTGGCGCCGTTGGTTCCGTTGCCGTTGTCGCCATTGGCCGTCTCGGGTGCCGGGCTACCGGCGGTACGCCGTTCGAATCGTTGTGAAGAGGCTTGCCCGTCCGGCAGGTTGTATGGAGAGGCCTTGACGGGCGTGCCGTCCATGAGTTTGGATTTGCCTACGACCACAACCTCCTCCTCTTCCGTCAATCCGCTCACGATCTCCAGCCATTTCCCATCGGTGATACCGGTCTGGACGACTTTGGTTTTGGCTCTGCCTTGATCCACGACATAGACCAATTTGGTCTTATTGGTTGTGGAGAGGGCATTCGGCGGCACGACCAAGGTGTCGGGGATCTCGCGGAGCGCCAGGGTCGCTTCGGCAAACGTGCCGGGCCGCAAGGCATGGTCCGGATTCGGCAGATCGATTTCGACCAGCATGCTGCGCGTGGTCGGATCGAGTGCCAGGGTCGTTCGGGTGACGGTGCCTGTGAACGTCCGCCCTGCCAGTTCCTTGACGTTCACGACGGTCTTGGTCGTGCCGGGCGTCACAAAGGGTGTGTCGTCCTGCGGGACATTGGCATAGACCCGGACCGTGCTCAGATCCATGATGGTAAAGAGAGGAATGGCGGATGTCGCGGACGACGTGGCGACTTGGATCAGCGCTCCAGGATCCGCGAAGCGAGCCGTCACGACGCCGTCGTACGGCGCCCGCACCTTGGTGTAGTCTCGCAAGACGGCGCGCTGCTGCATCTGGTTCTGGGCGCCCTCGTAGGCGGCCTGTGCCACGTCCACATCCTGCCTGGCGATCACGTCGGGCGTGGTCTTCCAGACGTTGGAGAGCCGCTCATAGGTGAGCTTCTTGATCTTGTAGTCGGCGACCGCCTGTTGGTACTGCTCCTCGACTTCCGGCGCGTCGATGACGGCGACCACCTCGTCCTTCTTCACACGATCGCCCTTGTCCGGGCCGATCCACTTCAAGTATCCGGAGACCTTGGCGTAGAGCGTGGTTTGATACCAAGGTGCGATGTTGGCGGGCAGCGTAACCGTATAGGCGATGGTCCGGCGAATCGGCTTCGCGACTTGGACTTCGATCAATTCCTCAGGCGCCGACAGGCCCGTTCCGACCAGCGGTGCGGCACCGCGATTATCATGGGCAAGCCAGTGGACACCGACGGCGGCCAGAATCAGCGCCGCGAGGAATAGGCCGGTCCATCGGACCGATGCGCGTTGAAAGAATGAGGGGTGCGTGTCGGGCATATTCAGTCCTTAGTGGGAAGCGGAGGCCGTCTCGGCTTCGTGCCGGCGTTGCTCTCGGGCCAGCACCAGGCTGTGCATCACCGGAACCACGAACAGAGTCATGACCGTCGAAACCATCAGGCCCCCGACGACGGCACGGGCCAAGGGGACCATCGTTTCATTCCCCTCGCCGTAACCAAGTGCCAACGGCAGCAAGCCCAAAATGGTGGCGAGGGCGGTCATCACGATCGGACGAATCCGCTGCCGTCCCGCAGCCAGCACGGCGTCGCGAGGAGAAAGGCCGGTGCGGGCCATCCGGTTGGCAAAGTCGACCAAGAGAATGCTGTTCGAGACGACGATGCCCATCATCATCAAGGTCCCGATCATGGATTCAACATTGGCTGAGGTATTAGTCAGCACAAGCATGAGCACGGTGCCGATCCATCCCAACGGGACCGCCACCAGGATGATCAGCGGATCGATAAAGGATCGAAACAGACCGACCATCACCAAGAAAATCAGCAGCACCGCCAGCGGCAACGCCAAGGCAAAATTGTTGAACGCCGCACGCATGTTGGCCACTTCACCGCGCAGCACAACGGTGACGTCCTTGGGGAGCGTGATTCCGGCCAGCACCCGTTCGATCTCTTGGGCGACCCGTCCAAGGTCGTTCCCGACCGGTGTGACCAGCACATTGATCAGACGGGAGAGATCGTAGTGATCGACCGAATCCGGCCCGGACTTGATCCGCAGGTCTGCGACATCGCGTAGCAGCACCGGAGGGCCGCGCCGCTCGTCCCCTTGAGCATAGAAGCCGTTCGCGAATTCCAATTGACGTCCTGCGAAGGGAGTGTTCTGGAGCGCCAGCGAGGTGGTACCCGACCCGGCGCCGGTCGCCAAATTGGCCGTAGGGAGCAGCGGCGTTCGCGCCCCGATGATCGGGATGTTGAGCAGGTCTTGCGTATCTCTCAGTTCCTGTTCCGGATACTGAGCCAGCAGATAATAGCCGTTGGCGGTTTTCGGATCGAGCCAGTAGTTGGGGCTGAGCGCGATGTTCGAGCTGATTCCGGTGATCACGTCCACGATCACGCGGTCCTGTGTGATGCCGTAATAGGCGGCTTTGGTGCGATCGACGTCGATGTGCAGCTCGGGATAGGCCTTACCCTGTTTGATACGCACGTCCTCCGTGTTGGGGACCTGCGCCACTTTCTGGCGGATCTCCTCGGCCACCGGACGGATCAGATCGAGCTTGGGACCTCGGACCTGGATATCGATCGGGGCGCGCAGGCCGAAGTTCAACACATCGCTGATGATGCCTCCGGTTTGGAACGCGACATCCACGCCAGGCAGTTCCTGACGGAGACGGGTGCGGAGCTGCGAGAGATATCGATCGGTGGGGACTGCGTGGCCAGGCACGAGATCGACCAGGACAAAGGCCGTATGGTTCCCGGTGTTGGGGGCAAAGCGGGCCGCGTCGCCGTAATAGAGGCCTGTATTTGAGATCACCTGTTCGATCTCCTGTTTGGGGATGACCTCCTGGATGAGACCCTCGATCTGCGCCACGATGGCTGTCGTTTTTTCAATGCGCGATCCCTCCGGTGCGGTAACCAACATGGTGAAGTTGCCGGCGTCGACCTTCGGGAAGAATTCACTGTGCAATCTTGGGACGACGAAAAGACCGACGGCGAGCAGCGTCACCATCGCCCCGAGGATGACGAAAGCCTTGAATCGGAGGCACTGTCGCAATGCCGGTTCATACAGCGCGAGCACGTGGCGAAACCAGTCGGATTGGGTCGAGGGGTCCTCGCCATGGTCCCGATGTCCGGCTCGATAGAGTCGAGCCAGAACGACGGGGGTGACGGACATAGATACGGCGTAATCCGCCAACATGGCGAAGGCGACGGTGAGCGCCAACGGCACGAAGAGATATTTCACGATCCCGGTGAAGAAGACGATTGGGAGGTAGACGATGAGAATGCAGATCGTCGCCACAAAGATCGGCAACGTCAGCTCAACCGCGCTATCCTCCGCGGCGCTGCGCCCATCCTTCCCCAATTCGAGATGCCGGTGCATGTTCTCCTGGACGACGATGTTGTTGTCGAGCAAGGTGCCGATGACGAGGGCCAAGCCGCCCAGCGTCATGATGTTGACCGTATGTCCGGTCAGGTACAGTGCGACCAGCGCGGTCGTCAGCGAGAGAGGGATCGCCAGGCCGACGACGAGAGCGGCCTTCACGCTCCGGAGAAACAGGTAGATCATCAAACCGGCCAGGAAGGCCCCCAAGAGACCCTCTTTCTGGAGATTGGCGATAGCCTGGCGAATGTAGAGCGATTGATCGTAAATGAATTTGACGGCGGTCCCGGCAGGAATTTCTGTGAGGTGTTTGAGCCGCTCCTTGATGCCATCCGCCACTTCCAACGTGTTGGCGCCTTCCTGCCTGGTAATCGGCAGGTATGTGGATTCCCGCCCGTTCACGCGGACCACAGAGGTTTGAATCGCAGTCGAGTCGGAGGCCCATCCGATGTCGCGCACGAACACCGGCGTGCCGTTCACGACCTTGATCGGGATGCCGTTGAGCTTCTCCACGAGGTCGATCAGGCTGTTGGAATAGACGTAGTAATCGAGGTCGCCGATCTTGATGTCTCCCGCGGGGATGATCGCGCTCTGGGAATTGATGGCCTTGACGACTTCAGAGGGCGAGACGCTACGGGCCAGCAGCCGTTGTTGATCCAAGAACACCGTGATCTGCCGTACCTTGCCGCCGAGCGGAGGGCCGAACGAAATGCCGGGGATGCTGGCGATCTGGTTGCGCACGCTGAAATAAGCCAAATCTCGAATTTCCTTGGCACCTAACTGGTCGCTGCTGATCGAGAGGAGTCCGATCGGCATACTGGCCACACCGAACTTGTAAACGGATGGTGGATAGACGCCAGGCGGTAGCAGACGAATGATGCTATAGGCGAGGCTGGTAATCTCCGATTGTGCCGCGTCGATCCCGTACTCCGGCTGAAAAAATACTTTGATGTAACTGATGCCAGCCAGCGACTGCGATTCGATGTGTTCGATGTAGCTGGCCTCGATAAACCGTTGTTCCATCCTGAGCGTGATCGCGCCCTCCATCTCAGCCGGGCTGAGACCCCGATAGAATGTCGTCACCAGGATGGTCGGAAGTTTGATCTCCGGAAAGATGTCCACGCGCATCTTCTGGTAGGACACGGCGCCGAGCACGATTGCGATCATGCAGAGTGCAAAGACGGCGTAAGGGTTTCTGAGCGCGCCTCGGGTCAGCATCGTGCCTTAAGGGGTGCGGGAATGCGATTCCATGTCAACCAGTAACGGCAGAGCGCCTCGACGCACTGAACCAAGTCGGCATAGCGGCCGGGTTTTACGACGTAGCCATTCGCTCCGCTTCCGTAGCAAATGGAAATGTCCGAAACCGCATCGGAGTTGGTGAAGATGACGACCGGCAGATGTCTGAAGCGGGCATCGGTGCGCAGCCGACACAGGAAGCCACTGCCATGCCGTCCGCAGAGGTTCAGGTCGAGAAGGATCAGAGCTGGCGGCGGATGCGCGTCCAGCGTTTGCTCCAGCCATCGGAAGGCCTCGTCCGGATCTGTTTCGGTTCGAAGCGAGACGCCGAGGCCGGCCTGTTCGATCGCCAAGCGGAACAGTTCGTCTTCTCCGGGACTGTCTTCGACCAAGAGCATCGAGGCTTGAGGGGCCATGGCTGTCCTCCGCGCAAATCCAAGTAGATCGCACGAGCATGGATCATGCCATGGAGCGGTTCATTCGCCGGAGCCCGGTACGGTGTCGCGTGTGATGCAAACACGGGCATTTCGATGAGATGAAGATTCGGGTACAGAGAGAGAAGCGGGGTGGGGTGCAGGAAGTCATGGAGAAATGCCAGAGACGGTGGGGAGAAATTCCAGAGGATCGTTGTATGTGACGAGCGGCCTGGGTAGCCGCTCTTGCTCGCGCAACGCGCGGCCTCAGAAGGCCCTCGTGGGACGCGCGCAGTGAGGCGCCCACCCAGGCCGCTCGCCTGAAAAGCTCAGCGGTACGATCTGGAATTTGAGAAGAGAGACAAGCGAGCATGGTTGGAAGGAGCATTATTCCGAGGAAAGGCGCTCGTCCTGATCTCGTGCTCCCGAAACGCGCGGATGGGGGAGGCGAGGCAATTGGTGCGGCTTTCGTGCTCACAGAGGCCGCACACTCGGAAGGTGCCGGGGGACTCGTTGCTCTGTGCCTCATGCGATGGGTCGTGGTGTGCGCAGTGGGACCCGCAGCAACTACCTCGCAAGCGAAACCGGACGAGCAAGCTGGCATGGAGGCTTGAGTCGCTCGACGACCGCAGTGGGACCGGTACGAGTGCCGTTCCAGGAGAAAAAGCAACTAGCAAATTTTATGAGAATATCGATCAGTCAGACTTTTCTTTGGCCATGAGGTTCTTCGTCGAAGGAAGGGAACAGGAAGCTTGCGGTGGCAATGTCCGGAAGGTCGGAAGGTCCTGTGGGAACCGGATGAGATCAGGAAAGGTGTCGTGTGCGAAACCACCACCGAAGCGATGCGCGGAGCGCAAAGGCGGTTCTCAAAAACGCTCGGTGTTTTACTCCGACCCGCCGAGGCTCCGTTCGTAGAAAAGCACCTTCCATCCATCTTCCTCGCTCAAGAATTGTCCGACGATGGGTAGCATACCGGTCCCAGGTACTCTTCCTGACTGGCCGAGGCTGCCGTTCTTCAGCACCCACATCATTTCACCTGGTGTGCGGAGTTTCTTGAACAGAGGGTTGGTGAAATTACGAGGCTGAATCGGAAGGATCTGCGCGGCCCCTCCGTTTCCCTTGCCTTCGGCCCCATGGCATTGAAAGCACGTGCCGCGCCCAAGAAAGATGGCCTTCCCTTCTTCCAACAACTCGGGCGTGATTGGGAACGGCGGTTTCACGGCCTTGGCCTGGGCGAGCTGATCGGGGGGAACTCGGGGGATTCGGATGTCGAACTCGCCTCCCGGTTGACCATATCCCGCCGGGTCGGCAGACAGCCCCACTCCGGAGCCCGTAGTAACGAACCATCCGACGACGAGCGCAAACGCACAATTCCTCACAAAGCAGGAGTGCATGGCTTCCCTCAGTCGAATCTTGGATCGCAGGAATCAATCCGGCCGAGGGGAGGGTAGCATACGGCATCAACCTCGGCAACGGGCCGATCTGACGCGAGGGGAGGATGGGTGACCTGAGCCTTCGAGAGGGGTGGGCACTTTGTTACGACTGTCGTGCTACTGGTTCAGGACGGATCCTGATGGCGCAGATGTCGGACGGACGGCATAGACGGCAAGGTCCTTCTCCATCCAGATGCGTGGATGGACCACTGCACCCGTTTGGATCTGGGTTTCCAGCTTACCCTTGTCGATACTAACGATTGCGCAGGGAACAAACGTGCCAAACCGCTCCAGTGCGTAAAGACGATTGGTTTCGTTGGTGACACTAATGTGCTCAATACGGATGATTCTGCCGCCATTCGGGTTCAACAGCCACCAAAGCGGGTATTCATAGCTATCCACCGCGGTCCAGAGACCGACCTCGCGACAGCCGAGGTCCGTCACGATTTTGGCTGCCTGCACATACTGAGATTGCAAGTGAGGCATATTCACGAAATATCGCTCCAGCCTCGACGTTTCGAACACATTCCGAATGTCCAAGCCGATGAGCGGCCGCGTCTCATTGTGGAACAGCCATATCTGCGCCGCTACGAGAAGGAGTCCCGCGAACACTGGTCGCCATTGTGCGATCGATGGGTGTTCCAGGCACACCGCCATGAAGGGCGCGCACATGACAAAGAGCGGCAGATGGTAGCGGCTATTCCATGGTTGCCACTTCAGGTAGAAACACAACAGGAGAAAGGCTCCAACCGTGCAGAGCAAATAGACGACCAACACGCCTGACCGTCGATACCTGGCCGCGGCAACAAAGATGCCGAGGCTGAACAGCAGCAAGAGCACATGCGGCAGATTGCCTGCGTAATCTTCGTGCCATTGATGCGTCGAGAGGGCGAATCGGCTTCCCGGAAATGTGACGCGTTGGTCATCCGGGTCCACTCCGAGCCCGCGATGAATGGTGCCGACCGCGTTCACGACCATCTCGTTGGCTCGCACGGATGGCGTCGCGAGGTGCAGCGCAAGGTTTCTCACCACATTCGAAAGAACGAACGGCGGACTGTGAACGCCATTGGCCACGGCTGTTCGGGTGGTGGGCGGCGACACGGGCGAGTGAAAGACTTCGTAATTGCGCCACCAATGGCCGACGTTCAACAACACCACGCAACCGGCGGCGAGCATCAATAGTCGTGTCCCTTCGGAGATTCCGAATCGACGCCAACACCTCCATGCCATCCAGACGAGAAACGGCGGTGCGTAGAGGTAGGAAGTCGCTTTTGAGAGCAGGGCCAGGCCCACACTTGAACCCGCGATCAGGGAAAGACCCGGAGCCTTCCGATGATCAATCGTGGCGTCTCGGAACATCAACACCGCCTGGATAAAGGCGATACACCATAGAGCCGCCACCCAGTCGTTCTGGGTGCTCGACGCTTGGAGAATGCCCATTGGGAGAGTCGCGACGAGGAGCGCAGCGAAGATTTGACTGGCAGTCCCTCCGCCCAGGTGTTTTGTGATGAGCGACGCGCCGACGACACAACCGATCATGCTGAACCACTGGACCAGGTTGGCCAGTCGATCGCCACCGGTCAACAGTTGCAGATGGGTGACGGCAAACTCCGACCAGGGATTGCTGTAGACCTGCCGCCTTATGGAGGTGGGAAAGTGGGCCACTCCGCCGTCCTGAATCCAATGCATGACCCGGCTCATGTGGTAGGTCATCGAATCGTAATTGTTCGGGGGCGCTATGCTCGCGAGGAAGCCCAACACGCTGATCACCCAACCCACCCCCAGCAAGGCGGCAAGCCATGTGCCGCTGAATCGGAGCGGCTCTCGATGGCGAGGTGTCGCGTGTCTCTCGATCTTCGAGTAGAACACCGTCAAGACGAGCGTGACGAGCGACCAAGAAACGAGAATCCCCGGGTAACTCAGCACACGAAACAGAGACAGAATCTCTGTGATCGCCGTCACGCAGACTCCGCCGAGGACGGCGGCGGCGAGGAATGCCTCCCGCCATTCGATTCCTCGCTTCAGAAGGATGGCGAACATCAATAACAGGGAGGCGAAGGGAGCAAGCAGCCCTAGGCTTCTGATCATTCAGAAACCTCTCTAATCAAGGGGAAGGAAAAGGGGTTGCCCAGCCTTGCGCACCGTGTCTGACCCATCGCCGAGATTATCCAAGTCGTAGGGGGAGAGTCACCTATGAAAACGGCCTCACTATCGGGGCCGCGTGAGGATACGGTCTTGATGGACCATGGAGCCAAGGCTGCACCGGCGCTCATTCCCAGCGAATCGGAGGGCATCACCTTCAGCAGGAGGCGCGGCCGTAAACGACTGTATCGGCATTGACCTCCCCAACGCGCAGTCGCCGCTCACGCGGGTCGACGGGATGAGATCGGGCGCTTGACTAAGGTGAACCCTCCCACACGAGGGGCGCGCTTCAGGCGTAACGCCCGATCTCTCTTCCGATGCCCAGAGCGCGGTGGAGACGACCGGCACCGGTATGTGGTGGTATGAGCTGATCGAGGACCGACATCCGAATCTGGTATTGGCGCATCTGTTGCAGTCCAAGGGCACCGATAGCTCCCGGATCAACACGGAACGATTGATGCGACGACGCCGGCGCGGTTCCTCCGGGCCGCCTTGGTCGCCGGGGTCTCTACCCTGGCCTGGCGACTATTTGCACACATTGGACCCGTTGACCACTAAGATCCGGTAGGGGAGTCGGACGATCCAGACAGAGGCGACATCCGATCCACCAGCCCGGCTCCTCCATCCGATGTCGGAGATCGGTGCCATCCACCGGTCGTCCGACAGCCGCCATCCGTGTTCGTCTGCCGGGCTCGTTCCCTCGGTCGATGATTCCGGCGGGAAGACCCGCCAGAGGCGACCGACGAAACAGGGCTCGTCGTGGTGATCGGAGATCTCGTGGAACTCTCGGTCCACGTCATCGCTGGCGCGCCGCAATTCCGATCACTGTTCCATCGAAGATTCGTGAGGCTCGGTGCGAGGACGAGACGCGTCATGGTGGCACGCGCGATCTTGAGGCCGATCGATGCGAGATTCACGAAGGAGGAGCCGTCTTGCTTGATTGAATGGGCGAAGGGAACCCCATTCATGACGGTCGTGATGACATGGCGGTGTCGCGTGGCGTTGCCCCATGGCTCCTCTGTTTCAATGGGCCTAATCAGTAGACGCGTGCACGAAAATGCGGGTGAAGTACGTGAACGAGGAGGCTCGCAGGTTGGAATCGTGTGAGGCAGAAGGCGGAATCTTGCCAGAGCCTGGGGGAAATAGAGACAATGCAAAGTCTCCGGATCTATCATCGACACCGATCATCTGCTCCGGCCATGCGCTGATGTTTGTTCGAGCATCAACGGTCGGGTGGACTGGCGTATGACAAGCGAAGGTGTCCCGGTCGGTATGGGCGGGATCATTGGAGGCGTAGGGTGCGTGAAATCGCCATCGCTACAGTAGTCGGGGCAAGCCTCTTCGTGTTCTGCACCATCATGGCCTCAGAGCAGGCCTTTGCGCAACGCAACGAGATGCCGCCGGGATATCCGCAATCGCTGGAGGGAGAGCTGCGGGTGCTCCTCGACAGGGTGCACGAGGGCAATCCGTCACCGGAGCTGCTCGTCCGGCTGGCGGAAACCTATTTCGATATGGCCGACGATCTGCTGACTGACGATGCGAAACGGCTGGCGGCCTACGATGCGGGCGCGAGAGCGGCCAAGCGGGCCTTCGAGATCGATGATCGGAATGCCGATGCGCATTTTTTCCATGCGCTGAATATTGGAAGCGCGGCGCGCCTTCAGGGAGTGACACATGCCGCCCTGACGGTGAAAGACATCAAACACTGTGCCTTGCGTGCGATCGAATTGGATCCCAACCACTCTCAAGCCATGCAGATGATGGGTGGTCTCCTGATGGAGCTCCCCTGGCTCCTCGGCGGAAGCGAGAAGAAAGCCCAAGAGTATCTGGAACGGTCGATCGCCATTGACGGGAACTTCGCGAATGCGCGCATCATGCTGGCGAAACTCTACAAGAAACAGGGTCGGTCCGAGGAGGCTCGAACGCAGTTGACGGCGGTGATCCAGGCCGAACATCCCCATTATCGTTACACCTGGGAGCGAAAATACAAGCCGGAGGCCGAACGGATGTTACGAGAGTTGCCCAAGCGCTGATGTCTCGCAACTTCTGTGGTCATTCACGCCCACCATGTCATGACTATGACGACCTGCGCAGCGAAGGGGAGATGACCCCTGCGCGGTTTGTGACTTGATACTCAGCGATGCCGCTGCTCAGGGGCAATGGGCTTTTTACGCAATGAGGCGATTCGTCGATGGAGGGGAACATGAAGCCCGAGAGAAGGCTTTCAGGATCGGCGAGGGGCGAGCCTCCGACACCTCAGGCGGGCTCTTGGATACCACGGGCAGTCTTTTCCATCGTCGTCATAGGGGTGGCGGGTGTTCTTACGTCGCAGGCGGATGCCAGCCATCAAGGACATGGGAGCCATGCGGGAGAAGCATCGCGCGAGACAACCGGGGCGGGCCATGCGATCCCCGGCGCGGCCTTTCAGGTATTCCTGAGAAATGATTCAACCGCGGCAGACAAGGCGGGACTTGAGCCGGGCCAGCTCGATGCGGCCGTCCAGACGGTGATCGATACCTTGACCTACATGATGCAGCACCGGCCCGACTTTCCACGATTCGATGAAAGTGTGACGCGGAATCTGCTCGAACAGGTCATCGTGGAACCGAAAGTGGTCAATCGGGAGGGAAAGGAGTTTCCCTTTCTGGTCGCCCGAACGAAGGAGCCGGGACGGGTCAATCTGTTGATCAGCGTCGCCTCGCTGAAAGATAAGGGCTATTTGGGCCGGCCTGAGCAACTGGCTCCGGTGCTGGCCCGCGAGTTCCAATGGGTGGTGAGTAAGGCGGATACGGCGCCGAAATCCACAACCGTCACGCTCGAACGTGATCTCCAACATGCCCCGATCCGTACGAACAGGGAGATCGGAGAGTTGTCGGGAGAGGAGCGGGCGCATCTCGTGCAGAAGTTATTCGGCAGTTATCTCACCACCGTGGATGATCAGAAGAGTCTGGAGGGACAGCCGTTCTATGAGGTCGGCACCACCACGCTGGTTCCGCCGACGCAGTCGGATTCGACGATCAAGCTATATGATATCCGGGTTCGTGAGGCGCTACAGGCCATCGTCCGAGATCCCTATTTTGAGAAGCACACGCCGAAGGCGGTCAGAAGCCTGTTGAACGGAAAGATCTGGAACGTGTCGTTCGTGAAGATCGACCAGCGGGATTGGGCCACGAGGACACGAGTTCTTCCGGATGATCAATCGGTATTGGTGGGGGAGCGAGAGCTGCCGATCCAACCGGCCAAGATATTGGTGAATCTCCATCGAACAGCCGCGCCGGACGATCCATTCTATGCGGAGACGAAGGGCCTGCCCATGGGTGCGCTCTCGGCAGACCAACTCGCGTTCGTCATTGCCGTGGAGATTCAACGCAACATCGTCGAGAAATCCATGAAGGGCCACGTGGTCCAGGACGAGATGACGGCGCCTTAGCCCACATTATTCATGATCGTTTCTACTACAATTGCGCATTCGCTGCTGCGACAAGCCTGCACACGGGTTTCCGCGGTGTGCAGGCGGGCGGGCTCGCCACTCGACCCCTCAACATACTGTTTCAAGTATGCTTCGGGGCCTCGCGCCTCCACGCGCACGTCTCGCCACGCGACTCCGCCATTTCGTGACGAACCGTCATGAATAATGCGGGCTAGGGAGGAGCCAAAGAAAGAGGGTTGCCTCGTGCGGCCAAGCCTGACGACCGAGCCTCGCACTCCCTCACTGCATCCAACTCCGATCCTGCCACCTCGTGAACCGGCTCCTCTTGGGATCGCGTCGGTCCTTGACGTAGACTGGCATGCCGGCAGGTCTGCAGGTGACTCTACAATGTTCGACATCATTCTCTATCAACCGGAAATTCCTTCGAACACCGGCAACATCATCCGCCTCTGCGCGAATACCGGAGCCAGGCTGCATTTGGTCAAGCCGTTGGGCTTTACCTTGGAGGATCGGCTTTTGCGCCGGGCCGGGCTCGACTATCACGAGTTCGCCACCATGACGGTCCACGAAACTTGGGCCGATTGTGCGGCCTGTGTTAAGGAGGGTCGCTGCTTCGCCGTCTCCACCAAGGGGACCCGGCGCTATGATCTGAACCGCTATGTCGCCGGTGATGCGTTCGTCTTCGGTCCCGAGACGAGAGGCTTGCCGCCTGAGATTCTGGGTAGCGTGTCGGAGCAGCAACGGATCCGCGTTCCCATGGTTTCCGATAGCCGGAGCCTGAACCTTTCGAACACCGTCGCCGTGGTCCTCTATGAAGCCTGGCGACAGAATGATTTCGGCACCTGCCTATAGCGGTCCGTCTCGGTAACAGAGTGTGGTGGAGACCGGAGGAGCTTCCGCTTGCCGCGGCGACTTGCGGCTCTCCGCGTTCAATCCGCCGCCGACCTCATACCTGCCGCTCTGGACCGATCCTGACATCCGGCTGAACCACGACCTGACGTCTGTGCCGGCGTGACAAGTACGAATCCTCGACGAGGCGAAAGATGAGCTTCATGAACCAGACAGTCGGTCGGCTCGCCGTATGTGCATGTCCCGGTTACCGTCATGGCTCGCTCGTCTCGAACGGAGGCTCCTGGGTCTGTGCCTCCTCTGCCTATGCAGCGGCGTCACAGGACCTGGCGATACACCGGCGGGATCATCCATGGACACCGGCGAGGGGGACAGCATCCATAGACCGTGAAGCAGTTGTGCCGCGCTGAGGTCCCCAATCGACAATGTTCCGCCAGCGCTCCAACTCCTGATCAGGACTGGGGTCGGGGAAGTCATGGCCAGCCGGCCCGCTTGTGTTCTGTCCATAGAGGAGCGTAGACTCGGCGTCTCGATCGGAATATAGCGAGATTGACCATGGGTGAGGACTTGGGCGCCAGGGGATCAATGAGTGAACGCGGGAAGCCGATCCTCCGTGCGCTCTGTGCGGGACTTCTCCTCATCAGTCTCTCGGCCTGCGGCAGTGATGACGCGCCCGGCGATACGACTCCCACGGTGGCCGGGGTGGATGCCGACAACGACGGCGTCCGCGACGACATCGAAACCTACATTGACGGAACCTACAGTGGCGGGTCGGCCGGTTCGACCCGGGACGCCTTGCGGCAATATGCGAAGGCCGTCCAGGCGGCCATGCTGGACGCCGGCGATCAGGCTCGTTCTGTGACGCACGCGAATGAACGATTCAGGGCCATCGAGTGCCTGATGGCTCGCCGGCCGGCGGATTTCCCGACGGTTTTCTCCGAGCTGCGCGCCAAGATCCTGAACACCGATGCGCGTTCGAAGGCCTACCTGCAGGCCGACGCGCAGGTGACCGCGACCCCGATCGCTCTGCTGCCGGCGGATCAGTGGCCTTCTACCTGCGTGACTCCATGAAGTCAGAGTGGAGGAGTTGACGATGAGGTGGTTTCGCATCATCGCGACGTTCGGCCTGTTCGGCGCGCTCGCCGGCATCCCCGAACTGGTCGCCGCCCAGACGGCGCCCCAGCCGGCTTGTCTGAGTCCCGCAGCTCCGCGGATCGACATCTTTTATGTCAACGGAGTCACGACCACGCTGGATGAAGCACGGGTGAATGCCGGGAAGTTAGAGCAGGAATTTCTGGCACGCCTCGCGAGCCTGCCGCAGGATCTCCAAGCCTTTTGCTATGTCTTTCAACTGAACTACAACCCGACGGACGGGGAGGTGAAGGATTTCCTCGAGGCGGGGCAGCAACGGTTCGGGTTGTCACCGGCGACCTTCTGGCAGGGCTTAGAAGGCGTCACGGTGTTCTCTCCCTTGTTGACGCAACTTCAGGGTCCGATGACGGACGTGAATCAAATCGATCAGGCGACGATTCAGCGACATGCTTCCCGTTATCGTCAGGAGCTGTTGCCTCCCTCTTGCAGGCGCGTGTTGGTGGTGCCGCATTCGCAGGGGAATCTCTACACCAACGCGGCGTACGATCTGACCTTCGGCGGTCCTGCGCCCAATCCTCCGGTCGGCGCCCTCAAGATTGCCGGCGTGGCGACACCGGACTCGCAGGTGAAGGGAAACGGCAAGTACCGGTCATCCTCAACCGATTTGCTCATCAATGCCATCCGGTTGACCCTGACGAACACGTTGCCGGCCAATACCAATTGGGGAGGCAATGTGCTGAATATCATCCCCCCCGCCTATTCTGGCGGCCACAGCTTCATCGGGTACCTCTCGTTCGACCCCAGCCGCACCGACATCATGAACGATATTCAGACAATGCTCGACGAGCTGAAGGCGGTACAACCTTGCCCGTCGTAAGGTTTCCAGCCTGAGGCTCCGCGTGGCATTCTGAATCAATACGACCTGACTCAACCTTGGCCTTCCGTCGAGTCCATTCCATACCTACGGAGTTTCGCCAGCAACGTTTTGTAGTCGATCTGTAGCGACCGGGCGGCCTGGGTCTTGTTTCCGCCGTAGGCCTCGATCACCCGCAGGATATGCCGGCGCTCGATCTCATCCAACGACAACGCCGTGCTCTCTTCTCCGGCTGATCGAGGGGCCGGCGGCGGGAGCATGGCCTGCACCTCTTCTCCGGTGATCGGGCCGGTCCCGAGGTTCATCAGCATGATTCGCTCCAGCACGTTGCGAAGTTCGCGCACATTGCCCGGCCAATGATGGGCCGCAAGCCGCTCCAACGCCTCAGGCGAGAGGCTTCTCGTCCGGCTGCCCGGAACGCGCAGAGTTTGGAGCAGATGCTCCGCCAACCAGGGGAGATCGTCCCGTCGGTCACGCAGGGGCGGCACACGCAGAGTTACGGTATTGATCCGATAGAGTAGATCGTCCCGGAATCGGCCTTGCAGCACGAGGTCTTGCACATCCTGGTTGGTGGCGCCGAGGATACGAACATCGGCATGGAGCGTGCGCGTGCTTCCGACCGGCCGGTATTCTCCGCGGTCGAGAAAGCGCAGCAATCCCACCTGCATCGGGCCCGGCATCTCGCCGATTTCGTCGAGGAACAACGTGCCGCCGTCGGCTGCCGCGATGAGACCGGGTTTGGATGCACCGGCGCCGGTGAACGCTCCTTTGTCATGGCCGAAAAGTTCGCTTTCCAACAATTCTCGACTTACGCTGCCGCAGTTGACGGCGAGGAAGGGCCCGGCCGGCCGGCGGCTCAGAGCGTGGAGCAGTCGAGCGACCACTTCCTTGCCCGATCCGGTTTCTCCCTGGATCAGAACCGGCGCATTGGAAGGGGCCACCTGCGCGATGAGCGTGCGCAATCGTCGCCAAGGGAGGCTGGGTCCTTCGATGATAGTATCCCTGGTGAAGCCGCCGTGCCGAGCCGCCAGATTTTCTTGCCGGAGTGTCCTCATGGTTCGAAGTTTGACGAGGGCGGCCGCCACCGACGCCGCGTCAAACGGCGTCTCTTTGACGAGAAAGTCCCAGGCGCCGTCTTTCATGGCGTCCACGGCGTCCTTCACATCGGCATGTCCGGTCAGCACCATCACATCGATGGTCGGGAGGTGTTCCTTGACCCAACGCAACACCGCCCGCCCGTCCATTCCAGGCATGCGGAGGTCGGTGATCACGCAATCGACGGGTGAGGCCGAAAGACAGTCGATCCCGGACTGCCCGCTTGCGGCCGTGAGGACGTCGCAGCCCTGGTCGCGGAGTGTCTGCTCCAGGACGAGCCGGACGTACTCCTCGTCGTCGATGATCAGGATGCGCATGAGCGGATCGTGTTTGGAAAGGCGAGGTGGAAAGCCGTGCCTCGCTCGGGAGAAGATTCAGCCCAGACGCGCCCTCCGTGCTTGTCCATGACGAGCTTGACGATGGCCAGGCCGACGCCGGTGCCTTCGAACTCTCGAGCGTCGTGCAGTCGTTCGAACAGCCCGAAGATGCGCCCGGCCGAGGCCGGATCGAATCCGATGCCGCGGTCTCGGATGCACAGGACTGTCTCGCTCTCGGATAACGTTCCGGTCACGGAAATATCGGCGGGGCTGCCGGGTTGCGAAAACTTCACGGCGTTGTCCAAGAGGTTCGCGAGGGCCTGCCTGATGCTGACCGGTTCGCCGTAGAGGTCGGCGAGCGGGAGGTCGATCTCGATTTTGGGCCTCGGGCCCTGCGTACCGGAGAGACGCTCGGCGGCGAGTGTGCCGAGCATTTCGAGGAGGTTGAAGCGCGACATCGGGAGCGATTGCTGCTCCAGTCTGGAATATTTCAGCAGGGCGTCGATCATGTGCGTCAGGCGCAAGGCCGACGCGTGGATCACGTCGATGTGGTGCTGCAATTGCTCGTCCTGAGTCTGGGCAAACCGCTTTTCTAGGAGGGACGAAAACCCTTCGATCTCGCGGAGCGGCCCTTTCAAGTCGTGGGCGACGGAATAGGTGAATGCCTCCAGTTCCTTGGTCTTGCGTTCCAGCGCCGAACTGCGTTCCCGAAGATTGGCCAGCATGATTGCCAGGGCCTTCGATAGCCGCCCGACCTCGTCCTGACTGGAAACCGGCTGAAACTGCGCGGTCAGGTCATGATGAGTCACGCGATCGGCGGTGGCGGCCAGATTTCGAAGCGGCTCCGCAATCTGGGAGCGCGCCACGACATAGGTGAGCACGATCAGCCCGGCGAGTATCAGAATGCAAATGGCCACGATCGCGGTG
The DNA here is from genome assembly GCA_040981105.1 of Nitrospiraceae bacterium. Classification (GTDB taxonomy): domain Bacteria; phylum Nitrospirota; class Nitrospiria; order Nitrospirales; family Nitrospiraceae; genus Nitrospira_G. The sequence goes on from JANRMO010000011.1 coordinate 84,355, forward strand.
CCTTGGCGCGACAGCGTATCGCCCTCGGCCTTCATTTCGGCAGTCACGGCCGAATGGAGGAGGACCAAGCGGATCAGATGTTCGTCCAAATCCTCGAGCGAACGCGAGAGGCTGTCCGTCGATTGTTCCAGGGTGGCGGAAGTCTGGTCGGCCCACAATCGTTCCAGATGAGAGAGGGTTGAAGCGATGGTCGCCATCACCTGTTCCTCCTCTTCGACCAGATGGAGCTGGCCGTGCTCGGTGAGCATCGTGAGGAGGTTGGGGTGGTGGGGACGGATCAGGTGTGTGGTGCGATAGACCTCGATCTGTTTCTGCAACGTATGCGAGAGCGCCTGTCCCTGGCGGAACGCCTCATCCGATTCGAGGATATCCCCTGCATGTTCCCATCGGTGAAAGGTCAGACGCATGTCCCCGGCGAGTTGTTGCATGATCGCCGTCGTCGCGAGCGCCGGTACGGTGATGCGATGATGGCGATCCACGTAACTGTTGATTTTGGAGAGGTAAAACAGGATGGCCGCGAAGCTCATGCCCAGCACGACGAGCAAGAGTCCAAAGGACGTGAGCAACTTCTGTCCGATGGTCAAGCGTTGGAGAAGGCGCGGGGAGAGAAACGACATGGCGTAGCCTACCATACGGACGGGACCGACTCTAGGTTTCCACAGTCGGTCTAGTGCGTTCAAAGTGAGGTTCCGTATACTTGACACAAATTAAGTTATTGGAATACACTCCCGCAGGAACTCTCGCGATTATGCCGCCACGCACACGTATGCTTGCCGCCTGTCAGGCCTGTTCAAACTCGAAGCAGGTCGTCGCAGATCTGCGTCAAGAGGACCTACCTGCCTTTGGCCGGATCAAGAAAGTCCTCTCCTATGAGCCGCATCAGGTCGTCTTTTATGAAGGCCATGCCTGTCTCTGGCTGTATGTCTTGTGCAAGGGCCAGGTGAAGCTGACTCGGACCTCCATGCGCGGACAGCGCCTGATCGTGCGGATCGTCGATGCCGGTGAACTGATCGAGAAGTACGCCTTCGTGCCGAACGCGATTCATGAGGTGACGTGCGAAACACTCGAGCGTTCCGAGATTTGCTTGATCGAGCGAGAACCGTATCTTGACCTCGTGCGCCGCAACGGCGACCTTGCGGTGAAGCTCATCCGACTGCTGAGCGAGGAGGCTCAAACGCATATCGATGATCTGGAACGCTTTACCTTGCGATCGGCCCGCGAGCGCTTCGCAGACCTGCTTGTCACGATCGCGGCCCGCTTCGGTCGGAGCGTCGACGGGAACATCGTGCTGGCGGTGAGCTTCAAACGCGAAGAAATGGCTGAAATGGCCGGCATCACGGCTGAAACGGCCACCAGACTTCTGAAGGCCTTCGAAGATGAGGGCCTAGTCCTCCTTGAGGGGAGGAACATCACGCTCGTCCATCCTGATCGTCTTACCAGAATCGCGAAAGGGTTCCTGCCGCCCGAGAGTCTTCCTCCCACTGCGCCCATCTCGATTCAGTCTCCGTCCTCCTAGCATCACGTCCGAACTGCTGATCGTAGTCACCATGTCGCGACGGCCATGGCAGGCTTTGCCATGAGACCGGATTCGCGTCTGCTCCATCCTGACTATTTCATGACTGGCGCTGAAGTCATGGGTCCAAAGACCCATCGGAGCGGCTGATCAAGAACAAAGAAAGTGGAGGCCGCGGTCAAGGTGTCCCGATTTCAGAGAGGGTATCGTATTCATGGACCGAATCGGGAGAGTCACGATGAAATTTGGACTGTCGGGTTGTGGAGCTGGTCTCGAGGCTGTAGCGCCTGAGCGGCTTGGCGAGTACGCGCAGTGGGCCGAGCGGCTTGGCTTCGAAGCGCTATGGATCAACGAAGAGCACTTTCAAAAACCTTCAGGCGGCTCGGGACGCTTGTGCCTTTCTCCGGTCGTCCTTGCGGCTGTGCTGGCGGCCGGGACGAGTCGCATTCGACTCGGGTTCTCGGTCTTGCTGCTGCCCCTGCATCATCCGATTCGGCTCGCTGAGGAAATCGCGACGCTTGATGTGTTGTGCGGAGGACGTGTGGACGTTGGCATCTCTCGCGGAGGCAATCCGTCCTATTCGGAGGCCTACGGGTTGGACCCGCAGGAAGGTCGAACGCGGTTTGATGAGGATCTGGATCTGGTGTTGCGCTGCTGGACCGAAGACGAGGTGCCGATTGGAAAGAGCCGGTATTGCATTCTGCCGAAGCCGATGCAACGTCCGCATCCGCCTCTCTATATCGGGACGTATAGCGAGGACCGGGCCCGGTGGGCGGCACGGGCCGGTCATCAGCTCATTCAACACGGCATTCAATCGATGGCCAACGTGCAAAGAATGGTGCGTGCGTTCGGCGACGAAGGAGGGAAGGTCCACGAGATACCGGTCGGCAGATTTCTCTACGTGAGCGAGAGCGATGCGGATGCCGCGCACGAGTTGACACCAGTCATTGAGCGACTGACCGGCCGTTTGAAGCAGGCGCGCATTCCTGAGCGTCCGGGGACGTTGACGATCGACGATCTGGAGCCCGAGCGATTTCTTCGAGAGATGGTCATTGCCGGAGGACCGGATACCTGCGCACAGCGGCTGGCCGAATTGCGCGGTCTGCTGGGCATTGACTATGTCAACTGCCTATCATCGTTCTTCGGATTTCTTCCCGCCGATCACTTACGACGTTCTTTGATGCTGCTTTCGCGTGAGGTGATGCCGCGCATGTCCACCCATCAGCCAGGAGCAGCCAACCCCACTTGAAGCCCATGTCGGAGATCGTGACGAGAGCGATAACCGTCACGGGAAAGGAGAGTCACAGGCGATGTCGTTACTTGCTCAACTCAGTCAGTTGGCCGGGCCGTTACAGGAACGAGACCAGGAAACCACGAAAGTGCTGAATTGTGTCGAGGGCAAGCTCGCGGCCATGAATTTGGATCTGGAAGTCTGGCTCACAGACGATCCGCTGATCACGGAGAGCGTGATGGTTGACGGGAAGCGATATCGGCTCTCCCGTGTTATGGGATTCGGCCGAGTGGGGGAGCAGAGCCTGTTGCTTGCGAGAGAGATCATGACATGTCCGCAGGACGGGGAGGATGCCGCGCCGATGGTGCTGAGAGTCTGTCCTCCGCAACCGCTGCGTCTCTTGTCGAGAGAGCTGCGTGTTCGCGCGATAGGAAAACTGGACGCGCTGGTTGCGGCCATGCTCGGCCATGCAAGGGACCTCATCGAGATCTTCGACAAGGGGCGGAAGGAACAGAAATCGTGCTGAACCACCAATGGCCGGCCGGGGGAAAGGGTTGAGACGATGGAGCTTGTTCGTTCGTTTGGGGTTCTGGCCCTGATATTCGTGTCGCTGGGTCCGGCTCTCGCGCAGTCGACCGAGGAGAAGTCGAAACAAGGCACACCGACCGAAGTGGCGCTGGAGGACGTTCAGGTCAAAGGTGTACAGAGCAGGGGCTTTATCGAAGAAAAGACGGTGCAGCCGCGGACGGAGACCACGGTGTCCAAAGACGCCATTCAAAAGCTGGGCGGGCCCGCACAGACTTCCATCTATCAGACGCTCCGTCTGCTGCCATCGGTGACCGTCGAAACAGCCGATCCCTATGGGCTCAATACCCGGACACCGTTTAATTTCCGGGTGAGGGGACAGCCGGGGAAGGGCACCGCGATGACGATCGAAGGCGTGCCGGTCTGGGCGCAGGAGTCCCCGGGCCCGCGACCTGACATGCTGGATCTCGAAAATGTCTCGCGGGTTACGCTCTATCGGGGAGCGATTCCGCCTGACAAGGGGCTCGGAGCCATGAACATTGCGGGAGCGATCGATATTGGCGTCCTACGTCCGTCGGATCATTTCGGCGTCGACGTCCGTCAAAGTTTCGGCTCGTACAGCTTTCTGCGGAGTTTTGCCAGAATTGATTCGGGGACGCTCTCGACCGGAACGAAACTATATGCGTCCTATTCCTACACCACGGCCGACAAGTGGCGGGGCGAAGGGGGGGCGCCAACGAACCGCAACCATGTGTCGTTCGGTGCCAGTCAGGAATTTTCTCGGTATGTCAAAGCGGATCTGTTCTTCGACTTCAACGAGGCCGAGCAACACGCTTTCCGGCCGCTCACCTTCGCGCAGATTCAGAATCTCGATAGGGCGCGCGACCTGGATTACAACACCACGATCATGAACAACCTCCTCCAGGATCCGAATTATTTCGACTTCAACAAGGAAACAATTTCGAATTATCAGGCCTTCTCGCTGATCACCATCACGCCGTCGGACAATCATGTGATCACGATCAAGCCCTATTATTTCCGGGAATGGATTCCTCGCCTGGCGGGAGTTGGGAACTTTCTCGGAACTCCCGGGGCCGTCCGTGATCGAACCAACCGATTCGACCGCTACGGAAGCGTGTTCGAATATACCACCCGGCTGTGGGATACGGAGATCAAGGTCGGCTATTGGTATGAACAGTTCAGCCTCCCGATCGCGGAAAAATATTTTCGCGTGCCGGGCGGTCAACTCCAATTCGACCAATGGCTATTGACGAAGAAGGAAGGCAACGGGGTGATCAATAGTCCCTACGTCAAGCTCGCCAAGAATTTCAGCGCCCTGCACGTAGAGGCGGGATTCCGCTATTTCAACATGTACGAGCCCCCGGTCACGGGATTCAACAATGCGGGCATTCCGAACGTGGGCTATGAAGATGCGTTGGCGCTGAATCCCCCTAAGGATCCGGCGGCCAGTTATACAGGCCAGACCTATGAGACCTGGTTGCCGAATGTCGGCCTCAGTTACGCCGTCAATCAACACGTGACGACCTATGTGACCTACGGTAAGAATTACGCGCAACCGCACGGGTTCCCCGAGTTTCAACAGACCTTCGCCAACAACAGGGCGCGGTTCGATGCGGCGGGACTCACGATTCAAAGCCTGGTCGATCGGGTCAAATTGGCGACGTCTCAAAATGTCGATCTGGGCCTCCGCTATCACACCGATAAGGTCTATGTGGCCCCCGTGCTGTTCCATACCTATTACGAAAACCTGCTGGTCGGTGTGTTCGATCCCGCTCTGAATACCAACGTCAGGTCGAGCGCGGCGGATGCCAAGGCCTACGGAGGCGAATTGGAAGCGGGAGCGATGCCGATTGAGGACCTGTCAGTGTACGGATCGGTGTATTACGGCAAGTCGAAGATGGTCACCGATACCACCACACCCTCGGGAGCGATCGTCCAAACCAAGGGGCACGCGACCCCGGATTTTCCTGAGTTCATGCTCAAGGGAGGAATCAGTTACAAGCTGTATGGCTTGGAGATTGCCCCGGTCGTCCGTTACATCGGCGCCCGGTTCGGGAACGTGACCAATACGGAGCGAGTCTCCCCCTATACCGTCGTGGACTTGTTCCTGACCTATACCAATCCGAAGCTGTTTCGAGCTATTCCAGGCGTCAAGGACGGGTTCCTGAGCGTACAGTTCTTGAATCTGTTCGACAAGAGGTACGTCGGCGTGATCAATGCCTTTGAAGATCGGCTCGGCGGCAACGCCGCCTATTTTCCTGGCGCTCCCTTCACAGTGGCCGGCTCGATCGGCTTAAAGTTTTGACCCCAGTGTCCATTATAGTTGACGAGAATATATGATATATGGCATCGAGGTCTCTGCCTGATCGGATTTCAGGAGGGGCGTGACATAGCCAAATCGGGCGAGGGAATGAGTGGATCAGTCGGTGAAACCGTCCTACCACGCACAGGGTTGGAGCGTGTCCGTCATTCTGCATGCCCTTTGTGTGGCCGGAGCGCTCTTGATGGCGCAGTTTCAGCCCAGACCCTTACCGGACGAACCGTTTCGATGGGAAGTGGTGATGCACCAATCCCAGCGATCCACGGTATCACCTCCGGAAGCGCCTCCTTCCGAGCCGCCGCCTCGACAACCGGTTCAGGAGCGGCCGTCAAAGGCGCAGACGGTTCAGGATCGACCGATTCAGGATCGTCGGGTCATGGAGCAGACGGTTGAGAAGCAGCCTGTTCGGGATCGAACGGTTGAGCGTCGAGACGCAGCGGCGGTTGAGGCCACAGCGTCCGTTGCGCCGCCGTTGAACGCCAGCATGCCGGTTGAACAACGAAGCGTCAGCCGTAGCGCTGAAGTCATTCAGCATGAGGTCCGACGTGCGGAGGGGGGCATCATGGAGCGAGAGGTTGCTGCCGTTCTGCCCGAACCGTCGGGAGTGGCAACGGAAGTGCGCAGCGTTCCTGAGTCCGTGAGCCCGACTGCTGTGTCGTCGGCAAGCGCGGTTCTTAGCGATCCCGTCTCGGATGCGCCCCATTCGCCAACCGTGTCAGCTTCGACTCCTATATCCAATCTATCCAACCCGGTCGAGCGTGGAGAGGTGGTGCACAAGGTCCCCACGCAGCAACGGGCATTCGAAGACGGCCTGGTGGAACGCCCGGCGGCATCCGTCAATCGTCACACTCAAGAGGTGGAGGTGCGGGTGGCTGCGCACGGATCTGTCCCAAGGCCTCAATGGAGCCGGCGCGACGCACTCGAGAGCCGGCCTACGGCGAAAGCAGCCCCTGGCTCGCAGGCCCACTACGGGTGGTTGAAAGAGCTGCTGCAAAGCCACATCGAACGGATGAAGCGGTATCCGCAGCTTGCGTTGGATCGTAAACTGGAAGGGCGAGTCGTGGTCAGGGCGGTGATGTGGAACGACGGGACATTGACCGATTTGGAGGTCCTCCACAGTTCGGGTCACGACATCCTCGACGACGAAGCCTTGAAACTGCTGGGCAGGCTCTCGCCGGTTTCGTTGACCTACGACCTCGGGAAGGAGTCCATTACGGTGAAGATTCCGATCAGCTATGGAATTCAATGAATCGGTCATGTCGGGTTGCAGCGATCCTTGCATGCTCGCTGCTGTGGTGTCTGCTCTTGGTCGGTGCGCGTTCCTCACCGGCATTGGGCCAAGGGAGCGGCGCAGCGCGGACGTTCGTCGATCTGGCGGGTCGGACGGTGGAGTTGCCGGCCGGCATTACGCGAGTCGCCACGCTCGGGCCTGTTCCGGTCTTGAACAGCTTTGTCTTCGCGTTGGGAAGAGGCGATGCCATTGTGAACGGGCTTCCCTATTTTGCGCAGACCCGACGCCACCAGTATCAGCGACGGATCGCTCCGGCACTCTCCTCGCTCCCCGTCGTCCAGGGACCCGGCCACGAACCCAATATGGAAGCATTGATCGCACTCCGCCCGGATGTCGTATTGACCATGGATCGTGCCCTGGCCGATGCGTTGACGAACAAGGGCTTGCGCGTCCTGTGCCTCTCGTGGAGGAACCGTGACGACATGGAGCGCACCATTGCGTTGCTGGGGGAGGCGCTGGAGCGGCGTGATGAGGCCAGAAGATACCTGGAGTTTCTGGCCGAGACATTGGGGGTCGTTCAATCGGCCGTGGGGAGTCTGCCAAGCTCCGATCGGCCTCGCGTCTTGTTCTTAAGCCTGAGAATGATGAGTGTGCCGCATCTGATCGGAGAATGGTGGATCACGGAAGGTGGGGGAGTGAGCGTGACGTCCGACGGCCGCCTGACCGAGAGTCTGCCGGTGTCGCCCGAGCAGGTGTTGGCGTGGAATCCCGATATTCTGATCGTGAGCGCTCCGGCTGAGATCGAGCAAGTCTATCAGGAGCCGCGATTCCGGCACGTGAAGGCGGTCCGCCAACGACGGGTCCATGCGATTCCCGCCGGCGCTCATCCGTGGGGATACCGAACGGCCGAGCAGCCGCTGACAGTGTTGTGGGCTGCGACGCTGTTCCATCCGGGTCGGGTCGGTGACGTGGATCTGACCGGCGCAATGAAGCGGTTCTACGTCGAGTTCTTCCGTTATCAATTGTCGCAGGAGGAGGCGGAGGAGATGCTGAAAGGAATTCCATGATGGGACAGACCGATATTGCGATGGACATGCGGTCGATCGATCAGGCGCCGCTCATACGGTGGATCATGTCCGTCTGGGTGTCCGTGCCCGTGTTGATCGGGATGGGCGTCGTGTCTTTGGCGATCGGGCGCTATCCCGTGCCATGGTCCGACTTGTACCACCTCATCATGACTACGACGTTTGGCGTCGCGGGCCTTGCTCCGGAACGTTACGACGAACTGAAAACCGTGGTGTTCGATCTCCGGTTTCCTCGCGTCTTTGCGGCCATGTTGATCGGTGCGGCGCTCTCCGTGTCCGGGGCCGCCTTTCAAGCCATGTTCCGCAACCCGTTGGTGTCGCCCGGACTGCTTGGGGTCTTGGCCGGCGCCTCGTTCGGGGCGGCAGCGGCGATGCTGGTCGGAGATTCGTGGGTTATGGTTCAGCTCGGGGCGTTTCTCATGGGACTGGCGGCGGTGGGGATTACCTTGTTGATGGCCAGATTCTATGGAGCGGATTCCCTGTTGATGTTGGTCTTGGGCGGCATCATCACCGGCGGTCTGTTCACGGCCCTGCTGTCCATCGTGAAGGCGTTAGCGGATCCGTACGATCAGTTGCCGGCCATCGTATTCTGGCTTATGGGACGCCTCTCACTCGTGGAGCTGCGCACCGTCTTGCTGTTGGCCGGGCCCATGATCCTGGGCACCGTCGCCCTCATGGCTTCGGCCAAGTATCTCAATGCTCTGAGCATGGGCGATGAGGAAGCTCAAACGCTCGGCGTCAATGTGACGCGAATCCGGCTCTCCGTGATCGCCTGCGCCACACTGGTCAGTGCGTTAACGGTGACGCTCGCCGGAATGATCGTGTGGGTCGGTCTGGTCATCCCGCATATCGCCCGGCTGCTGGTCGGAGCCAACAATCAACGGGTCCTGCCGGCCAGTGCGGTGATCGGCGCCTTGTTTCTCCTCTGCGTTGATGATCTCGCGAGGAGTCTCTTTGCGGTGGAGGTGCCGATCGGCGTGGCGACGGAACTGATCGGCATTCCCGTGTTCGTTGCGGTGCTTCGTCACGTGCGCAGCGGATGGCTCTCATGAGTCTCATGGAAGCGGAGAGGATTGCGTTCAAATATGGCGACCGCACGGTCCTGCAGGAGGTCTCCCTCGCAGTTGAGAAGGGAGAGGTGCTTGCTTTGTTGGGGCCGAACGGAAGTGGGAAAAGTTCGCTGCTCAAAATCCTGCTGGGGCTCCTGACTCCTGCGGCAGGCCGTGTCTTGTTGGACGAGCAGCCGATTGCGCAACTGTCTCGGAGTGAGATGGCGCGCAAAATGGCCTATGTTCCTCAGGCGCACTCCCTATCATTTCCGTATGTGGTTCGTGACGTGGTGATGCTGGGGCGTCTGGCCCATCAATCCTTCTATGGAGGGTATTCGAATCGGGACCGTTCCATTGTCATGTCGGCGCTCGGCCGGCTTGGCATCCAGCATTTGGCGCAGCGTCCGTATACGGCCATCAGCGGCGGAGAACGGCAATTGGTCTTGATTGCCCGGGCATTGGCTCAAGGCGCCCGGTTATTGATCATGGATGAGCCGGTCAGCGGTCTGGACTATGGCAATCAGCTCCGTCTCTTGGAGCATATTCGGAACTTGGCCGCCGAAGGCTATACGGTCATCAAATCGACCCATTTTCCTGACCATGCGTTTCAGGTATCGGATAAGGTCGTACTGTTGTCCGGCGGAACGGCGATCGCCCAAGGCCATCCACTCCACGTGATGACCAAAGATGTGCTGCGACGACTCTATCGAATTGAGCTTGAGGTCGTGATCAGAGAAGACGGCCTGGCCTACTGCGTGCCGGCGACGATGCATCCATCCATGCATCCAAAAGGGACGGGTGACCACTGGCCGGACTATCTTGAACTGACTGGACCGTAAGGCGCTGCGGCGGACTTCATTCGACCTGTTCCGTGCGATCGAGGAGCCCACCGTCTCCCGCGCGCCTCGCTTGTAGGAGGGGCTTGCTCGCTCCTGTCGACAAGCCCCTCCTACCCCTGTCGAGCGATACATGGGTATTGATCGTGCTATGCCTACCTCCGTACTCCTGATGGACATTCGGGTATTCGGCGTCCTTGCCGGAAACGGCTTTCGGCCACGTCTGGACGGTGCGAGGAGGTGACAGCATACTTGACATCACCTCTTCTATTTGTTACATGTGGCGCCCCATGAGCGACAAGAGCAAAGCCGAGCCGGCTGAGAATATCGAGAATCGCCTGCGCCAGGTTCGGATGGGGCGCGGGTTCTCGCAAACCGAATTGGCCTCGCGCTCCGGCATCACGAGACAGGCGGTCTGCGCGATCGAAGCCAATCAATACCTGCCCACTACGGCGGTTGCGCTGCGACTGGCCGGCGTGCTGCACTGCCGTATCGAAGACCTCTTCAATCTGATTTCAAGCGGCGAAGAGATCGAGGGCGAATTGGTCGGGGTGGAGCGAGCCGCGGCGGGCGGTGAGCTGCGCCACCGCGTGAAGGTGGCGCAAGTCGGGTCCCGCGTGATCGTCAGGCCGGTGACGCATCTGGGCGAGGTGCTGACCTATACCGTTCCGGCCGATGGACTCGTCACGGGTCTGCCTTCGGGGAAATCCAAGCACGGATGTACCAAGGTCCGTGTCCGGTTGCTGCGGGAATGGGCGTCGATCCGTGAGGAGATTGCGGTGGCTGGTTGCGATCCCGCCATTTACCTGGCCGGCGAGTATCTCAGGCGTCGCCAAGGAGGGGCGTCGGTCGTCGGGTGGATGGCCGGCAGCGCCGCGGCCGTGGAGGCGCTAAAGCGATCCGAGGTCCATGTTGCCGGCGTTCATGTGGTGGACCGCAAGACCGGAGAGTCGAATCTGCCCTATCTGCGGCGGCATCTTGATCCCGAACAGTATACCGTCGTCACGTTTGCGGCATGGGAACAGGGATGGTTGGTGAGGCGAGGCAACCCCCGTGGGATCAGGGAAGCCGGCGACCTGGGGCGGCGAGATGTCACGCTCGTGAATCGGGAAGAAGGCGCCGGCGCCAGGTTGTTGTTGGATCAGCGCTTGGCCGATGCCGGTGTGAAGCCGGCGCAGGTGAGGGGGTATCGCCATGTCGTGCCGTCGCATTTTGCCGTCGCCCGCACCGTCGCGGACGGCATGGCGGACGTGGGTGTGGGAGTGGGCGCGGCCGCTGCGGCATTCGGCTTGGATTTTCTCCCGCTGCAAGCGGAGCGCTATGATCTGGTGGTCTCGGCCGTCCTGTTGAAATCCCATCCGGCGCTGCAGCAGTTTCTGGATACGATCGTGAGCCGTCCGTTCCGGACGGAAGTGGAGGCGTTGGGCGGCTACGATACGAGAGAGACCGGGATGGTGCGGGAGCTGTTGGACAAGCGCTCAGCCTAACGACGAATGGTTCGCGCACGACGACCAGAGGATGGATTGATAGAGGAGAGGTCATGAGAATCATACGGATGATGCGTCCGTTGCTGTACCTGTGCGCCATGGCCGCCGTAGGGGGCCTTACCGTGCCCTCCCATGCCGGCCAATCCCGAGAGGTGCTCGTGATCGCCGGGTCGCCGAGCCTGTCCGCTCCACTGCGGGCATTGGCAGAGGCGTACGAGGCCAAGCACCCGAATGTCAAGGTGCGACTCCATTTCGATAACGGACTGGATCACAGGCGTACCATTGCCGGCATGCAGAACAGCATGGTCGGGCAGTATTTCATTGAGAAAGGCCCGATTCATCTGGTGGCGCCAGGCGGCGACGAGCTGATCACCCGACTGGAGATGAAGTACTACGTCCTGCCCGGCACCAAACGAGCCTATGCCACGGAACGTCTGGTCTTGATCGCGCCTGAAGCGGTGGCGGATGCTCCGGAGTCGTTTGAAGAACTCGGACGAGTAAGCGAAGGGCTCAGGCTCGCGATTGCGGAACCGCAACGGACCAATCTGGGGAGGCAAACGGAGGAGGTGTTGCAAGAGTTCGATCTGAAGGGGAAGTTGCGTGGCCGGCTGGACGTCGCGACCGACTCCCGCGGGGTCCTTGACCATGTCCTCGGCGGGGAGGCCGACCTGGGCATCATTTTCGAGCATGAGGCGGTGAGGGAACGGGAACGGGTTCGGATCGTGGCGGTGGCAGAGCGTGGGTATGAGCCGACCGTGCACTCGATGGCGATGGAGCGGTACTGCCCGAATCGATCGCTCTGCGAGGATTTTTTGGCGTTCATTCAAACGCCCGAGGCGCAACGCATCGTTCGGAGCGCGGGCTATGGCGTGCCGGGAGCCAATCACGCCCGGCCCGTCGTTCGTTAATCGGAGCCTCGTATTTTGTGTGCGCAGGATGTCAAGTATAACGGTCTTTTATTTTATTAAATACGACAACCATTCGAACAGATGAGGGGGACCGATGAAGAGGAGAACGGTTGCGCAGGATGAGATGACTCGATCGAGGACGCGCTTCGCCATCGCGGCGGCCATGATCGCCATCGCGGCGGCCGGCTGTGCGCGGGTTCCGTATACCACGCAGACGATCTACGAGGGGCCGCGCGTCGTGGTAACGGCCCAGCGAACCATCGATGAACCGTCCTTCACCCACCCGGTCAAGCTCACGTCGGACGAGGTCGCCGCGCTGCTGAGGGGATTTTCGTTGCGCGTGCAGCAACGCCTGCCGCTGCGGTGGTTCACCGAAGAGGCTCCTCCGATACCGGTCTTTCGAGAGGACGAGATCGAGTTGGTCGCTCCGTATCTGGTGGAAGCGTTTCAACGGATCGGGCCCGATGAACGGGCGCACTTCGCTCTGTTCGGCCCCGGCAACAATCCGGAGTATGGAAGAGATCTGCTGTCCGGGTGGATAGCGGTCAGGGAACCGTACCTGTACTTCACGGTCGAGCAGTTTCACACCCAAGTCCCGGTCAGGAAGGCCGATCTGTACTACCGCAACTATCCCACGCCGCCTCCACCGGCGAAGGACTACATCCTGTATTTCGACCCGGGGCGTTTCTGGGTCACCGACCCCAAGGAAGTCCGAGCGGTGGAGCTTCGCAAGTTCCTCCAATCAGGGGAAGCAGGACAGGGCGCAACCCGATCCTCTCCCGGTTCCACCAAATAGGCAGTCATTTGTTTTCAGCTCATTCATGTTGTGCCCAACGCAGGAGAGGACTTTATGAGGATGATCGCACGATTGGTCGATTGGAGCGTCGGGCTGATTGTTCATCGGGACCGGCGACGGCTCGGTCTCGGCCTGCTCGCCGCAGCTTTGGCGCTTGCCGTCTGTTCCGAGATCCATGCAGCGGATACGGGGAGGTTGATCGAGAAGGACGGCAAATACGTCTTCGTGGAAAGCACCGATCCGGCCACCAAGCTGCTATTGGAGCGGGCGCTGAAGAGCGGCCTCATCACGGAGGAGGAATACGAGAAGGTCAAGAAAGAGTCGGAAGAACGGTCCTATCTCCTGACTCCCAGTTCCAGGAGTTGGTACGATCGCGGGTTCAATTTCTCGATGAACGACAATGCGTTCTACTTGAAAATCCGGTTTCGCGCACAATTACGCTTTACCCAGCGCTTTCGCAACGACGCCTATCGAGATCCCGGGGATGCCAAGAACTTTCCCGAACTGCTGGGCGTGTTCGGGGACTACCGGGCGAACCGGTCGGATGAAACCGCCTCCACGTTCAATGTGCGGCGCGCTCGACTGTATTTCATGGGGCATCTGTTCAATCCCGACTTCAAATACTTCATACAGCTTGCCGGGGAGACGGCGGAGAACTCCCAAACGCCGGGATCGATCCGGCTCCTGGACTTATCCTTCCAGAGCACGCACTACCCGCTGTTCAACGTCATGTTCGGCCAGTACAAGGTCTTCTTCAACCGGTCGCAGATCAATTCGACGGCTTCGATGCAGTTCGCCGAGCGCGCCTTGGTGATGGACGCCTTTACAGGCAGCGGACTGGATCGGCGGGACATCGGCATCACGATCATGAACGATGAAGAAGTCTACCCGGTCAATTACTACTTCGGAATTTTCAACGGGGCCGGGCCGAGTTTCAACCGCATCGGTGGGTTCTTCAGCGAACAGCCGACGGCCGGCTGCTCAGGGGGCACGACCGGTCAGAATCCCTTTCCGTCCCCGGCCGGCTGTCCGGCTCCTCAGCGGAACATCAACGCCAACTTGCGGAACGATATCAATCAACTCATGTATGTGGCGCGCTTGAACTGGAACATCATGGGCCGCCCCGGATATGGAGAGGGCGACATTGTCTATTCGGAGACGCCTCAACTGGCCGTGGGTGGCGGGTTTTCCTACAATCCGGCGGTCAATGCCAGTTCAAACAGTTCCTACATCGGCACGGATCTGGCCAATCTCAATTTTCGCAGGCAGATTGCCGCATACGGCAATGCCCGACAACTCGGTTGGGGAGTGGTGGACTATGCCACGTGGGCGCTTGATAGCGTGTTCAAGTACAGAGGGTTTTCGATTCAGGGTGAGTACTACTTCAAGAACGTGACCCGCCACGAGAAGGGATTGCCCTGTATGAACACCGCCTGTACTGCGTTTGCCCCAGGGCTGCTCGGTAATGCGACCGGGTGGTACGTGCAAACCGGCTACTACGTCATCCCTCGTCATCTGGAGATCGCCGGCCGCTATGCCTATTGGGACCCCGATACCCGGTCGGGCGGAGATCTGATCAAGCAGGTGGACGTCTCGCTCAACTGGTTTCTGAACGGCACCTACGACCATCAGATCATGGTGACCTACAGCAACATCGCGATGGGCACCGGCGGCTATGCGATCGGTCGCAGCGCGCCGCTTCCTCCTCAATCCGGAACCGTCCCGCTCGATGCGCGGGGAGGAACGCTGATCGAGAACATGATCCGAGTGCAGTATCAAATATTCTTCTGATCGCGATGCCGGCCGAACCGATGCCGGCCGCCGTCATCACCACCACTGAAGGGAGGCAGACCATGGACTGGATGAGGCAATCGATGCTGCCTGACAGGGACGGACCGGTCTCAGGTCCACCGGAAGGCGAGGTAGTCCTATCGGGCGGGCACAACGTGCTTCCGGGGGTGATTGAGGCGGTTCATCGAGGGCTGACCCGGTTCAGTGTGCGATTGGTCACGGGCCATCGCACGCGCCTGCGGGTGCGATGGCCGGACCAGGCCTCGAACGACCTGTCGTTCCTGGCCGGCCAGAAGGTCACGGTTCGGATTCCAGCGGACGCGGTTTGTCTGGAGGCCGGTTTGTTCCGCCAAGGCCGACGACGCTGGAATCGATGGATCGGACGCGTGGTGCTGGTTCAGCGAGACGGCAGCCTCCCGGTTGTCACGGTCAAACTTCATGGAGACGAGGTGATTTTGAAGAGTGTACAGCCGCGGGACAGCCAGGCCGTCGGCTTACAAACATGGGATACGGTCAACGTGGTGGTGGATCCCTCTCGTGTGTCACTGCACGTGGAACGACCTGAGCCATCGGATGACTCCGTCGGTGGTCGTTGGGCGTGGCACGCGGATCGTGATGCGCGTATCTGGTTGCGGGCACGATTGACCGATATCCGGCAGACCTCCGAAGGGCAGTTGTTATCGCTGGATCTCGGAGGGGCCTCTATCTCGGCACAGATTGCTCACTCGCCCTGCTCGTCGATTCAATGGGTGCCGGGCGAACGGATCGATGTCCAGGTCGGCGCCTGGGAGGCCTGGATCAAGCGCGCTGAACGCACGATGGCTCCGGTTCCGTGCCGGTTGTTGCATCTCGGCCACTCGATTACGAAGGCGTCAAGCTAACGGTGTTCGGTGTCCAGGGAGGCCCCCATGACCGCCACCTGGACTGGCAGCGGGTCGTCGGCCACGCGACGGCCCGCTGCATTTATGAACCGTGGAGGATGGCCGCCGGTCTGGTGCCATTCGGCGATTCTCATGAGGGAGGGAACGACATGAGAGGTTGGACGACACGTGCGGCGTTGCTCGGCATATTGTTGGGGACGGTCCTGTCGTTCACAGGGTGGCCGGCCGCAAGTCGGGCCCAGGTATTGGAGGGCATCGAGGCGGCCGACGATCATCAACCGGTCCCGGCCAATCTGTCTCCGGAAGAACAACGGCAGCATTTCCTCAATTGTCCGGGCGGCCCGTCGACGCAGTTTCGCTTGGGTGGCAAAGTGAAGAACCCCATCACCTTCGATCTGGCTAGACTACGAGGGCAGCCGACCCAAACGACGGTGTGGGCCTTTTATCGATCGGGAGCAAGCCCGACCGGGTTTGAAACGGGCGAATGGACCGGCGTGCTCTTGTATGATTTGCTTCAGCAGGCGGACGTATTGCTGAACTCGGGGGTCAGGAATGATGTCAACCGGAAGATCATCCTGATAACGGGCAGCGATTGTTATCAGCAAGCCTACTCCATGGGGGAGTTGGTCCCGGCGATCGGAGGACAACATCAAGTGATCGTCGCGTATGCGAAGGACGGCGTGCTGCTCGATGCTCCGGGGTTTGCGAGAATCATCAATCCAGGGGACAAGTCCGGCGCGCGGAACGTGTCCAACATCATTCGCATCCAGGTGATCGATCCGCCATTGCCGCAGCAGCCGGAGGATCAGCCGGCGCGTCCGTGACAGGCGGCAAAGCATGATCCAGTCACTCGAGGTGCGGCGGAGCAGGTCGGCTGACGGTATCACCTCTCGTCGTAAGGACGGTTGAGTGAAGGGTGAAGACGGTGGTAGGGTTCGGCTTACGATCGAGTGTGAGAGGGAGGAATCCATGAAGGTGGCAGGGAACAGGAGTTCGGTTTGGAATTTCGGCCGTGTGCTGATCGTCATCGCGCTGCTGTCGGCGCTGGGGAGTCCCGCTTCGGCGCAGGCCGGCGATCTGACGATTGCCGCGGCATCGAGTCTGAATTTCGCCTTCAAGGAACTGGTCGGCGAGTATGAAAAGAAGACCGGTGAACGGGTCAAGTTGACGCTCGGTTCATCCGGAAATTTCTACTCGCAGATTCAGAACGGGGCTCCGTTCGATCTCTTCTTTTCCGCCGATATGGCCTATCCGAAGAAACTCGAGGACGCGGGGCTGACCGTGCCCGGATCGCTGTCGAAGTATGCCGTCGGCCGCCTCGTGCTCTGGACCTTGGCGAAATCTCCGCTCCCGGTGGAGGAGCGGGGGATGGACGTCCTGCTCGATCCCTCGGTCAAGAAGATCGCGATTGCGAATCCCAAACACGCGCCCTACGGCCGTGCCGCCGTCTCGGCCATGGAACATTTTAAGTTGCACGATCGGGTTAAGGGCAAGTTGGTGTTCGGGGAGAATATTTCGCAGGCGGGGCAGTTCATCGAATCCGGCGCCTCGGACATCGGGTTGATCGCGTTGTCGTTGGCCATGACTCCCGCGATGAAAAGCGGAGGGAAATATTGGGAGATTCCAGCGGACGCCCATCCGGCCTTGGAACATGGGGTCGTGATCCTTAAAAATTCGTCGAATCAGGATCGTGCCAAGTCGTTTCTCGCGTTCCTCCAAACGGAGGAAGGGCGGGCGATCATGACACGCTACGGCTTCGTCCTTCCATCGTAAACGGCTTGTGTACGGTGGCATGGTCACGTGCAACGAATGCGATGTCCTGGAGGAGCGGTATGTCATGTATGGGCGGGTGATGAGCGCGCCGGTCTGTCAGGGCCTCGTGCTGCTCTGGCTCTGGGGCGCGGCTACCGGCTGCTCAGACGCGGTTCAGATGGTGCGGGAAACTCCGTCTGGAGGATTGGTCACCTATTCCTACAAGGAGGACCGCGGGGGGCACCTGATGTCTCGCTACCGCAGGCAGGCCGATGCCCTCATGATGCGGAAATGTCCGGCCGGCTATCGTGTCATTCGAGAAGGGGAGGCGCGCGGGTATACGAGCGTTTCCGGTTCCAAGGAAGGCACTGAGGACGAAGGCATCGGTCGGAAATGGGGCGTACAGTTCGAATGCAAGGCTGCCTCAGGTGGGGTTCACGACTGGAGCGGAGACCGATAGGTCGTGAAGTCTTTCGAGGTTCGAATGCAAGGCTGCCTCAGGTGGGGTTCACGACCCTATTGATGAGCGGTCGAGATCAGGAGCGGGAGCGGGAGGATCGTCCAGTTCAGAACCCATTCACCAATACCAAGGAGGGAATAGATGAAGCTCAGCGCGCGCAATCAATTTCAGGGGACGGTCGCCAGAATTACCGAGGGTCAGGCCATGGCCGAGGTAGCCGTGAAGGTGGGAAATCTGGAATTCGTCGCCGCCATCACGGAGGGCTCCGTGAAAAACATGGGACTCAAGGTCAATGATCAAGTGACCGTCGCCATCAAGGCGACCGAAGTGCTGGTCGGCAAATAAGGTCTTCGGAGGCCGCTCCGACGCGCCCGCTTGCCGGGATACACCGGGGCGGGCGCGTCAGCCGACGGAGGAGGTCTCGCATACGTGAACTGGACGGCGTTTCTGCTCACGCTTGAGTTGGCGGTGCTGACCGCCGTGATTCTGTTGGCGGTCGGGCTGCCGATCGCCTACTGGCTCACCTATTCGCGGCAACGCTGGAAGGTATTGGTCGAGTCGGTGGTGGCTCTCCCGCTGGTGCTGCCCCCGACCGTCATCGGATTCTATGTCCTGGTCGCCATCGGCCCTCACAGTCCGGTAGGCCGCTGGTACACGGAGGTCGTGGGGCATCCCTTGCCCTTTACGTTCGAAGGTCTCTTGATCGCCTCGGTCTTGTATAGTTTGCCGTTTGCCGTGCAGCCGTTTGCCTCGGCCTTTCAACAGGTCGATCGGCGTTTGGTCGAAATGTCCTGGACGTTGGGCGTGTCCAAGCTCGGCACGTTTCTGAAACTGATCATCCCGCTGTCGGCTGCAGGGATCATCACCGGCTTCGTGCTCAGTTTCGCCCATACGCTTGGAGAATTCGGGGTGGTGCTGATGGTGGGCGGCAATATCGAAGGGGTCACGCGCACGGTCTCCATCGAAATCTATGATGAGGTTCAATCTTTGAACTATGCGGTTGCCGGCAAGACGTCCGCGCTTCTGCTGGCCATCTCGTATCTCGTGCTCCTCGGCGTATACGGCCTCAATCGGACCATGTGGGCGGCATGGCCGCAGAAATAAGCCTCGATTTCCGGAAGACCTTTCCCAGCAAGCTGACGGTAGAAGCTCGGCTCCGGATTCCACTGGACCCTCCGTCGGTGACGATTCTGTTCGGTCCATCCGGGTCCGGAAAAACCACGGTGCTCAGATGCTTGGCCGGATTGGAGCGGCCGGAAGAAGGGACGATTCGATTCGACGGCGAACGGTGGCTCGACGTCCGAGACGGTATTGTCCGTTCTCCGCAGGCACGTGCGTTGGGCTACATGTCCCAGGACTATGCGCTGTTTCCCCATTGCACCGTGGCCGGGAACCTCGCGTTCGGCCTCGGCGACCTCCCGAAGGCAGAACGGGTACAACGCATCACTGATGTACTGCGCCTTATGCACATCGAAGACTTGGCCGAGCGCCGTCCCAACCAATTGTCCGGCGGACAGCAGCAACGGGTCGCCCTGGCCAGGGCGATTGTGCGACGGCCCCGGCTTCTGCTGTTAGACGAGCCGCTCTCCGCATTGGATGTGCCGACACGCGCCCGTTTGTGCGGTGAATTGCGCGGACTGCTCAAGCGCTTGGCAATTCCGACGGTCGTCGTCACGCACGATTGGGCGGAAGCCTTGGAACTCGGCGATACCATGGTCGTCATCAACCATGGTCGCGTCGTGCAAACCGGGACACCTCAGGAGGTGTTCAGTCGTCCGTTGGATGCGGAGGTGGCGCAGGTGGTCGGGGTTGAAACCGTCCTGCAGGGCCGCGTGATCGGAGAGGCTGACGGCCTGGTGACCGTGGAGGTGGGTGGATTACTGCTGGCCGCCGTCGGTTCGGAAGGCATGGCGCAGGACGTGTATGTCTGCATCAGGGCTGAGGACGTGGTGTTGGAACCGGCTGAGTCAGGGGTGACGAGCGCCAGAAACCATCTTTTCGGGTGCATCACCGATATCCAATCGGTCGGCGCCTTGGCCAAGGTCCGGGTCGATTGTGGATTCCTCGTGACGGCCCTGGTCACCCGCTCTTCCTTGCTTGACCTCGGACTGCAACCGGGCGTCTATGTGAAGGCCGCTATCAAGGCCGGTGCGGTGCACCTGATCTCGCGCTGACGACATCGCGAAACGGTTCCCGCCGAGAATGGAGGCGCATCCGACCATATTGAGGATGATGGTTGGAAGGTCATGGCGGAGAGCGCCGGTGTTCGGCCTCAGAGACGTGGGAGTTCGGTGTTCCTTCTTCACTGCCCATGCTCAGTGACTTCCGTTTTTCATCTCCGCCTCTTTCGAAGGCACGGGGTCAAATCCATACTTGAGCAAGAGTTTTTGTATGCGCGGACTCACCATAAAATCGGAAAACTTTTTTGCGGTGTCCATGGATGCCGGCCGACAGGTCGATACCACCGCCTCTCCGAACCGGACCGCCGTATGCGTTCCGACCGGGGCTTCATCAATGATGCGCAGACGTCCGTTGTTGATCGCATCGATGCGGTAGACGATGCCCACGTCCGCCTTCCCCAGATGAACCAGATTCACGAGATCCTCGTTATGTTGAGCATAGAGCAGGCTGAAGCGGGTCTTGTACGCAGGATCAAGCTGGGTAAGGGCTCTGGCCGTGGCCACTCCCAACGAGGAGGTGCGGGGATCACCGATCGCGAGATGCGTCGCTCGATTCGGCAACGCATCGTTCAAGGAGACCGCGATGGCGCGGGAGGCCGCCGACATCACGAGGACGAGCGAGGTCTGTGCGTAGACGCGCGGTGCGCCGCTGAGAGTCAGCCCCTTTGCGTGCAGTTTCTCGACCTCCTCCACCGCCGCAGGGAGGAAGACGTCGATCGGTGCGCCCTTCTCGATTTCTCGGCGAAGCGTTTGTGACGGACCGTACACAACGCGTACCGTCGCTCCATACTCTTTCTCGAACATCGGCACAATTTCCTGAAGAGCCGCTTGTAAGCTTTGCGCGGCTCCCACCGTCAGGGTCTCGGCGCGGGCCTGCTCTTCCGCCGTCACGATGCTTCCAAGTCCGCTGATGATCGTCATCGCCATCCAGAATGCCAAGTTCCGCGTCATGATGCTCCTTTCCCGGATCTTCTTCTCACAAGGGGTCCATGAGTCGAGACTATTGGGGCGGCTATAGCAGCAAGATCAATGCCCATGATTGTCTCGAAGGGATCAATCGGAGAAAACCTGCCCAACCATCGCATCTTCAAGGAGTTCTCCTCAGCGGTTTGCACGACCGCTTCAGCCGCACGACCCTCAAGATCGTGTGATTCCGCACGGCTCGCTCTGTGAACGGATGCACCATGGTGAATCTTTAAGTTGTCCGGTGCGAACGGAGTCGGCGTTGCAGAGGTTCCGTCCGTATCACCGAGGTCCTGTCCGCATCAGCATGACATGCATCCCTCCTCCCTTCCCGACCCATCGGTTGATAGTATGCGATGATCAGGTATGGAGTTTGCTGCTTGCTGATTAAGAGTATGCTGATGGAGTTTGCTGTATGTGTAGCCATTGCTATATATTCTCGTCCGGATGGCTGGCCCTGTCCCGAGGCTTCGAATCAGAGATATCCGTTAATCATTGAGACACGACCTTAAGTAAGTTCATGAGTAATGTCCTGCCGAAACATTCAACTGTTGTCGTGCCCGGAGTTGGCAGGGTTCGCCTATGAACCAAATCGTCCTGATCGCCCTGCGAAGGCCGTACACCTTCGTCGTCATGTCGATCCTGATCGTGGCGATGGGGAGTCTCACCATTCTCCACATGCCGACGGACGTCTTTCCGAATATTACGATTCCCGTGACCTCCGTGGTTTGGATCTACTCCGGCCTGTTGCCGCAGCAGGTGGAGGGGCGCATCACGTATCTGTTCGAACGCTTCCTGACATCGACCGTAGAGGGTATTAAGTACATTCATAGTCATTCCTACTACGGGAGCAGCATCACCAATATTTTCCTGCAGGACGGCGTCGACGTAGGCCGTGCCGAAGCAGATATCGTGGGTATTGCGCAGAACGTCGTCAAGGCGCTGCCGCCCGATATTTCTCCGCCCATGGTCATGCGCCTGGCGCCCTCGTCGATACCGGTGGCCATGCTCGAAATCAGCTCCGACAGCATGACGCCCGCAGAGCTCTATAACCTCGCCTATATGCGCATCCGTCCCTTGCTCGTGACGGTGCCGGGAATCGTCCTGCCGCATCCCTACGGGGGCCAGGATATGCAGGTCATGGTCAACCTCGATCAACAGAAAATGCTCGCCCGCCACCTCACTCCGTCGGACATCCACGATGTTCTCATGAAGCAATACCTCGTGTTACCGTCCGGCGACATCAAGATCAAGCCGACCGACTGGATCGTCCTGACCAACGCGTCACCGTTGAAGATCGAGGATTTTGCCAATATCCCGATCAAACGAGAAGGCAACGCGTTTATCTATCTGCGCGACGTCGCGACCGTGCGCCTCATGGGCCGGGTGCAACAGAACGCGGTGTTGGTGAAGGGCAAGCAGACCGTCATCATCGTCGCGATGAAGAGCACGGAGGCCTCGACCCTCGACGTGGTCGATGGAATCAAGAAGATGATCCCGCGCGCCGAGCAAATCTCTCCGGAAGGCGTGAGGATCAGGCTCCTCGACGACGCCTCGACCTTCGTGAAGGATTCGATCTCGGATGTCGTGCATGAAATGGCGACCGCCGGCGCCCTGGTCGGCCTCATCGTGCTGCTGTTGCTCGGTTCATGGAGGGCCACGGTCATCGTATGGACCTCGATCCCGTTGTCGATCTTGAGCGCCATTCTCGGCTTGCATTGGCTTGGAGAGACGATCAACGTCATGACCTTGGGCGGGTTGGCGCTGGCCGTCGGTATTCTGGTCGATGACGCGACCGTGATGATCGAGAATATCGACCGCCATATCGAAATGGGCAAGCCGCTGGAGCAGGCCATCATCGACGCCGCCAATGAGATCGTCGTCCCGACACTGGTCGCCACCCTGTGTATCGCGATCGTTTGGCTGCCGCTCTTCGAGCTCGGCGGCGTCGCCGGCTACCTGTTCAAGCCCATGGCGGAGGCGGTCATCATCGCGATGCTCGCCTCCTTCATCTTGTCGCGAACGTTGGTGCCCACGATGGCGAAATATCTGATGAAGAGTCATCATGTCGCAGCCGCATAACCAGGGCGGACATGACGGCGTCGAGCCGTCGCGGAATCCGTTCGTCCGCTTTCAGAGGGGGTTCGAGCGCCGCTTCGAGCGGTTTCGCGAGGGCTATGGCAGGCTGCTCGAACGGGTGATCGCCCGTCGCACTCTCTTCGTCACGATCTCGCTGGCCATCGCGGTGGCTTCCCTGTCTCTCTTTTTCTTCTTGGGGCGGGATTACTTTCCCGAAATCAGGTCCGGCGTCATTCAAATGCATATGCGGGCGCCGCTTGGGACACGCATCGAGGTGTCGGGGCGCATTGCCACGCTCGTCTCCAACAGCATCGAGCAGTTGCTGCCGGGCCAGGTCGAAAACATTGTCAGTAATTGCGGTCTGCCGGTCGGGCCGCACAACCTGGCCTTCATTCCGACGCCGACGATCGGGTCCCAGGATTGTGATTTGACGATCCTGTTGAAGAATGAGAAATCGCCGGTGTGGGACTACCGACGCATTCTCCGCAAGGGCTTGAGGGAACGCTATCCGGGAACGGAATTCACCTTCCAGCCTTCCGATCTGACCGCAAAAATTCTCAACTTCGGCGCCCCTGCGCCGATCGACGTGCAGGTCAACGGCCCGGATATGTACCCCAACTATGAGTTTGCCCGCAAATTAGTTGGGAAGTTTCGCGAGATCCCCGGCGCTGCGGATGTGGTGATTCAGCAGACGATGCGCACGCCGACCCTGATGGTGGAAGGCGACCGCACGTTCGGACTCGGAGTCAACCGGACTCTGAAGAACATGGCCGACAACCTGCTCATGACGACCGCCGGGAGTCAACAGGTCGATCAAATTTACTGGCTCGATCCGAGTACGGGCATGTCGTATCTGATCAATGTGTATACGCCGCAGTCGCAGATCAACAGCGTCAATAGTATCAAAACGGTCCCGGTCGATGCCGCGGGAAGTTCATCGAACGATCGTGATGTGCAACTTCTCGGCAATTTGGCCGAATTGTCGGCTGAGGGTACGCCCGGCGTGATCACGCACGGGAACATCATGCCGCTGTTCAACATCTATGTCTCCGCCGAAGGGCGCGATCTCGGCGGTGTGCTGGGGGATGTCGAGAAGATTGTCCACAGCATGGAGCACGAGAAGCCCCGCAGCGCCGAGGTCGAAATCCATGGCCAGGCGTCGCTGATGCACGACGCCTATTTCGAGCTGATCTTCGGCCTACTCGCTGCGGTCGTGCTGGTGTATCTGTTGATCGTCGTCAATTTTCAATCCTGGCTCGACCCCTTCATCATCATTACGGCGTTGCCCGGTGCCTTGGCGGGTATCGCATGGGCGTTGTTCCTGACCCATACGCGGCTGTCGGAGCCGGCCCTGACGGGGGCCATCATGACCATGGGCACGGGGACCGCCAATTCGATCCTCGTTGTGTCGTATGCTCGTGAGCGACTCCATGAGCACGGCGACGCGCTCTTGGCCGCGGTCGAAGCCGGTAAGACCCGCTTCCGCCCGGTCCTCATGACCGCCTCGGCCATGATTATCGGAATGGTTCCCATGGCGACGGGCTATTCTCAGAATGCGCCGCTGGGCCGCGCCGTCATCGGCGGCTTGCTCGTGGCCACTATCTTTACGCTGTTTTTCGTGCCCTGCGTGTACGCGATGATCTACAGCCGGCGAATGGCCCGGCAAAAGGGACAGACCTCATGAAGACATTCGGTGGAAGAGGCATGGTCCTTTCAGCGGTCTTGTTGTTCGTGGGCTATGTGGGCTATCGGGTCTATGAGAGCAGAGGCGACGCCGCGCTGCTGCGAGAGAAGACACTCGAAGAGGCCATTTCGACCGTGGCCGTCGTGTCCCCAAAGCCGGTGCCGGCGACCGAGACCATTACGCTTCCCGGCAATATCGTGGGTTGGTACGAGGCGCCCATGTACGCGCGCGTCACCGGCTATGTAAAAATGTGGTACAAGGACTACGGAGACCATGTCAAGAAAGGCGACATCCTGGCCGAAATCAATGCGCCGGACCTCGACGCCGAATATGCGCAGTCCAAGGCAGATTTGGATACGGAACGTGCCAGGTATAAGCTTGCCGAGGTGACCGCCAAGCGCTGGATCGCGCTTCGTCCCAATCACGCAGTCTCCGAACAATCGATCACCGTCAAGGAACAGGAGTTGAAAGCCGAAGCGGCGAAGGTCAAGGCCGCAGAACAAAAGGTCAGGAATATCGAAGCGTTCATACGGTTCAAAACGATTGTTGCTCCCTTCGACGGGGTGGTGACTCAGCGCAACATTAATGTCGGCGACTTGGTCAGCAAGGAAGGCAACCTCAACACCCCCAATGCGAAAAGCAACCTGTTTACAGTAGCTGACGTCCATATATTGCGTCTTTTCGTCAACGTGCCGGAATCGTTCGGGCCTTTCCTCCAGCCGGGTCTGACGGCCGACGTGACCGTGCCGCAATTGCCCAAACGTCATTTCACTGGAAAATTTCTGACGGTCTCAAAAGGCTTCGATGTAAGTACGCGCACTGCGGTGACGGTCTTTACGATCGACAATGAGGACCGAACGCTCTGGCCCGGTTCCTACGCCGAGGTCCATCTCACGGCTCCGGTCGATCGGCAAGCATTCACGATGCCGTCCACCGCGTTGGTGTTCCAGGAGCACGGCACGCAAGTGGCCGTGGTGACGGAGGACGACAGAGTTCACTTGAAATCCATCACGGTGAGCAAACTCATGGACCAATTTGTCGAAGTCTCCGAGGGGATTTCGGCAAGCGACCGGATCATCAACAATCCCAGCGCCGCGTTGCTCGAAGGCGACAAGGTGCGCGTTGTGACGCCGGGAGCGGGTTACGACCTTGTCAATACCGAAACCGTGGCGTCCAAAGAGAAGTTAAGACCGCCTGATCCGTCGGAGTCACAGCAACAATCAGAGCCTAAGGAACAAGCAGCCCAATCCTCGTCGGGTTCCCTATGATCATCGGCCTGCGACCGCGTGTGAACTCGGACGTCTCGTCTATGGTTCGTGTCCTTCAGCGGCACAGCAGCCTGCTCCTCTTGATGCTCGCTCTCTCCGCATGTCAAAGCGACTGGCTGCCGCATGCCGACCTTGCGCCTTCCTATGATCCGCCTCAATATGTCGTCCCTGCCTCATGGCGCGGCGCGAGTCCCTTCGTCGAGGCCAAGCCGTCTGATGGCGAATTGCGACCGGATTGGTGGCAACTCTACGACGATCCGGTTCTGAATAGGCTCATTGATCAGGCGATGGTGGCCAATCCGGATCTACAGGCCGCCGCCGAGCGGTTCGTCCAGGCTCGGGATATGATGATGAAGGCCAGGTCGCGCCGGATCCCGCAAGTTGGTGTGGGTTTTGACGCTTCGAATAATCGGCTATCCGATAATGCGCTGTTTCGCGCGCCCGATATCGATAGCAGACAATCAACTGTGGTTCTAGGAGGATTGGCAGCGTGGGAACCCGATTTCTGGTCGGCGATCCGCAATGCGACGCGAGTGGAAACCTACCGTGCCGAAGAACGCGCCGCCGAGTGGGGGCTTGCGCGCCTCAGCCTTCAGGCGGAAATCGGGGCGAACTATTTCACGCTCCGCGGCTACGACGCGCAAATCGCCATCTATTCCCAGTCGATCACGCTGTATCGGCAATCGCTTGAGCTCGTCAAGGCTCAATTTGCCGGCGCGATCGCGTCGTCCCTGGACGTTGCTCGCGTCGAATCCCTGTTGTTCAGTACCGAGACGCAGTTAGCCCGCGTTCAAGGACAACGCCAGGTGGCGGAACAGGCGATCGCCATTCTCGTCAACATGGCCCCGGCCAGTTTCACCATCAAGCCGGTCGATGAGCTACGGGTCGCGAATTTTGCCATTCCGCAGACGATCCCGTCCACCTTGCTGGAACGTCGGCCTGACGTTGCCGCAATGGAACGCCGGATGGCGCAGGCGAATCGCGCTATCGGCATCGCCCGTGCCGCCTTTTTTCCTGATGTGAGGTTTCGGCTCGGCGGTGGATTCGAGGATGTCGGCATCAATTTGATCTCTCTGGCCAATAGTTTTTGGTCCTATGGCGCCACGGTTGCGCTGCCGGTTTTCCAGGGTGGGTATCGCCGCGCCCAATTGCAGCAGGCCTGGTCCGCCTATCGTGAGACGGAAGACCTCTACCGTTCGACGGTGCTCAATGCGTTTCGCGAGGTCGAGAACAATTTGAGCTTGACCAACCGGTTGACCGTCGCGGCCAACCGGCAAGACGCCTCCGTCGGAGCCAACTTCAAGGCACAAAATCTGACCATGGAGCTCTATCAAGGCGGGCTGGCCTCGAGCCTCGAACTGATTTATGCCCAGGTCCAAACGCTCACGGCGCGCATCGAGTCTGTCCAGATCAAGGCCGAACTCCTGACGTCCTCGGTCGCACTGATCCGTGCGCTCGGCGGAGGTTGGAACCGAGATCAATTGCCGTCCGACGACCAGATCCAACCCTTCGGGACGTTTCAACTCGTTGATCTCGATAAACCGCCTCCGGCCGGGGGCATTGACGTGAACGCGAGCAACAACAGCGTGCATAACGATTTGACCAGCCCCGCCATTCCTTGATCATGCTCCGTGCCCTCCCGGCCGAGCCGTTGGATCGAGCGGCATAATGGTTGAGGGCGGGCGGCCATTTCTCACGATCGCGCATCGTATGTCCGAGAACGATGGCACGCTGGTAGTCCGCATTATTCACGATGACGTCCACTGCAACCGCCCAGACGGCGCGGCGAATCCGCCATTGCAGCAGAAGCGTTCATGAATAATACGGGCGAGTCTCGCGAGACGAAGGGGATCCTTCGTGACCCTGCGAGTGCCGAATGCTCCAATCCGCCAACAGCGTCTGCACGCCGCTCCCGATGCGATAACCCACTCATCACTCACGATCATCTCCATGATGCCTTCTCTGCGCCTCAAGGTAGAGGCGGGGTGGGTGCTGAGTTCATTGGTAGGCTAGGATGTGCCGGCACGGACCCCAACGCTTCTCGATAGCGGATTTGTAACTCTTCGCGTTGATCCGTCGCCCAGAATCGCCCCTTGCTCTCAACTGCCTGAAGATATTCCTCCGGTTCGAAGATCACGTCGAATGCGGCGGACACCTCCGGTACGTTCGGCATCTGGCGGTCGTACTTGCTGATGTCCGGGACCGGGCCGTGTCGGTCGTGCACCTCGCTGACTGCCAAATAGAGAATCGGCTCTCGGACAGCAATCCATCCGGTCGTCGTTTCCTCCTCCCCGGTTTCCGTGGCGTGGCTCAGGTGGAAATACACGCGCTCGGAAGGACCGGCTTGTATCAAGGCCGTTGACAACGCGGGTGCCAAGAGGGCGATTTCATCATCCCGGAACGCTCTGGTCCTCGGCGCTTTGCCGGAATAGAGACGGTGGAAAATATTCCGCCTCTCCCAGACGCGGACCCCTCGCAACAACGTCCCCACCTCCGCCGATGTCAGGGTGGCTGGATGAGAATTGGAAATAGACTCCGGATCGGATTCAAGCCGGACCACGTTCCGTCCTGCTTCCAACACAGAGGTGGTCTTGGCGGGAGGCGGGCTCGCGCAACCGGCCATGACCGATAGTCCAATCATGAGGGCTGCGGCTCGAACCCGCCGGATGCGTGCTTCTGTCCGTGTCTTCCCGATGCGATTCATGGTTTGACCTCCTGCCGTTGGGCCAGGCCGGTGTCGGGCGAGACACCGTCGAATCCGTATTTTTGCAGAGAGGTCTGGACTTGAGCCTTTGAGAGGAACTCGATGAATTGCTGGCTCCAGGCCAGATTCCTGTGGGACCAGACGACGGCAACACCATAATGGATGGGCGTATGAGTACTATCGGGGACCGTATCGACGATCCGAACCTTTGCGTTGGAAACCGCGTCCGTACGGTACACGATCCCCAACTCCGCCTCTCCTTGGGCCACCAGGTCGAGGACGGCTCGGGAATGTTCGCCATAGACATAGTGGGACCGAAGCCGATCATCCAGTTGGCTGTGCTTGAGGAACTGCAAGGCCACCTTCCCGACCGAGGAGGTCTTTGGATCGCCGACGGCGAGACGCCGTATCGAGACGGTCTTGAGGTCCTGGATCGAGCCGACCGGGGCCGGCAGGGCCGCATTGGTCACGAGGACCAGCGAGGTTCCTCCATAGACGTACGTGGTCCCGTTGATCAGCAAGCTTTTCTTCTTCAAGTCCTCGATCTCTTCGATCAGTGAGGGAAGAAACACATCGACCGGAGCACCTTCTTCAATCTGCTGCCGGAGCGTCTGAGAAGGGCCATAAACGACCCGCACCCTGATGTCGGGGTGCTGAGCCTCGAAGAGCGGAAGTACCTCGCGGAAGGCGTCGCGCAGACTGTTCGCGGCTGCGATGGTCAAGGTCTCCGACTGTTGGGCTGGCAGAGGCGTCTCCTGGATTGGGATGGTCATTAGACTGAGGAAGAACACGGCTCCAATGTGGAGGCTGTGCCGTTTCATAATCGGTCTCCTCGTTCTGGTGAAATGATCCATGGCCGGGTTAGAAGTAGAACTGGTACTGCACGTTGATTCTGTTTTCGATCAGATCGCGCCCGAAGCCCGGTTCGCTCTCAAAGGGAAAGCGATCAGGAGCCCGCCCGCCGCTTCCCATCGTGATGTTGGAATAGTCGATAACGAGTCGGTTGTTGTAGGTCCCGTCGAAACTGTAGTTGATCGCAGCGCCGAACTCCTTGACCAGATCATGAGTCTGCTGGGTCGACGGGTCCATAAATCCGTAGCGCATGGCGAATTCGAGTTTTCGGGGAATGATGTATTTGCCGACCTGCACGTAGTAGCCCCAGGCCTGGCCGAGATTCACCGGTGGACCCAGGATCTGCGGCGGCGGAACCGTATTGAGATCGTAAGGTTGGGTTCCACTGTCGGCGCTACGCACGCGCTGGTGGCGGTAGTAGCCTTCGGCCTGGAGCGACCAACCTTGATACTTGGCAATGAAGTCCACTTCATAGGTTTGGAAATCGTAGACGCCTCCGGCCAGAAGCCTGCCGTTATAGGCCTTGGCCACGCGCTGGCGGAACGAGCGTTGGACAATGTCGGAGCGAGTTAAGCTCAGGTAGTTTTGAGCCGGGTTATACGCGTAGCCGAACGCGATGGCGGCCTGGGGTATCCGTGAGTTGAGAATGTCCCCTTGGCCATACCCTGGATTGCCGGATATCTTGTATAGCAGCCGGGCGGTATACATGAGCTCACCGGTCATGAAGCGGGTGTCGTAGTTGTAGGTGCGAGTGATCGTGGCTGCCTGCGCTCCCGGTGTTCCGGTTGGAGGAAGAACGGTTTGACTGACGGAGGTGCCTTCTCGCGCCAGATTTGCTCCGACTCCGCTCCAGATCCCGAAGGCGTAATTGAATTTGTATGTGTCCTCATCGCTCAACACGCTGATTCCGATATCGCGGCTGCTTTGGAGATTGGCCGCGAAGGCATTCTGAACAATGAGATTGTCCGCGAACGTGGAGGTGGCCATCGAGCTGATCAGGGCGCGGTTAAACCAGACGCGCTGTTGGCCGATTTGGACGTTTGCCCAGGGGATGTGCCAGGAGGAAATGTAGGCATCCAAGAGCCCGGCCCGTCCGCTACCTCCCTCCTGTTCCCAAGTGGTTTGATCGAAGGCCCAGGAGATGTTGTACCGGAAGTCCGGATCGAAGGCATACCCCATGAATTGCAATCGGGCGCGAGGAACCGAGAACTGGCTGGAATCGCTCTGCTTCCTGACAGCTCGGAATTCCACCTGGCCTCCCAAGATTTCGGGATTTCTGGAGTCCCCAATCGTGCCCCAGCCTTCATTGTAGTCGCTGTAGGTGTAGCGCACCTGAGTGAGGAGGCGCATCTTCAGAAGGAATTTCCCGCCGACGCGGATGTTGAGACCGTTGTTCACGTCAATGCTGTAGTTCGGCTTGGATGCATATTCTTTGGCTTCGAGCACCTTGAGGCCCTTCTCGTATTCGTCCCGAGTGATGATCCCTTTGAGGTAGAGATATTTCAGACCGGGGTCTTCTCCCGAATAGTATTCCCACTTGCCATCCTTCTTGACCAGTTGTCCCTCCTCGACAGCCTCAGCGGGTGGAGTCAGGCCTAAGATTGCTGAAAGGAGAAGAACGATGAAAAGGCGCACACCGGACGTTCTCATGTCTGAAGCTCCTTCGTGACATGGGAACCTCCGGTTGTCCGGTCAGCTCGCCTGGTCGGCTGCTAAATAGAGGAAGGTTGGGCCTCCAGTATGTGATGGACGGCCGGCACCCTTCTGGGCAGATACGGTTTCAACCCACGCTCTTCGAGTCGGCCCGTGTCTGCGCCAGGTCGAATCGTACTTTCTCTTTACGTTCAATTTGGACGATCCGCGAGTCGTGTACAATGATCTCGATCGAACCGTAGCGAATCCCTACCAGGCTTCGCAGGATGACATCCTCAACCGCTTGGTCGTTCCACTGAGCAACGGATTCACGGTGTCTCATGGCGTTCCTCCGGGGTGTCCCACCGTATGCGTTCATCCGATGAGCACCTTGATCTGAAAGATGATGAATGGTTGATACAGGTACGGGAGTGTAAGGAAAGTGAAGTTAATTTGTCAAGAATAATCACAAGCTGGTGGAATGGGAGGAGTTTGCGTCCACGGCCGAAGGCGCTGATCACGGACAGGTCTCGTAGGAGACATGGTGAGAAACTCTGTCGATTAGGGAAGGTGTCTGCGGTCGTGAAGGATTGCTGAAATCAGCGGAGCAGCCCTTTTGCCCACTCATAAGTATGCACGATGGCCCAGACGAACGCACAGGGGACTAAGAAGGCGAGTAATCCGCCAAGAAGCAGGAGGAGGTCTTGTAACCACGTTGCAGGAACCTGTGCATGCCAGAGGGAGAGGGCGATGAGGAACCACACCATAGCGGAGATGATTCCCAGGAGGGCGGCGATAATGCGGCGTCCCGTGTGGGAGGGTCTGGTGAGGCTGATTTCTGCCATGGTTGGGAGGCGCGTTATCATGTGTTGATCTCTTATCGGGAGACGGACGGCGTTCTAAAGTGGAGGTGTGGAGTGGCGGTAATGCCCCGATGGAGGCTATCTTGCGGCCAGTTGGTACAGGGTCTTGAGAAGTGCAAAAACCTGGGAGGCGGTTGGGGGGTTGACAACAGGCATGAAAGATGTAACCATTGGATACATATGAAGCCGGATGAACTCAAGCGCTGTCGCCTGGCCCTTGGGTTGACACAAGGGGAGTTGGCCCAGGAGTTACGGACGACTCGGATGACCGTGACTCGCTATGAAGGAGGAACGCGTCGTATTCCTGGGGTCGTGGATGTCATTCTGAAGAAGCTGACTGAGAAGCGCGTCCTGCCGATGGCGGGGGTTGTGGCGGCTGGGTCGCCGATCGAACCGATCGCTCAATCCGACCTGATAGAGGTCCCGCAGGCGATGATAGAGGCCGGCGGCACCATGGTCCTTAGGATTAAGGGAGAGTCGATGCGTGATGAGGGCATCTTGCCTGGAGATTATGTCGTGGTCAGGAAACAACACATGGCTCGCAACGGACAGACCGTGGTCGCGCTCCTTAATCGGGAGGTCACGATCAAAACGTTTGTACGGAGAGGAGCCCAGGTCGAGCTTCATCCGGCCAACTCGGCCATGCGTCCGATTCCCGTTCATCCGACCGATGAATTTCATATCGAAGGGGTAGTCGTCGGCGTCATTCGTCATTGCGCCTAGTCTGCGGACTGCAAAACAGAGGAGGATGTAATGATCGCGAATCAAGGCTTCAATCGGCAGGTGATCAATCTGGAGCGGTCTATTCGGTCTCTTGAGGCAGATCTTCGGTTCCTGAAACGGCAGGTGCAGGCTAAACGGAGGGTGGAGAAACGAGGCGATTCGTGGTGGCGAGGATTTTGGCAGGGGGGACGCATGACAACTACCGGAATGTCATCTCTGCAACCTATCCGACCGAATCGAAGGAAAGGTGAGCGAGAGCGGGCTATCGAAAAAGCCTTTTGAACTTCCCGAGCACACAGAGCCGTACACGACCATAGCACAAATCGGGACAGCTCACAGAATGTTCAATATCGCCGGCCTGCTAGGAGGTAAGCCGGTTCACGCGAAGTGCGATTCGAAGCGGAAAGCTAGTTGAGGTGTCTCTCCGGTGGCGTCAGCTACGAGTAGGTGCAGAACAGCCACCGCTTCAAGCAGAGCTTGGTATGGTGGCGGTGACCCGGATTGAACGGGTGACCCGCGGCTTATGAGTCCGCTGCTCTACCAACTGAGCTACACCGCCACATTATTGATTTCTAAGGGTTTCTTGTCGTGCCCGCCGAACGCTCCGACCCCGAACTGTTCACCAACTGTTCACCGCGACTGTGCTTCCGCTCGTGGTGTTCCAGGAGCCTGCGCCCGGCTTCAACGAGGTCGGATCTCTTCACGATGTGGTACCGTCGGTAGACGGAATCGGACTTGTGACCACTGATTGCCATCGCCACCTTTCTTGGCACTCCGGCATCCTCCATGTTACTGACCGCCGTCCGACGGAAGTCGTGGATTAACGCCCCACGATAGCGCCGGTTTCCAACAAAACGCCCCTTGGGATTTTCAAATCGCCCGAGTCCGGCTTTGACGCAGG
>JANRMO010000012.1:0-110169 GCA_040981105.1 Nitrospiraceae bacterium
CATGGTCAACGAAGGTCCGCGCATCGAGCGGATCGCCGATCACCGGCTCACAACCGACGGGCAGTCGCCGGCGCGACGACTCCCGCACGAGCGCGCGAACTCCGTACCCACGTTGGGCAAGAATCGGGATCAGGCGGCTGCCCACATAGCCGGTCCCGCCGGTGAGGAAGACCTGTTTTAACCGGTTCAGGGATTCCATTGGTCGCGCGACGCTCGTAAGGGCTGTGTCACGCTTGATGCGGACCCCTCGAATGACTCGCCGATGATTGCGGAGCGCAGAAACTGCGCCAAATCTCCGCTCCGATACGCCTCAGCCCGGCTCTCTTCGACAAGCCGTTTCGCCGCCGTGACCAACGCCTCCCGATCCTCCGCATCGATCTTCAGAGTAGTCGCGATGCTCGTAACCTTCGCACCGAGCGGATCGCTGTCCGACAACTGACGGAGCGCGAGGTGCCAGATCCGACAGGAGCCCTGCCTGTTCTCCGTGCCCACGGCAAACCCGCCGAACCGAGCCCGATCTTGGCGGTCGGCCGGAAGGCCGACTCGCTCCAGCACTTCCCGTCGATGGCTCTTGAGCAACACGGTTGCGGCGGGTAATGGCTGGCCGTCATCCCGACTGAAGCGAGGCGAGGCATCCACGGAGATGACCAGACAACCGTTGGGAAATTGGCTTTCCAGCGGTTCCCGTTCCGCGGCCCTGTTCAACACCGTGAGCAGGGTCTTGATGCCGAGGTTGTCGACCGCCCCTCCGTCGTACAACAACGCGGGCGTGCGGGCCTGCCCTCCGCCGGTCGATGCTCCGTTGTGCAAAGCCAGCGGCTCCAGCACACCGGGATAGGCCGCCGACATATAGACGGCGCGCGCGATGCTGAACGGTGCCAACGACAAACCCAGGCTCGCGAAGCTCTCGTCGGCGATGATGAACGGCTCGCCGTTCAAGGCGTTCGCGGCATTGAGGAGCAGTTTCGGCCTTGCCGGATTCAGGTCAGCATAGGTCGCTCGCTGGAACAATTCATCGTCGAGCATCTCGATCACGGTATCGGATTTCGTCTTGTCCGTGAACCAGTACCGCAGGACGTTGCCGGGCGCCAACCACCGGCTCCGCACTTGGCTCTGGAGATCGCGACCCATCCGATCGATCGCACCTTTGGAAAAGTCGATGGCCTTGTACCCATCCAACGCATAGTAGGCCGCCGGCAGCGCTCCACCGGAGACCGCGGAAATGACATCGACCTGCTGGAGAAGTCCGAGCCGTTCCAGCTCTTTGAGCACCGCCGCGCCAAACACCGCAGCACGACTGCCTCCTCCGGAAATGGCTAGTCCAATGAACCGACCATCGCTTCGTTCCTTGTCGCCGATCTCGACACTCGCCGCTAGAGTGGGCGAAGCCCCGGCCACCTCGGCGTAGCCGAGGGCAAGCGGTCTCGCCGACGCACAACCGCCGGCAGCAAGTACGAGCAGCAGTATCAGACGAATGGAGTGGAAGAGGATCATGCGCAGCGAGAGAAGGAACGCACGATGCACCCTCTGGCCGGCCTGAATGATCTTCATACAACCATGTACGAGACGGGACGGCAATCGGATGTCCGGCCGGACAAATCCGTCATCTGTACGGTCACGCCCGGCAACTTCCGGCATTAGCGATGAGACTCCATGACGCTTCTCGTCCTGGTGGTCGCCGCGCCTCTGAGGCCGCGCCGGCGCGCGAAGCCGGCGCGGCGCCCCCCGAACCCGGCACCTGACAGGCTTGCGCACGCCCGGGCCGCGGTCCTCCGCGCGCCGCCCTTCCAGCCTCGCCGCACGCCTGTCCCGGGGGGCAGAGCGAGGGAGGCCCGCTCGCATTGCCGGAGAATCGGCGCCCCACCGAGGGCACGGCAGGAAGGAAAGCGGGACCTGACCGATGCCCCACGGTCGCCAGACCGTAGCGGAGCGAATTCCAGAAGGGGTCCGCCTGCGGAGCCCCGGACGGGTCGATCCGGGAGGCGCGAGAGCGGGCGTGTCCCTTCGCCCGCGCCGAGGGTGTGGGTCTTACAAGCAATCCACACGATTTGCGGAAGAGCCTAATTTTGAAACTTGGGCGGACCTGAGAAGTGGCGAGGACTGGAACCAAGGAGCGGGAATGCTATCCTACGCGGCTGCGTACGTTCTCACGTCAACCTGAACGCCCGCACGAACGGCTTCTTTGGCTGTCTTCAAGAGGCGAGCGGTGACGGTCTCCTCCACATACTCTTCTCCGCAGTTCGTGCAAACCCTTGCCGGGACTTTCTTGATGACCACTGTGGCCGTCTCCCGATCCAGCGTCACCGTCGCCGTACCGGGTTGCGTCTCGCCAACCTTGCAAATCACACATTTCATTGAGACTTTCTCCTCTTGAATCCCGCTTCCCACACGGCGGTATCGGGCTCATACACAGTCACAATGATCGCCACTTGTGCACTGACATGATCGGCCGCCACCACATGGATAGGGTGGGTCCGCTCCCACCCCACTATCAGCCTGCCGGGGTAGGGCTTGTCCGTTGGATAGGTTTCTGCGTTGGATAGGTTTCGATGGTCTCCCCCGTCGCAACCACCCGCCTCACTTCTGCTTCACTGATCCGCCGTTGAAACATCCGCTGGATGGCATGGACACGAAAGACCAGGCGAAATTGACTCATCCTCTCGCGTCCTCGGGGCTATCTCCCATCTCTCACCGTTGACACCGCGAGTCTAGCGTAGTCTCAAAGAGAAAGTCACCCGACTCCACGGGGATGGAACCGTTCGCGGGGAAAAAGCAGATGAAGTACAAAAAGTCTGTGGTTGGATGCCGAGAAAAATACTGCGGGTCGGGCGCGCTATTTCAAAACGAGAATCCAAACACTGGAGGTGTTCCGCGGTGGGTAGAGGATGAAGCGACAAATAGGCTCGCGGTACAACCGAAGGTTGGTTCCAAGGAAACAATCACTGGAGGTGTTCTCCAGCGGCGTCAATGGGGAGAGGCTACGCCTGGTGAGCCGCTGGTTCAACCGAAGGTTGGTATGGAGCCGGCGACTGGGATCGAACCAGCGACCTGCGGTTTACGAAACCGCTGCTCTACCAACTGAGCTACGCCGGCAGTCTCACAGGGAAGCAACTACGGAGACAGGCATGATAGCGGCCCCGTCACTCGGTGTCAACGAACCGGCCGCTCACTTGAGGCGCGTGATCACCACTTGCGCGATCGCGGCGCCGTCCGTCGTCGGTCGGCAGATGGGTTCCTGCTGATTGCCGAACTCCGTGCGGGCCGCGTCCTGCACCTGCTCCTTCACATACCGGCACAGGTCGCCGAGCGACACACGTCCGGTTTTCTTCGGATCCGCCTCCCCGGCCAACCCCTTCAGGAGATGATAGGTGAAGAGCCCATGCCGGCCGAGCGGATAATCGTGCGCCTCCTGGAGTGCGTGGTTCCCAATCACTTGGACGATCTTGTCGGGATGGCTCGCGAGATCAGGCGTCTCCCAGCGAGGCAACGCCGGATTCTGCGTCAGGTCGCCGCTTGATGGTTCGAGAGACACCTCCAGGAACAACAACGCCCGCTCGATCGGGAGCCTCGCTAACGCCGCGTGCAGTCGCCGCAACGGATAATGCCGCTCCGTCGAGGACGGCAGGGCATCGTACGGCGCCAGGTCCACCGCCCCGGTTGACGGATGGACCGAGGCCTTGACTGACAGGTAGATATAGACGAGCGACCCCGGTTTAACCTGTTGCGGCAGCCAGGTCTCGAACGTATTCACGAAATCGTCACGCAGCGCGCGGCGGCCGGTCAGCAGCTTGAGCCGGGATGCCGGCACCCCGACCACCGTGCGCCAATAGGCGGCGGTGATCTCGGCATCGTGGACGGCGTAGCGACCGCCGGCCTGGCCTTGGTCACGGTAATTCCCGATCCCGATGGCGACGCCGACCGCGTGGGGCTGCTCGGCTCCGCGCAATCGGATGGGGATTTGGTCGACGTCCACCGAGAGCACTTCGACCTGGTCCGCCGACCCCGGCCGAATTGCCACCACGAAGGTCTTAGCCGGCGGCAGTTGTACAGATGAATCCCCAGTTGCCAACTCGACCGTCAACTCTCCCTGCTGGACCTGATCTACCGATGGGGCTGTGGCTGTCGCAACCAGTCGCGTACGCACCCCGGCAGGCAACGTCGCTACATGCGGAGATCCGGTAAATTGTTCGGCGATTCCTCCCTTCCCGCTGCAGCGGATCTCGATGTCCGAGACGGATCCGGGTCCAAGGTTGGTGATTTCGACCTCCAGGGTCATCCGTTCACCCTGTTCCAGCACGTGATTGCGATTTTCGTCACGCAACATCGCCCGAAAGGCGAGGGTGGCGGATGGCTCGTCCGAGACCGACTCAAGTCGGTTTCCATTCGTCTCCGGCGCCTCCCGGGCGCGAGGAACGGTCTGCGTCTCCACAGCATCTGGCGCGTGATCACGAGTCGACGCGGACTGACACCCGGCCAATATCCAACCGGCGAGGAATATAATGATGACGACGAGTCTTGGGCCAACCATGAATCTTGCTTGGAACTCTGCGAAGGCGGGGCCTGGCCTGTTCGCGGTTACCGGCTCCTCGCTAGTATACTCAATCAACCCGCGAACACAATAGGAAGCCGGGTCGGTACCGCTGGAGTTCGCGGCGGACCACGTTGACTCACCTGCCGCCGGTTCGATAAGGTCGAGCTGTGGCGGTTCCGCCTTGGAGTCCAGCGAAGTCATCCGCCGGCGTACCGAGGCCGGCTCCCCCCGAGCCGTTCGTCGGCCCCCCTCGACCGGCCTCTCGTCTGGTGCGTCTGGCCCATCTGATTCGGCTTCGCTCCCAGACCGGCACATGGCTCCTCGCACTGCCCTCCCTCTGGTCCCTCGGTCTCGCGTCGCACGGCCGTCCGGAGCTTGAACTGGTCTTTCTGTTCCTGGCGGGAGCCTTCATTATGCGAAGCGCAGGAGTGGTGCTCAATGACCTGGCTGACCGACATGTGGACGGCTTCGTAGCCCGCACAAAACTCCGCCCCTTGGCTGCTGGAACCCTTACGGTCCGTGACGCCTGGATCGCAGTCCTCGTCCTGCTCGGCGTGGCGCTCCTTCTGCTTTCACGTCTACCCCCCTTGACCTGGTGGTTGAGCCCGTTCGCGGTGGCACTCGCTGCCGCCTATCCCTATGCCAAGCGGTTTATCTCGCTCCCTCAGGCCGTATTGGGAATCGCGTTCGGCTGGGCGGTGGTCATGGCCTGGGCCGCAGCTCGGCAGAGACTCGAGTGGCCTGTTTGGCTACTGTTCGGCAGCACGGTCTGTTGGGCGATCGCGTATGACACGATCTACGCGTTGCAAGATCGGATGGACGACCAAAAAATTGGAATCAAGTCCTCGGCGCTGCTCTTTGGAGAGGGAGCTTGGCTGGCCATCTTGGTGTTCGAAGCAGCGATGTTGGGACTTTTGGCACTGGCCGGCTGGGGCGAGCAGATTGGGCCGACATTTTATGCGGTCCTCGTCTGCGTCGGCATCGGCATGTCGATCCAAACCTGGCAGGTCCGAAAGCCGATTGAGCCAACTCTGGCGTTCCGATACTTTCACCAGCACGTATGGTTCGGGCTGGCAATTCTGGGCGGAATTCTTGCGGGCTTCTGACAGGCTACGGAAAAGCTCGAGTTGTGTGCTTCGACATGGTCAGCACGAGCGGCTGACCCGCTGAGACGATGGCCCACTTGGACATCTGCGAGATCAGCTCGCAGGCTTGTCGGCTGTGGCTTCCTGTCTCGGTGCCCGCAATGTGCTGAGGTACAGGCTGAGGGCCTTGGCATCTTGATCGCTGATGCCGAGGTTCGGCATTCGGCTGTCCGGCTTCATAGCCTGTGGATACTTGATCCAGCGATAGACCCAGAACGGATTGAGTCGGAACCCGGCTCGATCTAGCGCCGGCCCAACCTTCCCCCCCTCCTCGTTCACCGCATGACAGGCGTTGCAACCGTATTTGTTCGAGTAAAGGCGTTTCCCCAATTCGGCCGATTTTGCGGCGACATCGGGCTTCATGGTCAACTCCGGCCTGGCCACCTGCGCAAATTTTGGTCGCTTGGCAAACCGCTCTTCGACGTTCTTGGCTTCGTCCAGTGCCTTCTTCGCGGTGGACAAGGCAGCGGCTTCCTTGGCATAGGCGTCGTCATCTACATCTTTCCCCTTCTGCTCCGCTTCGTCGCTGGCCTTCTTTTCCGCCGCTTCGTAGGCCGCCTTGGCCTCGTCAAATTTGGCCTGGGCACCCTGCAAGGCGTCCTTGATTTCCTTCTTACGCTCTTCCACGTTGTAGGTGAGCTTCATCCCGTGCAAGGTGCGGACGTACGCGACGATCGACCAGATTTCATCTTCTGACAGGGTATACTTGAACGTCGGCATGGTCGGCACGGCGAATTCATCGTCTCCGATCTTGTCCCCGCCCTCCGGGCTCGTATCCTTCATGTCCCGCGAAATCGTACCGAAGATTTCTTCGTCCTTGAACGTGGACATTTCAGACTTGTTCGAGAGATCTTTCGGCTTCGGATCGGGCATGGATGCCCAATTGTACCCTTCATTCTGGCGGCCGCTTTCGCCGTGGCAGTGGGAGCAGTAGTGGCTGTAGAGTTCCCGGCCCCTCGAGACCTGTTCGCTCTGAAACAATGTGCAGCCGACAAGACTGCTTGCCGCAACGACGCCGAGTACGGCACCACCCACGGCCACCTTTCGCCAACGTGCCTGTGCGATCATGCCGACGCCCCCTTCTTGAGCTTTCGGATCAGGACGAACTGGAAAGCGGCAGCAATGCCCATTGCCATGAGCGCGTACAAATAGGCGGAATAGTCAGCCGGCGGCTCCGCTCGAAAATACCACCAGGAGGACACGGCCTTCTGCGACCCTTTCTCCTTCACTTCGCCGCTTTCCGTCTTTTGACCGTCCCAAACCGCAAACGCGATATTGATGAACTCGCCTGGCTTGATCTGCGTGTCTTCCTCCACATTGCCCGTGGATAAGGGCCGCGAGAAGACGACCCGCCATTTGCCATTGTCGTAGGCGCCCTTGGCCTTCACATCCTGGTCGGCCTGCGGCTTCAACGTCCCGAAGCCTTTGGCCGTCATATCCACCGCCTTGCCGTCCTTATTTTTCCAGTACCAGATGTTCACCGGACCGCCCTCGACCTGCAACATGGGCTGGCCGTGGGCGAAGTGCGCCTTTTTATCGCCGACCATGAACTCCAGGGCCGCCGCATCATCGGGGTCCTGCGTAGGATCGTCGTATTCAAGCATGATGGCGATATTCGTCCCGTCGTGCAGGCTCCGCACTTTCACGCTGTTCACCGTCACCGCCTGAATGCGCTCCTTCCAATGCACCTGAGGAGACATCGGAAACTCGGAGGGCGGGGCTTGATTCCAGGCAGCGGCTGCTGGATCATCCGCCGGCAAGCTGCCCTTCACCACATTGGCCCGGACGGCGACGCTCTCCTGGGCCACGGCAGCGGCTGCCATCAGCATCAGGCCGAGCACACCTCCGCCGATGATTGTCACTGGTCGTCTCCAGGATGCTCTGCATTGCGACATAACGGCCTCTTTCAACCGATCTACAGTGGTCCGACGGACGGTCACTCCCATGTTCTCGGCTTTTGATGCGCCCCATCGTACTCGCCCATGATAATCTTCCAAATCCATTCGTCGGGCAGTTCGACTTCCCAGCGCGGCATCGCCGATTTCCAGGGCATGCCTTCGATCGGTAACCCCACCCCGCCTTTCTTGATCCGCCAGAAAAGGTAACTCTCCTGAAGCATCGCGATGGTCGTCGGATCGGCAAAATTCGCCGGTGGCGGATTGAATCCCTTGGCGGCCACTCCCTTCCCGTCAAAATTGCCGCCGTGGCAGGGTGAGCAGAAC
Source organism: Nitrospiraceae bacterium (assembly GCA_040981105.1). Lineage (GTDB taxonomy): Bacteria > Nitrospirota > Nitrospiria > Nitrospirales > Nitrospiraceae > Nitrospira_G. Next base: position 7,899 of record JANRMO010000012.1, read on the forward strand.
GCGGCGTACAGCCCCTTGCCTGTCATGATGTTCTCCGGCGTATTGGGAACCGGGTTCGCCAGGCCCGTGTACTCCCCCGGCGGCGCCGGGTGAATGGTGCGGTTTTCGGCTGGCGGCTGATCGCTCGGCGCCGTGCTCCCGTAGGTTTGCCAGCCCATCAAGAGGGGAAAGAGGATCAACACCGCCAGCCTGGCTCCCTGCAGCGCTCCGAGATTGTCGCCGGTGATGAAGCGTGAGATCGGCCCCCAGAAGGCGTCCTTGGATGCCCCGCTCAGGGTGCCGAAAATGACAATCCCGGAGAGGGTCAGTACCAGATAGAGGAAAATCAAACTGTTGGGGAGCGGCGCCGTGAACAGCGGCATACCCAGCTTCAGGAATGCCCAAATGGCGACCATCAAGATCAACGCTTTGGTGAGAACTCCGCCTTTCATGTGTTCGTCCTCCCGTGCTCCCCCCGCTTGCTATTGAGGGCTCATCGCCTGCGCGAGTTGAGGAGCTTCAGCCTTTTGTGTCGGCTGGCTGCTCGGCTGAGGGCTCGTCGTGTCGAGATCGGCCGTAGTCACCGTGATCGGCTCGCCGCTCATCTGTTGCAGGAAGGCGATGACCGACAGGATTTCATTCTTTGAAAGCCCGATCGGGTCCTTGTTGATGTAGGGCATTCGCGCCGGATACTCCTTCGGCGGACCCTCGTGGCGATAGTCGAGGTAGATATAGGCCTGCGGCTGCGTCAGGCTCTCAAACATGAATTCCTTAGACAGTTTCGCGCCGATGCCTTTGAGGTCCGGACATCGGGCAGATTCGCTGGGGCCGATCGAATGGCACAAGGCGCATTGGCCCTTGCTGAAAAAAATCTTCTGCCCGATCGCGGCCATATCGGTCGGCGTCTTGATCGTCGCCAGGTCGATCTTCTCCTCGGCGGGCGGCAGCGACGCCATCTGCGGCACGGCCAATGCCACCAGCGAGAAGAGTCCCAGCACGATCATGACGAAGCCCATGACCCGGACGAACCGAGCGGGGATGAAGAGAAGAATGACGATCCCGCTTCCGACAATAGCCAATCCGATCAACTGAAGCAGCGCGACTTCACTCATGGTCGAACGTCCCTTTCAAGCTGTCTTCACTTCTCTTGCGACGGCGAGCCGACGTGATCCAAGGCCGGCGATCCGCCCGCCATCGCCGGGATGGCGCCCGGGACCATTTTGCCTTTGGGTTCTTCGTGGCCGCCTTTCGCCTTGGCCTTGTCTCCCATGGTCGCCACCCAGAAGATGAAGGACACGAGCAGACAGAACAAGAACGTGTTCAACGCCATGAAGGCCGCAGCATAGCCCAAGGCCGGCGAATAGGCATACTGCGAGGAGTCGCGCATAACGCCGTAGACGTGCCAATGGACTCTCGACGACGATCGGGCATAGCCCATGAGCGTCATGAGCAGGATCACCATCACCGCGTTAAGCACCAGCGCGTAGCCGGCTCGAGGCGGCATCTGCCCCCAGACCATCTCCGTCGTCGTGCGGGCGCTCTTGAGGAGCAGCGCGGTCAGCGGCGTAATCGTGAGCATCACGAACAGTACGATACCGACCTGCGAAGTGGAGAAATAGTTGATGCGGACAATCGCCGGCACGAAATAGCCCCAAACGCCCAGGATGATGACGGCGATCCCGGCGAGGACCAACACCGCGCCCATCACCGCCTTGGCCATCTTCGCCCAGGTGGCGGTGTCTTCCTTGCCCGCGCGCCAGTACATGATGAAACTCATGAAGGTGACGAGAATCATCAGGTTTGACACCGTCATCTTGGCCGACATGACGCCGAAGACACCGAGCAACGGATGGTGTGTCCCTCCCATCTTTCTGGCTTCCTCCAGACTCGCCACCAGCGAGTGCGGGGTCATCCAGACGCCGAGACAGAGCAAGAGGATGATGAGCATGGCCATGATCGGCTTGCGATATTGCAACTCCGAGCCTTGAATGCGATGCGTGATGCCCATCCAGAAGTAATAGTTTGAGCCGAGGAACAGGACGCCGATCAACATGGCCTGCAGGATGAAGAGCCAGGACAGGAACCCGCCCATCAACGTGATCCCCATCTGTTGGTTGTATTGATAGATTTCGCGCATCAGCCAGTAGCCGGCAAAAGGCAACGGCAGCAGACCGAACACACCGATAAAGTTCCCGACATACCCCATCCAGTCGTAGTGATTGCGCTCGTCCGGAGTCTTCGCCGAGAGGTACCGAACCCCGGCATAGGCGCCGCAGATGTAGCCGCCGAGCACGACGTTGGCGATAAGACGATGGATGTTGACAGGCCACCAAGTCGGATTCCAGGTCGCAGCCCAAGCCCTGGCGAGATCCGATCCTTCGGAAATCACCACCGGGCTAGCCTGGAACGTGGCCCAGGAATTCGGTACGACCATGATGAAGAAGGCGAAGACGTTTAGCATGAATCCTAAGAAGACATGGAAGGCCTTGGCGCGTCCTTCCGACATGGCATCCCATCCATACCAGTAGAGATACAGCGTCGCCGTTTCGACCAAGAACAGCATGCAATAGACGACGAAGGAGGGGAAGAAGATATCGGTCAGGTAATTCATCAGCTTCGGATAGAAGGCGATGAGCATGAACAGGAGGATGCCGCCGAAGAGCGCCGTGGTCGCGTAGGAGGACGTCAGCAGTTTCGTAAATTCCTTTGCGAGCTTGTCGTAGCGCTTGTCCCCGCCCTTCCAGCCCACGATCTCGCAGACCCAGGCAAAAATCGGAACACCGAGCACGAACCCGGCCAGTAAGAGGTGCAATTGAGCAATGATCCAAATGACGTTGCGGCTGCCGATACCCGGAATATCTCGATAGGCGACCTGTGTCGATGCCGACCCGCCCTCTTGAGCCAGGCCGAGAGCCGGAAAGAGTAAGAACGCGCCGAGCAGCACCGCGGCCGTACCAAACCACGCCGAGGGGCGCGTGGTGCGTACCGCCTGCTTGAGCTCGTCGAGATATCGGTTCATGGCTGTGATCTCCCTTGCATGGCCGACGCCTTATGGCTTGGCCGCTTGCGGCGCGGCAGACTGAGCCGAACCCTTCGCCCCGTCGGATTTCGTGCTCGCCTTTTCCTTTGCCGGCGGCTTTGGCTTTCCTTTTTGCTTTTCCGCTTCCAATTCCGCCTGTCTGGCTTCCAGCGCGACGACCTGAGACTCCACCTGCGCCAGGACCTTCTCGCCCTTGGCAAGCCGGTCGGCCGGTTTGACATGAGGCGCGGCCTTTACGTCCGGCTTTTTATAATCCTGATGGGGATGAGGTGTCGTCACCGGCAGCGCTCCCCAGAACAGGAACACCAGCAGGACGCCTGCGGCGGTCACCGAGGTCAGCATCAGGGTTTGATCGGCCGGGATGCGCATGAGGTCCCACCGCGTCACGAGATGCTGATAGGACTCGCTCAAGGGCACCGCCTTGGCGGCTTCCCGCTGAAGGATGGCACCGGCGATCCTCAAGCCGACGCCCAGGAGAATCAGCAACGAGACCGTGGAGATCGTTCCCCAGATCATCAACTCGATCCCGATCCGCTCCGCAACCGCCAGCCCCTTCAGCATGTCCAGTTCCAAAAACCAGTGCGCCAGGTCCTTTCCGATCCCGGTCACGACGCCTTCAACCAGCCACAAGAGGGTTATATAGAAGCCGCCGGCCAGGACAAGAAGACCCCAGAGCCGGATACCGAACGACCCTTGCGGTTCGACCCTTAACCGCTCGATGAAAACGGTGCGGGCTGCCAATCCGACCGCCCATATGTCGATGGGGATGCAGAGGAGAAAGAGGATGCCGAGGCCCGCGCCTTCTCCCAGATGAAGGTCGGCCAAGCCTTGCAAGGCCGGCACGCAAAGCAGGGACACCGGTGTAGTCAGGAGAAACAGGAACGCGACGCCCATCATGTGTTCCAGATGCAGACTGCCCATCGCCATCATGAGCAGAGCCAAGCCGAGCTTGGCCGGCAGTCCGGTCCAACAGGCCGACCAAAGAACGTGAAGAGCAAGCTTCATGGAGGACATGGATCGGTGCTCTGGTTATTCGAGAAATTCGCGATTGATAATGGCCGACACCGTGAAAACCAAGATGCTGCCCATCACGAGAAGCCATCCGATCAGCGAGAGCGGCCGCTTGAAGATATTGCGCTCCGGACTGCGATCGATGAACGGCAATGCGGCCAGGAAGAGCATGAAGAGACCCGGCAGCCCCGTGGCCCCAAGGAACTGGCCGAATTCCCCGGCAAAGATCTTCAAACGCAACATCTGAAACAGAAATAGAAAATACCATTCCGGCTCGGGATGATATTCACCTGGATCCGGTGTGGCCTCTTCGAGCAAAACGATCGGCTCCCAGAACGCCAGACAGGCGGTGGTGAAGAACACGGCGACCATGGCGACAATGTCCTTCCAGATCTGCCGGGGAAAGAAGTAGTCCGTTTTGGCCTTCAACTCCTCTGGGCTGCCGCGGAACGGACCGGCCGGCCCTGCCTTTCTAAACAGGAACAGATGCAGCCCCGCCAAGCCCATCAGGAGTGCCGGGAGGATCATGACATGGATGACGAAGAAGCGGCTCAAGGTCATTTGGCCTGGAGTCGGGCCTCCCTTGAGGAAGCGGGCCATGAAATCGCCGACGATCGGAGTCTTATCCATGATCTCCACACCGACCGTGGTCGCCCAATAGGCTCGCTGGTCCCAGGGGAGCAAATAGCCCGTGAATCCGAACCCCATGACAAGCCCGAACAGGGCCAAGCCGACCAACCAGATCATTTCCCGTGGCTGCTTATAGGCTCCCCACAGAAAGACTTGTGACATATGCGCAAAGACGCAGACCACCATCGCCGTCGAACCCCAGAAGTGATAACTCAAGAGGAACCAGCCGTAATCCACTTCGTGGATGATGTACTGCGTGCTGGCGTAGGCATGGTCCGCAGTCGGCACGTAATAGAACATCAGGAGGACGCCGGTGACGGCCTGCATGATGAAGATAAAGAGCAGCACCGATCCGAACACGTAGGCCCAGCGCGAACCGCCCGGCACCGGTTCGTTCAGCATCTTGGCCTGTAGTTTCTGCAGACCGATCCGCTCGTCGACGAATTGGACGACCTTTTCGATCGGTGACGGCTGTGTCGTGGTGGATGGTGTGTCCATTGAGATCCGTCGCGGCTAGATAATGCGGGTTTGAGTCTTGGTGCCGGCCTTGAATTCCATATCGATTATTTTGATGTCGCCGCTCGGGGTTACTTGAATGGGCAGCGGATCGAGTGGGCGAGGCGCCGGCCCATCAAGCACTTTGCCTGATGCGTCGTAGATACTCAGGTGGCATGGACAGAGAAACACTTCTCCCAACACCTTGTGCTTCCGCCACTTGTAGCCGCACCCGAGATGGGGGCACTTACCTGAGAAGGCCACATAGGGCACGTCTTTCTTGTTCGTCCAGACGAGCTTCCCCGTCGCGTCCTTAAAATCCATGTCCTTGCCCTGATAGATCTTGTCCAATACCTCGGGCGTCGCCTTCAGGACCCAGGCATTCTTGTCGATCTCCTGTTCGGGCATGTAGGCTTCCTTGACCTTGCGCTTGAACTTGAACTGGACTCCCGAATCGTCCTTCTTGATCTTGTTCGCGTTGCCGATGCTGATCCATCCGTTGTCGAACGGCTGATACATCGGCTTCATGAGATAGCGCAGAACCGGCCATGCCAGCGGCAGGCCGATGAACAGCCCGATCACATGGGTGAATTTGGCGAAGAAATTCCGACGCGGGACGTTTCGTTCCAATTCCGGAAGGGGAACCAACACCTCCCCGGACTCGACATGGAGGCGATCTTCGAGGTGTGCAATCTCGATGTCGTGGATGCTGACGTATGCGTCCCGCGTGAAGAGGGGCAGCCCTTCGACCTCTCCGGAGGACAGACGCAATTGTACGAGATCGTCGCCAACCGATTGGATTTGGCCGAACTCGATCTGTCTTTCCGGTCCGCCGCGACCGTTCGTCGACACCACGAGGTGGCTGATATCGTGCGAGAGCGGATCCACGATCACACGGGTCACCTCGCCGATTTCCCGATCCGTTCCGTGGACTTTCGATCTGAGCTTGGGCTGTTGCATCGTCTTATTTCTTCTTGATCGGCTTGGGTGTGGTGACCGAGGTATTCTTCATCGTCCCGAGCCAGGCTGCCAGCACATCCACGTCCTTCTCTTCCATCAGCTCCTTATACTTGTCGGGCATCTTCTTCTTCTCATATTCCTTTTCGAAACCCTCCGCCATGAAGGTTTGCGGGTCGAGGATTTTGTCCTTAATCTCCGCAACAGTCATAAGCGTGCCGATATTATCCAACTCCGGCCCGCGTTTTTTGCCGCCTTCCCCTTTCAACTTGTGACAGTTGTAACATTCCTGCAGTTGCCACTGTTCGAAACCCAACCGCTCCAACTCCTTCGGGTCATTGATCGCTCCACCGCCCGCCGGTTTCGGAGCCTCAATTGCACCGACTCCCGCGGCTGCGGCGCCTTCTTGAATCACATCCTTGCCGAGGTTCTTGATCCGCTCTTGCAAGGCCGCCGCCTTCTCGTCCAGCGCCTTAACCTTGGCGATCAGATCCTCCGTCTTGCCCTGTTCCGTCAACTTGCGTTTGGGAGCGAGAATCTTTTCGATCTTTCCCTTTTCATCTTCCGGATCGTACTGTGGCAGGAGCGACGCTCCGCCGATATAGAAAACCGACAAGACCAAATAGAAGACGATCAACACGACGACGGCCTTCCCCCCAGAGATCGGCTTGAGGGAAGGGGCGTCAAGGAGCATGTAGACCAGCATGCCCAGCATCGCGTAGGCAAAGAACATGTACTGAAATATGTCCGGGAAGCCGAGAATCTTGGCGGTCAGGAACAGCCCTACTCCCACCCCAATCCCGCCGATCGCTTTTCGAATCACGTTCGGTCTCCTTCCCTGTAATTCCGAAACTCCGCTCGCAAGATGGCTCGAACCTTACTTTGCTCCTGCCGGAACCGGCTTGGCCTCGTGTGCATGGCCCTTGGCTTCGGAGGCCCGCAGTGTCACGATGATGGCGAAACTCACAACGATGTAAAATATGAGAGTGATCGCCGTAATCCACCAGGCAGAATAGGCCAGCGTCGGAGTATAGGACTCCGGTGTGAAATCGGGCACCAGGTTGTAGGTGTGGAAATATTTTCGGAGCAGCGAGCGCACGGCCCCCATGAGCCCCATCGTCCAAATCGCGCTGAAGGCCAGGAAGATCAGGACAAACTGCGAGGCGAAATCAATTTTGCCCCATACGATCGTCCCCTGGCGGATTGCCCGGTTATACATGATGTAATTGAGCACCGTCACGAACACCAGCGTGAAGGCGGCCGCATTCTTCGCTGGCATCAGAGCCAGAAAATTCCATTCCGATGGGAGCTCCAGCTCCGCGACCAACTTGGCGCCGGTCGGAACGAATCCGTGCGGCGTCATCCAGATGGCGTTTCCGACGACGATCATCAGAAAACCCAACTTGATGAACGTGCGCGAGGATACGGTCATCGGTATGAACTTGCTGAGAATCGGCGGAAGAATCACTAGGGGGAGCAGGAACATGAGCGAGGTCGGGTCCGGGGCCGGATAGACCGTCCAAGCCCAAGTCATGACGAACGGCGTGGCGATCATCGCGATCAGAGTGAACAACGACATCCGCACGCGCTCGACCCCTTCGATGCGCTTCATGCTCAGCCAGATGTAGTAGTTGCTTGCCAGGAAAATCAGCCCGACCATGGCTCCCTGCATCTCGAAAAACATCGAGAGTTGGTCGGCCATCATGTACGGGCAGATGGAGGCATCGTAGTCGCAGAGTTCATAGGCCAACAGATAGCCCATGAAGGGAAGGAACAACAGCGCTCCCACGCCGATCAGATTTCCAACAAATCCCATCCAATCGTAATAAGCTCGATCCTCTTCCTTCTTCGACCCCAAGAATTGATACGCCGCGATGAGGCCGGCGATAAATCCGCCGAAGGTTACGTTGCCAACCAGGCGGTGGAGGTTCATCGGCATCCAACTGTAGTTGTAAACCTTATCCCACAACGTGGCGTTCTGGATGAACTCGACGATTGACGCACCTTCCGCCTTGGCCGGTGTGTTCATGAAGGCGGTCGGACCGTCGATGACGAAGAGCGTCACTGCTCCGATCAGATTCAACAGCACCCCCAGGGCGATGTGTCGGGCTTTCTTGTCGCCCTTCATCGCATCCCAGGTGTAGAAGTAGAGGTAGAGGACGATCGTTTCGCTGATGAAGAGCAGCGGATAGATCACCGCAAAAATGAGGAAGAAGTGGTTGATGAGCCAGGTGGTGAACTGAGGATAGGTCGCCAGCAGGACAAAGATGAAGAGGCCGCCCGTGAGCGCGGTCATGCTGTACAGAATCACGGTGACCTTCGTCACCTCCTTAGCCAACCGGTCATACCGGGGATCCTGCTTTCGATATCCCAACCACTCGGAGATCACCACGAAAATCGGCGCCCCCAGAATGAAGGCGGCGAAGAGAATGTGCAGTTGGGCGACGATCCACACCGCCGTTCGGTTTCCTGTGTACGGAAACTCCGCAGCCGGGGGATTGGGCACTTGGGCATACGCCGCCGAGCCCCAGACCGTCAGCAGACCGATCGCGATCAGCAGATTTCGGTGCCAGCCTTTCATGATGTCTCGTCGCCCCTCCACTCGTCTGTTGAGGAATGTCTACTTACTTGCTACCTGCCCGGCTGAGACCCATGCGTTCGTCTTGGTGTCCCAGCTCTTCCCGGCCAAGCCGAACGTGCGCTCGAAAGCGACAAGCTTCCAGCGATCCTCCTCAGAGAGCTTGCTCTTCCAGGCCTTCATCTTGGTATTGGGCACCCCTTCCGAAATGCGCCAGAACCAGACCGCGTCGGAGTAGAGTTTCATCCGCTCGCCGACACGGAAATCTCTCGCTCCGGCCTTCACCGGCTTGCCGTCTTTTCCATGGCAACTGGAACAATTCACATCCGGGTTCTTGGCGCCGATATAGATCTCTTTGCCCTCTTCCACAATCTTGGGGTCGGTCCACCATCCTTCGGGCATATGCTTATCCGCATACTCGGCCGGCGCGGGTGGCGGCGGAACAATTGGACCCTCTCCCCCTCCTTCTCCCCCGCAAGCAGCGAGCGCGATCCCCATGCCTGCGATTCCCAATACCCACGTCCTTCTGGCCCAGCTTGCTTGTCTCATAATGACTTGTTCACTCCTTTCTGTCCCGCGGGCCGTGCGACTCCCCACAGGAGTATGACAACTTCGATAGCAGCTTGCGGATCCTAAGCAATCAGCCGCGGCCCTTCGTCCGGACATGAAAAAACGCTTCCGCCCGGGTCGACCACGTCGGCACAAGCAAAAGCGCTATTTCCTGTGAAACCGGCCGAGGGTCACCCGCTCACCCATCCTCACCTAGCTTCATGAACCGATCCGGCAAGGACACTCTGACGACCCGCGGACCAGCATCTGTTTATTGAACTTGTCGTCGTGGCTTCTTCTGTCGGTTCCGATGCGACCGTGCGCGCCCCTTGCCCCGCATGAGTCGAATTCCGGTCAATACCGCGACCCCAACCAGACTGCCGGCCACGGTCACGTAGACCCACTGCGGGAGTTCGTCCACCGTGCTTTGACATCCAGACCCAAAATCGACGCGAACCTTTCGTTCGGATTCCAGATCTTTCGGATCGAATTGAACCTTCGTCCGCTGCTCCTCTCCACTTGCTTGGATGACAAGGACGTCGCCCAGATTGTCGTTGTGGAGGTGCAGCGTCGACTTGTAATAGCCTCGTTCGTCTGTTTCGACCGTCTGCCCGAGTGAGATGCGAGGGTCTTTGACGACCACCTCGCTCTTCCCAACCGGACGCCCGTCGTCCCCGCAGACAAAGCCTTCAACGGTAAACCGGTGATCGGCTTCGTGCGTGGCCGTCACAACCGGCGCCCACCCGACCCCCATCACGATGAGAACGCCAACTGCTCGCAAAACCTGCCGCACGACCTTCGAAAGCGCGCTTGCGGAACCCCGCTTCCAGAGCGGCGGAGAGCGAACTTGAAACATCATCTCGACGCCGGCTGGCGGCCCCTTAGAGGGCGAGACATTTAACACAGGCACCACTTATTGTCAACAGAAACACCGGTGCCAATGGCCTCTTGTTCCGCTTCAGCGCAGGAAATTCTGAAGGGACGAGCGCGGGGTTAAAACGAAATGTTTTTCGTGACGGGAAGATCATGCCTCAAAGCACCACCGGCACGCGTGATGAGAGGCGGTCCGCATCAAACGGACGACCGAGAACCGCGGCGGCCTTGCGCCGAGAGGTCAGCAATGTCGGATGGAAATCAGAACGAAAAGAAACAACTGGAGGAAGATTTGGGCGGTTCAGACGAACGCAACGATGGATTCGTCTCAGCAGGAACAGGGCCTAGAGGTGTCCCCTCGCCCTGGCCTCCTCTTCCAGGCGAGCGGCTTCCACCTGTCGCTGAGCTTCCTTCTTGGCGGCCCAGGCTTCCCAGGATTTGCCGTTGGCCGTATCTTCCCCGCTGAACTCGATCTCTTCGATCTGATTACAGAGAATCGTTCTGGCAGGGCACTGCACTCCTCGTTCGACCGGAAAGATCTCGACGTAGGAGGTCTCGGAATGGGTTCCGACGTTCACTCTGTTGAAAAGATACCCCTCGACCGCTTCGCCGCCATGGAGCCGCAACCTCACATCGCCGCGATAGTCGAAGGCTAATTCGATGGCCTCGGCCAGTTCCTCTGCCGTAGTCGGCTTGAATCGACGGATCTGCGACGAGGTCTGCTCAGGCTCGTGATACTTCGTGTCCGTCATGCCGAGGCCGCCGTGGCTGAAGGAGCGAGTGGCCTGAACCGTTTCGGTTCGGCACTACGATCGCACGAACAGTCCGCGCCAGACCGGTCCAAGACCCGAAGGTATCGTTCACGGCAGAAGCTTCATACCCACAGTGAACCATGCAGTCGGCGCACTTCTCATTCCGCCCTGTTCCGTATCGGTCCCAGTCGGTGCCATCCATCAGCTCGCGGAATGTCTTCACATACCCGTCTTGAAGCAAATAGCAGGGCCGCTGCCAACCGAACACGTTGTAGGTGGGGTTCCCCCAAGGCGTACACTGGTACTCGACCTGTCCCATTAAGAATTCCAGGAACAAGGGCGATTGATTGAACCGCCAGGAGCGTTTTCGGTCTCGCAACAGCTCTCCGAAGAGTTCCTGCGTCCGTTGCCGCTTCAGAAAGTGTTGTTGGTCAGGAGCCTTTTGATAACTGTACCCGGGAGAAATCATCATCCCCTCGACGCCCAACGCCATCATTTCATCGAAGAATGCCCGAACTCGCTCCGGGTTGGCATCATCAAACAGGGTGGTATTGGAAGTCACCCGGAAACCGCGCTTGAGGGCGGCCCGGATGGCCCGTACCGCGACATCATAAACACCATCCCGGCAGACCGCGTGATCATGCTCCTCTTTCAGCCCATCCATGTGGATGCTGAACGTGAGATACTTGCTGGGTGTATAGTCATCCAGCCTCCGCTCCAGCAGCAAGGCGTTGGTACAGAGGTAGACATATCGTTGTTGTTCGACCAGCCCTCGGACGATTTCGGCCATCTCGGGGTGAATCAGCGGTTCCCCTCCCGGGATGCTGACCATTGGTGCACCGCACTCCTCCGCCGCCGCCCAGCATTGCTGAGGCGTCAGGCGCATATCCAAGATGTGGTCTGGATACTGGATCTTGCCGCACCCGGCACAGGCCAGGTTGCACCGAAACAGCGGTTCCAACATGAGCACCAGGGGATAGCGCTTCATTCCCTTGGCCTTCTGGGTGAGCACGTACTTCGCAACTGTATAGGCTTGGGAAAGCGGTACAGCCATCCCTTTCTCCTTCCTCACCGGTCTTGACGGGTGTCGGCCTAGAACCAGGCCAAGTATGTAGACTGCCCGTGCGCATCTTACCATCGGCTTTTCTGGTGCGTCAATTTGGACTGGGGTGTGCCACGAAGCGGGTCGCACCTATGCGGTAATGAGGCTCATCAGGAAATCGTGCGGGTCACCGAATTCGCGTGCGCTACGCTCGGACCTTCGCAAGGAGGATTCAGGCGATGCGCGGCTTCAAACTCTATCAAGCCGTGCTGGGGCTCAACGCTCCCTGGACCGTGGTCAAGGCGGGGCTGAATGTGATAGGCAGCAGGCAACCGTGACCGTCGAGGCTAGGACAAGAACCGATCTCTGCCCGGAGTGTCAGGAACCAGTCTGAGGCCATGATCGCGAGGACCATCGGCGGCGACATCTGGATCTCTGTCACTTCACGACGTGACTTCAGGCGGATCTGCCTCCCCCCGTAAACTGTCCGACCCACGGTGTCAAACAGATAGCGGTGTACTGGGCGGAGTCGGGCAGGCCCCTAGCTTCGCCCCTACAAAATCGAGACTTACATGAGGCTCGGATTTTGTCCTCGAAGCCCATTTCGGAACACCTTCTGTTCACAGGAAAAATCGAAATCTGTGCATAACTCCTCGCCGTTGCGGCGGCCAGAAAACTCGCACTGGAAGCGGCCTTAGACCCTGGTGGATTGTTACTCCCTCTTAACATGAGATTGTGTGAAGGAGGTTAGAAAACAAAGTCAACCCACAATATGTTGCGGTTCGATAGGGGTGCATCGCAATGCCCAAAAAATAGGCAAGTCGCTCATTGCCGCGTGTTCTGCTGCGAGAACACCTTTGTTTTGTGACTTGTACACAAGTTTATCCACAGAGTTTGGGGAAACGATCTCGTACAAGAGTGAACATGAAAAATGTAGAGAAATTAGGCCCTCTCGAGCAGGTCATTATGTACCCATGTACCCCTTACCGAAGCCTTGCAACTCGATACGACGTGCGATTCCCCTCGGAAGCACCATGGTCCTCTACTGCCTTCAACGGTAAAGTGACTATCGCGCGGTGCCCATATCTCACCTCACCTTTCAGCATGAGGAGGAAACCATGCCTGCACCGGGACCGTTACCACGTACACAGCAGACCATCGATACAAGGTCGCGCGTCTGGACGAGACATTGTCCCGCCTGTTGCCACTTCCTTCGAAAGCCCGATCCGCAATTGCCCTGGAAGTGTGATTGTGGGTGGAAGGAGAGCCAATCGTGGTACACTATGAGTGGAGGTTGATATGGCGACCGGAACCTTTTCTCCCCATGACCTGAAGGGTGTCCTGATCCTCTTCTTGTGTTTTGCCATGTTGGCGTTCATCTGCGGCCTTGCGGCATTATCCACCATGATGCGGCCGGCAAAGTGGAACGAGCGCATCGAGGGTCGGTAGAGGATAGCTCTGCAGGCTAGGCCCGCGTGCAGGCCGGTGGGTTGTTTGCTAGCCCGTTCTTCCTCGCGAATCGCTAGTTCATTCCGTATAAGCCAGATCCCAGGACATCAGCAGTCGCTCGCTGATCAGGTATCGCAGGTTCGACCTCAAGGCATCGTCCGGCCTCACCGACTTCATCCGCTTGAACTTGAATCGGGCAAGGGTCGGGCTGGATTGCAGAACTGCCGTATCGCGGGCCGGGCGGATCTTAGTCCTCAATCCTCTGGAGCTGTGGCTTCCGCAGCACCATGATTGCAAACCCTCCTGCCGACGGCCGCGAGATCACATCAAATAGGCGCTACACCCGACAAAATCAAATATCCCCCCTGGCTGGCGGAAATGAAGCACGGCTCTGCCTGGATAGCCGCAAGTGCGCCCGAAGCAAGAATTCAATCCGCTGGAGGGTGTTATCTCGCGGCGACTGTTACGATTCAGCGATGAATAGCTGGCAGGTCAATTGAAGAGCGAACCACTTAAGGTGTTTATGCGGCGGCGCAATGAAGAGGGCTGCGCCCGATGAGCCGCCGAGCCACCCGAAGGTTGGTATGGAGGCGCCGAGCGGGTTCGAACCGCTGCATCGCAGTTTTGCAGACTGCTCCCTTAGCCACTTGGGTACGGCGCCCCGCGAATGCAAATCGTTTTATTATAAGGGTCGAGAGAAGTTGAACTCAACTACTAACGACACTGAACGGGATCAGCGCGAGGGGAGCACGGGAATTTCCCGACGAGATGCTGGAATAGATTCCGAGCTAGCGGACGCCTGATGCCACGACCTCTGACCTCCGCCACGGCTGGAATCCTCGGATGAGGCAGACTGATCGTTTCTTCCTTGCCCTTCGGCTTCCTTTTCTTTGGCCATCACTTCGACTTCGGCGATCAGGGTCTCCATCAGATCGGTCATCGGCACTTTCCGATCCAGTTTGCCCTTCTTGAATAGAATCCCGACACCCTCTCCACCGGCAATTCCGATATCTGCTTCTTTTCCTTCGCCGATCCCATTGACCACGCAGCCCAGGACCGATACGTTCAGCGGCGTCTTGATGTGGCCCAAGCGCTTTTCGAGCTCATTGGCCATGCGTACCACATCGATCTCCACACGGCCGCATGTGGGACAGGCGATGACGTTGATGCCGCGATGACGAAGCTCCAAAGCTTTCAGGATCTCGAATCCGACGCGGACTTCCTCAACCGGATCGGCTGCCAGCGACACCCGTAAGGTATCCCCGATGCCGTTCATCAACAGCCAGCCCAGTCCGATGGATGACTTAACCGCTCCGGTCAACACGGTCCCGGCCTCGGTGATGCCGATATGCAACGGGTAATCTGATTGGTGAGCGAAGATCCAATAGGCATCCACCGCCATATGGACATCCGACGCCTTCAGCGACACTTTCATATTCGTGAAGCCGATGTCTTCCAAAGCATGAACGGCGTTCAACCCGGATTCTGCCAACGCCTCGGCCGTAGGATATCCGTACTTGTCGAGCAGATGACGTTCAAGGGAACCGGCGTTGACGCCGATCCGGAGTGGAATGTTTCGATCACTGACGGCCTTCACGACCTCGGTGACCTTCCACCAGGCTCCGATGTTGCCCGGATTGATCCGAACGCAATCCACCGCCTCCGCAGCCTTGAGTGCCAACCGGTAATCGAAGTGAATGTCCGCGATGATTGGGATGTGAATCTGTGATTTGATCTTTGGAAGTGCGGCCGCCGCCTCCATGTCCGGGACGGCCACGCGGACCAGTTCGCAGCCAGCCTGCTCCAGTTGGTGAATCTGTTCCACCGTCGCCGTGACGTCGCTCGGATGTGGAATTGTCATGGATTGGACGGAGATCTCAGCATCCCCGCCGACCCTGATATCCCCGACCGCTACCTGTCTGGTCTTTCGACGACGAATGAACATCCCGACCGACTTTCTCAGCTCCCCTGCTCGTCGCCTTCCGGACGATACAGACTCTCTCCTCGCAAGGAGAAGGTCTCACGCCGAACATTCCGGCTACGGACTTTACCTGCTTCGGTGGAAATCTGCTCCCAAAATCCCTTCACGGTTTGGTAAATGCCTTCCGCCGTCAGGCCATACTTTTCCCGAAGCAGATCCTGCGGCCCCTGTTCGATATACCAATCGGGCAGTCCGATCAATTTGGTTGGAAGGGCGATGCCATGCTCCGATAACGATTCCAGCACCGCGGCGCCGAATCCGCCCATGCGCGCACCCTCTTCCACTGTGATCAGACAGCGCACCTTTCCCGCGACCTCCGCGAGCAATTCGTCGTCCAGCGGCTTCACAAATCGCCCGTTGATCACCGCAACCGATAGGCCGTCCTCTGCCAACCGTTCCGCCGCCTTGACCGCCTGTCCCACCGTGACGCCGATCGCGGCAATCGCAACATCCGTTCCTTCGCGCAAAAGCTCCCCCTTGCCAATTTGGAGGATCGCCGGCTGCTGATCCATCGGCACACCGAGAGAAGTCCCCCGTGGATAACGAACCGAGGCCGGCCCATCATACGACAGAGCAGTCTTGACCATGTGCTGTAATTCGTTCTCGTCCTTGGGAGCCATGACGACCATATTTGGGACGTGGCGCAGGTAGGCGAAATCGAACGCGCCATGGTGCGTGGTGCCGTCCTCCGCCACCAATCCGCCGCGATCGATACAAAATACCACCGGGAGGTTCTGCGTTGCCACGTCATGGACCACCTGGTCATACGACCGTTGGAGGAAGGTCGAATAAATCGTCACCACCGGCCTCATTCCCTCCGCAGCCAGGCCTGCCGCAAAAGTGACGGCATGTTGCTCGGCGATGCCGACATCGTACAGGCGATCGGGGAATTCCTTCTCGAAAGCGGCCAGCCCCGTCCCCTCACACATGGCGGCGGTGATTGCGACGATCCGGCGATCCTCCCTGGCCAGCTTGATCAGGGTATTGACCGCATGCGCTGTGTAGCTCGGACGCGGGGCCTTCCTGGCCATCTCCCCGGTCTCTAGGACGAAGGGAGGGCACGCGTGAAACCACACCGGGTTGTCAACGGCAGGCTGGTAACCCAACCCCTTCTTCGTAATGACGTGAAGGAGCACCGGTCCTTTCATCTTCAAGACGTTCTCCAACGTCGGCAGGAGGTGTTCGAAATTATGACCGTCGATCGGGCCCACATACTGAAACCCCAGTTCCTCGAACAGGAGGCCCGGCAAGATCATGCCTTTCGCCAACTCTTCGGCGCGGCGCGCCATCTTCTGCATGTCCGGACCGATGTGGGGGATGGCGCCGAGTAACTGAGCCGTTTCTTCACGCACCTTGGTGAAAAATTCGCCGGTGAAGGTGCGATTGAGATAGGACGAGATCGCCCCGACGTTCTTGGAAATCGACATTTGGTTGTCGTTCAATACGACAATGAAATCACGATTGGTCCCGCCGGCATGGTGCAGTCCCTCCAAGGTCATCCCCGCCGTCATCGCCCCGTCACCGACCACACAAACGACCTTGTGTTTCAATCTCTGCTGGTCCCTCGCTTCGACCATGCCATAGGCCGCTGAAACTCCGGTGCCTGCATGCCCGGCGTTGAACGTGTCGTAGGCGCTTTCCTCCCGCTTGCAGAAGCCGCTCAAGCCTCCGTATTGCCGCAACGTATGGAACTGCTCGCGGCGACCGGTGAGGAGCTTGTGCGTATAGGCCTGGTTGCTGGTATCCCACACGATCCTGTCCTGAGGAGTATTCAACAGGTAGTGCAGCGCCACACTCAATTCGACAACTCCCAAATTGGAGGCCAAATGACCGCCCACACTGGAGACGACCGAGACGATCTGCTCTCGTATCTCCTGGCACAGCAATGGAAATTCCTTCGGAGACAGCTTTTTCAGATCAGCGGGACTGTGTATCGATTTGAGCAGGGACATCGCTTACGCTCCTTGTTAGGTCCTACCGCAAACGTCGTCTCGCGGCTACAATTTCGCGATCGAGTAGGTCGGAATGGAAAGTGCCGGCAGAAGAGTGATGGCAAGCCTCTAGATCACCGAGGATACTTGCACATCCGACGTCCAGAGTCAAGCATCGGCGGCTCCCCATGGCGCCGACACAGCCGCCCGCTAGAAGTAAAAATGCACTCCGATGCCCAGCCATTGCGTCTTCTGCGTAAAAAATTGACCATCCGGGAACGGCCCGCCGTAATACTCGATCAACAGTTGCAGCGTCCGTCCATCGAGGCGAAGATTCTCAAACTGCACGCCGGCCATCGCTGAATACCCCGGGCTCCAATCGGTCCGTCCAAACATTTGTACGTCCGCATACGCGACCGGCCTCAATCGACCATACCAGTAGCTCGTCGGACTCGTGAGTTCCGCACCGAACTGGACGGTGCCGTTGCTCAACCCATCCGGGGATTGTCGCAGCAGGATCCCTCCGCCTCCGTAGATCCGCATCCAATCCCGGGCGTCGTAGGACAGTTTAAGATCAAGGCGGTCGTAATTGACTTCCACCCGCTGGGTCCCGGAATTCTTTAGATACTCATCGCCAATGTGCGAGCTTTGATGGTTCAATCGAAACAACGTCGACCACTTGCCGCTCCGGTACGCATAGAACAGCGACAACGTATAGTCATTGTTGAGTAGATCGTTGGACCCGGAGGAAGAACTGAGATCGAAGAGGCTGTACATCCCGGCTTGAAAGCCGACTTCCCACTGGCCTCCGGCAGAGGTCGCGCCTCGATACACCGAGATCGTCCCGCCGACATTGACCGCAGCGCCGTTCTTGAACTGGCTATCGTCTATGAACCGGCGGTAGGCGACGGAGAAGCGCGGCCATCGAGGGTCAGCATGGAGCTGGTCGAAGAGTAACCCACGCGGAAACCACCGTGAAGGAGGTTCGCCGACGCTCACCCCGGTAGAGGGAGCTGTTCCCGAAGGGACTGTCGCTGCCCCTTCCGATTCCGTCTCGATCTCAACCCTTGCCACTCCGGGAATGCGCTCGAGGGCTGCCCGAAGTTGGTCGGCACGTACCCCCCCGAGATCGCGCGCTCGGACGATCAGCACGCCGTCGGTCACGGTCACCGTCGCTGCCCTCAGCCGGAATTCCTGCTCAAGCACTCCTGTCGCATAGCCTGCGATAAAGGCGTCGTCCACCGCCTCCGCAACTCCCACCGGACACAGCACCAGCACGACCACCCAGACCCACGCCGGCATATGCCTACTGAGACGCCTCCGGACTTCATCCGCTATCGCTTCGGAACGAACGTTTCCTCTCCATTCATTCGGCACCGGCGTCTTTCCACAGAGCATGCGTCTCCTTTCGTCCCTGGCTCGTTCCGATGTGAGGCTGGAGTGTGTGGCTAGTACGGAAAGTCAAGCCCGGCAAACACGGCTCCCCCTTCGGAGCTGTACCCGTAATCGACGCGACCTACGACATTGGGACGGACGATGCCGCGAAACCCGATGCCCGGCGTGACCTCGTAGTCCCGATTGATGCGCTGGCTGAAGGAATTGAACACCTTGCCGGTATCAACGAACGGGGCGATCTCGAAATCCGCCGCGACGTTCGCCATCCGGGTGCGCAACACATGGATACGCTGCTCCACGCTCAACGCTACCAGATGTTTGTCGATGAAGCGATCGACTCCATAGCCGCGCAGATTGTTCTGCCCTCCCAGCGAGCTCTGCTCGTAGAAGGGTACCTGGTCGCCAAACGTCATCTGTAGATTGGCCCGCACGACCAGGATGAGGTGCTTGGACGGGCTGGGGAAGAGCTTTTTGATCTCGATCTCGTATCGCTCGTAAAAGGGATCGCCCGGCAAGCGATAATTCTGATTGATCTCCGCGTAGGCGGTGATTTGCGTCCCGTCGGTCGGAGTCACCAGATTGTCGCGGGTGTCGTAGTGAAAGGTGAGCCGGTTGCCGAAGATCGTGGCGCCTTGCACCCCATCTACGGTGGGAAAGACTGCTCCGGTGAACGGCAGATCCGTCGCACCCGGTTGAAGCCGCACATCGCGAAACCGCTGGCCGAAGGCCAGTTGAGTGACCTCATTAAAATAGATTCCGAACTTCCACTCGGCGCGGATCTCGCGATCGGTGTAGTTGGTTTGATCCGCTTCGACGGTCTGCTGGCCGATGCCGAAAAATCGAGCCGTGGCGTTCTTGTAGAACGCGCCCCCGACCGTGAACGCATAGCGCCCGTTGGCAAAGGCGGGATCCGTATAGCTCAGTTGGAGCCGGCGCTCGATCCGTTCGGCCATCGAGCCGATGAAGCGGAGTTGGCGGCCGCCGGAGTCATAACGAAACAAGTTCACCGCGGCCCTGGTCCCGACGATGGAGTTGTGAATGAGGAGCGGCGCAACGATATATTTGAGATCGCCGCTCGGCTCGGTAATGAGGATGGGAACGATCAATCCGGCGTCGTTGCCGTCGTTCTTGGATGTGCCGACGGCGGGAACCGGAAAGTACTTAACCTCCGCCGACAGCGGGACCGGAAGGAACAACACACCCGCCGCCCAGATCCCAACGACCAGGGTCCACAGAAGGCGACGAGCAGTCATGGCGACTAGGGGATCTTGGACGAGGCGGCCAGCTTGTCGGACTTCTTGCGGAGCTGCTCGACCAGATCCTGGTACGACCCATTCTTGAGAATCTTGCTGAACTGCCCCCGATAGTTGCTGACCAGCGATATCCCATCGATCACGACATCATAGACGCGCCAGTCGCCATCCCGTTTGATCAAGCGATAGTCCAACGGAACCTCGGCCTGGCCCAACATGACCCTGGTACGCACCTCAGCGTACTCGTTCTCCACCCGCTCGCCCACGTAATTGATGGGGTCGCCCGAATACGATTCCACGCGGTCCGCATAAGAATTGACCAGCAACCCTCGAAATAGTTCGACGAACTCCTCGCGCTCCGCCTCGGACATCTTGGCCCATTGGGCGCCCAGCGTCCGCCGTGACATCTCTTCGTAGCTGAACCTCGACGACACGACCGCTTCAAGCTTTTGACGGCGTTCTTTGCTCTTGTCCTTCCCCTGGAGGTCCTTATCCGCCAGAATTCGCAGGGCGTCATCGATGCTGCCCTTTATCGCCTCCATCGGCCCGGACGCAAGCGCCCACGACCGGTTCGCGCAGGCCACCCAGTCGAGGCCGATCGCCAGGCTGACCGCCAAGGCGAGAATCCCGACCATGCACGGGCTATGACCGCTCGACCGTCTCCTCGAACCAGTGCGCATCTCCCGCTCCTTCCGCCAGCAGGGACCCGGCCCTATTTGTTCTTGTCGCCGACGTTCCCATGCACATATTGACTCACGAGCTCTTCGAGGTCCAGTCCTGATTCGGTCTCGCGAATCTTTTCGCCCGGCTTCAGCGGGTTCCCGCCGCCGCCCGGCGAAACCGACACGAACTTTTCTCCGATAATGCCGCGTGTCTTGATCGATGCGATCGTATCGTCATACAGCCGCACCCCGTCTTTGACCTGCAGGGTGACCAGCGCCCGATCATCCGTCAGGCCGATGTCCTTGATACGGCCGATCTCCACTCCTGCGATTTCCACCGTAGCCCCCGGCTTGAGCCCCGAGGCGGAATGGAACTCGGCCTGGACCACGTAGTGCCCGCCGCCGATCAACTCCAGCTTCCCCAATTTAATGGATAGATACCCCAGGCACAACAGACCGGCGAGCACAAAGAGTCCGACGACGAATTCCAATCGCTCGTTGTTCATGCGCATCTCCCCTCACCCCGCCGTCGAAACCGGATGGACCGGATAGAGTCCGCCTACCGAAATGAACTCGCGGACCATCGGATTCCTCGTCTGCATAAATTCACGGGACGGAGCCATCTCAGCGATAACTCCGGCATGGATCATCGCCACATAATCCGAGAACGCGAAGACCTCGGGGATTTCGTGACTGACCATAACGGCGGTGAATCCGAACGTCCGCTGCATGTCGCACATCAGCTCGTGAATGGTCTTGGCCATCAGGGGGTCGAGCCCCGTCGTCGGCTCGTCGAACAATATGATCTCCGGCTCCATAACTAGCGCGCGCGCGAGACCCGCACGTTTTTTCATCCCGCCGCTGAGCTCCGCCGGAAACTTGTGCCCCATGCCCTTGAGCCCTACCTGGTCAAGTTTTTCGGCGACTCGTCGGTCGACGTCCGAGGCGGGCAGCCGCAATTTCTCCCTCAACGGAAACGCCACATTGTCGAAGACCGTGAGCGAATCGAACAAGGCGGCCCCCTGGAACAGCATTGCGAAGCGTTTGCGCACCTCGTTCAACGGCTGGGCGCGCAACCTGCCGATGTCCACCCCGTCTACCCACACCTCCCCGCGATCGGGTTGGAGCAACCCGATCATGTGTTTCAACAATACGCTTTTGCCCTCTCCGCTTCGCCCGATAATCGTCGTCATCTTGCCTCGAGGGATCTCGAGCGAAACCCCGCGCAACACATGCTGTTGTCCAAGAGTCTTGTGGACATTGTGCAGGCGGATGATCGGTTCCGGCGGCATCGCACATGCCTCAGAGCAACACCGACGTTAAGAAATAATCCCACACGAGAATCAACACCGAAGAGAGGACTACCGCTTCGGTCGTGGCCGTGCCGAGGCCCTCTGCGCTCATCCGTGTGTAATACCCTTTATAGCAACAGACCCAACTGACGATCAGCCCGAAGCTGATCGACTTCAGGATGCCCCCGTACACGTCCTTCCACTCCACCGCCGACTCGATCGAGCTCCAATAGGACCCCGAGTTCACGCCCAGCAGCTCGACGCCCACCAGATGCCCGCCCCAGATTCCCACCACGTCAAAAATCGCCACGAGCAGCGGCACGCCGATCAGACTCGCCACGACCTTCGGCGCGACCAGGTACTGCAAGGGATTCACCGCCATCGTATCCAAGGCATCGATCTGCTCGGTGATCCGCATGATTCCGATTTCCGCGGTCATGGCGGAGCCGGCCCGCGCGGTGACCATCAGCGCCGCCAGGACCGGTCCGAGTTCCCGGATCATGCTGAGCGCCACGGCCGATCCCAACAAGGCCTCAGAGCCGAACTTCCTGAGCGTGTAATAGCCCTGAAGCGCCAGCACCATGCCGGTGAAGCCCGCCGTCAACACGACCACGAACGAGGATTTGAAGCCGATGAAATGGAGTTGCTTGATGATCAGCCTGAGCCGCAAGGGCGGGCGGAACTGCCAGGCGACCGCACCGAGGATGAACAACAGCATCCGGCCCATCTCGCCCAGAATACCCAGGCCGGCCCGTCCCAGTCGGCGAATTGTCCGCGGCATCACGGTGGTCATAACAAAGGTTGAAATATTCTTATACCAAGATCGGAAGGAACCGTTCAAAAAAACCGGTCAATTGCACAGCCGCCTCGCGACTCTGCCGATGGAGGCGAAGCAACCGGCTCCAACGCTCGGGGCGGACCAGCAGCGACGCCACCTCTCCGCATTTGTGCAGCCACGATGTGCCGGGGTCGATCCACCGATTGAAATCCATCGGCAGGGTGTCATCGAGGAGATCCGACGCCGCTCGCACGATCACGAATGGCACTCCGTAGGCCTGTGCCGCTTCCGCCAAGGCTGCGCTCTCCATATCGAGCGCCATTGCGCCGAACAATTCCGCCACGGCCCGCTTCTGAGCCGACGTCCACAATACGCGATCGCTGCTGAGGTAGGGCCCGATACGCCCCTCGAATCGGTACTGCTCAAGGACCGCAGCGGCCTGAGCCAGCAAGGTCCCATTGGACGCGATGTCGGACCATGGTCCTACGTCACCGCCAGCGCGAGGCAACGCCCGCACACGGTTGCCGATGAGCAGGGCTCCAGGGCGGTCCTGGACCAGATCGCAGGCAAATCCAGCCGACACAACGGCATCCCAGCGAGCTTCGGCCAGCAATTGGCTGGCCACCCCTCCAGCCACCGACGGCCCGATGCCGGACTGGACCAGATAGACCCAGAGCCCGCCGCAATGGCTCAAGAGGCAGGAAATGGTCCCCAACCGCGTCCGCTCGCAACTGCCGAGCGCAGCTTGAATGGCTTTGGTTTCCCAGCTCGTCGCCGCGAAAATGCCGACGCGGTGCACGTGTCAGGCGAGGAGGATCGGACGAGCCGCAGCAAGGCCGCAGAGGGTCATGGAATTAGACCCGATACTCGCCGGAAGTTCGCGCGGCCTGCTGGAGCTCATCGGCTCGAGCACAGCCCCGGGCTTTGATGCTGCGGTACATCGCCAGCGCCCAGAAGGGAAAATACTGGCAGTACCAGTGGTAGCGCAGATAGAAGACGCGCGGAAATCCGGTGCCGGTATGGCGCACCTCCTCCCACGAGCCGTCTCTTGATTGATGACGAACCAAGTAATTGATTCCCCGCACGACGCTGAACGATTCCGCCTCTCCGGCGCAGAGCAGGGCCAGCAGGGCCCAGGCGGTCTGAGAAGGGGTGCTGTCCCCCCGACCATGGTACGCGCCGTCGGCATAGGAGAGGCAGGACTCGCCCCACCCGCCGTCGGGATTCTGATGCGTTTCGAGCCAAGCCACGGCGCGCCTGATGTACGGCAGCGACAGGTCTTCCCCGATCGCCTTCAACCCGGCGAGCACGGACCAGGTTCCATAGATGTAGTTCACGCCCCAGCGGCCGTACCAACTGCCGTCCGGTTCCTGTTCCCGCTTGAGAAACCGCAACGCCGATGCCACAGCTCGATGGGATTGGTCGTAGCCAAGCGCCCCGAGCATCTCAAGGCAGCGGCCAGTGAGGTCGGCTGTGCTGGGATCGAGCAACGCTCGATGGTCGGCAAAGGGAATGTAATTGAAGACCAGGCGATTATTGTCCTTGTCGTAGGCCCCCCACCCGCCGTCCGACCCCTGCATGGCCATGACCCACCGGAATCCCCGCTCGATGGCGGCGCGCTTGACCTCTTCGTTTGCGCCCTTCGCCTTGGCCAGCGCCATAAGGACCACCGCTGAATCGTCCACGTCCGGATAGTGCTCATTTTCAAATTGGAAATACCATCCGCCCGGCTTGGCGTGAGGCGCGGACACTTGCCAATCCCCGACCGTACGCGTCTGCTTGGCCAACAGCCAGTTCGCCGCCTTGATTATCGCAGGATGATCCGGCGGGGTTCCCGCTTCGACCAGAGCGTTCATCAACAGAGAGGTGTCCCAGATCGGGGAGAAACAGGGCTGCAGGTGCAGCGTCTCCACCGGCTGTCCCTGGTCCAAGGCAGTGCCTTGGACCTCCAGCGCTTCGATTTCCTTCAACGCTTTCACGACCAGCGGATGGTGCACGTCATAGCCCAAACAACGGAGAGCAAAAATGGAATTGGCCATGGCGGGATAGATGGCGCCCAATCCTCCGGCCCCGTTGAGCCGCTCCACCATCCACTTGGCGGCACGGTCGAGCCCATATCGGCGGACGGATTCGACCGGACGTCCGTCGTACCACTTCAACAACCCATCTAACGTGATGAAGACATTCCGCCAGGTGAACCAGCGAGCATCTTTTTTGAACGGCGGAAACTGGCGGAAATCGAGCTGGCTTTTCGGCGTGAGGTAGAGTTCGTCGATGCCTTCCTCTTTGTGAATCCTGCAGAGGGGTCGATGAGCAAACACGATCAGGAGCGGGATCAGGACCGCCCGGGACCAATAGGAGATGGCGTAGATGCTGAAATAAAAATCCTTGGGCAGCAGCATGATCTCCGGTGGCATGCTGGGCACGCCCCGCCAATCGTATTGTCCGAACAATGCCAGCGTAATCTTCGTGAAGACGTTGGCCGAAACAACTCCGCCCATGGCCAGAATCCGCTCCCGCGCCTTGACCATGAAGGGCTCGGTCGCCGACACCCCGGCCAATTTCAAGGCAAAATAGGCCTTCACGGAGGCGCTGATCTCGGCCGGTCCGCCGTAGTAAATGGCCCAGCCCCCGTCGGCCAACTGCGCATGCTTGAGATAGCTCACAACCTTGCGCTCTCGCTCGGGATCGGAAAGCCCGAGAAAACGACGCAGCATCACGTATTCGGAGATCAGAGTGGCATCCGCTTCCAGCTCTGCGACCCAGAAGCCCTCGCGGGGATCCTGTCGGGAGAGCAACCAAGCCTGGCTCCGGCGCAACGCCTCATCAATAGAATCGGGCTGGCTGAGGGTGGTACCAGCCGCTCGGCGGGGATGGGTTTCCGTCGCAGCGCCCAGCCGCTCGTTCCTGGCGATCAGGCGGAGCAGAGGCAGGCGAGGCCGTGCTGACCCGGTCCGTAAGCGAGCGGGCACGGCACCAAGCAAACTCCCGGACAAGCGGGAGAACAAATTCTTTAACTTCGTCATGTCAGTCGTACTGGGCATCATAGACCAGAACAGCCCCCTTGCCTCTCGAAGGCTTCCACGGAATCACCCTCTGCCTGGCGGTGGGATGAAGGAAAGCTCCGAAATTATAAGGGCATATAAACAAACGGCTCCCGCCAAGTCAAGGGAGAAGGCAAACAATAGTCCGCCGGAGGCAGGAGACCGACCGACCAGGGTGCACGTCGAAGGCTATGCAAGCTGCAAATCGGTCAAGCGCACCGAGACGAGTTTCGATACCCCCGGCTCTTCCATCGTCACGCCGAACAACGAATCGGCGATGGACATGGTGCGCTTGTTATGGGTGATGACGATGAACTGCGCACTGGCCGCCAGCTCACACAACACGCGAGTGAAGCGGCCGATGTTCTCTTCATCCAGCGGCGCGTCGATTTCGTCTAGAATGCAGAACGGTGTGGGGCGGATCAGAAAACTCGCGAACAACAGGGCCATGGCAGTGAGGGTTTTTTCGCCGCCGGAGAGCATGGTGATACTTTTTAACCGTTTGCCGGGCGGCTGCGCCACGATGTCGATACCGGGCTCGGCCGGCCCATCGCTCTCGCCCTCCGCCTCCGGCTCGGGCTCGACGGACACGAGTTCGGCCCTTCCTCCCGGGAACACTTTCTGAAACAACTCGCCGAACTTCTGCTGCAATTGCGCAAAGGTGTCCTGGAACAGTTCTTTGGTCGTCCGATTGATCCGTTGGATGATTTCCTTGAGCGACTTGATCGATTTCGTCAGGTCCTCTTCCTGGCTGGTCAGGAACTGATAGCGTTCCTCAAGTTGGCGATGTTCCTCAATCGCCGCCAGATTGACGCCCCCGATCTTCGCAAGGCGGTCGCGAATCTTCTGGAGTCGATCCCGCAAGACCTGGCGCTCCTCTTCACTGACCATCTGGGCCTCGATGTCAGCCGGCGCGCCATCGGCCGCCTGATCCCGGGAGTCGGTTCTCGGCAGCTCGACCTGATAGGTTCCGGTGAGGGTTCCTTGGACCACTTCCAATTGCATCTGCACCTGGGCCCGTTTGACTTCGACCTCGAGCCGCCGCTGCCGAACGGATTCCAGACGCCCTCGGAGTTCGGCCAGGGTCCGCTCCACATCCCTAAGCAGTTCCGTTCGTTGGGCCAACGCCCCCTGAGCGGCCATCGACCGAGCCTGGATCTGATCTGTCTGCCGACCCAATTCCTGACAGACCTCCTGCTGGCGATCTCGCTCGGACAGGCTGATCTGCAGGGAGGCCATCAGTTCCTCCCGCGCCTGGGCCAATTGCTCCAGCCTCACTCGGCACGTTTCCAGTTGCCGTTGGAGGCGCTCCCGGTCAGCGGCCAAGTGCTCGCGGCGGGCCCGTAGCGTACCAACGGCCAGCCTGGCCTCGGTGGCTCGCTCCTGTATTCCCTCCATCTCCTGTTGCCACTGTTCCTGCCGCTGCTGTAGCTCCGTCACCAGTCCGGCCGCTTCATCGCGCTGCATCACGGCCTGTCGGCACTCCTGCTGCTTGGCGGCGATCTGTTCTGCCAGACTTTGCGCGTCGCTTTCCAACTCCCGCCGCTCCTCGCCGATCCGATCCATCCGCCCGGTCAGCTCAACCAGACTCTGCTCGGAGCCGCTGTGGTCCTTTGAAAGTGCCACGGCCTTCAACTCAATCTCCCGGAGATCACGTTGAAGAGCCTGGGCCCTATCCCGCAGTTGTTCGAGGTGCTGATGCAGGTGCTCGCGTGTAGTCCGGAGTGTCTCGATGCCGGCAAGCAGGGTGCCTCGATGCTCTTCCAACTGCTGCACTTCGCGCCGCCGCTGGAGCACGCCTCCCGACACCTGAGCCGACCCTCCGGTGATGACCCCGTAGGGCTCCAACACCTCACCCGCCAATGTAACGAGCGTGGGGCCGGTTGTGCTCGTCCAGTCTCCCTGTTCCCAGAGCCGGACGGCCTGGTCCACGTCGCTCACGATCAGAGCTCGCGCGAACAACGAGGCCAAGGCCGGCTGGAAATCGCCTTGGACCTGGACGACGTCTGATGCCCGGCCGAGCACGCCGGGCTGGCCGGAGAGTGCCGGCCACCATCCAGGGGAGTCAACGGACTCGGCTCGGTTCTCCGAGCGGAAGCTGAGAGGCAGAAAAGCGCCCCTTCCAAGATCCTTCTGTTTCAGAAAGGCGATCGCCTCGGATGCATGGCGCGGACTATCCACAAACCAGGCGCGCACCCGCTCGCCCAACAGCGCTTCAATGGCGCGATCGTAGCCGTTGACCACGACCAGACATTCTGCGATCGCATCACGAATCCCCTCGCATGTGCGCACAGAGGTCGTCGCCTCCTCGCCTTCACGTCCATAGCCCATTTCCTCCCGCACCACGGCCTGCAATGTTCGCAGGCGCGATTCGGTCGCGGCCAACTGCTCCAAATCACGCGCCCGGCGCTGATCCGCCGCGGTCAACTGTTCGCCTGTCTGCGTCAGCTCGCGGCCTGTCGCCTCCTGCTCGGACCGGATCGCTGCATGCCGTTCTCCGG
Source organism: Nitrospiraceae bacterium (assembly GCA_040981105.1). GTDB lineage: Bacteria > Nitrospirota > Nitrospiria > Nitrospirales > Nitrospiraceae > Nitrospira_G. Next base: position 36,091 of record JANRMO010000012.1, read on the forward strand.
TCACCTCACGATCCTTGATCAACAGGCTGAGTTGATCGTGCAATTGTTGCCGTCGCCGACTCAGCTCATCCGCCTCACGGACAAGACGGGCGATGCGCTCCCTGTTTTCTTGGAGACGGGATTCCAGCCTGGAGAATGCGCTTTCTCCCGTTACGACCAGGGAGGACGCGAGCAGCAAATTCTGGTTGGCCTGCCGCTGTTCCCCGTCTAAGTCCTCCTGCCGGCCCCGCAATCCCCGATGTTGTCGGTCCAGCTCGTCGGCTTGAGCGATCCTTCCTTCCAACTCCGTCTCGAGAACTCCGAACTGCTCGGCCAAGGCTTCCAGGTCATGCTCGGCCCGCGCTCGGTCCTCCTCGCAATGGACGGAGTCAGCCACCGCCTGGGCCTGCTGATGTTCGAGCAATTCTGCTCGATTTCGTTCGACCTGAACCTGGCCGAGAGCCTGCGCCCGTTGCGTCTCGACCGCCGCCAATTCCTGCTGAACCTCTTGGAGCAGCTCATGGTCCCGTTGCATGGCCAGCTTCAACTCTTCCGCTTGTGCATCGAGACGGCCTTGCTCCGCCGACGATTCGGCTTCTCGACAAGCTAACTCCTGCCCCTCCAGATCCACCGCCTCCCGGCTCGCCACCAGCCTGCAATAATCGTCGGAGAGCAACCGGACCTCGATCGTCCGTCCTTCTGTTTGCAGCGAATCGTAGGTGCGGGCTTGCTGCGCCTGGCGTTCAAGCCAATTGAGCTGCTTTTTGACCTCCCCGATCACGTCTCGAACCCGCACCAAGTTTTGTTGCGTGGCCTCGAGCTTGCGAAGGGCCTCGGCCTTCTGTTTTTTATACCGCACAATACCGGCGGTCTCTTCAATCAGCTCGCGCCGGCCCTGCGGACTGGCGTTGAGGATCTGATCGAGTTGGCCCTGCGCGATCACCGTATGGCCCTTGGTGCCGGCCCTCGTATCCAGCATCACCGACCGAACATCCTTCAGCCGGCAGAGTGTCTTGTTCAGCAGGTATTCGCTGTCGCCATTCCGAAACAGTCGGCGGGTGACCATGACCTCGGAATAGTCGCTCAGGAGACTCGAAGCATCGCCCATGCCCTGCAAATCGCCTGGTTGGATACCGGCAATCACCAACGTGACCTCCGCCATACCCATCGGCTTGCGGACTTCGGTGCCGTTGAAGATGACGTCTTCCATCCGCTCGCTGCGCAGCGTCTTCGTGCTCTGCTCGCCCAACACCCAGAGGATGGCGTCCACGACGTTGCTCTTGCCGCTGCCGTTCGGACCGACGACGGCCGTGACGCCTCTCGGAAATTCGATCTTGGCCTCTGCGAAGGACTTGAACCCCACCATCTCCAGGGACTTCAGAAACATGCGGGCCCCTCCTCCTCTGTGAATGGGTGACGGACATCAGGGCAGGTGCGAACAATGAGCGGCTTGTAACACACCCATAGGGACAAATCAAAGAAAAATACCGTATGCTGGGGATTCAAGAACCACGGCCCCCAGATATAGGGCTGGTCGGGCTGACAGTCGGTGCCTCCGAACGGACCTGTCGGAGGGCTCCGGGCGCGCCGATTGGAACCGCGGACGAACCCGGATGTGTGGGGTTCTGATTGAAAACCGGCCGATCAGGTGGACGAACTACGTCGAGCGCCGACCGGTTCGATGGACACGAGTTCACGCGGCAGTTGAAATTCCACGTCTTCTTCAATCACGGTCAGGTCTTCAACATCGGCAGGACCGTATCGTTTGAGGAAGTCTACGACCTCGCTAACAAGCACTTCCGGGGCAGATGCACCGGCCGTAATGCCAACCGCCTGCACGCCATTCAACCATTCCGGATTGATGTCCCGCCAGGAGTCGATCAAGTAGGAGGTAATTCCGCAATCCTCCCCCAGTTCTCGAAGGCGGTTGGAATTGGAGCTGTTCGGAGAACCGATAACCAGGATCAGGTCAACGAGCTTCGACAGGGCCTTGACCGCATTCTGGCGATTTTGCGTGGCGTAGCAGATGTCTTCCTGATGCGGGCCCTTAATGCCGGGGAAGCGGCGGTTCAAGGCGGCCACGATATCCCGACATTCATCGACGCTTAAGGTCGTCTGGGTGACATAAGACAAATGCACGGAATTATCCACCTGCAATCGCTCCACGTCATCGACAGACGACACTAGATGGAACTTGTCCGGAATCTGGCCGAGCGTCCCAATGACCTCCGGGTGGCCGGCGTGTCCGATGAGAATGAGTTCATAGCCTTGGGTGTAGTCCCGGTTGACTTCGTTGTGAACCTTGATGACAAGCGGGCAGGTGGCGTCGATCACTTTCAGATCGCGTCGATTCGCTTCCCGCCAGACTTCTTTGGCCACGCCGTGTGCGCTGAAAATGACGATCGCCTTATCCGGCACTTCGTTCAGCTCCTCTACGAACACCGCGCCCTTTTGTCGCAAGGAGTTGACCACGTGGCGGCTATGGACGATTTCATGGCGGACGTAAATGGGTGCTCCGTATTTCTTCAACGTCAAATCTACGATATCGATCGCTCGGTCGACTCCTGCGCAGAATCCGCGCGGGTTGGCCAGGTAAATCTTCATGACACTCGTCTCCTTCGGGCCGGAACCGATGCCGGGCATTGCGCCTTCCTCTTCCGGTACGTCAGGGCCCACGATACGCCACACATCTCGGAGGCGTCAACCCAATTGACGGCTGAGCCGGGCCGAGGACGGCGAAACTTGACAGTGGGTCGGCCTCGTCTTACGCTGGGCATGGATCGACAATGACCACCAACAAGAAGATCCTCATCGTCGAGGATGACACGGACATCCTCGAACTCGTCAAGCTCTACCTCGGTAAAGAAGGGTTTCGAACCTCCACCGCTTCGACAGGCACGGACGCCCTGAAGCAGGTCAAATCAGACAGACCGGACTTGATCGTTCTGGACCTGATGCTGCCCGAAATCGACGGCCTTGACGTCTGCAAACGGCTGCGCAGCGCTCCGGACACGGCCTCCATCCCGATCATCATGCTGACCGCCAAAGCGGAAGAAGCGGATACGATCGTGGGGCTCGAATTGGGCGCGGACGATTACGTCACCAAGCCGTTCAGTCCAAAATCTCTCGTGGCGCGCGTCAAGGCTCTGTTTCGACGTCTGGACCGTCAACAGCAAGGACTGCTTTCGGTGCACACCTACGGCCACATGGTCATGGATCTGGCGCGCCATGAAGTCCGAGTCCTCGATCGCGAGGTGGTCCTGACGGCGAAGGAGTTCGGACTGCTGGAATACTTGCTGCGCAACGTCGGGCGGGTCATGACCCGTGACACCCTGCTGAACTCAGTCTGGGGTTACGACTACTACGGAACCACACGCACCGTGGATGTGCATGTCCGCCGGCTCAAACAAAAAATCCCCCTGCTCAACGATGCCATTGTGGCGGTCAAATCGCTGGGCTACAAACTCAAGGACTACGACGCGCCGGCATGAACCTCCCATTTCAATGGAAGGTGGCCTTTGGAATTCTCGCGACGGTTCTGATCGGTCTCTCCCTTTCCACGTGGTTGACTCTCCGCATCGTCCGACGCGGATGGCCCGACGCCCTCCCCGCCGATGTTCAGACAGACCTTCTGTTGGCGTTCGGAACGGCGTTGCTGGTCGCCATGGGAGTGGGCATCGGCATTGCCCGCCGCCTTACTCGCCCGCTGACCGAAATGACCAAACTTGCCAAACACCTGGCGACGGGCGGATTGGGCCACCGCATCCGGTCCGTCCCACCCGACGAAGTGGGGCAACTCGGCGACGTGTTGAATCAAATCACCGATCAGTTGCAGGCCAAGATTCACGAAATCTCGGAGGATCGCGCCCAACTGTTGGCCATGCTGACCGCCATGGTCGAGGGCGTGCTGGTTCTGGACTCCAAAGGGCAGGTCTTGCTCATCAATCCGGCGCTCGAGCGCATGTTCGGGCTCCATTCGCAGCCGGCGCGCGGTCGCTCTTATTGGGAACTGATCCAGCACCACGATCTGAACGACCTGACGGCGCGTGTCCTACAACAACGCACTGGGCAAACCGGCGAATTGTCCCTCGCGCTGAGCGGACGCATCCTCCGAGTGGAGGTGTCGGTGGCAGGAGGCCGGCTGGAGCATGAAGCCTGCGTCGTGCTGGTCTTTCATGACATCACAGACCTCCGCCGTCTGGAAACAGTCCGGAAAGATTTCGTCGCCAACGTCTCGCACGAGTTGAGGACTCCTCTGACCTCCATCAAGGGTTATGTCGAGGCGCTCCTGGATGGGGTTAAGGACGACCCCGACACCATGACCAAGTTTCTCGATATCATCCTGCGGCAGAGCAATCGTCTGAATCTGATCCTCGACGATCTGCTGCAACTATCCCAAATCGAATCGGGCGTGGCGCTCTTCAAACGGGAACTGGTGTCGCCGGGCAACGTGGCGGAGCGTTCACTGGCGACCATTCAACCGTTGGCGGACAAGAAGGCGCATCGGCTGCACCTCCAGCTTGCGGACGGGCTTCCCGGCGTGATCGGGGACGAAGATCGCCTGGTCCAGGTACTCACGAACTTATTGGACAATGCGGTGAAATATACCCCGGACGGCGGCACCATTACCGTTCGGCTTCAGGCGCTGGAGTCCTCTCCTGGCGACGAGGGCGGCTCGATCGAGATCAGCGTGGCGGACACCGGCATCGGTATCCCCGAGGGCGACCGCCCGCGGATCTTCGAGCGGTTTTACCGGGTGGATAAGGCGCGTTCGCGTGAGCTGGGAGGGACCGGATTGGGACTCGCGATCGTCAAACATATCGTGGAGCAGCACGACGGTCAGGTTTGGGTGGAAGGCAACCAGCCTACGGGCAGCCGATTTGTCGTCCGCCTCCCGGCGGCGCGACCCGGACAGATTGCCGCCACTCAGACGAATCTCGCGAGCAGCGCATAAAGACCGGCCGCCAATAGGGCAGCGCCGGGCAATGTACAGATCCACGCGAAAATGATCCTGGCGGTGACGCCCCAGCGGACGGCGGACAATCGCTTCACGGCCCCGACACCCATCACGGTCGTCGTGATGGTATGAGTGGTGCTGACTGGCAGACCGAAATGCGCGGTGCTCAGCAACACCATCGCGGCCCCCGTTTCCGCCGCGAATCCGTGCACCGGCTCCAATTTCACGATCCGCATCCCCAATGTGCGCACGATTCGCCAACCTCCGGCGGCCGTGCCGAGTCCCATGGCCAGGGCGCAGGCTCCGATCACCCAGTTCGGCACATCGGTCGTAGGGATCACGCCGCCGGACACCAGCGCCAGTGTGATGATGCCCATGGCCTTCTGCGCGTCGTTGGCACCATGGCTGAACGCCATGAAACTGGCCGAGACGATCTGAAGCCGCCGGAAGAGGCCGGTGGCCCAACCGCGGGATGCGCGGAAGAAGATCCAACTGATCGCTACCATCAGACTCAGCCCGATGGCAAACCCTAAGAACGGCGAGAGCACCATCGCCTCCATCACGGCCCGGAGCCCTGAAAATTTCACGACCGCCCATCCGCCATGCGCGACCGAAGCCCCGACCAGTCCGCCGATCAGCGCATGAGACGAGCTGGTCGGCAGGCCCATCAGCAAGGTAATCAAGTTCCACACGATGGCCCCCCCCAACGCCCCCGCCACCACCGCCTGGGTAACGGAGGTCGGTTCCACGAGACCCGACCCAATCGTCTTGGCCACAGCCGTTGACATGTAGGCTCCGGCGATATTCAGGATCCCCGCTGCCGTCACGGCCACGACCGGGCTCACGGCCCGAGTGGAGACGACCGTGGCGATCGCGTTGGCGCTGTCGTGCCACCCGTTCGAAAAATCGAACAGCAAGGCCAGCACGATGACCAACAGCAACAGCCCGCTCACTTCCAGCATCGCGAGAATCTCACCGGAGAGGACGGCCGGCCACAACGCGGCCTGGATGGAGGAGTCGATTGGAATGGGGCGAACGCATGAGGATCATCAATGATGCTTCAACACGATCCGCTCGAGAATATTCATGACGTCTTCACAGCGGTCCGCCCCGTTTTCGAAATCCTGATAGATCTCTTTCCACTTGATCACCATGATCGGGTCGGACTCCTTTTCGAACAACATCGACAGAGCGTCGCGAGACAGCCGGTCGGCGTCGTTTTCCAATGTATTCACTTTGAGACTATATTCCCGCATATCTCCATCGCGTCTGCCCAGCAGGTCCACCGCCGAAGCGACGGAAACGCTCGCCTGATAAAGGATGTCGGCCAGCCGGACGGCCATGGGCGTCGGCTTGGAGACTTTATAAATGACAAAACAGTCTGCGATTTCCTCGGCCACGTCCAGAATGTCGTCCAGCGCGCTGGCCAGATCATGAATGTCTTCGCGGTCGATCGGAGTGATAAACGTCTGGTTCAGCTTCTTCGCGATCTCGTGGGTGATTTCGTCGCCGATATGCTCAACTTCCTTGATCCGCTTGGCCTGCCCGGCCGGATCGTGGAAATTTTCCATCATCTCCTTCAAGAGACGGCTGCCTTCGATGACGTTGTGCCCCGCCTTGCGGAAGAGGTCGAAGAACGCTTCTTCGCGTGGAATTAATCCAAACATCGGTCCCTGTCTTATCCTTTCGGCGATCGGCCTACCAGCGGATCAAGGCGGTCGCCCAGGTCAGCCCCCCGCCGAAGGCTCCCAACAACAACGGGTCACCCGGGGAGACACCGCCGCCTCGGACGGTGCAGTCGAGAGCCATCGGCAGCGACGCAGAGGAGGTATTGCCATAGCGCTCGATGATCGATGTCGTCTGATCGGGCGACAAGCCCAACCGTCGCCCCAGCGCCTCCAAAATACGCCCGTTGGCCTGATGAAACACCGCCCGCCGAACATCCGGCACGGCCAGTTCAAATTCCTCCAGTAATTCCTGCACTGCGGCGGCAAGACGACGAACGGCCAACCGAAACACCGGCGTCCCCTCCAGTTGAATCGCATGGCGCCTCTCACGCACCGTATCGGGCGAAGATGGTTGCCGCGACCCTCCGGCGGGCAAACGGATCAATCGATGGTGCGCGCCATCCGTGTAGAGTCGGATCCCGAGGATACCTCTTCGTGGCAAGTGGGTGGTCTCATCACCAACGAGTACCGCCGCGCCGGCGCCATCCGCGAAGAGCACCGCCGTGACGGCATCCTGTTTGTCGAGAAAGACGGATTTGACCTCGGCTGCAACCACCAAGCACGTCTTCGCCTGCCCAGAACGAATCAGCACATCCCCCACGGAAAGACCGTACAGAAAGCCGGAACAGGAGGCCGCAACATCGAACGCGGCGACACACCGGGCCCCAAGCGCCCGCTGCACATAACAGGCGGTTGACGGAAATACCGTATCGGGAGACGTGGTCGATACAATGACGGCATCGAGAGCGGACGGGTGGCGGCCAGCCGATTCCAGCGCCATCCGCGAGGCCGTCACCGCCAAATCCGACGCGGATTCGTGACCGGAGACCCACCGCCGGGATGTGATTCCGGTCAGCCGGTGAATGTGCTCCGGTGAGGCGCCCAATGCCGAGCCGATCTCGTGGTTATCGACCACTCGCTCGGGAGCGGCCATTCCTGTTCCGACGATGCGGCTCGTAAGCATCCTTGTGCGTTCGCTGGTGGTATCGGGTGGACTCTGTGGGTGAGCCTGGGGATTATAGGGGCCCCTCTTTCGATCGTCAATGCAGACTCCCCCTCTGATTCGGTCCACCATACCAATCGGGCGCTCAGGCGATCCGGGTCGGGCGAATGATTGTTAAATGAGTGTTAAATAGGTGTTTTCTGTTGCGAAAACTCCTTGTCCTTTGATACAACCGGCTCGGCCTGCTAGTCGCCGATTATGATGAAGCTGCCATCCTTCTTGAGCGCCCGTCACCTCTGTTCGCTGCTCGCGGCCGCCATATTGGTGGTGTCCGGTTGTTCCAGCAAACCCACATCGCCTAATGCGCAAGGCAAGGCATTGAGCAGTACGGACGAGCAGATTTTCATCGGCGATACGATCGAAAAAAACTATGACCCGCATGTGATCATCAAACGGGCTGAAGCCTTCTTTGACAAGGATGAGTATGCCGAAGCGGCCATTGAATTGACGCATTTCATGGAGCTGCATCGATCCCATGCTTTGGCGCCCTACGCCCAATATCGGCTTGGAGAGGCATATTTAAAGCAGGCCCGAACGATCGATCGAGACCCGGAGCCCGTGCAAACGGCCATGGCGGCGTTCGAAAAGCTCCGGACCGACTATCCGGCCAGCGCCTATGACGCGCAGGCCGTCGCGCGGATTCACGATTGCAAGGACTGGCTCGCGCAGACCCACATGTTCGTCGGGAAATTCTATTATCGTCGCGAGGCCTATCTGGCAGCCGCCCATCGGTTTGAAGCGATTCTGAAGGACTATCCGGAAATGAATGTTGCCCCTGACGCCCTCTATTACCTGGCACTCTCCTACAAGGAGCTGGGGGCCACCGATTGGGCAAGGGAACAACTGGCCTTACTGTCCGAGCGCTTCCCGACCAGCCCGATCCGCGCCGAAGGTGACAAATTATTGGCCAAACTGGGAGGCCCGCTCCCGGTGGCCGTCGCCAAGACCGACGTGGATCAACCCGAACCGTCTCAGGCCGAACCTGGTCCTCCTGGGCTTTCACTGGCTGCCCTGGTGCTGCCGGACTCCGGCTCGGACCGCGCCACAATCCCGCAGATCGCCGCTCCGTCCCTCCCCGCTTCCGCCTCCGCGCTACAACCCAACCTCACATTCTGCCGCCTCGGCGCTTGGTGTTAACGACAGCCATTCCTACCGCGTTCTCCCGATTCCCATCGACGAGACCCCGGATCGGGTTATGGCCTGACTCGGAAGGCATTCCGAAACCGATTGGAGAGCGAGACCTTGACCGAGCGCTTCGCCAACTCGAGGAAGGTTCGGTAGGATTCCTGCCCCTGAAGCACCCGATAGTAGAGCTGGACCACCTCTTGATACCGATGAGCCAACCGGTAACAGAGCCGGGGAAAGGAGTACAGGATGGATGCCATCCTGGACGCGACCTGAAATTCCGGATAAATCTCTCGATACACGACCCGCCTGTACCCTTCCAGATCCTGCGACAGGCCTCGCACGAATTCCACAGCGCTACGAGCAGCCAATTGCCCTGACTTCACCGCATAATAGATACCTTCTCCGAACAGCGGATCGACCAGATGAGCGGCATCTCCGATCAACATCGTCCGGCCGTTCACCAGTTCTACCCCATCTGACCTTGACTCATCGCGAGAACAGGGATGAAACAACGGGAGCGGATGACCCTGAGGAGGAGGAATCTTCCAGCCTCTGCTCCTGAGCCCTTCTTCTCGTTGCACAAAGCCGCTGAAGACCTGTCTCGGGCTGGCCGATGGACCACGAAACTCGGCAATACCGACAGATAGCCGCTTGTCTTTAGGAAAAATCCACCCATACCCGGAGCCCGGCGGTCCTATCGTGATTCCCACCAGGTGCTCGCGCGGATAGACCGGCGATTGCCCAATATCGATTTCACTCTCCAGCGTCGGCATGCAGCGGCGTGTGCCTCGCGAAAACAACTGTTGGGCGACAACGCTATTGGCCCCGTCCGCCCCGATGAGCACCTTGGCGCCATATCGGCCGTGCTCGGTCTCGATTTCCAGACCGTCAGCCACGGGTGTGAAGCGCTTCGCGGACTCCCCTTGGCGGATTTCAGTTCCGGCCCATCGAGCCCGCTCGACCAAACAATGATCGAATCGGTCTCGCATAACCATGTAGGCGATGGGCGATGACGACTCGATCGTGAAGGAGTCAGCATCCGCATAGGCAAAGCGAACGCCGTAGATGACGTGCTCGATGACGGTGTCGAAGACGCCCCCGAGCACCTGATCGATGCGGGCGGAGAGCCCGCCCCCGCAAACCTTGTACCGAGGGTGTACCCCCTTGTCGAACGCGAGGACTGCGAGACCGGATCGACTGCATTCGTAGGCGGCAGTGGCTCCGGCGGGGCCGAGACCGACGACCACCACGTCGAAAGACCGTACCGCTGGCAGCAGAGGCATGACTCGGACGCTACTGGCCGAGATACCACCCGATTCCGTATCGTTCAAGAAAGCTCGTGATGAGCGTCAGTGAGTTGGCGTAGAGCAGGACCCCCACCACGACCAGAAGGACTCCGCTCACAGTCGAAACGCCTCGCAAGTACCCGCGGAATTCCTTGAAGTACGCGAGAAACCGATCCACGCCGAGCGCCGTGATGAACAGGGGCAGTCCCAACCCGAGCGAGTAAAAGGCCAGCAGCAGAACCCCCTGGGAAAGCGCGTCGGTGGTACTGGCGTAGAGAAGGATGGTCCCCAGGACCGGTCCGACGCAGGGTGTCCAGCCGGCGGCAAAGGCCACACCGATCAGGAACGAACCCAAATAGCCGGCTGGCCTGGTCCGAAAGTGCAGCCGTCGCTCGGTTCGGAACAGGCTCAGGTTCAAGAGACCGAGCAAATAAAGTCCGAAGACGATGATCAGAATTCCTCCGAGCTTTCGGAGATGCTCCTGATAGGTCATCATGGCCTGTCCGATCAAGCTGGCCGAAGCACCGAAGGCGATGAAGACGCTGGAAAACCCGGCGATAAAGATCAACGCATTGACGATGATCTCTCGCCTATATCGGACCCGCTCCTCGGCGTCCGCGAGCTGCTCCACGGACAGGCCGGTGATATAGCTGATGTAGGACGGCACCAAGGGCAGCACGCAGGGAGACACGAAGGACAGGAGCCCCGCAGTAAAGGCGGCAAACCACGAAATGTGTTGGACGCTATCCGTCACGTCGGGACTCCCCCACGAAATTCCGAATGAGCCGCACGGCTTCCGGCGAGGCCCAGTCGCGAGCTCCGAAAATGCGCTGCCGGAGAATTCCTTGACGGTCTACGAGAAACGTCATCGGCAAGCTCCTCGCGCCGTAGATGAGCCCGACTTGGTAATCGGCATCGTGCAGAATCGGAAACGACAGGCCCAGTTCCTGGCGGAAGGGTTTGGTCACGGCGACACCCTGAGGGTCTGTGGAGACAGCCAGGATCTCAAAATCCCTCCTGCCGAAGGTTCGATAAAGAGATTCCATCGCCGGCATTTCGACCCGGCAGGGGCCGCACCAGGTCGCCCAAAAATTCACCATGACGACAGTGCCTCGATAGCTCTCCAGCGAAACGCTGTTTCCAGCCAGGTCTCTTAATTTGAATTGAGGCGCAAGCTGGCCGATGGTCACCGCCATCGGCTGCGGCCGAACGAAGTTTGATTCCCCTGCGGAAGCGGCCGGCACCGACGCCGTGTCGCGGCCGTCACATCCCGACAGGACCGCCATTCCCGTCACGAGAACGATACTTCGACAGATCGAACACATGGTCGGACGGTCTGGCGTTCAGGCGCCGGTTGAAGCTGAGGTGATCACCTGAGCCGCCTTGACGGCTCTGAGCAACTGCGTCAACACTTGAAGGTTGTCCTGCCTCGTCCAATCCCGAGGGCCGATGACCTTCTCGCGCAGGATCCCGTCCTGGTCGATGATGTAGGTTTCCGGAACGCCCATCAGCTTGTAGCGTTTATCGGTTTGGCCCCAGGAATCCACCAACACGGGAAACGTCAGATTCATATTCTTCACAAACGGCGGAATATCTTTCTTGGTCGTGACGCGGTCGATGCTCACGGCCAGCATCACCAAGCCGTCCTTCTCGAAGTTCTTATACAAGACCTCCATCGAGGGCATTTCCTCCTGACAGGGCTTGCACCAGGTCGCCCAGAAGTTCAGAAACACCACCTTGCCTCGATAGTCGGACAGACGGACGGTTTTCTCGGCCAGATCGGGCAGCGCAAAGTCCGGCGCCGGCTTGCCGACCGTGAGCGGCTCGTACTTGGCGCTCTGCATCCAGACGACCCCGAACACCACGGCCAGGACAGCCGCCGCTGTCAATACGATGCCCACCCGAGAACGGGTCGGAGCGGGAGCCTGACTCCCCTGGGACGGTGCTGACGAGACCGTCGGAGCCATGGTGTCGTCTCGGTCACGCATAGGCATGCAGGCCCGAAAGAAGGAAATTCACGCCCCAGAAGCAGAAGACCACCATGAGAAATCCGAAGATGGCGTAGATCGCGGCTCGGTGCCCTTCCCATCCCCGCGTCATGCGCGCGTGGATGTAGGCCCCGTATATCAACCACACGATGAGCGACCAGGTTTCTTTCGGATCCCAGCTCCAATAGCCGCCCCAGGCATAGTTTGCCCACATGGCCCCAAGAATGATGCCGAAGGCCAGCAGAGGAAATCCGATCATGATCGCCTTGTAGCCCAACTCATCGATGGTTTCTAAGTCCGGGAAGGCGGCGTAGATCCCCCCGCTCTTACCCTTCCGCTCAGCCCGCTCCTTGAACAGGTACATCACGCCGAGCCCGCCGGCCATCGCAAAGGCCGCATAGCTCGTGAGGGTGACGGACACGTGGATGTAAATCCAATAGCTGTTGAGGGCAGGTACCAGCGGCTCGGCGGTTTGATAGCGATAGGGCAACAGCGATGCGGCTCCCATGGCGATGAACCCGATCCCGACAACGAATGCACCGATCGCCTTGATGCGATACCGCACTTCCAACAGGACATAGCCCAGAATGATCGCCCAGGATACGTAGGCCATGGCTTCGAACTGATTCGACCAGGGAGCAAAGGTCCCGGAGAGCTGCATCCGCTCGTACGCCCGCATGAACAGGGCGCCGCTGTTCACCACCCACCCAAAGACAGTGACCAGCGTGGCGACTTGTCCGAGTTGACTGGCCCAACCGTCGTCGCGGTCCTCATATGCCTCCACCGGATGGCCTGCCGGCGCAAACTGCATCACGGGACGCCGGACGAAGAGATACGCGATGTAAAGCACTAACGCCGCCAAATACAGCCAGAAGGTCATATCGAACAGGAATAGGGACTTGAGCATGATGACACCCTCCTCGAAAGCTTTCCGCACTGATCCCGAGGGAATCCTAAGCGGACTTAGTTTCCGCGTGCTGAATCAGCCGCTTGAATTCCCGCTGGAAATCGATCTGATTCTTATGTGTGTTCCCGCCGATATGCAGCACGACACCGTCTTCTTGCGGCACGATCTTCGCCCACAATCGTCGATGATAAATGAACGATGACAACGTAATCCCGACCACGATCATCGTCGAACCGATCCACACAATGTTCACACCGGGATCACGCGTGATCTGCAACCCTGTGAATTTCTTCGGCTGATACCCGACGAGCTCAAAACTGTATTTCGACCCTTGGATCTCGAACAGGTCCGGGTAATGATAGAACACCCACGGCGTGGCCTCCAATGTCCCCCGTTCGTTCAACGCCAATCGTAAGGCGGGGTTGGCATGTTCTACCGTCTTGGAGTAAACCTTCTTCTCCGACGAGTTAAACGCAAAATCAGCGACGAAATCGGTCGCCGTGAGCTTCAAGCCGAGGTTTTCGATCACCTTCTCCTTTTGCCAGTCCAGGTCGACCGTCGCGAGCACCTTGTCGGTTTCCTTCTCCTTGATGTTGAGCCGCGCCACTTCGATACGATCCCATGCGTCACCATAGCTCGACTGATAAAACCAGATGTTCTTGTAAACGAGCGGATCGTTCACTGAGATCGTTTTGGTCAGTGCCGGGGTACCCTGATCGATCACCGTCAACGTGCTATTGTACGACTTCACGGCGCCGTTCTCGTAGTAGTCGATCCAGAACTTATCGATCCGTAGATCGAAGTTGCCGCGGGGAATATGGTAGGTCTGACCTTCCATACAGACCCCGAAATCCTGGAATCCCCAAAGGCTACCGATCAACCCACCCAGCACGATCACCGTGGCGCTGAGATGCGCCATATGCGCCCCCACGCGCCCCATAATACCTTTCGTGGCATATAGGGACACGCCGGACGCTTCGTTCTTGGCCAGCACCCGATAGCCCTTTTCAGCCAGAAATCTGACGAGCCGCTCGCCGAGGTACTCCTTTGTCCCCGCTACGGAGATCTCAGCGGAATGTTTCATGTTCTTAATGAACGACAGAGACACGTTAACCTTGTCTTGTTGCATGGAGCGCCAGACGGCGGGAAATCGCTTGTAAAAACAGGTCAGCGAGTTGACGCAGAGCAGGCCGAGCAGACTGGTAAACCACCAGGTGTGATAGACGTCGGTCAGCCCGAGCCGCGTGAACCAACGATAGGCCTGCTCGCCGTATTCTTTAACGTATGTCTCGGGACGCTCGTTCTGTTGGATGACAGTGCCGATGGTCGCCGTAGCCGCCAAGATCAAGAACAAAAACATGGCGAGCTTAATCGAGGCAAAAAACTCCATTACCTCACGAGATACCTCGTCCCACCCGAAGCCTTGAGTAGAGGCGCGGGGGTTCGGTGCAGGTGGCGGTTGAAGGGCGAGTTCCGGCTCTGTATCCATAAGCAATAGCGACCTGAATTAAACGAGGGTTCGGAGACACCCTACCCGCTGCCTGGAACCCATTGAAATCCCAATCGTCATCCCGACCCGGCCCAGGCGCTGGGAGCATTCGAGGAGCGTGTGGTTTCCTTATTCCTGGCGAGCGTCACTCAATCGGTGGACCATCTTACAAACCGCATAAAATCACTGTCAAGCAATGGACCTGCAACACGACTTCGCTCTAGCCCCTACCAAAGAAATGAGCCTTTCCATTTGACATTGCGCTACGGCTGGGGTACCACTCATACGTGCTTCAAGGGACGTAGTGCCCGTTGACCGCCACCGAGAACCCCCAAGCAAGAGGCTTCGATGCGCAATAACTATCTCTTCACTTCCGAATCGGTCACTGAAGGCCATCCAGATAAGATCGCGGATCAAATCTCCGACGGAATTCTCGACGCACTCCTCAGCCAAGACAAGCATTCCCGTGTTGCCTGTGAGACCATCCTCACCACCGGTATCGCCTTCGTGGCGGGCGAAATTTCTACCAAGGCCTATGTTGAAATCCCCGACATCGTTCGCGAGGTGATCAAGGATGTCGGCTATGGAGACGCGACCTGGGGGTTCGATTACCAGACCTGCTCGGTCCTGACGTCCATTCACAATCAATCATCCGACATTGCGATGGGCGTCGATTCCGGAGGGGCCGGCGACCAAGGTCTGATGTTCGGCTACGCCACCAATGAAACCGCCGAGCTCATGCCGATGCCGCTTGTGCTCGCGCATCGCCTGACTCGCCGTTTGGCTGAGGTCCGGAAGAAGAACATTCTGGGATGGGTACGGCCGGACGGCAAATCCCAAGTAACGATTGAATACCGGAACGGGAAGCCTGTGCGGATCGATACGATCGTGGTATCCACGCAACACAGCCCTGAGATCTCCAACAAGGTGATCGAGCGGGAGATCATGGACAAGGTGATCAGGCCCGTCATGCCCAAAGGCCTCTACGATCCGACCGGCGTCAAGCACTATATCAACCCGACCGGCCGGTTTGTTGTCGGCGGTCCGATGGGCGACACCGGACTGACCGGACGCAAGATCATCGTGGACACCTACGGAGGCCACGGCAGCCACGGAGGCGGAGCCTTCTCCGGCAAGGACCCGACAAAGGTCGATCGCTCAGCCTCCTACATGGCGCGGTATATCGCAAAGAACATTGTCGCCGCCGGGCTCGCCGATCGTTGCGAAGTCCAGCTCGCCTACGCCATCGGCGTCGCCGATCCGGTCTCGGTGCTGATCGACACGAAGGGCACCGAGAAGGTGCAGACGGACAACCTTGAAAAAGTCGTGCGCAAGCATTTCCCGATGACGCCTCGCGGCATTATCGACCATCTGAAGCTCCGCCGACCCATTTATCGCAAGACCGCCGCCTACGGCCACTTCGGCCGGAGCGAACCGGAGTTTACCTGGGAGAAGACGGACAAGGCGAAGGCCTTGCGCAAAGAAGTCGGGCTGTAAGTCTCCCCACACCGGCCATGAGTGAAGGGGACGGATGTCGCGATCCGTCCCCTTTTTCTTGACCAGAATCGACCATCCATAGAAACGACAGAAACGACCATCTAGAAGGAGGACCCGTGGATTACGATGTGAAGGATCTCGGACTCGCAGACCAAGGCAATCTCAAAATCGAATGGGCAGAGCGCACGATGCCGGTCCTGCGCCTGATCAAGCAGCGGTTTCAACGGGAACGACCGCTCAAGGGCATCCGGATCACCGCCTGCCTGCATGTCACCACGGAAACCGCCAATCTGGCCAAGACGCTCAAGGCCGGCGGGGCCGACGTCCGGCTCTGCGCGTCGAATCCCCTGAGCACGCAGGATGACGTGGCCGCGGCCCTCGTGAAACACGAAGACATTCCCGTCTTCGCGATCAAGGGTGAGGACAACAAGACCTACTACAAACACATTGAATCGGCCATCGGCCACAACCCGCACGTCTCGATGGACGACGGGGCCGACGTAGTCTCTCACCTCCATTCGAAGCGGAAGGAACTGCTTAAACACGTCATTGGAGGAACCGAGGAAACCACCACCGGCGTGATCCGCCTGCGCAGCATGGCGGAAAGGAAGGTCTTGCGCTTCCCGGTCATCTCCGTAAACGATGCCGACACCAAGCACATGTTCGACAACCGATACGGTACGGGACAGAGCACGTTGGACGGTATTGTACGCGCTACCAACCGGCTCGTGTGCGGATCCACCGTCGTCGTGGCAGGTTACGGCTGGTGCGGCCGCGGCATCGCCATGCGGGCCAAGGGGATGGGTGCGGACGTGGTCGTGACCGAAATCGATCCGATGAAGGGACTCGAAGCAGTCATGGACGGCTACCGGGTCATGCCCATGGGGAAGGCCGCGCCGATCGGAGATTTCTTTATCACCGTCACGGGCAATTTGAAAGTGATCCGCAAGGAACATTTCGCCGCAATGAAGGACGGGGCCATTGTCTGTAATTCCGGTCACTTCAACGTCGAACTCGATATCCCGGCCCTGGAGAAGTTAAGCAGGAGGAAGCGACAGATTCGTTCAGGCGTGGACGAATACACACTCAACAGTGGCCGCCGCGTGAGCCTGCTCGGCGAAGGGCGCCTCGTCAACCTCGCCACAGCCGAAGGACACCCCTCCAGCGTCATGGATATGAGCTTTGCGAACCAGGCGCTCGGCGCCGAATACATCGTCAAGAATCATAAGAAGCTCGAGAAGAAGGTCTATCCGGTGCCAATCGCCATCGATAAGGAAATCGCACGGCTCAAACTGGCGGGCATGGGCATGGCGATCGACAAGCTGACGAAGGAGCAGGAGAAGTATCTGGCGTCGTGGGAAATGGGGACATAGAAGATAGCATCGGGAAAGCCGGGGCTGCTCCGCTCAGCAGCTCCGGTTCGACCCCGCTAAGCCTCGCGGGTGCTCGCCTGCGGAACTCGTTTCATCCTCAGCTTCGCTCGAACGAAACTTCAAACAGTCCTCGGCGCCGCTCATCGCGGCCGCATCCCCTCGGCAGGCGCGGTAACCCGAGCCTCCGCTGAATTCGCAGCGCAGTCCCCGGCATTCCCCACTCCTGGGAATGTGGTGGATGGAAAATGGAAGACCGCCGGAAACGGCGGCCTTTTCTTTTGTCGGGTGAAAGCTTCCATATTCGGATGCCGGATGGGGTACCCGCGCCCCGGCGAATCGTCGCTCGAACTGCCTGCAATTCGTCAGGTTCTAAGACCTCTCTGACGAGGATCCTCTGTTTTCTACTGGTTGTCGTTGACAAGATCACCGAACGTGCCTAGGCTCACCTCACCTTCCTCATGGCCTCCACTCCGGCATATGACCCTCAATTGGCGCGGACGCTCGTGTTGGACGAGCTGTTCGATCTCTCGCTGTACCAATCGCTGCGGGAGCTGTTTCCACGCGATACGGAGATACAGCGGACGCTGGATGAACTGATCGTGGTCGAAGCCCATCATCTGGCCTTCTGGCACAAATTCTTCAATCTTCCCCTCGACCGGCTCGATGCCGGCCGGCGGCTTAAGCTCTCATTCATCACGTGGCTGTGCCGTCTGTTCGGTGCCACGGCCGTGCATCTCGTCCTCGAAGCCATCGAGGTCTACGGCGTTCGCAAGTATCTCGCTCTCTGGAGAAGTTATCAGGGCGAGCCGCTGGGCGCTGCCCTTCAGAACATCCTGCAGGACGAGTTCCAACACGAAGACACGCTGGTGACGAGATTGACGGAACGGAAGATCAGTGCCGAGAAAATCCGCAACATCTTCCTGGGTCTGAACGACGGGTTGGTGGAGATTCTGGGCGCCGTCAGCGGCTTTTTCGGCGCGTTCGGCGATGCGATCACGGTCCTGATGGCTGCCGCCACGACGGCTGTGGCCGGCGCGATTTCGATGGGAGCGGGAGCGTTTGGGGCGCTGAATTCCGAGCAGGAAGTCCGGCGGACCGAATCGGACAAGCGCCTGTTCTTGGGCGAACCATCCGAGGAGGACGAAACGGCCGAGCGGCCTCTCCAATCGGCGCTGTTCGTGGGCGGCGCCTATTTCCTCGGCGCCTCGGTGCCGGTCCTCCCGGTGGCCTTCGGCGCCCAATCGGCTTGGCCGTCGGTTGTTGCGGCGGGCCTGATGAGCGTGTCCGTGTCTGCGATGCTCGCCTTTCTCTCTGGCATGAATCTTCGCAAACGGATCGCCCTCAACCTGCTCATCGTCATCGTGGCGGTTTCCACCACCTACGGCATCGGATTGATCGCGAAGAAACTCTGGGGTTTGTCGTTGTAGCGTGAGGGGACAGGAGAAACGTCTACCGCGCTGAAAACATCGGCAACTCTCGGGAGCTTCCCGCTTCCTGTTGAATCCGAAGCCGTTCGGCTCTCGATTCATTCAGCACATTGTTCAGCATCTCGTCGGTCAGTTGGGTGAACTGTGCCGCAGCGTCTTTCATGTCAGCATGCTCGACCGCCCGCGAGAGGACTTCCGCCTTGGTTGCACCCTTTTTCTGTCCCAAGAAAGGCTTCATGATCAGATAGGCCACGTCGCGCACCGGCATGAACCGCAGGAACCGGCGGAGGAGCCTGTAGGATTGAACCGGGTAGTGGAGGAATTTGTAGAGGAACAGCCGTCGCAGACCCTCTTGCCGAACCCGATTGATCACCTCTCCCGGCAAACAGGTCGGATCGATCTCCGAACACTTGAAGTACTTGTACCAATCCGTGGATTCGTTCACCAGTCCGCGTTTCACGTACTCCTGCCACAAGGGTGTGCCTCGATAGACGCAGAGGCGATTAAACCCGAACGTGTCCAACGGTAGTTTGGAGGCAAAATCGAAGGTCGCCTGCATATCCTCCACCGTTTCATCGGGATTCCCGACGGTGAAGAAGCCGTGCACGATCTCAATACCGGCCCGCTTGGCGTTCTTCACCGCCGTCTCGACCTCTTCCAGCGTCTGCTCCTTCTGCAGGCGGTCGAGGATCTTCTGGCTTCCGCTCTCGATGCCGAACATGACCGTTCGGCAGTGGGCTTTGGCCATCGCCGGAAACAGATGCTGCGCCACCGAATCCACTCGGCCCTCGATGCCCCACTGGATCGTCAGCCGCTCCTGATTGATGCCGTTGCAGATCGCGTCGATGCGTTTGGGCTGGAGCAGGAAGTGGTCGTCCACGAAATAGACGGAACCGTAACCCTGCTCCTCCAGGTGCTTTAACTCGGCCACGACATGCTGGGGACTCCTGGCCCGCCATTTTCCCTCGTTGAAAATCGGGATGTCGCAGAACACGCATGGCCAGGGACAGCCCCGGGAGGTTTGCATGGTCGTGAACCGTTCCATGGAGAGCACGGCGGGCACATCCAACGGCATCGATTCGACAAAGTCGAGGTCTAGGCTCTCCCGGTCGGGAAACGGCCACTGATCCAGGTTCCGCTCCATCACGCGATTGGGATTCTGGACGACCTTGCCGTCCTTCGCCCAGGTCATCCCGGCCACCTCTGCCGGATCATCGAACCGTTCAATCAAGTCGAGAATGAGCTGCTCTCCGTCGCCGCGGCAGACGAAATCCACCTCCGGGCATTGGAGCTTCACCAGCGAGGCGTTCAGGCTCGCAAAGACCCCGCCGAACGCCAACTTGACTCGGCCGTTCACCGCGCGGATCTGTCGGGCCAGAATCTTGGCATAGGGGTAGCTGGTCGTGCTCAAGAAGCTCAGACCAACGAGCGCCGGCTGGCGGCGGTTGATGGCATCGACGATGACCTCGTTCGGGGTCTCCGGGTTAGCCTGGTCGAACATCACGCACTCGTGGCCGGCCTGCTTCAGCACCGCCGAAAGCGACATGATCCCGATCGGAGGAAAGCCCATGACCCGTAGACGCCCGTTCTTAGCGCGAGTCTTGGCCGGCAGGGCATAGAATTGGGGGTCACGGACGTGGACGAGGAAGATCAACACGCGGGAACGCCTCTTCTTTCTTCGGTGATCGCCGCTTAAGGTATGAGTGCGGCTTCAAGACGACGGTGCGCCGTACGGACAGGATCAGGAGGACGGATCAGAAACGTGTTGGAGGAACGATCAGACTCCTTAGCGTCGGAGCCTACCACGAATAGGATCGGAATGGAACGATAAATCGGCAGAAGGAGGCGCGGGATCGTTCCACGGGAGGGCCCAAGAGCAATTCCCTCACATCAGCGGGTCGCAACACTCACACGGCCTACCGTCCCAATGCGACTTTTACGGTGGCGCCGATTTCGGCTGGATTCTTCACCACGCGCACGCCCGCTGCTTCAAGCGCCTTCATCTTCTCCGAGGCAGTCCCCTTGCCCCCGCTGATGATCGCTCCGGCGTGTCCCATGCGGCGGCCCGGCGGCGCCGTGATGCCGGCGATAAAGCTGACCACCGGCTTCTTCACGTTCTTCTTGATGAACTCAGCCGCCTTTTCTTCGGCATCGCCGCCGATCTCGCCGATCATGACGATCGCGTGCGTTTCAGGATCGTTCTCGAACAGCGGTAGGACATCGACGAAACTTGTGCCGTTGACCGGATCCCCACCGATGCCGACACAGGTTGTTTCGCCGAGCCCAAGAGTAGAAAGTTGGTGCACCGCTTCATAGGTGAGGGTGCCACTGCGGGAGACGACCCCGACCACGCCTCGCTTATGGATGAACCCCGGCATGATGCCGATCTTCGCTTCATCCACCGTAATGATGCCGGGGCAGTTGGGACCGATCAGCCGGACGTCGCGGCCATGCAAGGCCCGCTTCGCCCGCACCATGTCGTTCACCGGGATGCCTTCGGTGATGCAGACGATGAGCTTCACGCCCGCATCGGCCGCCTCCAGAATCGCATCGGCCGCGAACGGCGGGGGCACAAAAATCAGCGAGGTGTCGCACTGGGTGTTCTTCACCGCCTCTCTGACGGTGTTGAAGACCGGAATGCCCTCGACCTGCTGGCCGGCCTTTCCCGGCGTGACCCCAGCGACCACCTGCGTGCCGTAAGCTTTGCACTGTGTCGCGTGGAACGAGCCTTCCTTGCCCGTAATCCCCTGCACCACCACCCGCGTATGTTTGTTAACAAGAATGCTCACTGGAATCTCTCCTCGTGCCTGCGTAGTCGAAAAGATAAGCTCATCACTTTCTCACTCAGCTGGCTTAATGGCACTAAGACTTTTTATCAGATCAGCGATATCCTCTTCGCTACTTCCACCAGTCTTTCCTGCTGAATCACTTTCAAAATAGTGAATGTGTTCCAAGGCAATCGACATCAAAGAATAGATCGCCTTCCCTAGATACTCGACTAACCCATGCTTCTGGAGAGCAGCCAAACACGATCTTACTGTGTGCTTAAAATTCTGTTGACCATGTCTAGGGTGCGGCTCGATGTCATGGCCAGTGAGTTCTCGGTAATGTCCGACAGCGTCATAAATTTCTTGTAGGTGGACCCGCTTGGTTCCCGCCTCTTTCATTGCAAGGATGACAGCTGAATGCCATGTTCGCACCTTCTTATTATCCTCGCTGGGTAGGCTGTTGAGAGTGTTTGCCTTCTACCTCCCCTCACCCTACCCTCTCCCCAAGGGGCGAGGGTAAATCCTCTCTTATAAGTATGCTGGGCGAGCTGGTCCCAATCGTTTCTCCTCTTCGAGCGGCGGCTCGGTCTGCCTTCAACTGCGCGCATCGAACGAGCACCCTTCTGAGGCGTGCGGGTTCTGCGAGCACAGAAGGCAGACCGACCGCCACGCTCGCCACCGTCGCCGTCCCCTACGCCGCTTTCCCCGTCATCCCCACAATCTTCTGTGCCGCTTCCCACAAATCATCGGCCACGTCCAGCTTCAACCCCGACTGCTGGAGCAGCGTTCGCCCTTCCTCCGCATTCGTCCCTTGGAGCCTCACTACCAACGGCACCTTGAGCTTGACCTCTTTGGCCGCTTCGATCACCCCGTGCGCAATCCGCTCGCAGCGGACGATGCCGCCAAAGATGTTGATGAAGATGCCCTTCACGTTCTTGTCCTTGAGCAGGATGCGGAACCCTGCCGCCACCGTTTCCTTTGTGGCCCCGCCGCCGACATCCAAGAAATTCGCTGGTTCGCTGCCAGCCAGCTTGATGACATCCATCGTCGCCATGGCCAACCCGGCGCCGTTCACCATGCAGCCGATATTGCCGTCCAGCTTGACGTAGTTCAGGTTGTTCTTACCGGCTTCAATCTCCAACGGCTCCTCCTCATTCAGATCGCGCATCTTTTGCACGTCCGTATGTTTGAAGAGACCGTTGTCGTCGAACGACACCTTGCCGTCGAGAGCGATCAGCGTCTTTTCCTTCGTGATGACCAGCGGGTTGATCTCCACCAGAGCGCAATTCTTTTCCATGAAGAGGCGATAGAGATTTCCCAACATCTGGACGAAAGGATTGATCACGGCGGGCTCGACCTGGTTCAATCCCAGCGCAAAAGCGATGTTGCGGCCGTTGTATCCCTGATAGCCGACAGCCGGATCGATCGCCTCCTTGATGATTTTCTCGGGAGTGTGTGCCGCCACTTCCTCGATCTCCATCCCGCCTTCGGTGCTGGCGATGAAGACCACCCAACCCGTGTCGCGATCGACCAGCAAACTGAGATAGAGTTCCTTGGCGATATTGGCACCCTCTTCGACCAGCAACCGCCTGACCTTGCGGCCCTTCGGGCCGGTCTGGTGGGTAACCAAGACCTTGCCCAAAAGCTCTTTCGCGATCTCGGGCACCTGACTCTGCTCCTTCACGAGCTTGACGCCGCCCGCCTTCCCTCTCCCGCCGGCGTGGATTTGCGCCTTCACGACGAAGACTGGCGTGTTGAGCTTGGCGGCCCACTGGCTCGCGGCCTTCGGTGTTTTGACCTCCTTGCCGCGCAGAACCGGTACCCCGAACTGCGCGAACAACTGCTTGGCTTGAAACTCATGAACGTTCATGCGGACCCCTTCGAAGACATAGCACCCGGTGAAAGACAGCTACGAGACCTTCCTCGTATAAGCGGGCAAGATCATCGGAGAGACCACCTCGCTCGACGAGACCCCATGCCTCTTCGCCTCCTCGCGGAAGCGCCGCACATGCTGCAAGGTCAGCTTGCCGTGCGACAGGGACTGTGCACGGGAGGCCGCAGTCAGCCCCGATCGTTTGCCGAAAACCATCAAATCAAGCAATGAATTCCCCATCAGACGGTTGCGTCCATGCAGACCGCCGGAAGCCTCGCCGGCCACGAAGAGATTGGCAATCCCTGTTTCGGCGTTGGTATCGATCTTTACGCCCCCGTTCTGATAGTGGAGCGTCGGATAGATCAATACAGGGTCCTTGCTGATGTCGATCCCGAACCGTTCGAACTGCCTGACCATGGCGGGGAAATGCTTCTGCACCGTACCGGGACCGTGCTCGACATCCAACAGCGGCGTGTCGAGCCACACGCCGACGCGGCCGGCCATCGTCCTGATGCCCCGCCCCTCTTCACATTCCCTGATGATCGAAGAAGAGACGACATCGCGCGTGTCGAGTTCGTTGACGAAGCGGTCGCCCTTGGCATTGACGAGCTGGCCGCCCTCCGAGCGAATCCCTTCCGTGACCAACGCGCCGATGAGCTGTTCGGGATAGACCGCGCCGGAGGGATGATACTGGAAGGTGTCGATATGAACGAGCTTCGCACCCATCCGGTAAGCCAGACATAAGCCGTCCCCTGTCGCACCAAAATGATTGCTCGTCGGAAACCCCTGTATATGCAATCGCCCGATGCCGCCGGTGGCAAGAATCACCGCTTTGGCCGACACCACGACGAACCGCCCGTTGTCGAGGTCCTTGAACACCGCCCCCGTGCAACGCCCCTGATCGTCGCTCAGCAGTTCGACCGCGGCACAAAACTCCAGCAACTGAATCTGTTGATTCAGCACCTCGTCCTTGAGCACCCGCATGATTTCGAGCCCGGTGTAGTCCGAGCAGGTCACCAGCCGCGGCTTGGAGCTGCCGCCGCCCTTCTTAACGTGCAGGTTTCCGCCGTGGTCTCGGTCGAACAACACACCCAGCTTGATCAACCAGTCGGCGATGGCGGGCCCCTCCTCGACCATCACCTTGAGTAACTGATGGTCGTTCTGCATCAATCCGCCCTTGAGGGTATCGAGGAAATGCGTGACGGGCGAGTCTTCAGGAGCCACGGAAATCTGCATGCCGCCCTGGGCCATGACGCTGTTGGAATCCCCAAGGCGCAGCTTCGTCGCCAGAATCACCTTGGACCCGGCCGCATGCGCGTGCAGCGCGGCCGCACAACCGGCTCCGCCTCCGCCGATCACCAGCACGTCGGTCGTATAAGAAGGAGTCAGGTCCACATCATCGGGCACTTGGCTCATCCCTTCGAGCAAGGCGGCCAATTCGATGACGGTCTTGTCTCCGGCGTTCGGTCCGAATCGAATCGTCCGGTAGGCATGCTCACGAAAATCAGGATGATACTTCTTGATGAGGGTGTCGCGCTCGGCCAGCGACAGTTTCGGGAGAGATTGCTTCCGACGAGCGTCCCTCGTCTCGTGCACGATCTGTTGTAAGAGGTGAATGTCCATAATGTCAGACGCCGCCAATCGTCAATGGTCGTGTGTCACGAACCCACACCCTCCAAGACCGCCCCTCGCTCGCTCCTGGGTAAGTGATGGGACAGGAATGAGGCTGTCACTTCAGAGTTGCACAGAGCTCGGTCAATTCCTTCTGGTCCATCGCGAGGACGCGGTTCCACTCGTCATCGTACTGGCCTTCTTTGATTTCTTGGATGCGGTGCGCCAGCCCTTGCGGTTTATCGGTGAAATGGGCGCCTTGCACCCGGCTGGCATAGAGGGCCACGAGATTCGGCGCAATATCCGCGATACAGACCGGCGCGCAGAGCCCGCACATCACGCAATCCATAAACATGTCGGCAACCCCTTTGAAGTCGCCGAACGCCGCCTTCCAGACCCCTTCCCGCACATTGATTTTCTGTGGGCAGGCCTCCGTGCAGGCGTTGCAATTCCGGCAGAGCGGGGCCTCCGGATAGAGATCGAAGAGATCCTGCTTGGGGTCCTTCAACCCTTGAATCTGATAGACGGCCTTTCGAGCCGGAAAGGGTGGCATCATCGTAAAGGACATGCCGTCTTGAACCGCCGTCTGGCAGGCCAGGCACGTCTTCACTTTCGGATCGTCCTTCACTCGATAATAGGTGGCACAGGCGCCGCAGAATCCTCCGAGGCACCCGACGCCTCGAACCACGTCTTGACCGGCGTACCAGAGCGCCTTGATGACCGTGATGCCCTCCGGCACTTCATACCGTTTCCCCGCGATCTCCACCGTGACCATGCGCGGGCGCAGCACCTCTTCCTGATCGATGACGTTCTGGGTGTCGAACGATTCGGTGGTCATGTTTCGCTCTGTAGGTGAACCCTCTGCCCAGGCGGCCGGGATGGGGCACGGCCGCCAACTCATCTTTCTATTTGCTCCTACGGAACAAGGATGCCGGTCGTTCCTTACGCAATGGCATCCACAATCGCGTTCAAGGTCGCGCTGGGCCGCATCGCTTTGGCAGCCTTGGCATCGTCCGGGTGATAGTACCCGCCGATATCCTGCGGCTTGCCTTGTGCGGCCAGTAACTCCTGATCGATCTTTTTCTCGTTCTCGCTCAGGTCCTTGGCGATCTTCTGGAACTTCTCCGCGATTCTCTTGTCCGCAGTCTGCGCGGCCAAGGCCTGCGCCCAGTAGAGCGCCAGGTAGAAGTGGCTGCCGCGGTTGTCGATCTCGCCGACCTTGCGGGCGGGCGACTTATTGCTCTCGAGGAACTTCGCATTGGCCTGATCCAGCGTATCCGCCAAAATCTTGGCCACGGCATTATTCCCCACCTTTGCAAGATGCTCCAAAGAGGCAGCCAGCGCCAAGAACTCGCCGAGCGAATCCCAGCGAAGGTAGCCTTCTTCTTGGAACTGTTGCACGTGCTTCGGCGCCGATCCTCCCGCGCCGGTCTCGAACAGACCGCCGCCGTTCAGCAGCGGCACAATCGAGAGCATCTTGGCGCTGGTCCCGATTTCGAGAATCGGAAAGAGGTCGGTAAGGTAGTCGCGGAGCACGTTGCCGGTGCAGGAGATCGTATCCTTGCCGTCCTTCATCCGCTCCAGAGAGAACCGGCAGGCATCGGCCGGCGCCATGATCTTAATGTCGAGGCCCGTCGTATCGTGCTTCGGCAAGTAGGCGTTCACCTTCTTGATCAATTCCGCATCGTGCGCTCGGTCCTTGTCCAACCAGAACACCGCCGGCACTCCTGTCGCTTTTGCACGACTGACGGCCAGCTTCACCCAGTCCTGAATCGGCGCGTCTTTCACCTGGCAGGCGCGCCAGATATCGCCCTCTTCGACCTGATGCTCAAGCAAGGTCTTGCCGGACGCCTCGACGATGCGAATCGTACCGTTGGCCTGCGCCTTGAAGGTCTTATCGTGCGAACCGTACTCCTCGGCCGCCTGCGCCATCAAGCCGACATTGGGCACACTACCCATCGTCCGTGGATCGAAGGCCCCATGCTTCTTACAGAACTCGACGACCTCGTGATAGACCGGCGCATAGCTGGCGTCCGGAATCACGCACTTGACGTCCTGCAGTTGGCCCTGGGGATTCCACATCTTCCCGCTGTCGCGGATGACCGGCGGCATGGAGGCGTCGATGATGACATCGCTCGGCACATGGAGGTTCGTGATCCCCTTGTCGCTGTTCACCATCGCCATCGGCGGCCGCTTCTGATACACGGCTTGAATGTCGGCTTCAATGGCCTTGCGTTGATCGTCCGGCAAAGACTTGATCTTGAGGTACACGTCGCCGATCCCGTTGTCCGGGTCTACTCCCAGTTTCTTGAATGTCTCCGCGTGCTTCTCGAACACATCTTTGTAGTACACGGTCACGGCGTGGCCGAAGATCTTCGGATCGGAGATCTTCATCATGGTGGCCTTCATGTGAAGCGAGAACAACACACCCTTGGCCTTCGCATCCTGGATCTGCTCTTCGAGGAATTTGCGCAAGGCCTTGATACTCATGAAGGTGGCATCGAGCACTTCACCGGTTTGCAGCGCGAGCTTGTCTTTCAGCACGGTGACCTTACCGTCCGCGCCCACGAACTCGATCCTGGCCGTAGTCGCAGCCGGGATCGTGATCGACTTTTCGTTCGAGCGGAAGTCGCCGCCCTTCATGTGGACGACATGCGTCTTGGAATCGGACGACCAGGCACCCATCTTATGCGGGTGCTTGCGGGCATAGGCCTTCACGGAGAGTGGCGCCCGACGGTCGGAATTGCCTTCACGCAAGACGGGATTGACCGCGCTGCCCTTCACCTTGTCGTAGCGGGCCTTGATGTCCTTTTCCTTATCGTCCTTCGGGTTTTCCGGATAGTCCGGCAGGGCGTATCCCTGCTTCTGCAATTCCTTGATCGTGGCGACCAATTGCGGAATCGAGGCGCTGATGTTCGGCAGCTTGATGATGTTGGCTTCCGGCGTCTTGGCCATTTCGCCCAACTCGGCCAAGGCATCGTGCTGCTTCTGGGCTGGTGTCAGGTATTCCGGAAAAACGGCGATCACGCGGCCCGCGAGCGAAATATCGCGCAATTCAACGGAGACACCGGCCGCCTTCGTAAAGGCGTTGATGATCGGGAGAAACGAGTACGTGGCCAACATCGGCGCTTCATCGGTTTTTGTATAGATGATCTTCGTGGCTTTAGTCGACATGACTATCCCTCATTCAGTCTGATATCAGTTCAGCGCGTTCAACGCCGAACCAGCCTTGAACCACGCAAGCTGCTGTTCCGTCATGCTGTGGTTCGCCTGGATGGTGAGCGTACGCCCATCCGTCTTGTGTATGGTCACCACCACCGGCTTGCCAGGCGCCAGACTTTGTAGCCCCGTCACGCTGATGCGGTCCTGCTGCTCGATCTTCTCGTAGTCCTTCGGATCAGAGAAGGTCAACGCCAAGATCCCCTGCTTTTTCAAGTTGGTTTCGTGGATGCGCGCAAAGCTCTTGGTGATGACCGCGCGCACGTTCAAGAATCGAGGCGACATGGCGGCATGCTCACGGCTGCTGCCTTCCCCGTAGTTCTCGTCGCCCACGACGAAGGAGCCGATGCCCTTGGCCTTGTACCGGCGGGCAACCTGAGCGATCGTCAATCCGGTTTCTCCGGTCAAGACGTCCGTCCCCTTGCCAGGCTCGGTCGAGAAAGCGTTGTTAGCTCCGAGAAACATGTTGTCGCTGATCTTGTCCAAATGACCGCGGAATTTGAGCCATGGACCGGCCGGAGAAATATGGTCGGTCGTGGTCTTGCCCTTGGTCTTGATCAGGAGCGGAAGCTGCTCGAAGTCATTTCCATCCCAGCGGGGGAACGGCTGCAACAATTGAAGCCGCTCGCTGGTGGGCGGAATTTCGACCGTCAACCCTTCGCCGTTGTCCGCCGGAGCCACGAATCCCTCTTCCCCCTTCGCAAAGCCCTTGGCCGGCAGTTCTTCACCTTTCGGCGGCTCAAGCTTGAATGCCTTCCCGTCGGCTCCTTTCAGTGTCTGGTTCACGGGATCGAACCCGAGGTCCCCCGTCAGCGCGTAAGCGGTCACGACTTCCGGACTGGCCAGGAAGGACAGGGTTTCGTTGATGCCGTCGTTGCGGCCAGGGAAGTTGCGGTTAAAGGAACTGACGATGGAATCCGCCCTGCCTTTGACCCCGTCGGCCCGTTTCCACTGGCCGATGCAGGGACCACAGGAATTCGACAGGACCGTGCCGCCGAGTTTCTCAAACGTGTCCAAGAATCCGTCCCGCTTCATCGTATGGTAGATCCGCTCCGATCCAGGAGAAACCAGGAACGCCGTCTTCGCCTTCAATCCCGCCTTCAACCCCTGCTGGGCGATGTGAGCGGACCGGCTGATGTCCTCGTACGACGAATTCGTGCAACTCCCGATGAGCGCCGCCTTGAGCTCGACCGGATAGCCCTTTTCCTTCGCTTCCGCCGCCAATTTTGAAACCGGCCTGGCGAGATCCGGTGTATGGGGTCCGACCACGTGCGGTTCGAGCGTGGACAAATCGACTTCGACAATTTGATCATAGTACTTTTCCGGTGCTTGATAGACCTCCGGATCAGCCACGAGGAGATCCTTATGCGCCGACGCCAGGTTTGCCAACTCCGCCCGGTCTGTGAGGTTCATGTAGGCGACCATCTTCTGGTCAAAGGGGAACACGGAGGTGGTCGCGCCGAGTTCCGCTCCCATGTTGCAGATGGTGCCCTTGCCGGTTGCGCTGATCGTGTCCGCACCAGGGCCGAAATATTCGACGATCTTATTCGTTCCGCCCTTCACGGTCAGCAGGCCGCACAGATAGAGGATCACGTCCTTCGGTGAGGCCCAGCCACCGAGCTTGCCGGTGAGCCGGACTCCGATCAATTTCGGATGGAGCACCTCCCAAGGAAGGCCCGCCATGACTTCGCCAGCATCCGCTCCGCCGACGCCGATCGCCAACATGCCGAGCCCACCGCCATTGGGCGTATGCGAGTCGGTCCCGATGATGAGACCGCCGGGGAAGGCATAGTTTTCCAGCACAACCTGGTGAATGATGCCCGCGCCAGGCTTCCAAAAGCCGATCCCGTACTTCTTCGCGGCGGAGGCAAGGAAGTTATAGACTTCCTTGTTCTCGTCCATGGCGCGCAGGAGATCTTTCTCGGACCCCATTTCGGCTCTGATCAGGTGGTCGCAATGGATGGTGCTCGGCACGGCCACTTTCTTCTTGCCCGCCTGCATGAACTGCAACATGGCCATCTGGGCCGTCGCGTCCTGCATCGCGACCCGATCGGGACGGAGCGACAACATCGCCTTGCCCCGCTCCCAGGTCTGCGTATCGAAGTTGTCCGCATGAGAGACCAGAATCTTTTCGGCCAGCGTCAGGCCGCGGCCGAATTTCTTTCTGGCCTTGGCGAACACCTCCGGCATCTTCGCATAGAGCTTCTTGGCAAGATCTGTCGACATGACTTCTCTCCTTACATTCGTCAAACGTCATCCGTCAATCGTCAACCGTGAAGATGGCACTGCAGTCAGCATCTCAACGAATGACGCATGACGATTGACGGCTATTTCATCGGTGGTATTCCCCGCGACTACTTCAGCGGCGGCACTTCCCGCCGCTTCGGCGCGGCATAATTCACCAAATAATCGAAGAGGCGGATCAGCCGGCTCTCCTGCCGCTTCTGGTCGGTCCAATGACCGATCAACCCGATGGTCCGCGACAGAATGAAGAACCCGTTCAAACTATCGACCGGGAACCCGATATCTACGAGCACCGCGGCCATGGTGCCGTCCACGTTCAGGATCAGGTTGTCCTTCTTGGCCGCCGTCACCTTTTCGACCTCGAGCGCGAAGTCGAGGTGCGGCGTCTTCATGCCCAAACTCTTCACGTACCCGACCAGTTCCTTGACGCGCTTATCCGGGTTGCGAAGACTCTTCACCCGGTGGCCGATGCCCGGCACCGGTCCGACGTTCTTCTTCATGTAAGCGAGAAACTCGTCCACCGACATCTTCTTCTCGACGGCGTGTTTGAAATAGCGTCCGGCGTCGGTGACGGCGCCCCCGAAGCGAGGCCCAATCATGATCAACCCGGCCGCCACGGCCTGCGACATGCCGATCCCGGCGCAGGCGGCAATGATCGTGGTCAAGGCGCCGCTGACACAGGGACCATGATCGGCCGAGAGCATCATGATCCGTTTGATAATCTCCCCTTCCTGCTTGGTGATCAGGCGCTTGTCCCAGAGCAAGCCGATCACGTGGGGGATATCATAGCCCTTATTGATAAGCTCGGAGGCGGGATAGCCGTCATAACAGGGTTCGTCTCCCCGGTCGTCGCTGATCGTCGTCTTGATCAGCGGCACGATCTGTACATCTCCGGCCTTCATGGCCTCATCGACGCTCCGCGGAAGTTTCGGCACGTCCTCGGGCCGTACCTCCGCCACAGGAACGATCTGTCCACCCTTCACCAAGTCCTCGTAGGTCTGCTTGATGGCCGGGCCCAGTGCTCCGAACGTCGGAGGGACGATCGCTCCGGCTTTCTTGAGCGCGTCTGACTTGGAACGGGCGGACCCTTCTCCCTTCATCCCTTCCTTGGCGCCGGCATGGCCGAACTTCATCCCTTTCGGCAGGCTTTCCTGGCAGAAGCCGGACACCACGCCGATGAGCTTGATCCGGCGCTTCTTAGCCCCATACCATTCGGCTGCTCGCTCTTCGAGGTCGCCGCCCATCTCGCCGACGATGACCACCGCCTTTGTCTGCGGATCCTGTTCGAATTTTTCGAGGTAGCTCACATAATCGGTCCCGGGATAGGCATCGCCGCCGATGCCGATGGCCGTGGTAATGCCGTCCGCAAACTGCGAGCACAGCCAAATAATCTCGTTGGACAAGCCGCCCGACTTGGTGATCACGCCGAACGAGCCCTCACGGTACACCTTGCAGGCGACCAGGTTGTCGTAGGCGCCGCCGATGACGCCGAGCCTGCAGGAACCGGCGGAGATCACCCCGATCGAGGATGGTCCGTTGAAGGTCTTCCCCAACTTGCTGGCATGCCGGCTGAGCAGCTTCGCGTCTTTTTCCGGTACGCCCTCGGTGATCATCGACACGACCTGGATCTTGGGGTCGTTCAGAGCTTCCAGACCGGCCGCACAGGCGCGATCCGCACCGATGTAGACCAGACTCGTGTTGATTTCGGGATGCTGCGCGGTCGCATCGGCAATGCTCTTGTAGACGGGAATCTGCACCAGGTTCCCGCCGTACGGAATCTCGTTGGTCTTGCCGGCATCGGGCGGATAGACGAAGGCAAGCACATTCACCGGGCGCTTGATCAGATAACAAAACTCGGCCATCCGTCGCGCTGCGTTCACGCCCGCTGCGCCGCCTTGGATGACGACATAGGTGTCTTTATTGGCAACAATACTCATCGGGCTCCCCCCTCCGTCGTTCCCGTCATGCGGCTTAGTTGGCTTGGAGTGCTTTGTCGACGATGTCGGTTAGCGGCGTATTGCGGTCGAACACGTGGATATCAAACCCCTCCTCCTTGAGCATGCGCATCGCCTCGAGACCTTCCTTCTCTCGTGGGCCACCGCGCCGCACCCAAATCGTGACGCCCTTCAACTTCCCTTCCGATTTGGCCTTCCGGAAACCTGCGATGATGCCGCCGAACGTCTTCTTCACGTCCGTAAAGTTGGCGATGGCGCCGCCGACGATGATGTGCTTGATGTTGGGCAGCGAACAGACCTTATCAGTCAGCACTTCCACGGCCCAGTCGGGCGGATCACCGGAATACTCGGCATAGTTGGCCAGCTTTCCGCCGCGCGCCACCACGGCGTCGCAATAGTAGACACTGGCGCCGCCGCCAGCCGGCAACATGGCGATCTGTCCGCCCGGAATTTCGATGAGTTTCACCGACCCTTTGATCTTGGCATCGACCGCTTGCACTTCTGATTCGCTCTTGGTATAGGCGCGGCCGAACTCCGCGGCAAAGGGGAAATTCCAGTCGGGGTGGCGGAACTTGGCATCGCCGTCGAGCAGCGTCACCGCATCGAGCGCCACCAGTTGCCCATCCGATTCCCGCGCCACAACGGGATTGACCTCCAGGTATTGCGCGTCTTCGTTGTCGTAGCACGCGAACATCTTACCGGCAAAATCAGCCATCTGCGCCACCAGCTTCCCGGTGAATCCCGCGTCCTTCGCCAACTTTTCGAGCTGCTCGCTGGTCGGCGTATCCCCCACCTCGACCGCCAGCTTCCTGACACGGTCCCAGTTGGATTCGACTTCAATCCCGCCGCAGTTGGCGACCATGACCTCGGTGCCCTCCCGCGTCGATTTGACGGCACAATAGTATTCTTCCTTGTGCGGCACCATCTCCGAGATAATCACCTGCGACACCGTAATCGAGCCGACCTGTCGTCCCAACATCTCTTTCGCCGCGGCTTCGGCGCCCTTGTGGTCGAGCCCAACCTTGACAAGCCCGAGCTTAAATCGTGAACCGAGCGCCTCGTGTGCCTTCACCACCAACTTCGACTGCTTGAGCCAGTCGTTCGCCGCCGCCAGTTTCTTCAACTCTTCGACCGACGACACGACGAGATAATTCGGAACGGTGATGCCCCATTTTTTCATCAGTCCCATCCCGGGACCTTCCAGCACCTTGGCCATGGCAGCGCACTCCTTCTGGTGGATTCAGGGAAACGATGCGATTAAGGGAGCGAAAGACTAGCGGATTCTGACAAGGACCTCAAGGCCCCAAAGGGCCTAACGATTTTGAGCAGAAGTCCTAACGAAGGACGGGGATCTGAATTTCCATCCAGACAAGAGTCATAACCAATTGATTTTAAGAACATTAGCCAGCATTGTTGATGACGGCTCGTGACGAAACCGCCCAGACTCCAAGCGAGACGGGCACGCGTGGCGAGCCTGCCCGCCTTGGGAGCCGAACACTGGCTGCCGAGCTTGTCGTCGCCGAGGCACCCGTTGCTCCCGGATAGTAACAGGTCACACGGCAGTTGCTGGAGAAGCGTTCATGCATCATGCGGCTTAGGCTTCAGAATGCATCAGGGCCTCCGCGCTCCCTACCACCTCTGACACACGGGGCAATAGAAAGAGGTGCGTTCGCCTTTTTTGGTCCGGATCGATCCTCCACAGGCCCGTAGACAAGGTTGCCCCTCCCGATCATAGACACGATGGTCTTGCCTGTAGCGGCCGGGCTTCCCATCCGGAGTCACAAAATCCCTTATGCTGGACCCGCCTTGTGCAATCGCCGCTCCGAGTATCGCTTGCATCGCTTCATAAAGTAGTTGCGCCCGCGCTTTCGGCAGTTGATTTGCGCGTCGATGGGGGTGAAGCTTGGCTGCGAAGAGGATCTCGTTCGCGTAGATATTACCGATTCCGGCGATGACCTGCTGATGCATCAGCAGCGCTTTGAGGCGGCCGCGACGACCATGCAAGATCTGCCAAAAGGACTCCCAGTCCACGGCGAGGGGGTCGCATCCGAATCGGCGGCTGGTATATCGGCGCAAGCCGGCACGATCGAGCAGATAGAGCCGCCCGAATCGCCGTGCGTTCCAGTAGTACAGGTTCGGCTCGCGCCCTCCTTGGAAACCAAGCCGCACATGGGTATGCCTGGTTCTGGAGCGCACTGCTTCCTCGAACAGCAGGAGACCGGTCATCCCCAATTCGGCCACCAGATATCTGATCTCGTTCTTCAGGGAAAAGGCCAGCACGACGCTTTTTCCCCATCGCTCGACCGACTCCAGTGTGCCACCCAGATACGAGGGAAAACTGTCGAGTCCTTCCCGAACGATGTCGTCGCGCAACACTCGATAGTCATCCAGTCGCGCTCCAAGCAATCGATCGCGGATGTGTCTGGCCACCACCTCCGCCTCTGGAAGTTCCGGCATGGGAGAAAATATCCCTCAGCTCGAACCAATAGACCCCATCACCTTAGTCGATCCGGCAGGTTTGAGGAAAGGGGGAGGAATCGACGTTCGGAAGGATGTCGCCCTCGCCCCTGGACGGAATCGACCAGCGTGCCTATCAGAAGGCTTGAGCGGCCAGGATATGGGCACTGAGAGGATTAGCGGTGGAGCGCGACGGAATGAGGGAAGGAGCCGTCAGGCGATCTTCTTGTGCTTTCGGTCGGGCCTGCCGCCTGGCCTATCCGGAGAGTTCGCTTCGTGGGCCAGCGCCGCCTGCTCTATCCGCAATTGCTTGACGAGCGCGATGGTTTCCTCCAAAGACGGCAAGGGCAGCGCACCCGGCCTCCTGGCACTCACCAGTTTGAGAGCCTCGGCGTAACTCATCCCCGCCACACAACAAAGATACGCAATGATGACCGAGACCGAGCGCCCCATACCCGCCCGACAACAAACCAGCACCCGGTTGCTGCCGATCTTTCGCTCGATCCACTCGACCGCTTCCCGGACCTGTTGCGGGTCGGCGGCCGCGAACTCCTTGAGGGGTATCTTGGCATAGTCCACCCACGATGGT
Source organism: Nitrospiraceae bacterium (assembly GCA_040981105.1). Taxonomy (GTDB): domain Bacteria; phylum Nitrospirota; class Nitrospiria; order Nitrospirales; family Nitrospiraceae; genus Nitrospira_G. The sequence continues at coordinate 71,568 of JANRMO010000012.1, forward strand.
GGGGTCACATCATACTCTTGTGCCACAAGGAGAAGGGCGCCGATCGCAGGATGGATCTCCCGCGCTGCCTCGATGTTCCCGACCAACAGTTGTTTCGAGATCATGTGCATATCGTCAGTATAGGGAGAGGCGGCCGATGGTCAAGAAAAAACTCTGAGCCGATGCACCGTTCAGGAACAACCGAAGTCTCTGTGCGCTCGGGCTTGCTTCCAGGCGCTCCCATAGATGGCTTAGGGAGCTCAGATACCGCCCTTGTGAACCTTTCGACTCACCCGGTATACTGTCTGACATCGAATGATCCATACGTTTGCATGTGAAATGTCCATGACACTCCCGGCGGTCGAAACGGTTGAGGCGCGGCTTTCATCGGTTCGCTGTGCCATCTGTAAAGCCAATACATTTGCCATCGATCGCCGCAATCTCCACGCCGACGGGGAATGGAAGGGCATGTGCATGAAGTGCCGCTACAGCTTTCCTGTCCATGCCGATATGGAATTTTATCAGCGTGCGCAGCCGGATCTGCCTCTGTTTCTTCGCACCGTGCCTTGCCCGAAGTGCGCCGCGCGGGGGGTCGATCTCGACTTCCGGGCCACCCTGTCCGTCCGCGAGGCCTATTATTTCGTCACGTGCAAGACCTGCAAACATTCGTTCCCTGAGCGAAGTTCGTTCGAGGCCTTTGAGTAACCGGGCTGAGCCTGGACGGAACAACGATGACTGAACACAAACCACCGCCTCCACCTTCTCCCCCTTTGCCGCCTTCATCGGAAGATCAACCCAAGCCGAAGAAATCGTTGCCGATGGTTTCCATCCCCGACGATGCCGAGGTCATGACCGAGGAAATGCAGGAACTGTTCGATGAGGACCGGGTGACGCATCAACACGGCGGAACGGAACCGGAGGCAGACTGAAGACCCTCCAGCGTTACTCGACAAACGCCGATCGTCAATCCTCAACGTCATAACGGATCGCTTGCAGCGCGCTGACAGCCCTGCTCTACTCGAAGCTCTGATTCGACCGCAGCAAGAACAGGATGGTACGCCTTGAGGGCCTTCGGCGGGAGGTAAGCCTGTAGGACTCGTCGCTGCTCGGCTGCGCAACTTGTTCCATTCGCCACTCCGTTAAATGGAACTTCGAACAGTGCTCGCCGTCCGCTACGCGACCGCAGCAGCTCTCCTGCGACCTCTCGCACGTCGCCACCAAGACCTACCATCCTATGACAGGAATCAAGACCCGGGCGCGGTTACCTCACCTCCACGATTCGCGATGCAGAACCGCTCAGTGCTGCCTTAATAGAGAGCCATCGGCGACACATCGCATGTGGATCTGCCGCCTCATTAAGAAACGCGCTCCCGCATGCTGCTCCTAAAGCACGAAATCGCAAGGGGTCGCTTATAGACCTGACGCCGTTACACGTACTACAACCTTGTCATGGAAAAGCAGCGCAGCTCGGCGCGCGAGGTACAGGCCGGGTAGGTTGGCGGACTCGCTCAACAGCTTGTCAACCTATCGACAACAAGACATCGTCCCTGCCACTGATCCATTTTATTCAGATATTGCCTCTTCGTAATGTTGGAGTTCACCCGCGGGCGTCAGACGACGAAGCCGGCTGGCGAACGGCGGGTACAACGACGGATTGGGCGTCATTTCTTGGACCGTTGCAAGAGAGCCTCGACGAGAGCGTTCCTGCGTTACGCCGAAACCCGGAACTGTATGTTCAGCAGGCACTCGTAGGCCGCCAGGTGAACGATAGTGCGCGGCTGGTTCTTCAGCAACTGCTCGTACTCACGCGTACCGCCCTCGACCTGGAGTATGGCGAAGCCAAACTCCTTTTTGAACTTCTTGCGCTCCGCCGCGGACTGGCCGGCGACGCAGCGGGAGAAGGTGAATGAGATGTTCTCAATTCTATGGACCAGTTGATTGCGCAGTTCCGACAGACCCCTGAGAAACGCGACGTCTCGCGACTCCAGCAGGCCAAGCGCGCGGGCGAAGGCGACCTTTCCGGACTTTGCGTTGTTGAACTCCAGATGGGAAACGACCTCCGCAGTTTGTGGCGTAGCGAGCCGTTGCACTATCAGGCTGGCAAGCACTGACTCGAAAACAGCGTGTAGCTTGATCACGAGGGACCAGTCAGACTCACGCAAGAGGTCCTCGAGAAAGTCACCCGGCAGGCCGACGGACTGCAGGAGCTGTGGAACGGTTGGCTCGCGACTCATGCCGACCGATCCTTCCGCATGCGCTCACCTCGCAAGTAGGCGACCCAGTACACCCCGGCGACCAGCAGGGTACCGCCAGCCACATTGCCGGCGGTCACCACGACAATGTTTTTGCCGACCGCTGCGATCGACACCGCGCCGTGCACATCCAATGCGAGCCCGAAAGGCAGGAAGAACCAGTTCGCGATCGAGTGCTCGAAGCCGATGGCCACGAAGGCGGCAATGGGGAAGAGGATCGACAGAATCTTGTCGGTCACAGTACGCGCGCCTATCGCCAACCACACGGCCAGGCAGACGAGCGCATTGCATAGGATGCCGCGCGTGAAGGCCTGGGCTATGGGAAGATCCGCTTTGGTACTGGCGATGCGCACCGCCATCTCACCTACGGCACCATCGCCTAAACTGGCAATATCTGCCCACAGGACAAGCAGAACCGTTCCCAAGCAGCCAACCACATTACCAATGTAGGCGAGAAGCCAGTTCCGCACGACCTGTCCGGTACCGATCAGGCGGCTGGCCCAGGCCATCGCGATGAGGTTGTTCCCGGTGAACAACTCGGCACCGGCCACCACCACGAGGATCAATCCGAGACAGAAACTCACGCCGCCAAGTATGCGTGTCGGGCCGAAGCCGATGTTGGATTCTGTAACCACAACGGTGAACAAGAGCGCCCCAAGCGAAATGAACGCCCCAGCAAGTACTGCCAGGACGAGCAATGTGAGGGCATCAGCGTGCGCCTTCGCAACGCCGAGGCGCTCAACCTGCCGCGCTATCTCCTGCGGCGGGTACGCGTCGCTTAGGTACGGTTCTTTATCCATCGAAGGTGAGTCCGCTGACGGGGCGCGTGAGCAGCGAGCGGATGCGGCGCGAAGCGCCGACGTACCGAGCCCGACTCGACGCACTTCTTAACGAGCGGCTGCTAGATCGGCACGGAACCGACCACTCATTTTCATGCCGTCTCGGGTATTCAAACCCATGAGGATAAGGTTGACGGCTCCGGCCAGAAGTTCGATAGCCCGCACAACGTAATAAGCTGCGTCGAATTGAGCTGCCGCCGCTCCAACGGTTGAGAACGATAGCACAGGGTATAAGAACCAGTAGACCATTTACCGCCATGAATGACATTCGTTTCTTCTTGGCATCTACAAGCCGACTTTGGCGGGACTTTGAGGGATAGGACCCGGTGCACCTGTGCCGCGATAGTAGGAACAAGAACAAAGAGATCGGGCAGCACTATCAGGCTCCTGACTGTTGCCACCGCCTCGTGTGCCTCAAGTCGTTCGACGAGGATAGTTGACAGGAAGAATGTCGAGATCGTCAGTGTGGCAAGAAGACCGGCGATCAGATGCACTTTTCTCGCCATGGTGAGTCCTTCTGCTCGCAAACAATGTTTAGACGGACCCCCATAAGAACCGAATCTGCTAATTTCTATCCGCGTTACACATCATTACTGGTCGTGAACCATACGCGATACTCGACGCTCGTTCAATGCGTTGCGCCCGATCGACCGGGTATCAGCGGTTCTTATGCGGGATCGGAATGATGCCACCCATTGGAAGCTGCGTAGCGGTCAGGCTTTCACGGGCAGGAGCTGGAAGACACGAGCCAGTTGGCTCGCTCGTTTCAGATCGCCACTTCTCAGTGCTTTACGGACCTGATCGAGTTTCTGCGCATCAGGCAACGACAGGTAGGGTGACCAGCCGCTGTCGGTGTCGATCAATTCAACGTCTACCTCGGCAGCATACTGCCCTTCGTGAACCAATTTAGTGTGACGATGCCGGTTCATGTCGCTCTCCTCATGAAGTCTTGGCTCCACCGCGCAGGGTCTGGACGATACGCCGTGACGACGACTGCAGGCGAGGCGGCGTCCTTTGGAATTCCCCACACGACATGGATCGGTTGATGTTCCCTGTCGCGCTGAAGCACCAAGACGCAAGGTCCGCGATGATAAGTCGGATAGTCTTCCACCACACGCGCACCAGTGAGCCCGGCCACAATGTCTTCCACGAAAAGACCGTCTTCCGTCAGTTCATCATATCCATGATCCGATATTTGAACCGCGTGACGGGCAACCAGTTCTCGAACCCGATCAAGAGTCCGACTCATTCGCGTAGCATACGCACAAGTTCTGCACGAACTTCCGGCCAGGATCGGCTGGCAGTGGGATTGCGACGATACGCTTCAAGTCGCTCACTAAGGATTGTTTCGTGCCATTCGGGGACAGTGACTTGCTCTTGCGAAGCGGCGATCCGATCCCAAAGCGCTTGGACATATTCGATCTGCTCGCTGACCGTGAGATCGTCGAATTCAGGAGGCGGATTTGGGATGGCCTTGGCCATGGCGTATGCTCCTGGGGGAGTAGTATAGCGTAAGCCGAAATCGAATCAAACCAGGTGTTACGAGCCGATATTCCCATCCCGAAAACCGAGACCAGTCTATCAGCGGCTGGCCCCCTTTCCACACACCCATCCAGCAGGTTGAGGGAAAACTTTCGAGCACCGGTGAAAGGCGGCACAGCGAGGGATCGCGGAGATTTCAAAAGCCTGTGCAGGAGGGTCAAAAGGCGGTTCAGCAAGGCCGCAGCAAGCAGGACGTTGGATGTCCGTCACTCGTCAGACGCTTTGGGACGGCAGGTTTTTGCACCCTGCCTCCTTCGTCGTCGGTCGATTGACGGTTGGCGTTCGACGTATGACGACCAGACCAAGGAGTGAGAACTACGCTGACTGACTTTTCCCACATCCTGCTAGCCTCCCAATCGCTCAATCGCAATCAGATCCTCAGGCCGAACACGATGAATCCGACCCCTTCCTTCCTGGAGCACGGTATGGTCGGGCTGTACCCATCGCATGATCGCTCCGCGTTCGACTTGATCGAACTCCGCGTTGCTCGCTGACCGCTCCCGATCCAAGCGCCCCACCTCCAGACGGCCCGTCTCGCTACAGGTCCAGAGCCGCGTCTCGCCCTTAAACTCACGGCGCTCACTGACAATTCTGAAAACATTGCGAGCGCGGGGCACGACTGTCCTGCCGTCTTTTCTTAAAATCAGATAGGAAAACTTCAGCGAATCTTTGATGAACCCCACCTCCCGGTCCAACCGACGGATCTCCGCTGGCGGCGCCCATGCGCGTTCTTCATGACACCAGTCTTCAGGATGATGGAGCGCCGGACAGCCATCCTCGTGGAGACAGGGACTATAGAGCGTGCAGACGTTGTTTCTTGTCAGAAGGTCCCGCAACCGATGCAAATCCCGCGTCAGATCGCGTAGCGCCGGCTCCACGATGATCAGCGATCCGTCCGGGCGGAGGACATCCAAGAGGCGTAGAACCACCTGACAGCGGCGTTCCACGGGGTTCCGGGCGGTGCCGAACAGCTCGTTGAGACTGTTGGCCAAGCACACCAGGTGAAACCGCTCCGTTACGCTGGAGCAGAGTGCTCGCAAGTCGGCCGTCCGCTCCAGGTTTATCCCGCGCGCAGTAAAGCGGGCAGATTGAATCCCTTGGCGATGGGCATAGAGATCCCAGAGGGTCTTCGCAATCGCCAGGGCCGCGGGAGAATGATCACAGGCCTCCGCTGAGACTGCGACACCCTCGGCATTCCGCCTGACGAGCCAATCCAACAGCGCAAGCGACGCCGTACCTGGACCGGACCCCACATCCAAGAGTCTCAAGGGGGCGGATGCCTGTCTCGTCAAAGTATCCCCCGGAAGCTCGTCCAGCAGAGACTGCACCTTTGCTAAATTGACTGGCAAATAGTACGTTAGATATGCGGGGAGCAGATCCGGCTGATCAAGGTATCGGCGTCCACAAAGGGGCCGAGACTTTGTAAAGCCTTCTGACAATGCCTTCACACCGGCCGCAAGGGCGGGAGGACTCGCGTCGGGCCCTTGGTCGAGGACCCCTTGGATGGCATGAAGGACGGCTGTCGAAATAGTCCGCAACATGGTCCGGCCTCACCACGTGTTGACGCTCATTTTTCGCCTGGTGTAAGGTGACACGGAGAATGGAGGAGTGCCGCGATGACCGACGCCATCATGCAGGCCTACCTGGACGTAGAACAGGCAATGGAGCGCTATAACAAATTGCTCGTTGAATACGTAGACTCTCTACAATCGTCCGAGGGAGCCGACGCGACGAACCTTGAACGGATGACCCATGGAGCTCGAGCCATGCGGGATAGCAGCATCATCTATCTATCCTATGCCAAGTTCATCGCGTCGGGGATGCCCGAGAGCGAAGAATTGATCCGCGACGACGTGCAGGGCTGACGATCGTTGAGCACGACTCGTTAATCGCTCATCCTCCGTAGGCTTGATCTCTCGTTTCAGAAGTGGCGGATCTCGGAGGGCGCGAAAAGAAAAGGGCCTGATCCCCCATGGGGATCAGGCCCTTTCATTATGAACCACCCGCTCAGATGCTGCGCATGAAGTGGGCCATGGCGGAGGAATCTCCCTCTGGAGTCCCCATGACCTGAGACAGCGGCACGTTGGTGGACTTCTTTCCGGTGAGCCCTGACTCCACCTCATCCACAATCAACTCGACCGGCATGGATTGGCCACCATAGACGTGCGGGCCTGCGATGATCTTGGCCTTTGAATGGCCATAGATCGCGGCCGCGACATCCTTGGCCAGCCACCCCACATAGTTGAACTCCGGGATCACGATCAGCTTGGCCTTGGCACAGAGCTTTCGGAGTTCCATCGTGGGGAACGGCCGGAGGGATCGGATCTTGATCAGCCCGACCTTGATACCTTTTTCGGCGCAGAGGCGGATTGCCTCGCGCGACTGCGCCGCAGCGCTGCCGGATGCGACCAGGATCGCGTCTGCGTCTTCGACTCCCTCGGCCGTACACAAGCCGCCCATGTACTGATCGATATACTTCCGTGACCGTTCAACAGCGGCCCAAACTTCCTGCTGCCATACCGCATGAATATTGTAGGCCATGAAGTTCGACTTCTGAACCGGGGCGTCACGAGACAATCGGGCCGGGGGATTTTCCGCATCCAGCACCGGCACGGCCCCGCGCCAGGGTTCACGGGGAGGGAGCTTGAGTCCTCGATCCTGCATGGAAACATAGCCTCGAGCGTGGGTCACGAAGAATCCGTCGCAGCAGACCGCCACCGGAAGGGTCACATCGTTTTTCTCGCTGATGGTAAAGCCCTTCATGAGGAAATCAAACACGTCCTGCTGGTTTTCGGCATGGAAGACGACCATGCCGCAATTCAAGAGGTAAGCAATCTCGATGTTGTCCGGCTGAATCGCCAAAGGGGCATTCACCACGCGGCAGGTAAAGAACGCAACTGCGGGCAACCGATGGCCAGGCCATGACACAATGCCTTCCAGGCCGCGGAGCGTTCCCGGTCCTGCAGTGGCGGTGAAACACCGGACGCCGGCCCGCGAGCCACCGGCAATGGCCGCCATAACCCCGACCTCCTCTTCGCCGCGATAATATTCCTTGACGTAACCTTCACCGTAGAGCACGCCGACCAATTGCATCGTTTCGCTCTGCGGCGTGATGGGATAGGCAATGGCAAGATCGACATTGCTGCGCCGGATCGCCTCCTTAGCAGCCTCGCTGCCGGTGATGAACTCCCGCACCCTGGGCGCCTCAAGGAACAGATGCTCAGGGGTGACTACCCGCTGCCTCTTCGCCTCTGCGTGCGGGTCCTTTTTCTCAGCTCCCGTCGGCTTCGGAGCCGCAACGCTGGTAATGGGATCGCCCTGCGGGTTGGTTTTCGTCTCGGTGCCCAGCGCTTCGCTCATATCATCACCTCTCCGGGTTTATCGGTCCGGCCTGGAGGCACGACCTCAGGCTTCTTTTTGCATTTGCTCCGGCTTGTGACCAAACGCCGAGGCGCTTGAGAGTCCGGCTGCGGTGGGAACGAATTCAAGCGGATTGGTGTGAGTCTTCCCACCGTGCACTCGCGATTGCGTCCCTGTGAATCGGACGTTCTGGCCGTCAGGCGGCAACTTGATGCCCATACTCTCCCTGACGCGCTTGAAGATTTGCGCGACCCTCTTGATCTTGGCGGTATCCGAATCGCGGATCGTCAGCATCGCATCCTCATGCCCCTGCTCCGCACACACCGCCATCGTACAGCAGTTCGTTCCTGCTCGAATCATCTTCAGGGTCAGGTTGGCATAGTGACAATGCACGCCGATGAAGATGCAGGCCTCGATCCGGTTCCCCCAGATGGTCAGATTGGGATGGTTTGGATTGATGACCTCTTCGTGATCGATCTTGGGATACTTCGGCCGGTAGTCAGGCATCGGAATGATCATGACGTTGGGAATTTGCGCCGCGATCTCCAGCGTGGCCTTCGCCTTCTCAATTGCATGATCGTTCCATGCCCACAGGATCATGGGGCCGGGAAAGAGGGTCGGATTCGGACTCGTCAACATGACACGAGCCATTTCTTCAACCACCTTGTCTTCCGCTTCGTCGTTCCCGTACCAGAGGCCGCGTCCTGGGTCCGGAAGCGCGACACCCATCTGAGCAGCCGATGGAGGATGAAATCCAGCCGGGCCCGGAACGATGATTTTCTCTCTATCCTGCGTTGTGGTCGCCACTCGTGTCGTCTCCTTCCCCTCAACCGACTGTCGGGTTGATCAAGACCGCCGTGGTTGACTTTTCGCCATATGTGATATTGTCGGTCAACGCCGCCTGGGGAAGCTGATCGATCATGATCATCTTGATGGCGTTGTTCTTCGCCATGTTGTCGCAGACCCATACGCATTGCGCGCAACCCTTGCAGCGATCAACCGCCACATAGGCAGACCCGTATTTGTATCCCTTATCCTTTCCCAACTCATCGCTATAGAGAATGGTATTGGCTTCCGGGCAATACTGCGTACAGAGCTTGCAACTCTTCTGCGCACAAATATTGACGTCGATATCGGCAACAAGATACATCGTTTACCTCTCCTGGATCAGGCCTTGCCTGCTGTCGCGTGTGCGGATTTCTTGGCGGCCTTACTGACTTCGTCCCACCCGTTCTGTGCCGCAAAGTCCCAGCCGGCCTTGATGACTGCGACATTCTTTTCGATGAGTTCCTGCTTCTTCTTGAACTTCCGCTCGACGACACTATCCAGCGCCGCGGTGCCGCCTGATACCACGAATCCCTTGCCGAGGAACCGATCCTTCACCGCCTGCTCCAGCGCCTCAATGGTCGTAAGCCCGGTAATGCAGCCGATGGCCCCCATCAACGCCATGTTGGTCGCGAGGTCCATCCCTGACACTTCCAGCGAGATCTTGGTGGCCGGCAAGTAATATAACTTTGCGCGGCGTTCTTCCAATTCGCGCGCCTGGTCCTTGTGCAATTTCATCGGACCGTCATTGTTGATCAAGGCGACGCCGTCTTCCTTCAATCCGAAATAAAACGGCATCGTATAAGACTTCCCGTGGGTGATCACCTGAGGATGGAAGATGATGATGATGTGTGGAAAGGTGATCTCGCCGATCTCGTAAATCGGCTCGTCCGACACGCGGACGTAGCTTTCAACCGGCGCCATCCGCTTTTCCGATCCGTAAAACGGTACGATGGTGCTTTCGCCGCCCGCGTTGATCACTGCGGTGCTCAAGATGTGCGACGCGGTGACCACGCCCTGCCCGCCGACGCCCGCCATCCGAATGTTAAAGCGCATTGACATGGTTTAATCTCCTCGCTGGGCGGGCTCACGCCCGCCACGTTCACGGCCTGCTGTTCACGTGCTTCGACGCGATACCGGTCAACCCTTGGGAATCGCCGCCGCCGGTTTCTGCGCGAACTCCTTATAGCCGTAGCGCTCGGTCAGGTATTGCTTGGCCTCGTCGGAGACAAACTCGGAGAACGCATAGCGGTCGTTCTCGACATTCTTGGCATCTTCCATGACCTTGTCGGTCGGAATCGCATATTCGATGTTGCAGGAGGTATACGCCTGGATGTAGGTAGGACCGACTTCGCGCGCGATGAGCACGGCTTTCTTGATCACGCTTTCGACACGACGCGGATTGTTCGGCACCACCGTGGCCACATAGGAGCAGCCGGCGACTTTCGCCATCTGGATCATATCCATCTTCTCGAACTTCTTCCCCAGTGGAGCCATTTTCAACACGGCTCCGCGGTTGGTCATGCCGCTCTCCTGCCCGCCCGTATTTCCGTACACTTCATTATCCAACATGATCGTCGTGAACTTTTCCTTCCGGAACCAGGAATGCAGGACCGCCGAAAATCCGATGTCCGCGGTGCCGCCGTCTCCGGCCATCACGACCACATCCTTCGGCTTGTCGCCGAACCGCAGGCGAAGTCCGCGCGACAACCCGCTTGCCACTCCATTCTGGTCTCCGTAGTTCCCATACACAAAGGGGATCGCAGCCTGAGAAATGGCGAGGCGGCCGCAGCCCGCCGTTCCCACGGTAATTGTGTCTTCCGGGTTGGGAAAAGAAATCATGGCCAATCTGATGAACAACGTCATGGCACATCCGGCGCACATGGGGTGCTCCTCAAGCACTTCCTTGAAGCTTCCCATTTGGGAAACCGACACCTTCTTACCAAAAGGACCATGCTCCACCATGTCCCGATATTCTTTCGGCATGAACTTGTCGAAGCCGTTTGTAAACTTGACGTAATCAAGGCTCATCGGGCACCCTCCTCTGAATATTCTGACAGCACGTCGAGTGCTGTTCGTTCACGGCCATGAAAAAGCCGCAGTGAGCGGCCTCAGGATTCAACCACACAAAGGATTCATCTGCGCCGAACGAATGCCAGCTATTATCTTGATTTTCCGGCTGAAGTCTAACAAAGCCTGAAAAAAACTGTCAACGGCATTGTTGCCGATCCCTGACATCCGGTTCGTGGAGACGAAGTCTAGTCCTTCCCTCGCCTTCAATGCAATATTTCAGAAGCCCCACCCTCCACAAAAGAAGGCCTAGCTCGATCCGAGGGTCTAGGCCATTGGTCCTACCGACCGCAGCGATCCTGCGACTCGAACGGACTTGTCGTTCAGACCTCCAGCAGAAAAGCCCGCCAACTTTGTTCTCGCCTCGATGGACGGCCATTTTGAACACCATGGGCGGCATTCTGGCACAGTCTGAGATCACCTTAGCGTCGACCTTTTCGAGAGTGCGCAGACTGCTTTTCAACATTCTGCCGAGCCTCTCTGCCTCCTCGCCGTTGGCCAATGCATCTGCCGGCTTCTAGAATCAATCTCAAATTGCCGTTTGCCTCCTGCTCGGTATAGACTACCGCCTATGTCGATACGTGTGTTAATCGCCGGAGAAGAAGAGGGAAGTCAGTACACAGGCGGGGTGCACAACCGCCCCCCCGTGCCCGATGGAACGGTCAAGGCCGAATGCCCCAAGTTTATGAGTCACGGTCCTTGCGGCGGAGTCCGCAAGGGCGGGTTCTGCGAGGTTTACCCAGAAATGAAATGTCCATGGGTCGCCCTGTATTTTAAGCTCGAGGAATCCGGCCAAGTTGAATGGATGACCCAGTTATGAGGCGCACCAAGGCCATCACGAAGACTGCTCCGGCCTACAGTGAGGACCATGCCAGGAGCGGAATCTCGGCCGCCCTCCCGGAGTTGGAAACCTGGCCGAATCAATACAAAGGGTACGAGATCACCATCGAGATTCCCGAATATACGGCAATTTGTCCAAAGACAGGGCTGCCCGATTTCGGCACGATTCGGATTCACTACATGCCCGACCGACATTGCGTGGAACTGAAATCGCTCAAGCTCTATATCCATGCCTTTCGAAACGTGGGTATTTTCTACGAGAACGCCGTCAACCGAATCCTCCAGGATTTGGTCAAGGCCTGCCGCCCTGTCCGGGCCACCGTGACCGGCGAATTTACGGCGCGCGGCGGCCTGCGGAGTCTCATCGAGGCCCGATACCCGTAATTCGTCCTCCGCCTTCTTGGCCGCTTGTGCTCCGTCCCGCCCGTTCCTACCGCAAGGGAACCGCCGATGGCCGCTGGCCGGCTGCTTTCGATTGATCGCCAAATCCAAACGATCGTCTTGGCTGTTACCGGCATCGCCTTGCTCCTTACAGGTACTCTCGTCGTCTGCCTCGACCTGTATCTCACCAAGGCAGGAGCCACCGTAGAACTGGTTCGACAGGCGGAGTTTCTGAGTATCCTGAGCAGGGAAGCGGTTTTGACCGCGGACCGCACAGCGGGAGAACGGGCACTGAGCACCCTCCGTCTCTATCCCGCCGTGACGATCGGCATCCTGTACGACCAGGAGGGTCGGGAGCTGGCACGATATGACCGGCCCGGTCCCGAACCCGCCCACTCAGTGGTACAGCGAGCCGTGCGCGCCGCTTTCAGGAGCACGGCCGTGGAGATTCAGAGGCCCGTGCCGATCGAGGCAGGGGCCGCTGGGAGGATCCTGCTCCACGCCGACCTATCGGCGATATATGATCGCGCTACGCACTACGCCGCGCTGGTCGTCGCCTTCATGCTGCTCGGGTTGACGCTGGCCTGGATAGTGGGAAACTTCTTGTGTCGACGGATCAGCGGTCCGATTCTCGAACTCACGCGTATGACAAGGACGGCTCCGGTAGAGCGGGATTTTTCCCTCGACGTCCAAAAATCGGGGCTTGGCGACCTCGACAGGCTCATAGAGCAAGTCAACGCGTTACGGCAACAGATACAAGACCTCCAACAGGCCAAGGCCGTGGAGCGAAGTCCGTCTGACCTGGAGTCAGGCCGTCAGGGAGATAAATCGGAGATCGCAGGTACCGCGTCGGGCCATGCCTGCACCCATCTGACTCGGGATACGGATCAGCTTCAAGGGACGGCGGTGGATCCGGCGTCGCCTCGACGGGACCCCGAGGCGGCACATCAGAGTGCGCAGGACTTGGCCGCCCTTGAGTCGCAGTTCCGGTTTCCCCTCGCTCAAGAGTTCCGCATGCCTTTGACCATGCTGTTGGGCATGATGGACCTGTTGCTGCGCGGCTCGCTGACCGAGCAGCAACAACGATCCGCGGCCGCCGCCCTCGCATCGGGAAGGACACTCTTGTCCCGCTTGAACGACCTCGCAGCACTCTCAGATCTGGCGGCCGGGTCATTGGTGCTCCGCCCGATTGCTTTCGATCTTCGGGACACAGCGGAAGAAGCTCTCGATCTCGTCCGCGCCGACGCACATGCCAAGGGGCTCCGCCTTACCGGCACGATCCTCTCGACCTGTCCGGCTGTGCTCGTCGGCGACGACTACCGGATCCGGCAAATTCTCCGCCACCTGCTTAACAATGCCGTCACGTTCACGCATCAGGGAAAGATTGAACTCTGCGTCTCCGCCGCCTTGATCGATGAGGGGCTGGCGGAAGTCCAGTTTGACATCAAGGATACAGGTATCGGCATCGCGCAAGAAGACCAAGCTCGTCTACTCGCCCTCTCCCCGTCAGTCCCCAAATCGCCTTCAGGACATTCCAGAGGCGCCGGACTGGGGCTTAGCCTCGTTACCCGCCTCGTCCGACTCATGGGGGGAACGATCGGAATTGACAGTCGAATCGGTCACGGCTCTACCGTTTGGCTTCGGCTCCCACTGCCGATCGGAACCGCCACGCCGCCCTTTCTCGCTGCTTCTCTCGCAACTCCTACTCCGAAAATCTTGATCGTTGCGCCCCACGCCGCCAGCAGACAGGTCTTGACGCACACCCTCAAGGGATGGGGCCTCCACCCAGAAGAGGCCCCCACCGAAACGGCAGCCCTCAATGCCCTCAGACAAACGCCATCCACCTCGACTCCGTTCACCCACATCATTCTGGACCTGATCTTGGCGGACGGCGATGGACTTACATTGATCGACAGGCTTAAGCACGAAGAGCGTGCGCCCTTGCCTTCCCTGATCTTGCTGGCGCCATCCGAGTTCGACCATGAAATCGCTCGACAAGCAGGGGTGGATGTGGTTCTGGCCAAGCCGGTTCGTTATCAGGCTCTCTATCGAGCGTTGGTCGAGCGACTGCAGCACAACGCCTCCGCGTCGCTCACAGTCCCTCCAGCCGCACCACCTACATCCCCAATCGGCTCGATCGGTCGGGGCCAGACCGTCCCCTCACAGTTCTCAGGTCGCATCCTCTTGGTTGAAGACAATAGTGTGAATCAAGAGGTTGCCCGAACGATCCTGGAGCAATTCGGTTGCGAGGTGGAGATTTCAGGGAACGGACTTGAGGCGCTCACAGCGACCGGTCGGACTCGATACGCGCTGGTCTTGATGGATTGCCACATGCCAGAGATGGACGGATTCGAAGCGACACGCCGAATCCGAGCCCGCGAGGCCGCATCCGGAACACCCCGGCTCCCGATCATCGCGCTGACGACCCATGCGCTTGAAAGCGACCGGCAGTCCTGTTTCGCCGCCGGGATGGACGACTCCCTTTCCAAACCATTCACACGCTTCCAACTTGAACGCATGCTCGCCCGCTGGCTGCCGCCTCTGGAGCAGTCATCGAGTGGCGGCACCTGATCCCTTCGGTTCTTCTGAGTTCAGCTTCCAGCAAACCGCATATTCGTTGACTGTACCGGGGCGCCTGCTACCTTTGACTCGAACCGGGTAACGGCGTCACTGGGGCGCATCCGTCGCTCTGCGACGATCACGCAATCCGCTCATCGCCGGCACGGCCGGTTCGCGGCCCGAACTCCACACGAACATTCATGTCGCTGTCCTCGTTTTTCTCCCGAATATCGATCCGGGCCAAGCTCCTGACCGCCCTGCTGGTTTTGGCGCTTGTCCCACTGATCGTAGTCGGGATCATCGTTTATGGAACCAGCCAGGACATCCTCAAGCGGAACGCGAGCGAAAAACTGGAGGAACTGGCCGCGCAAACCATAGGCAAAATCGACCGGGTGATCTTCGCCAGCACGCAGGACCTTCAAGCCTGGGCCTCTATGGATGCCATGCAGGATGTGGCCGCCGACGATCCTCGGGGACGCATCACCCTGAGTCTCCTGCGCCTGTGGAGCCAGTACGGCCATTACTCCTCCATTTATTGCATCAATACGGGCGGCAAGATCGTCTCCTCAAGCGACGTCTCCTTGATCGGCCATGTCGTCTCGGAGGAGCCGTGGTTTCACACCGCTACGCAGAGCGCGAGCGTGAGCACCACAGACCTGACCGACGATCCCCTTACCAAATCGATCAGTCTCCGCATCATGACCCCGATCACCGAACCAAACGGCGGACGCAAGTCGATCGGCTATCTTGTCGCCCACCTCCCGCAGTCCGAACTCCAGGAGATCACGGCGCAGGTCAAGGTCCAAGGAGGGGCCGGAGAACGGCAGGGCTCTGTGCTGCTGGTCAATGAGGAAGGAGCGGTGCTGGCAGGGCCCTCGTTTCTACTCGGCGGGTCTGCGCCTCGTCCGTTTCCTCCAACCACCCTTCTGCATCTCGGCTACAGACCGCCCGATGCTTCGCATCCTGAGGATCGTGGATCGTTCCTGACCGATCGGAACGATTTTCTGATCGGCTTCGCAAAGTCCACGGGCTTCCGCACGTTCGTAGGGCTCGGCTGGACGGTGCTGGTGGTCCAGGATCGCGAAGATGCCTTCGGGCAGGTCGAGACTCTCCGGCGTCTTTTCCTCGGGCTGTTCCTGATCACGACGCTGCTGGTACTTGCAGTGGCGTACCGGCTCTCCCGCCACATTTCCATCCCCATCCAATCCTTAACCCATCTGGCCGACCGCATCGCCGCCGGCGACCTCTCGCAAACGATCGGCGTGATGGGCACTGACGAGGTAGGCACCTTGGCTCGCTCCTTCAATCGCATGACGGAAGATCTCCGCCGTTCACGCGATGAACTCGTGCAGGCGAACACGGCGATGGAATCGGCCCGAGATCGCGCGCTCGAAGTGAGCCGCCTCAAATCCCAATTCGTCGCCAACATGAGTCACGAGATTCGCACCCCCATGAACGGCGTGTTGGGGATGACCGAATTGCTGCTGTCGACCGCGCTGACAGGCCGGCAACGGCATTTCGTCGACACCATCCACCGATCGGCCACGGCCCTGCTTCACACGATCAACGACATCCTGGACTTCTCGAAAATCGAGGCCGGCAAACTCGAACTGGAAACACTGCCCTTCGATTTCGGAGAAACGGTCGAGGACGTGGCCGAACTGGTCGCAGAGCGGGCGCAGCGCAAGGGATTGGAATTCCTCTGTTCCATTCCACGCACCGTCCCGACCACGCTCGTTGGCGATCCGGCCCGACTCCGTCAAATCCTGATCAACCTGCTCGGCAACGCCATCAAGTTCACGGAGCGTGGTGAAGTCGGCCTCTACGTCTCCGCGCAGGAAGACCACCACACATCCGCCACGCTTCGCGTGGAGATCACCGATACCGGTATCGGCATTCCGCCGGAAGCCCGGCGACAGATCTTCGAGCCGTTCTGCCAAGCCGACAACTCGTCCACAAGAAAGTATGGCGGCACTGGACTCGGCCTCTCCATCGCCAAACAACTGGTGGAACTGATGCAGGGAGAGATCGGTATGCAGAGCACGGAGGGGCAAGGCACCACCTTCTGGTTCACCGTTCGACTGACCAAACCGGAACCTGTCACCACGGCGCCATCCCTCGACCGGTTGGCCCCGCCGGATCTATCGGGACGGCGCATCCTGGTCATCGACGATAATCAGCCCAGTCGCGAGATCCTTCAGGAGCGGTTGACCGAATGGAACCTCGCTCCCTCCGGCGTATCAACCGGCCGAGAGGCATTGGCGGTTCTGAAGGATGCGGTTGCAGCAGGAAGGCCGTTCGAGCTTGCCCTCCTCGATCAGCGCATGCCGGAGGTGGGCGGCATGGACCTGGCCAGGCAGATCAAGGCCGATCCGGCGCTGTCCGGCACCAGTCTCATCCTGCTCGCGTCCCTCGGAGGACTGACCGAGCAACCACCTGACATGAATGACGCAGTCGATGCCGTCCTCGCCAAGCCGGTTCGCCGATCCTTATTGATGGAGGCGCTGCTGACCCTATTGCTCTCCCCCAAGACCGGCCGGTCCGACTCCCATCAGGCGAAAGGTGCGTCGCTTTCGGACGCCGATCCACCACCTTCACCGGAGACATTCTCCGCTAACGTGCTGGTTGCGGAGGATAACGCCGTCAACCAGGAGGTCGCCCGGTTGATGCTTGAGGACCTCGGCTGTTCGGTCGAGGTGGTCGGGAACGGGGTGGAGGCGATCAACGCATCAGCCAGCGGCACTTACAGTCTGATCTTCATGGACTGTCAAATGCCGGATATGGACGGATTCGCAGCCACCCGCGCCATTCGAGAACGTGAGGGGAATCAAGGGCCGATGGTCAGCCGTCAATCTCCTGAGCAGGCAGATCCCACCGCTCCTCCTTCCATGCCCGATGACCGATCATCAAGGACTCAGCCTCGCGTACCGATCATCGCTCTCACCGCGCACGCGATTCAGGGCGATCGTGAACGGTGCCTCGCCGCCGGCATGGACGACTATCTGGCCAAGCCCTTTACCCGACGGCAACTCGCCGAGGTGGTGCGCCGCTGGTGCCGACCACAGAGTCGGGCCGTGCCCATGCGGATCGGGCCTCGCGCCCCCATCATTCAAACACCGGGCGACGAGGTCGAACCCCCAGGATCAGCCGCGTCGCCCCCTCGGGAGAAGGAAGAGGGAGGCGTCGCGCAGGAGGTCGCGGCGATCGACCGGAAGGTCTGGAAGGATATTTTGGCCTTACAGCGACCGGGGCGACCCGACGTCCTCGTGTCCATGCTCTCGATGTTTCTCACGGATTCGGATCAGATCGTGGAGCAGGTCCGAACCGCCGTCCAAAACAACGAGGCCGACCGGCTCTTTTCCCTGGCGCATGGGTTCAAGTCCCGATGCGGCGTCCTCGGTGCGATTCAATTGGCCGCCTTCAGCAAAGCTCTCGAGCAGTGCGGGCGGACCAAGCAGCTCGTGGAGGCAACGGCGATCTTCTCCCGATTCGAGCGGGAGTATCAGGCGGTGAAGTCTTCCTTCCGGGCCGAAATCGAACGGCGGCTTACAGCATGACCGGAGCCCCGACGGTCAAGCGCCCGCTCGTGCTGGTCGTGGATGACGAAGCGGGCATCCGAGCCCTGGTCGGCGACACCCTCGTGCAGGCCGGCTTCGACGTCGAAGCCGTCTCCTCCGGCCGTGATGCCGTGACACAGTTCCCTTCGCTCAAACCCGATCTGGTGCTGATGGACGTGGTCATGCCCGGCATGGATGGATTCGCCACATGTTCGTCGCTGAGACAGCTCCCCCAGGCGAGCCATGTTCCGATCGTCTTCATGACCTCGCATGATGACACGGAATCGGTCGCGCGCGCCTACGAGGTCGGCGGGACGGATTTCATGTCCAAGCCGTTCAATCCGCTCATTCTAGGCCATCGCGTCCGCTACCTCCTCCGAGCGGGTGCTGCGCTCCGCGAACTGTCCCGGAGCAAGGAGCACTTGGCCCATGCTCAGCACCTGGCGCAAGTCGGCAGTTGGGAGTGGGATATCGCGAAGCGTCAATTACGTGTCTCCGAGCGCGCCGCGATCATTCTGGGGCTATCCATTCGAGAATTTTCAGGATCGTTGGATGAGTTTGTGTCTCTCGCTCCTCCTGCGGTCGGCGGGTTATTCAAGAGCGTGCTGGAGGGAAATTTCGTTTCGCACCAGCCCTCTCGCCAGGAACATACGTTGACGATGCCGGACGGAGAGCACCGGACCGTCAGCCTGCAAGCCCGCGCGCTGTCTGCCGAGGATGGCCGAACCGCGGCCGCTCTGACAGGCACCGTGCAGGACATTACGGAACGCCGCCGAATCGAGGAGCACATCCATCATCTGGCCTACTACGACAGTCTGACCGGACTGCCCAACCGGCTCCTCTTTCGAGATCGGGCTCAGCAGGCCTTAGCCGCCGCCCAGCGACATCACGCGATGCTGGGAATTCTGTTCCTGGATATCGACCGGTTCAAGTTCATCAACGACTCGCTGGGCCATTCGGCCGGCGACGCCCTGCTGAAGCAGGCCGCCGAGCGGATCATGGAGGCGATCCGCGCCTCCGACTCCGTGATCCGGCCCGGCTCTTCTGAAACGGCCGGGGCGGTGGCCCGACTCGGCGGAGACGAGTTCACCATTCTGCTCCCCGAGTTACGCCAACCCGACCATGCCAGCGGAATTGCGCGTCGAATTTTGACCGCCATCGCTCATCCATTCCTGGTGGAAGGACGGGAAGTCTTCATTACAGGCAGTATCGGGATCTCGCTCCACCCGACCGACGGCGAGAATCTGGAAGAGTTGCTCAAGAATGCCGATACCGCGATGTATCAGGCGAAAAACGAAGGGCGCAACAACTACCGGTTCTATTCACGGTCCATGAACGAGCTCGCGGCGGACCGGCTGGCACTGGAGAACGACCTCAGGCGGGCCATCGAACGCGAGGAGCTTCGCCTTCATTACCAGCCGCTGGTGGACCTCCACACCGGGCAGGTCACCGGCGTCGAGGCTCTGGTGAGGTGGGCGCACCCCACCCGAGGCCTGCTGCTGCCCGGACGGTTTGTTGACCTGGTCGACGAGATCGGCCTTGGACAGGCTGTGGGGGAATGGGTGTTGAACACGGCCTGCCGGGAAGCCTCGCTCTGGCGATCTCCGGACGGCTCTCCGCTCATCCTGGCGGTGAACGTCTCCAATGCGCAATTCAATGATCGCGGCCTGGTCACGCGACTCTCCCGGCTCTTGCGTGAGACCGGGTTCGCTCCCGCGCGGCTTGAATTGGAACTGACCGAAACGATCATGATACCTCAACCGGAAGAAGCCGCCATCATGATGCAGCAGTTGACGGGCATCGGCATACGGTTGTCCCTTGACGATTTCGGGACCGGCCACTCGTCGATCGGTCATCTCCGCACGCTTCCCTTCGACACCGTCAAGATCGATCGTTCGTTCATCACGGACGTGGCGACGAACGAGACGGACGCGACGATCGCCAAAGCCATGATCGCCATCGCCCACGCGCGTAATTTGCGGGTGCTGGCGGAGGGCATCGAAACACGGGCGCAACTGTCGCTGCTACGCCACTTGGGATGCGACGAAGCCCAAGGATATCTCTTTAGCCCGCCTGTGCCGGGCGATTGTATTCCCTCGCTCTTGATGAGACCGATCGTGCCACAGGGATAAGCAGACGGACGAGAGCGCCAGGATTGCTGTGAAAGAACAGGTCACCCCAATGAATGACGACCAATCCGATCCTCAGGCAATCGCCCTCATTGTAGATGATGATCCGACGATGCGGATGTTGGCTCGCCAGGTGCTCGAACAGATCGGGATCGAGGTGGAGGAAGCCGGCGACGGACAGGAAGCCGTCCGGCTCTTCAAACAGATTCGCCCAGCCATTGTGCTCCTGGACGTGCTGATGCCGGTGATGGACGGCTTCGAGGCCTGCCATGCCATCCGCCACCTGCCGGGCGGAAGCCTCACACCCATCCTCATCATGACCGGACTCGACGATCTCGAGTCCATCGAAAAGGCATATGAAGTGGGTGCGACTGACTTCATCGCCAAGCCCTGGCAGATTGTGATCCTCAGTCATCGGGTCCGGTATATGCTTCGAACTGGCCGCGTGCTGGAAGCCTTGCATGAGAGCCAGGCCGGCTTAGCTCGCGCCCAACACCTCGCCCACCTCGGCAGTTGGACCTGGACGCTTCGAACCAACCGATTCATGG
Source organism: Nitrospiraceae bacterium (assembly GCA_040981105.1). Lineage (GTDB taxonomy): Bacteria > Nitrospirota > Nitrospiria > Nitrospirales > Nitrospiraceae > Nitrospira_G. Next base: position 92,449 of record JANRMO010000012.1, read on the forward strand.
TGTCCGAGGAGGTCTGCCGAATTCTCGGGTTTCCGTCGGATCAGTTGGACTGGACCCCTGAAGCCTATCTCCAGAACGTGCATCCGGACGACCAGGAATTGGTCCGCCAATCCTTGGAGGAAGCTCTGGCGTTGCGCCGAGACTATGAAGTGGACTACCGGATCGTCCGCCCGGACGGAGAAGAGCGAATCGTGACCGAACGGGGCGCGCCCTCCTGCGACGACCAGGGTCGCGTCCTCACCGTCACCGGCACCATCCAGGACATCACGGTTCGGCGCAACGCGGAAGCCCAGATGTTTCTCTCCACCTTTTACGATCGGCTCACCAATCTGCCGAACCGCCTGCTCTTTGAAGAACGGCTAAGACAGGCCGTGGAGTCGGCGCAGCAGACCGGGGAGACCGGTGCGGTGTTGATGCTCAATCTGGATCATTTCCGGCGAATCAACGAGACGATGGGGCTGACGGTTGGAGACGAGGTGCTCCAGTCCGTGGCAGATCGCCTTCAGGATTGCGTGAGACGAGGCGACAGCCTTGCCGGAGCCAATCATCAACCCGCCTCCTACACCTTCGCCCGTCTGGTTGCCGATTCCTTTTCTCTCCTCATGCCCCACCTTCGGGCGCCGCGCGACGCCGCCAAAATGGCCCGCAGGCTGCTCGCCGCGATTCAACGCCCGTTCCTGATCGGACAGAGAGAGATCACCCTCTCGGCCAGTCTCGGCATCGCAGTGTTTCCCTCCGATGCCGGGGACATCCCGACACTGCTCCAACAGGCCGATGCCGCACTCCAAAGCGCGAAGGCCAAGGGCGGCACCCGCTTTGTGTATTTCACCGAAGAGTTGCGCACCAACCAGGCGGAGCGCCGGGTCCTGGAGGCCGATTTACGCCGCGCCCTCCGGGAGAACGAATTCGTGCTGCACTATCAACCCCAGGTGGACATCAAACGATGGGCGATCAGAGGCGTCGAGGCTTTTCTGCGCTGGCAGCATCCCACGCGCGGGATGCTCGGGCCGGCCCAATTCCTCGCCTACGCCGAGGAGGCCGGATTGACGATTGCGATCGGTGAATGGGTGATCGGGGCCGCCTGTCGCCAACAGAAGACCTGGCAAGAGGCCGGCTTGTCTCCCGTTCGCGTGGCCGTAAACCTGTCAACGGCTCATTTCCGGCATCCAGGACTCGTCGAAACAATCAGTCTTGCCGTGCAGGACATGGGACGCCACTCCGAGTATCTTGAGTTGGAGGTGACGGAGAGCATGATCATGCGAGACCTCGATCACTCGCTGAAGGTCCTCAAGCATCTCAAGGCGCTGGGCGTCCGCATTGCCTTGGACGATTTCGGAACCGGATTCACCTCGCTCAGGGAACTGCGCCTCCTCCCGATGGATGCCGTAAAGATCGACCACTCCTTCATCCAGGATGCGAGCGCCACGGAGGGATCGGCTGGCATGACCGCAGCGTTGATCGCGTTGGCGCACAGCTTGAGGTGTCGCGCCATTGCGGAAGGAGTCGAAACGCAGGCGCAGCTCGAGGCGCTGCAACGGGCGGGCTGCGAAGAAGTGCAGGGTTTTCTCTATAGTCCTCCGAGGACGTCGCTGGAGATGACCCAACTGCTCACCAACAAACCCGATCCGCATGTCCGCAATCGACCGGCGGCCTAATGCACAGTGGGCGGCACAGCGAGGCGATTCCGGTTCACATCCGCTCACACTCCACAACCTTGTAAATTGGCGTCAGTGACGCTAGGCTTTGTCGATCGTCTTCCTACTAAGGACACATGGCCATTTACGCATTCGGAGATATTCAAGGTTGCTATACGGCTTTGCGGCAGCTCCTCGCCAGGGTTCCATGGCGCCCGGAAACCGACCGGCTCTGGTTCGTCGGGGACCTCGTCAATCGTGGTTCGGAGTCTTTGGCCGTCCTCAGGTACGTCAAGCAGCTCGGCGACCGGAGCGTGGTGGTGCTGGGCAACCACGATCTCTATTTGCTGGCGGTCGCCGAAGGAATCCTTCCTCTCCGCCCACGTGACACCTTCAAGGATGTCCTCACCGCTCCGGATCGTGACGAGCTCCTTCATTGGTTGCGACATCGACCGCTTCTACACCAGGAACAGCAACACGTCCTCGTCCATGCCGGGCTCTTGCCGCAATGGCAGGTCACCGAGGCTGCGGCGCTGGCCAGAGAAGTGGAGGAAGCCCTGCGCGGTCCTGCGTATCGGTCGGTGCTCCATAGCCTCTTCACGCAGGAGCGACGGCTCTGGTCGGAGAGCTTGACCGGCTCGGTCCGCTTGAAGACAATCACGGACGCCTTGACCCGATTAAGGATCTGTACCCCTGCCGGAGAAATTCACCACACGTTCAAGGGAGAAGTGAAGGACATTCCCCCCGGGTTCAGACCGTGGTTTGAAATCGAACAGCGGGAGCAGGACAAGGAGACATTGGTCTGCGGCCACTGGTCGGCATTGGGCCTGCACCTCACGCCACGATTTTTGGGACTCGACAGCGGCTGCATCTGGGGCCGAGCTCTCACAGCCTTGCGCCTAGAGGATCGAGCGGTCTTTCAAGTCCGATGCGACGCCGACGGGATGCCGGTCGACACCTCGTCTTAGCCGTCCTCGAACATCCAGTACCCATATTCGCGTGCGCTCGCTTCGTCGCTGGAACGATCGTGACGATTCTTCCGCGAAGAAACCACATTCTCCACTGATTCGACTGACCGCCGCTTTGCGGCCATTCGTTGACACTCATTCCTCTTCTGTTAGGTTTATCGGAAGCGCTGAGACGGCCGTCTCGCCTAAGATCAACGTCGGAGGAGTTCCGATATGAAGAAAAATGCGGCGAACTACCCCTCCGTCATAGGCCCCTGCACCATCACGATCCTGCTCGTGCTGACTGCGACGACATGCTTGTTGTATTACGAGGATCAGGAGCACGTAGCCGGTCTACAACAACGCGGCGAGAGCTTTGCACAACTGCTCGAAACCACACGGACGTTGCTCAAGCAAGATCCCGCCGCCCTTCAGCAAGCCTTGGATCGCCTCGTGCCTGCCCCACACCTGGCTTCGGCAGAAGTTGCCGATGCCAAGGGCCGCATCCTCGCCGCCACGGATCGCGGAATGATCGGACGCCAGTTCGAGGGACCGGAGTGGAGCGGCGCCAAGTCGGGTCGAACCTCCTCCGCGGTCTCAGCTTCCGGTGAGCGAGGAGAACTGGTGACGATTCTGTTCGTGCCGATCTCCGACGGACCAGGCCTTGTCGGATGGAGCCGGACGACGCTGGTCACATCTTTGCAGGAGCGGCTCGAACCGGCCATCCGTCTTGCAGGCGTCATGTTCGTGCTCTTGGTCATGCTGCTCGTCGCCCTCTTCTGGCATCACGCCAGAATGAAAGCCGTAGTGGACGACATTCAGGAGCAGGTTCGAACGATTGTCCGGCAAGCCACGGGCGTGAAAGACGAAGCGGCGTAGCCGACGCCGCACGCGCACAGCCCGAGGCCCTCCTCGTGATGGGCTGTGGCGCAGATGCGATTCCGCACCGTCTAATCAACGAACCCGCTTCCTCCTTCACTACATTGCCATGCAGGACCTGATCTCGACTTCTCAAAGCCGCTGCCTTGGCCACGGCGGCCTCGGTGGGGAAAGGCGCCCTCGCCGGACAAGCCTTTCCCATGCCTGGTCACGCCATGCGGCAGGACGCAGTCGCTCAGCGGTCATACAATTTAGCCATTATCGTAGTACGCTTCGACGACGCACCCAAGGACACGAACCATGAAGACCCTCTCCCTCAAGCTGGATGATGCGCTCTATGCCCGTGTCCTCGCGGCGGCCAAGCAGCGAGGAACCACCCAGTCCGACGTCATGCGTGAGGCGATTCGTGCCCGCCTTGAGCCGTGACGGGGGAGGGTCGTCGGTTCAGCGCTCGACCTCGCCAAAGACCTCGCAGGCTGCGTTACCGGTCCCGCCGATCTGTCGACCAACAAAACCCATCTTCGCGGATTCGGGCGGTAGCTCGGTGCGGGAGGTCCTGCTCCTCGACACGGGTCCGCTGGTGGCCATTCTGAACCGTGCCGATCGACATCACGAATGGGCCAAGGCTCAATGAGACCGGCTGCGTCCGCCCCTCCTCACGTGTGAGGCTGTACTGGCTGAAGCCTGCTATCTGCTCCGGAATCATCCCGGCGGCAGCCAGGCCGTCGTATACCTGCTCGATCGCGGCGTGCTTCAGGTAGGCTTCGCCCTGGAAGGCGACACCCAGGCCATCGCCAAACTTCTAGGCCGATACGACAATGTGCCGATGTCGTTGGCTGACGCCTGTCTTGTGCGGATGGCGGGACGCCACGCCAAGTGCCGCCTCCTCACCCTGGACGGAGACTTTCGAACCTACCGGAAGCGCCGCCAAGCGATCCCGACCATCATGCCGCAGAGAGCATAACCTGCCAGACCTTTCTTGTTCCTGACTGACAGCGCTGCGACATGATGAGGGTCATGCGACATGAGGAGGGTCATGTCTTGACATTGCCAAACGAGAGCGTGGGCGAGTGCCCCCGCACCGGACACCCCTTCCCTTCCCGACCGGAATGCGCCCGACATAGAGGTGAAAGTCGCCGGCGGCGAACGTCAGACGTACCAGACGAGCCCTGAGGCCAGTTGGCTAGACGCATCAAGTTCAACAGTCAAAACCTGGCCCGTTCCGCTGACCCACTCATCGACAATGGAAAGCTCAGGCGGTATCGTCCTCATAGATATACGTCTGCGGAGTTGAACCGATCTTTTCACCGAACAACCGCACGTTAAGAAAGGATTGCTGACCTATCAAACTCGGCACGCGCAGTGAACATAGCTTTACTGGGAATTCGTAGTCTGTCGCCAGGACCCGAAAGCCCATCTGTGCCCCGAAGAGCCCGGCCAAAGCCTCTCGCGAAAAGCGGAAGTAATCATGGGGATGGGCGTGGAGGGGAAAGGATTGGTGTGTTTGAACGAACAACACGCCACCAACCCGAAGCGCTTTCATGACTTCATGGGCGGCTCGGTGAGGATACTTGAAGTGCTCGAACGTGGAACATGAAATAATGACATCGAACTGGTCCTCGCCAGTGACGGCCGTCAGACGATGCACGTCTGCAACGATATCGACATCCAGTCCGCTTGCGAAATCAGTGCCGAGGTATTCGCTTGCGTGGGGAACCCAGGTGTCATGTCGAGTGGAGCGTGAAGCGATGGACCGGCTTGTGCCCAGCTCTAAGACACGTGGAGCGTCCAGGGCACGACAGCGTATGAGAAAGCTCTCCAAGAGGGAGTTGCCATCGGGATGAGCATCACGCCTGATCCCCAAGGTAGTTAAGGTCCTGGCGACGCCGTGGATCATTCTATTTAGCATCCCCATGTGTTTCGACCTCAATTCACTGATGCTGAACGAGCGGCCGACCATCGAGTGGAACCGCCGGCGCGCGGCGCCGTCTTCCAGCCCCACCTCGTGTAACTCTTCATCCTGACACGCGAAAAACCTGCCGGATTGTCTGAGAAATGCAAGAGGGTGTCAACGTGGCCTTTTTCCGCGAACCCCACCGTCGGGGGCATACGTGATCCGTCAGTCGTGAGTCGTCGATCGTCAGACATGAAGGCGATGGATGTCTCGTATCAGATTCTCTTCCGAGGATGATTGACAGTTGACGCATGGCGGTCAAGCCCATCGGCGAGAATAGAGCCGGCGGGATTATTCAGCATCCTGTAAGTCCATACTCATGCTGACCCTGTTCTTTGCTTAAGTCCGTGTGGTGCAGACTGCCGCAGCCTACGTGCTGCTCCAGGAATTGCGCCGCCGGGCACATGGGCCCGCCTGCCCCACGGCTCAGGTCGCCGCTCTCCGCGAGCGGCTGCTGAAGCTGGCTGTGTGGGGCGAGCGGTCAGTGCGCCGGCTCGTGCTGCACGTGCCCCAGTTCGCTCCGTAGGGAGATGCGTGGCAACGTGTCGCCGTGGTAGTCGGGGCCGTGCCCGGTTAACGTCCGGCGCGACAGGGAGATAACGGGAGTATTCATGCCTCACGACGGAAGCGGTGTCCCTGCACGAACCCCAGAATGGCTCCAATGGAATGTCGTGACACCTTGCGGAGCGCAAAAACCGTGGTCATCAACCCTCATTCTGCATCTCACAGGCTCGGATACCCTCCGAGCGGCCGTTCAGCCAGTGTTGTTGCGCTCGTCATGAATAGTCCCGATTAGACAGCATTTTCATCTTTAATTTTCCCTAGGACTAGGCCAAGACTAAGAGGGACATTCCGCTTATTTGAACTCCCATCCGCATGATCGCCTACCGCATGCTGGCCGATACCCTTCTCGGAATGGCACAATGTCCCGTTCAATTTCCTCTGGGTCGCCTACCGCGCATCTTCAGCCGCGGGACGGAACGCCAGCTAGGCACCGATGATTTCATTTAGACCTTCGATGACCTGAGCCAGTTCCTCGAGGCTCACTTTGCCGAGTCGGTGGCCGATCCGCTCGACCGCCAGCGTGCGAATCTGGCTGATCTTTACCCATGATTTCTTCGGGAGACCCTTCGAATGAAGCTCGAGCGTGAGAGGGAACCCCGCTCGTTGCGGTTTGCTCGTGAGCGCAATCGCGATCACCGTGCCGGAACGTTCATTGAACACGTCATGGCTGAGGACCAGCACGGGGCGCCGCCCGGCTTGTTCCTTCCCGCGGACCGGGTTGAGATCGGCCCACCGAATCTCACCCCTTAGTATTCGGGCCATGCCGAAACATCCTCGGATAAGCCTTCCTCGGCAAGCGTCCTTTCGAAGACGGGATCGAGTTTCGCACACTCCTTTGCCAAACGGCTTCGGTCCAGGCGGGCGAGTTTTTCCTCCACGGCCTCTTGAATGGCTTGACTCCGACTGGGAAAGGCGGCTTCCTCGACGAGGGTATCAAGGCGTTCTAAGGTGGACTGATCGAGGGAGATCGCAATTTTTGATCTTGGCATGTCGCACCTCCGGGTATGACCATACGTCATACCACCGGCATGGTCAAGCCCGCTATCACGTGGAAGCCTGCCCGAGTTAAGCCGCGCCGCAAAGCGGACGATTGACCACAACCTGGGACGACGTAGCCGCCCGTCATGCACATGCCCGGATCACGGATGCTGTCAAAACCCGGTTAATGATAGCTTTCTTGATCGGTAGGAAACTGCCCCTGCTCGACCTCTTCCTTATACTGCTTGAGGGCGCGCAAGGCGTCGGTTTTGAGGTGGGCGTAGGACTTCACGAACTTGGGCATGAAGGCGTCGAAGAGGCCCAGCAGGTCGTAGAGGACCAGGACCTGACCGTCACATGAGGCGCCGGCGCCGATCCCGATGGTGGGAATCGCAAGCTCGCTGGTGATACGGGCCGCCAATTCCGACGGCATGGCTTCGAGGACGACGGCAAAGGCGCCGGCTCGCTGCAAGGCCTTGGCATCCTCCACCACTCGATTGGCCTGCTCCGCCCCCTTCCCCTGCACCTTATAGCCCCCATATTGGCGCACCGACTGCGGCGTCATCCCCACGTGCCCCATGACCGGAATGCCGAAGCGGGTCATCGTCTGCACCCGTTCGGCCACATTGGTGCCGCCTTCTAGCTTCACGGCCGCCGCTCCCGCCTGGAGCAATCGTCCGGCATTGCATACCGCCTCTTCATTACTGACCTGATAGGAAAGAAAGGGCATGTCGGCCACCACGAGCGCCCGTTCCGTCGCACCCGCGACCAGACGCGTGTGATAGACCATGTCCTCCATGGTCACGGTCAGGGTATCGTGCTTCCCCTGGACCACGACGCCCAGTGAATCGCCGACAAGGATGACCTCGATCCCCGCCTGCTCGATGATGCGGGCGAATAGCGCGTCGTACCCGGTGACGACGACGATTTTCTTCCCTTCGCGCTTGGCGCGCTGGAAGTCCGGAATGGTCATCAGCCGAGGGAGGCGTTGGTGAGGATCTGCGGCAGGCGGTCGGTGGCTTTGATGGCCATGATGTGGACGCCGTCGCAATGGGGACGCACGGCCTTGATTGTGCGGACGGCGATTTCCACGCCGGCTTCGATGGCATGCTTGTCGCCCGCGGTCTTCAGTTCGTCGATCATTTCCTGCGGCACCGACACGCCGGGAATGTTGGCGTTCATGAACTCGGCCATTTTCGCGTTGCGCAAGAGCAGAATGCCGGCCAGCACCTTAACCTTGAACTTGCGCACAGCCTGCATGAAGGTCGCAAATTGCTCGGGATGGTAGATGGCTTGGGTTTGAAAGAACTGGGCGCCGGCTTTGACCTTCGTTTCGAACTTCGCCAGCATCGGCCCCAGCGGATCGGCCTCCGGCGTCACCGCCCCGCCAGGGGTGAAGTCGGTCGGACCATCCAGCTTGTTGCCGGCCCAGTCCCGACCGTTATTGAGCCCCTGAACGATCTGCATGATCTGGACGGAATCCAGGTCGTAGACGGGCTTCGCATCCTTGTGGTCTCCCACAGTCGGGTAATCGCCGGTCAGACAGAGAATGTTCCGGATGCCCAGCAAGTGCCCGCCCAACAAATCCGCCTGGATCGCGATCCGGTTGCGGTCCCGACAGGTCATCTGCATGACCGGATCGTGCCCCAACTCATAGAGAATCCGACAGACCGAGAGCGAACTGGCTCGCATGATCGCCGCCGTGCAATCAGTGACGTTCACGCCATGCACGCGTCCGACCAAGGACTTGGCGCTCTCGACCAAGCCGCTGATATTGGTGCCTTTGGGGGGATTGTACTCGATGGTGACGGCAAACTGGCCCTGATCGAGCACTTCCTTGAGCCGCCGCGGTTCGCGCATCATGTGGTCAGGTCTACCTTACACCAATCCGGCCGCCCGCTTGGCCGACTCCAGCGTATTGTCGAGTAACATGGCGATCGTCATCGGCCCTACGCCGCCCGGAACCGGACTGATCCATCCGGCCTTTCGGCTCACCGGCTCGTAGTCCACGTCGCCGACCACTTTCCCTTCAGCAGTTCGATTGGTTCCGACATCGATGACCATCGCGCCCTCTCGGACCATATCGGCGGTGACGAACTTGGCCTTGCCGATGGCCACGACCAGAATGTCGGCTTCCCGGCAGACGGCCGGCAGGTCCTTGGTCTTGCTGTGGCAAATCGTCACGGTCGCATGACGATGCAACAACAGCAACGCCGCAGGCTTGCCGACGATGTTGCTGCGGCCGAGGACGACGGCCCGCTTGCCTTCGATCGCCACTCCTGTGGATTCAATCATCTTGATCACGCCTTTGGGCGTGCAGGCCTCGAAGATGGGGTTCCCTTCGACCAAACGACCGAAATTGTAGGGATGGAATCCGTCCGCATCCTTGAGGGGAGACACCGAATCCAGAATGACCTTGCTGTCGATATGCTTCGGCAGCGGAAGCTGCACCAGAATACCATGAATTTTTGGATCGGCATTCACTTTTTCGATTAGCCGCAGAAGCTCCGCCTGCGTCGTGGAGGTCGGAAGCTTGTTCTCATCCACATAAATGCCGGCTGCGTCGCAAGCCTTCTGTTTGTTGCGGACATAGATATGGGAGGCGGGATCATCGCCCACCAGGATCGCAGCCAGCCCGGGGCGCACCCCCTTTTGAGCGACCAGGTCTACAACGTCTTTCGCAATCCGTTCCCGAATTTGCTGCGCGAGCGCTTTGCCGTCGATGATCTGAGCTGCCACGTTCTTCTCCTCCCTGACTCACCCACATTACTCATGAGCGCTTCTCCTGCAACCGCTGTGCGACCCGTTGCTGACAAGGAGCACCGGGCACCGCGGCTGGGGCAAGCCCGGCTGCCTGGTGTCCGCCGTCAAGCGGGCAGCGCCGCTCACAACCTCGAGCTCCTGTTGCTAGCACGTCTCAGCCGCGAGCGTCTCCGCCTGGCCGTACCCATTGCTCTTCCCCACGCAATGGGTCCACCGCGTGACGACCTTGGATACCCGTAGCTCTGGAGATACAGCGGGTGGAACGTCAGGAGCCGTCATGAATCATGTCGGCGAAAGTGAGTCGCACTCAACGCGAGACAAGTTTCGTAGAACCAGCCACCGTCTCACGCATCCGAACGATATCGCTTTAAAATTCGACCATAACAGGGGGTTCCGCAGCAAGTCAACGACTGTGCGTACGCCGATCCCTCCCCGCTTCCTTGACACCCGATTTGAGCGTCCGATACGATGCGGGTCGGTTCCATCACACACCATCGGGCACAAACCGCCGTTCGGTCTTGATGCTTCAACAAAAACCCACCCTGCCTCCGCCAGCCCGACAAGGGAACAGGCTTCAAGAGACCGCCATCTATAGGCCGATCCTGCACGCCCTCGCCATGGCAGCGGCGCTCTGTTTCGGCACAGTCCCGGCCTTCGGTCTGCAGATCCTGGAACTCCGCGGGCCGTACAGTTTTGTCGTCGATCCGGACACCAAGGAATACTTTATCTCGAGCATCAACGGCGACGAAGACGCCCGAGACAACAATGGCTTTATCACCAAAGTGGACGAGTCCGGGAAGGTCGTCGCGCTGAAATTCATCGAAGGGGGCCGCGATGGCGTCACCTTGCACGCACCCAGAGGACTCGCCATCGTGGGACAGACCCTGTACGTGGCCGACCTGGACCAGGTGCGCGGCTTCGACAAGTCAACGGGCAAGCTGCTCCTGACCTTCCCGCTGGGGTCCGGATCCCTCCCGCAGGCCGGGTATTCCAGCCTACTCATGGACATCGCCTACGACGGCAAGGACTTGCTCTACGTGTCCGACCGGACTGGACAGAGCATTTTCCGCATCGACGTGCCGCATCAGCACCAGGTTTCGACCCTGGTGCGAGACCCGCAGTTGGGCGGTCCCGCAGGACTGGCCGTTCACCCGAAAGGCGATCGGCTTGTCGTGGTCAGTTGGGACAAGGGAAACATCGTGGAGGTACGCCTGGACGGCACGATCACGGAATTGATTTCGAACGGGTTTTTCTCCTCACGGTTCGGGAACCTGTCGGGAGTGGATTTCGACCGATGGGGCAGCATGTACATCTCGGACTTCACGAGGGGCAAGATCTGGCGCATGGCGTCGAATCGTAAACTCCAGGTCATCGCCGAATACCTCCCCTCGCCCGCTGACATCGCCATCGACCGCACAAACCACGTCATTCTGGTTCCCTACCACTACGGAGATGCCGCCGAGGTGAACGGACTGGAATCGCCCGTGAAATCAGGTGACACGAGGCGGACGCTGGCCGACTACGGCTTTACCGGCCCGCCGAAAGACAGCCCACCCAAAGAGGTGCCATCCAAGTGAGCAAGTGCATCTATTGCCATCAACGCAAGGGCAAGCGGAGTTGTCCCGCTCTAGGCGGATTGATTTGCCCCAACTGTTGCGGAGAATCGCGGATTGTCCGAATTGCCTGCCCGCCCGATTGTGCCTACTTGCATACCGGCATGGATTACCAGCAAAAGCGGCTGGGCGACCTGTTGGCCCCACTACGGCGCGAGTTCTATCGCCAACTCGCCGAGTTGGGCGGAGACAAGGCCGCGGTCCTGTTCAACCTGGTTGAAGTGGTCGCTTTTGGATACTTCCAAGATCGGCGAGACGGGCAGGACGCGGAGGTGATCGCGGGACTCCAGGCCCTACGCCGCGGCTTAAGCCCTCTGCATGTCCCCGGGGGACCGCTTCCGGTCTTCGCCGAGCATCTAAAAAAGGAATACGACACGTTCAAGAAGCAGCAACCGCAGGACATGGTCGAATTGCAAAGCTCGCCGGAGGTGATCGACCGAGCGGTAAGGTTTATTTCCGAATTTTCAGGCGGCGCATTTCAATCGCAGAGGTACCTGCAGGCTCTGATCGGCTACGTGCGCACCGCGCATCCGGAGATCGCCGAACACTTGGCCCGCCGCGACGACCGCAAAAGCATCATTATCCCCGGTCAATTCGCACCACCGTCCGGTGGCCAAGCCTCGCATGTCCATGGACCCGGCTGCGAACATCATCACCACTGAACCAGGAATACGGGGCTCATACCGCATTCGGAAACTCACATGCAGCGTCGGACGCAATCGCCAGCCGCTTGAATGCCCGGCGCGATTTCAGTACGGTGGGGGCATGAAGACCAGCGCCGACATCCCTCTCAACCGAATCCGCTTGCTGCGAACGGCCATCACGCTCGGGTGGCTCGCGGGGTGCCTCACCGTCTCCTACCCGGCCCTCTGCCAGACTCTTGAAGAGACGTCCCAGTTCCTCACCGATTTCACCGGCGCACAGGCCGTCATTCGGGCGCTCAGTTGCAAGGAAGAGGATATCGGCAAGCTGCCGTCCGTGACCAGAATCTACGCGGTGATCCCGACCGGCGCCAACGCCGGGTTGATTGAACTCAACCACGGCTCTTGGAGCGCCCGCACAGGTTCGACGAGGCTCGACCTGCACGATGTCGAGCACATCGCCTACGACGGTGAGAAAACGCTCGCCGACGGACGGAAATATCAGGCCGTCCGGCTGGTCTGTCGAGGAAAGGCCCGCTGTGTGGAGAAGGTCGTGCTGTGCCAGGGAAAGGTCAATGAACGTCGGGCCCAGTTCGTCGAAGAGACTCTCCTATTTCAAGGCGCCTCGTCTGCTGAACGGGCCGCCAAGGCCTTTCAGCACCTCCATCAACTGATTCAGACCAAACAGGGCACCTCGCCATTCTGACAGCCCCGGGGCAAGTTCTCCGCCGGCACCGGACCCGGCTATTCCAGAATCGTTACAGTCATTTCCACGCGCTCGATCGGATTGTCCTTGGCATCACGCGGCAGGTTGACAATCTTGTCGGCAACCCCGATCCCCTTTGTCACCTCTCCGAAGGCGGTGTATTTCCGGTCCAGAAACCGGGAGTCCTCCACCACAATGAAGAACTGACTCCCGGCGCTGTCGGGATCCGCCGACCGAGCCATCGAGACGATGCCTCGCTTGTGCGGAATCTCGTTAAACTCGGCTTTCACGTTGTACCCAGGCCCACCCATTCCATAGGTATCTTTCTTGGACAGGTCCTTGGTGTTAGGATCTCCACCTTGAATCATAAAGCCGGGAATGACGCGATGAAAGATGGTCCCGTTATAGAATCCGGATTTCGCCAATTTGACGAAATTCTCGACATGGTTCGGGGCCACATCCGGGAAAAACTTGAGCTCGATCTCGCCGTGTTTGGTTTTAATGAGCGCCCGCGTGGCCTGCTTGGAAGAATCCGCCGCCTCTGCGACCGGTCCCGAGAAGATTCCTCCCATGACCAAGCCCCCCGCCATGAATGCGATGCCGAGTCCTTTGATGATGGTCGCCATCCTTTCCTCCCTGTTTGTTGACTCGAGATTGCTTGTGGTCTTGCTGCGATGGTTCTCAGTCGAGAATCGGCGTTCCGTCTTCCTCTCCGAGGCGGCTCAAGGCCTCGCGAGCAGCCGCTTGCTCCGCCGCTTTCTTGGTATGACCATGTCCAACCCCATATGCCCGCCCACCGATGGTGAGTTCCACCTCGAACACCTTTCGATGGTCGGGGCCCGATTCAGCGGTCACGTGGTAGTGTGGCAACATGTCGAGACGGCGCTGGCAATATTCCTGGAGCTGAGTCTTGAAGTCCTCCTGAGTCGGCCGGCCGCCGGTCTGATCCAGCGCCAGCAGCTCCGCCTGCAACACGCGTAACGCGAACGCCCGCGCCGCGTCAAGCCCGCCGTCCCGATAGATTGCGGCCAACACCGCTTCGAACGCATCGGCCAACACCGACTGCTTCTCGCGACCTTGCGTGGCTTCTTCTCCTCGACCGAGCCTGAGAAACCGTCCTAGATCCAGACGCTGAGCCGCTTTGGCCAGGACCTGAGCGCTCACCAAATGGCCCTTCAGTTTCGAAAGCCGGCCCTCGTCGAGATGCGGGAACCGATCGATAAGATAATCGGTGACGACAAGCGCCAGCACCGTATCACCCAGCAGCTCGAGCCGCTCGTTATGCCGTCCGGATTTCAGCCGTTGTTCGTTGAGAAACGACTTGTGAGTCAGCGCTTCGTCGAGCCAGGCCGGCTGGCGGAACACATAGCCCAGCGCGGCGTCAATGCCGTTCCGCCTGTCCATGTCGTCATGTCCGTATAGAAAGGAAGGAGATGCGGCGTATCATGCGCTCATGCGCCGGAACAGAACGCAGGCATTGACCCCGCCGAAGCCAAACGAGTTCGATAAGGCCACCGACAGTGACGCGGGCCGAACCTTGTTCGGTACATAGTCCAGGTCGCAGACTGGATCTGGATGTTCTAGATTGATCGTCGGGGGTAACAGGCCGTGGTGAATCGCCAGAATCGAGAATATCGCCTCAATCCCTCCCGCAGCCCCCAGCAGATGCCCGGTCATCGACTTCGTCGAGCTGACCGGAATCCTATAGGCCTGCTCTCCGAATACCTGTTTGATCGCCTTGGTCTCGATGGCATCCGCCATCGTGGATGTTCCATGCGCGTTGATGTATCCAACCTGGTTCTTGGCGATCCCCGCATCCTTGAGCGCTAATTCCATACAGCGCACGGCCCCCTCCCCTTCTTCGGGAGGCGCCGTGATGTGGTAGGCATCGCTGTTCATTGCGTAGCCGATCACCTCGGCATAGATCCGGGCGCCTCTCCGGCGCGCATGCTCCAATTCCTCTAACACCAACACCCCCGCGCCCTCGCCCAGCACAAAGCCATCACGGTCTCGGTCGAACGGACGGCTGGCTCTGGTCGGCTCATCGTTTCGAAACGACAAAGCCTTGGCGGACGCGAATCCGGCAACGCCGAGCGGAGTGATGGCCGCCTCGGCTCCGCCCGCAACCATCACGTCCGCTTCATCCCGCTGGATGAGCCGGAACGCATCGCCGATGCAATGGTTGCCGGTCGCGCAGGCCGTGACCGCACAGGAATTCGGGCCCTTGGCCCCCATGCGGATCGCAACCTGGCCTGAAGCCAGGTTGATGATGGTCATAGGAATAAAAAAGGGGGAGACGCGCCCCGGCCCTTTTTCCTTGAGCACCTTGCCGTAATACTCGATGGACCCCAGACCGCCGATCCCCGATCCGATATAGACCCCGACGCGGGTCGCCTCTTCCGGAGCGACTTTGTATCCGGCGTCATCCACCGCCATCTGGGCAGCGCCGACGGCATAGTGGATGAACGTGTCCATCTTCTTGATCTCTTTCTTCTCGATGAACTGGGCAGGATCGAAGTCCTTGACCTCGCCGGCAATCTGCGCGTCATACCCGGCAGGGTCAAAGCGCGCAATGCGGGCGATGCCCGATTGCCCGGCACAGATGGCATTCCAGGTCTTTTCCACGCCGGTGCCCAACGGGGTCACCGCCCCCAAGCCGGTCACCACCACACGCCGTTGTGCTCCCACCTGGTTCATACGAGCTCCGCCGTCTTCTCAGACCTTCTCTTTAATATAGTCGAGCGCTTTGCCCACCGTGAGAATTTTTTCGGCGTCCTCGTCGGGGATTTCGATCTCGAATTCCTCCTCCAGCGCCATGACCAGCTCGACCGTATCGAGCGAGTCGGCGCCAAGGTCCTCGACGAACGACGCTTCCGGAGTCACTTCATCTTCCTCGACCCCGAGCTGCTCCGCAATGATCTTCTTGACCCGCTCGTCCACCGTCGTCGCTTTGCGTCCCTCGTCTGCCATAACATCTCCCTCCTGTTGCTCCAACTCACTCGCGGCAACCAACTCATCGCCGCACAAGATTTCCTCCGACAGGTGCCTGGAATTACACCATCAACATGCCGCCGTTCACGTGCAGGACCTGACCGGTCACGTAGCCAGCCTCATCCGATACCAGGAATCGGACCGCTTCCGCAATATCCGCCGGCTGGCCGAGCCGTCCAAGCGGGATCTGCTTTTGCAACTGCTCCTTGACATCCGGCGACAGGCTCTGCGTCATCGGCGTGTCGATGAAGCCCGGTGCCACGGCATTGACCGTCACGTTTCGACTGGCATATTCCCGCGCGGCGGTTTTGGTAAAGCCGATCACCGCACCCTTGGAGGCCGCATAGTTTGCCTGGCCCACGTTGCCCATTACCCCGACGATCGAGGCGATATTGACGATCCGGCCGTACCGTTGTTTCGTCATCGGCATCAGCACGGCCTTGGTACAGTAGAACGTCCCGGTCAGGTTTACCTGGAGAACCAGATTCCAATCCTCCTCGCGCATACGCAACAGCAACCCGTCTCGCGTAATCCCAGCGTTGTTGACCAAGATATCGACTTTGCTCCAGTCCTTCACGACCCGGTCGGTCATCTCCTTGACCTCTTCCCAGTTCGCGACGTTCACCTTCACCGTCAGGGCTCGACGCCCGAGCTGGACGATGGCCGCGGCGGTATCTTCGGCCCGACCTGGGTCCATATCGGCCACCACAATATCTGCTCCGTGGCGCGCGAGCGTTTCAGCAATGGCGCGGCCGATCCCTTGAGCGGCCCCCGTGACGATGGCGACTTTCCCTGTCAAAGACGACATGTAACTCTTCCTTTGTCAATCAGCATGCAACCCATAAGACTGATTCGTGAATGGCGATCGTGTGCAATCGAACGGTTTCACGCAGAGGCTCGAGCCTCCAGCGCAGCGCGAGTGGCGTCCAGCGAGGCCGGGTCCTGGACATTAAAGATGGTGGCATCCGGGACGATGCGTTTGATCAAGCCCGTGAGCACGGTGCCGGGTCCCACTTCGACGAAGGTCGTCACGCCCATGGCCGCCATCTTCCGGACGGATTCCTCCCAACGGACCGGCGACGGCAATTGCTTGACCAACGAGGGCTGAATGTCAGAAGACGACCGGATTACGGCTGCATCGGCGTTGTTCACCAGAGGAGCTTGAAGATCGTTCCAATGCGAGGCCGCCAAGTCCTGTGCCAGACGATCCGCCGCGCGCTTCATCAAAGGGGTATGAACCGGCACGCTCACGGGAAGCGGCAAGGCCCGTTTGGCTCCTTTGGCCTTGGCCAATTCGATCGCCCGTTCCACGGCGGCCTTTTCTCCGGCGATGACGATCTGTCCGGGACAATTAAAATTGGCCGGCGCCACCAGGCCGACCGAGGAGGCTTCCTTACAGGCAGCCTCTGTCAGTTCCGGCGACAATCCCAGCAGGGCCGCTACCAATCCTGTCCCGGCCGGGACCGATTCAGCCATATAGCGCCCTCTTTTTTGAACCAACGACACCCCATCACGGAATGAAACCGCACCGGCCGCAACCAACGCCGTATATTCTCCCAGACTATGCCCGGCCACCGCGACCGCCTGGATGCCGTCAAAGGCGCAGGCGCGCCAGGCCGCGATGCTCGCGGTCAGCAGGGCCGGTTGCGTGAACTCCGTCAGGTTGAGACGTTCCGCCGGGCCCTCGAAACAGAGGGCGGCCGCGTCGTATCCGAGCACGGCGGACGCTTCCTCGTACGTTCGGCGGGCGGCTTCAGATGCCTCGTAAAAAAGGCGTCCCATGCCGACCGATTGGGACCCCTGCCCGGGAAACACGAATCCGATTCCTGCACTCATGGCGCGCTAGCCCACCCTACTCATGGCAGTTCGTGACGAAACCGCCAAGACGCCGACGAGACAGGCACGCGGAGCCCCCGAGAGGCCGAGCAACTGTCTTGAATGTCAAGCTCTCCGTGCAGCGGCCGGTTGCCATGGAGTCCCATGATGTACCATCGCATTGAGAATGGTCAGCAGCTTGCGCATCGCGGCGACCAGCGCGACCTTGGATGCTT